>CAZCQP010000085.1:0-1671 GCA_964500895.1 uncultured Eubacteriales bacterium | reverse complement strand
GACAAAAAAGTGCATCAACAATATATTACCCTAGCGCTACAAGCGGAAGGGCATTATTGCGACACATGCATGAAGGTGTATGCCATTTTTAATGAAAAATAATGGCCCATGCTATTGTTTTGCTGTTTTTTTGTTAAGCTTTAAAATAATATTTTTCTGTTCTGCTGCAGCTTGTAGGCGTGTTGCCATTAAAGCTGCTTTTTCTTTTGTCGTCAATTGATTCGCATGGATGGCAACCTGCTCCATGACAAGTCTTAAATCTTGCAAATCTAAAAGGTTTACGGCCAGGCTAAAAAAGCTTTTGCGCCGCCCGTCATTGTAGTTTTCCAGTAAATGCTGCAAGAGTTGGCTTTTTTCTGCTAATTCAGCATGGTAAACCTCAGTTCCTATGGCTTGCATCTTGGCCATGTCTTCCAGCTGGTTGCGGTGGGTAATGAACGAGTCATATTGGGTGATTCCGGCATATTTTTCACAGGGATATGCCCCGCACTGGTAGCAGTATTCCATATCACCATGCTGCAAACTACACCGGGCAATGGCACAACCCTGGTTGCCTGCCCCTCCGCCGCAGCCGGGGCAATAATGGTCCAGCTTCATGGTGCACAGGGCACAGTTTAAACCACATAAAGAAAACAGAAGGTCTTGCCTTTGAAAGTTTTTCATGTGTACACCTCATTGTTAGCCAAACATTCTACGTTATCCAACCTCCTTCAGTGTAACATAATGCCGTGTACAAAACAACATTTACAAGCAACAATGGTAAAAAAAGTATTGACAAATTGTTACGAATGTATTAATATAAGTTAAGATTTAATACAACTTACTTTAGGAGATTGATGCATTTGTTAATAGAATTGAAATGGACAAAACCCCTTTTGAAAAAGGCCGCCGCCCTCTCCCTGTGTACCATAACCTTTTTGGCCGTACCTGTTTTTGGCGCAGATAGCGGCATTTACAAAACCATAGACCGGGTGAACTTCCGGGAAGAGCCTTCCACAGGCAGCCCATCCATGGGCATCTTACCGGCGGGCACTGCCGTTGAAGTGATGGAATTTAACGAAACCGGTTGGGGGCTTGTGGCTTATAACGACAACCTGGGTTATGTGTTTGCAGAATTTGTGGTTCCCGAAGAGGAATATGTAGAACCGGCTGTACCCAGCGCAGAGTTGGTAGAGTGGAGCGAAGCCAAAGATATTTTTACCATCGGCGTTGCGGCAGAGGTGTATGACGTGCGCTCTGGGCTTACATATCAGGTGAAAAGCTTTTCAAACGGCAACCATGCAGACGTGGAGCCGGTGACAGAGCAGGACACCGCCACCATGAAGCAAACCTATGGCGGCGCTTGGAGCTGGGACACCCGGCCCGTAATTGTAACCATAAACGGCAGAAGCCTGGCGGCTTCCATTAACGGTATGCCCCACGGCGGCGGTGTGAACGGTTCTAATGGCATGAACGGCCAGGTGTGCATCCATTTTAAAGGCAGCACTACCCACAACGGCAACCGCTCCCACGAGGCCGACCACCAACGGTGCGTGATGGAAGCTTACAACTTTGGGAAGTAACTTTCAGCCCTAGACTGCTACAACACATGTGGCAGTCTATTTTTTGTGCTTTCACATACAAAAAGTGCGCAAAGCCATAAGCCTTGCGCACTTTGTTTTTTCTATTCTT
>CAZCQP010000084.1:0-2036 GCA_964500895.1 uncultured Eubacteriales bacterium | reverse complement strand
TGGGAACTATACCAACAAGAGAAGAAGCCTATGCGTTGTTTTTAGAGTATAACCAAAGTGATTCACTCATTAAGCACGGTTTAGCCGTGGAAGGGGTTATGCGCTACTTTGCACGCCGGTTTAATGAAGATGTGGAAAAATGGGGCGTGGTGGGGCTTTTGCATGATATGGACTACGAGCGCTACCCTGATGCCCACTGCATTAAAGTTGTGGAAATATTAGAGGAAAAAGGCATTGACCAAGAGATTATCCGGGGCATTATCTCCCACTGTTATGGGTTTAACAACCAGGTAGAACCCCAGCATGTGATGGAAAAAGTGCTGTATGCCACCGACGAACTTACCGGCTTGATTACCGCCGCCGCACTGATGCGGCCTTCTAAGTCTGTGATGGACCTGGAATATAAATCTGTCATGAAAAAGTACAAGACTCAAAGTTTTGCCGCCGGGGTAGACCGCAGTGTCATTGAGCGTGGCTGCGAGATGCTTGGGTTAAGTTTGCAAGAAGTGATTGAGGAAACCATTCGGGCTATGCGGGAAGTGGCCGAGGCCATTGGGTTACAGGGTACTGTGTGATATAAAAGACCTTGGGGCTTTGCCCCAAACCCCAACCGCTTTTTGAAAAAAGCGGTGCAAAAACTTTTTGAAATGCCGCTTTGCGGCATTTCGGGTAAAGGCTTTTTGAAGGGTTTGGGAAACTTTTTCTCGAAAAAGTTTCCCAAGGTCTTTACGCCTTCCCGTCTTTCATAATGTTCTTGCCGGAGCTGAACAGCCCGCTGGCGGAAAGCCCCACCACCAAACCTTTAAACACAGCTTCCTTGGGTGTGCTCTGGTCGTAAACCAAACACATGATGACCCCCAAACACAAATTCAGCAGCGGAATAAACCGTATGGGCATCCACTGCATTTGCTTTACCATTTCTGTCAGCGCAACCACAATGCCCACCATCAGGCTCATTTCGACCATGCAATCGCTCCTTTCGTACATGGCGTTTATGTAACGTAAGTAATGTACTTCATGTTCATTTTTATTGTAAGCACCTTAATCCTGGATGTCAATGGACGGATTACGCATTTGTTCGTCTGTTTTATTTGGCAAACGGCTTGAAAAGTGTTGATGCATGGAGTATAATTAAATAACGTACAGTTTGCATAATCAGTCAAAGGGGGATGACGAATGCTTACCACCATGTTTTATTACGGCTATTACAAGCCATACATCATACGAGAGGTGGCCAAGCCGCACCCTGCATCTTTCCGCCATATTGTAAAGCGTCCGGCCCCCGAGCAACTGAAGGATGCTGCCTATTTAATGAACAAATCCCGAAAAACCGACATTGTGCAATATGCTAAAGGCATTTATCAAAGTGTCACCACGGTGAAAGACCGGGCCAGAGACGTGAGCACTGCTATGGAAAGCTTTAGCCAAGATGTACATAAAAACGGCTATGAACCCACCCAAGCCCAAATCGCCCGCACCCTTTCTCAGTTTGCCAGCGCTTACAACGAGGCCACAGCATTTTTGTTGTCCCAAACCCATAGCTCCCCTTTGAAAAACTATGGCAACACCTTGTCTTTAAATGTGGAATACAACCAAAACAGCCTACAAAATACAGGCTTACAGCTTACCGAAGACGGAACCCTTACCTTTGACCAGGATGTGCTGGCTTCCTATGACCAAGCCAAGGCCAAAAAGGTTATCGGCCAAAATGTAAGCTTGTTCCAAAACATTTACAACACGGCCACAGACGTATTGCGTGTGCCCCTTTCCGAACACATGAACTTTAAAAATTTAAACTATTACTACAACTACAAATTTGGCAGTTTAAAAGCTGATACATTTAAATTGATAGAAACGGGAATGCTGGTAGATAGAGCGGTTTAATGTCTTGATGCATACACGTAAAAAGCCGCCTTGACGCCAGGCGGCTTTTGTTATACGTTTTGTGTACTGAAAAAGTTTAAAAGCACATAACCTAAAGGATGCACTTGACAGGACTCGAACCTGCGACCTATCGCTTAGGAGGCGATCGCTCT
>CAZCQP010000083.1:0-2402 GCA_964500895.1 uncultured Eubacteriales bacterium | reverse complement strand
GCACTTAATATTATCTTTGACATCATTATCACCTTTTTGGCTAAGTGCAATTATTGCTCAGCACAGCTACCTCATGATTAAAATTATATAAATAATCTTCCTTTACCATAAACCTTCAACTGCACGTCATTGCTATAATCTCTTACTCATTTTATATTTGACATTTCTCTTGACTAATTGAATTATAACATATGCAAAGAATGTTGTTCAATGTAAAAGCTGCAATCTTTATTAAAATCACCATTATTCGACTATAATTAATCATTACAAAGGGGCGAACACAGTTCGCCCCTACAATTACAAATCTTGGAGTCTTTTATTCCGACGCAGCTTCCCTGTCCCGTTCCAGCCCCAGGGCAATCAACCGGTCCACCAGCTCGTCAATGGGCACACCCATGTGCTTCCACAGCATGGGGTACATGCTGATAGACGTAAACCCGGGCATGGTGTTAATTTCGTTAAAAATAACCGTGTTGTCTTCTTCCTGCACAAAGAAGTCCACCCGTGCCAGGCCATGGCAGCCCGCCACTTTAAACACCTCCAGCGCATACTGCCGGATGGTTTCAGAAACTTCTTCTGGCAAGTCCGCCGGGACAATGGTTTTAGAGGCATCGTTATGATACTTCGCCTCGTAGTCATAAAACTCGGCAGCGGCAATAATTTCCCCCACGCAGGAGGCTTGGGCGTTGCAAGTGTCCCCCAGCACGGCACACTCCACTTCCCGGCCCACCACGGCGGCTTCCACCAGCACCGTATGGTCGTAGGATGCAGCCAGTTCCAGCGCCTTCACCAGCTCTTTTTTACCATGGGCTTTGGTGATGCCCACAGAAGAACCCGTATTGGCAGGTTTCACAAAGCAGGGGTATCCAATTTTGTAACGCACCGTCTTAAGTACATCGTCGGGATCATTTTTCAAATCATCTTTGGAAAATGCCACGTATTTGGCCTGGGGAATGCCCAGGCTGGTGGCCAGCTTTTTGGTAACGGCTTTGTCCATGCACACAGCGCTGGCCAATACCCCGCAGCCCACGTAGGGCAAACCGGCCATCTGAAAAAGCCCTTGAATGGCCCCGTCCTCCCCGTTATGGCCATGAAGCACGGGAATTGCAATGTCTACGGGAATGTGCTTCACCTTGCCCCCAACCATGCGCAACAATGCTTTGTGTGAGGCGTCTGGGCTTAATACGGCACTAACCCCAAAGGCCTCCAGGGGGGCAGACAACAAGCTTTCCAGAGGGCCGTCGTACAGCAGCCAGCGGCCGTCTTTGGTGATGTACACGGGAACCACGTTGTATTTGTCCGCAGACAGGCCGCTTAGCACCGTTCGGGCCGATGCCATCGATACCTCATGCTCGGAGGATTGGCCGCCAAAAAGAAACAGAACGTTTAATTTTTCCATATGAACTCTCTTTCTACCGGGTGCTCGCCATTGGAATGCCCCAGTACGCAAAGCATATGCGTTTTATTTAGTATATTATGATGTTTCCGGGTATTGGTTCAAAATTTTGGTTTTTCCGCTTCCAGCCGGAAGATGGAAAACCCCCGAGATGAAAACTTTTCTTCATACTCTGTCATGATGTTGTCTGTATAGTCGGAATTGTGCAAGTCCAGGGATATGTTGGACATCTTCCAGTCGTTGGCCGCAAACTCGTTTAAGCTGAACTCAAAGAGCTGGCGGTTATCGGTTTTAAAATGGATGCTCCCCTTCTCTGCCAACAACGTTTGGTATTGGGCAAGAAACCGGCTATGGGTTAGGCGGCGTTTGGCCCATTTCTTTTTGTTGGGCCATGGGTCGCAAAAATTGATGTACAGCCGGTCAATTTCGCCGGGGGCGAATAGGTCAGACAAATTGGAAACATCCCCCAGCACAAAGGTGATGGGCAGGTTGTTTTCCCGGGCGAATCTGGCCCCGGATACAATCACGTGAGGCTCCCGTTCTACAGCAATATAGTAAACATCCGGGTTTCTTAACGCCATTTGGGTGATGAAGCGGCCTTTGCCGCAGCCCAGCTCCACATGCAAGGGCGCTTGAGCTGGTGCACCCAGGGCTGTACGCCAGCCGCCTTTGTTGGCTTCCGGGTTTTCTAATATAAGGGGGTTTGTGGCAATCTCGTTGTGGGTCCATGGTTTGGTTCGGGCTCTCATAAGAAAAGGGTCTCCTTCGGCTTCTTTAAATTTAGAACCTGTATTTATAAACGTAACGCTGCCTTTTCGGCTAATTTTATGCCATACTGCGTTAAATTTTCTTGAAATACCGCAAGGGTATTCCTGCGAAAATTTGCCTTGATGCACCGGCAAGAAGGCCGGACGCACCAAAGGTGCGGCGTTTGTGCAGCAAACGTGCTGAGCCTGGCAAAAAATTCGCTCGAAAATCCAGCATTCCTTATTATGCATACAGGTTC
>CAZCQP010000082.1:0-3262 GCA_964500895.1 uncultured Eubacteriales bacterium | reverse complement strand
TTTCTCAGCCATCACGCCCCGCTTTTCTTCCAAATTCTTGCCGCCAGCACCGTCATGTCGTCCTGCACCTGTTCGTTGCACAATGCTTTGGCCGTATCCAGCAGGTGGTCTGCCACGTCTTGAGGGTTGGCCCCTTTGAAATGGCACAGGGCTTCAATAATCCATCCCCCTTTCGCCCCTGCTTCCCCGGGCAGTTCCGTCAGCCCGTCGGTCACCATCACCAGCATGTCCCCGTCTTTTAGCACCTTGCTGCATGTTTCCAGCTCTACCGCATTTAAAATGCCCACCGGCAAGCTGGCCGCCTGAATGGTAGACACTGCACCGTTACGTAGCAGATAGGTGGGGCAAGCCCCCAGCTTAATAAACTCTGCTTCCCCGGAATACAAATTGACGGCGCAAATATCCAAGGTTGAAAAGGATTCCTCGTCCCCTTTTAACACCAGGGCGGAATTAATCATTTTCACGGCGGTTTCTTTGTCGAACCCGGAATCTATAAAATCCTCCAAAAGCCCGATGGCGGCGGCACTTTCCGCCTTGGCCCGGTTGCCAGAGCCCATGCCGTCGGAGAGGGCCAGCATACACTGGCCATTTTTTAGTTCCATAAAGGAATAGCTGTCCCCGGACTGCTTGCTGCCCGCCTTGGAAACACGTGCCACCCCACTTAAAATGTGCAGCCGTTGCTCCTCTAAAAGCCGCAGGGTACAGTTGCCCTTTTTGGTGCTGCATTCCGGGCTGTAGGGCTTCATCTTTCGGCCCAACACCTTGCTCACCACCGGGGCAATGTCCGACAGGCACTGCTTTTTGCCGATGCAGGGCTTGTGGGTTAAAGTCACCTCATACTTGCCCGCTTTGTTTTCCAGCACAATCACATCGCTCACCTCAATTTTATGGTTTAGTAGCTCCGTGCGAATGGTCGCTTCCAAGTCCTCCTTGAAGTTCACGTACAAGTCCAGTTCTTGTGCTAAATCTTTAATCAGCCCGGACACCCCGGCCAGCTGGTCTTTCACCAGTTCCCGGCTTTCTGCCATCCGGTTTTGCCAGGCCAGGTTCACTTTGGCCAGTTCGTACAGTTTGTTGGCGGCTTCCATAAACTCTGGCATGTGCAGGCAGGTTTTGCGGAAGTTTGCCGGAATGTCCTTGGCCTCTATTCTGCCCCGGGTTTCACAAGCCCCCAGCATCCCAAACACCGCCTGGTATGTATCGTAAAACTGTCCTTCCCAGCAATGGGTGATGTTGTCGCAGTCGGCGCAGGTTTTGTTGGCAATGTCGTCAATCAGCCGGGACACATCCTGCTGGTTTAACGCCGTGCGCTTTTCGCACAGGCCACCAAAGGTTCGGGCCAGCCGGGCAAAGGCTTCGGAAAAAGCCATCAGCCGGTCTGTGGTGATTTCCCGCACCCGGTCTATGTATAGCTGGGCGTTGTCTATCACCGGGTCTATAGAGGCGTTAATGTGGAAGTAAAACCGGGCGGGCATAAGGAAAAACAATAATGAACCAGCCCCCAGAGAAAACAAAGCCCCCCGGCTTAACAGCACCCCAGACAAATAGGCGGTCACCGCCATCATCCCTGCCCAAAACCCACCTATCACCCAAGGCTTGTCTTTGTTTTTAAAAACCCCGGCGCACAACCCAGCGGTGGCGTAGGCAATCACGGCAGCCATGTCGTCAAAGCCAACCACGTACAGCATGATGCCCACCAAAAGCCCCACAGCAGCCCCCAGCGCCCCGCCTCCTTTGTAGGCCACCATTAAAATGAGCCAGGCGGCCATAAACTGCCTCAACGCAATGTTGCCAAAATGAATGTCGCTGGCACCGGCCATTACAGCCCCCAGCAAGATGGCCAGGCTGAGCATATCCTCACTGGCCAGCACCTTTTTTTGCTGTGTCCCTCCCATGATAAGGGCGGCTTTTCGGAACACCACCGTTACAAAAAAGGTGAGGGTGCCTTCCAACAAAGCCAGCACCATAAAATATGGACTAAAACCTACCAACACTGCATACAATAGCCCGGACAGGCAAACTGCACCGCCTCCTACAGCGGCCTTCACGGTTAAGGGCAGCCTGTACCGTTTTTTTGAAAAAAACAAATGGGCCCCGGCGATAAGCCCGAAGCTTACAGCGTATTTAATAAGCGCCAAGTCCCGGATGCGTGTGGCAATACCGGCCATGGCAAACACCGCGGTCACGTAGAAATGGGGGCCCACCGACACAAAGTTGCTTACAAACCCGGCAGCCACCGGGCTAACCCCGGAAAGCACCGTCACCCGCCCCAGAAAAAAACCAAAAATACCCAGCGCCACGGCAAAAGCGTCTTGGGTAGACAAAAAAACGCTTCCCTTCGGGGAAGCCTTCGCATTTTGAAAAACTGCGCGTTCCATCAATTCCCCTCCCACTATACGAATCTTAGAATCTGTATTCATAATAAGGAATGCTGGATTTTCGAGCGAATTTTTTGCCAGGCAAGGCAAATTTTCGCAGGAATACCCTTGAGGTATTTCAAGAAAATTTAACGCAGTATGGCATAAAATCCGCCGAAAAGGCGGCGTTTCGTTTATGAATACAGGTTCTTCTAGTTCGGTTCCGACGCCAATCCATAAAAGAACTGATGCGCCGGAACCACAGACACGTGTGCTTGTCCATTATAAATGGGCGGGTATGCAATATTTGTAGGTTGGTGGCGGGGAAATTATTTTTTGTAAACAATTTTTCACAAAAAATGCGCAATGTTTGCTTAAAAATCATCCCCTTTATTTACCATAATTTTGCTTGACAATTTTCATGTTTTTGAGTACCCTTTTACAAAGCCTTTCACATGATGGGCATTTGGCGTGACATGAATATCCACTTTACTTTCAAGCCACCATTGCATATACTGTAGCAGTAGGAACGGTTAGAAAAGGATGTGAACCTTTTGAAAATAGAGAAAATTAGTGAAAACCAAGTGAAATTCATATTAAACCAAACCGATTTGGCAGACCGGAACATTCGGCTGACAGAACTGGCATACGGCTCTGAAAAAACCCAGGCATTGTTCCGTGAAATGATGGAACAGGCCAATTTAGAATGCGGTTTCGAGGCAGACAACACCCCGCTGATGATTGAAGCCATTCCTTTTGCTTCCGACGGCATCACCATCATTGTTACCAAGGTAGGGGCAGTGGAGGACATTGAAGACCGTTTAGGTTTGCTTTCCCAAGTGAAAAAAGAGCTGACGGAAAGCCTGGAAGCACCCCCGGCGCCGAAGCCAAAACGGCAGCGGAAG
>CAZCQP010000081.1:0-3372 GCA_964500895.1 uncultured Eubacteriales bacterium | reverse complement strand
TTTGCATATAGCCCTCATTGTCAAAATAGTACCAGTTGCCATCAATCTGTGCCCATCCATAGGCCCAGCTTTCGTCAGCATTTTTATAGCACCAACGGCCACCAAAGTCTATCCATTCTCCACGGCTTTCTCCATTTTGTGGGGAAAAATCAAACACCGTTAGATTTGCCTTGTTTAGTCCGATGATGTCGGCTTCACTGGCAAGATAGTTGTAGCTGCAATACAAATTGACTAACTTGAATAGCCCCGTCACATCCAAAGAAGTGAGTCGATTATCAGAGCAAACCAATGTTTGAAGGTTTTTCAATCCACTTACATCTAAGGTAACAAGCTGATTTTTGTTGCACCACAATTCTTGCAAATTGACAAGCCCACGCGTATTCAAGTTGGTGAGTTGGCTTTCATAACAAAATAGGCTTTCCAGATTGGCCAGCCCTTGTACATCTATAGTGGTAAGCGGGTTTTGGCCGCAGTTCAATGTTTGTAGCTTAGTCAGTCCTAGCACATCTAAAGTAGTTAAACGATTTTCAGAACAAACCAAATACTGTAAATTGGTCGTCCCACTCATGTGCAAAGCGGTGAGCTGATTTTTTGGGCAATACAGACCATACAGATTGGTCAATCCTCGTACATCTAGGGAGGTAAGCTGGTTTTTAGCACAGCTTAAATATTCAAGACTGGTCAAGGCCGACACATTTAAGTTTCCTTTAAGTCCTTTTTCGTCTAAATAAAGCTTGGAGATACGCTTGGGAATACCTTGTGTCCATCCACTTACAAAACTCCAAGTGCTGGGGTCATTTCTATCCCCCTCTTTCAGCCCGTTGTTGTCATAAATGGCTTGTATCACCGCCACATCGCCCGCGTGGTAGGTGTCGGCCTGCGGCTCCAGCTCCCCCAGCGCCTCTACCGAAGCAGAGCCTTCTTCAGCGCCAGCGGTCTCGCGGGGGCTTGGCACCGTCTCGGGGGCACTCTCCGGCAAGCTGCTTCCTGTTTCTGGCGGCAGGCTTTCCGGGGCTTCGCTCTCCGCAGGCGGTGCACTATCGGGCGGGGTCGGTTGTGAATCCGGTTCTGTGCTCTCGGGCTGGGAAACAGGCAGGGGTGAGGAGGCCACCTCCACGCCAGCATCCCCAGCCAGCACACTAACGGGGATGGAGAGCGCCAAGGCCAGCGCCAGCAACATGGACAGAACTTTTCTTTTCATTTTGATACCACCTTTTCTATATTTTACATAGATACATAAAACTGAATCTTACTACAGGCCCCTTTTTCCATTTTTTTTTGCCAGGCAGGATGTTTCTTTATCAAAAGCAATATGCTTCCTATCCGCTTTACTATCCGGCACGGGTGCCCCACTTCCGCAAGATGCCATGAGAGTTTTTTTCATGGAAGTCTCTGCCACCAAGGCCACACGCGTGGCCGTAAGCAACTGTGCTTGATTATTCGGTGTTAGCTGTTCAAATAGTTCCACTATTTCCTGTACCAACGGCACCATGGGAAAGCCCCTTTTCATTATTCGTTAATTGATTACATATTATCATTTATTTAATATAATGACAAGAGTTTTATTAAGCCCTTGATATTTTATTGCTTTTACCCCCTCCATCTGCTATCCTTGACTTTTGAGGGGTGACTGTGCAATGAATGAGAAAATCAAGGAAATACGTGCTGCACTGCGTATGAACCAAACGGATTTTGCCAAGAGGCTTGGGCTTACGCAAACGGCCCTTTCCATGATTGAGAGCGGCAAAAGCACATTGACAAACAAAAATATCAAATTCATTTGCACAACATTCCATGTGAACGAGGGTTGGTTTCGTACGGGTACAGGCAGCATGTTCAACGACTCTCCCTATACACAAGAATTAATAGAACTATTGGCGCAGCTCACACCAGACACCCAGCAATACCTTCTGCTCATGGCAAGAGAGCTAATCAAAACACAAAACAAACTCTTGAATAAAGAGGACGCATAACCAAAAACCCACCCCGCAAGTGATGGACACCTGTGGGGTGGGTTAATTGTGGGAGCTTGCGCATAGTATAAAAGTCGCTGCGAGTGCAGTGGCTCAGGCTGTTGAAAATGCGCGCATTGCGGCGTCATCTGCGAAACCGCGCGTTGGTTACATATCATTTATATTCGACCTGGCGCGATTTTTTGTTCCCTTGCGCTGCATCGCCTTTCGCCGCCTGATGATTTTTGACACTCTGAATCGCTGCGCGTACAGCGGCTTTTTTCGAGCACGTTCGCCAACGCATATCCTCTGGTAAGGCACTCTCTTTTATGTGCTGGCAGATGTTTTGCAAATCACAAAATAGATGTAGCCTTGAATACCCCAGGTTGGCCAGGTGTTTAAGCGCCTCTCGGCGTATTTCTGATGATAAGGTAATAGTCTGTACACCGGAATCTCGATATTCTTCATCAATTTTCCGCTTATCCAATGTGCGTGGAATAACAAAAAGACCCTTTTGTGCATTGATTCTTGCATTGGAGTTTCCGGGCCTTAAAACGATGAAATTATTAATTTTACTTTCGCAGTCCTTCATGCCCTCACGTTTACACTTTTTAATTAGCTTGTCGGTTACAGAGATATCTCTAACGAAACTTTTATAGTGCTCTACCCGTCCGTCGGCAATCAGGTTACTATATTGACCTACCGTAAGCGAATGATAAATATCGGTAAACGCCAGTTGATTGCGTACGTCACCGCATAAGATTCTGTATTGGAAATCTTTGCTTTCAATATTGACTTGCGCAGAAAGTGCGAAATACAAAGCCACAAAGGGGTTATATGTCCAGTCGATTAAGCGTGTGGGAATACCATAATGCTGTGCCGCACACACAAAATCAAGAGCACTAAAGCAGTTGCCTAATGAACTCGCGCTCTCATGCCGAAATTCTTGAAGCATATCAAATTCTTTTCGGTACAAATTATGGCTTTTCTCGGGAGTATGACTTCGCACTCGCATAATTCCCGGATAACGCTCGCTATCATAGCTTATACCACGATATATAATGTTATTTGTGTTGGCATTTGCCTTATGTAAATCTTCAAACAACAAGTCCACATTGTCATAATGAAGTTCAAATTTTTGATTTACCATTTTGAAACTCAAATGACCATCTCCTTTACAATTTTCGTGCACACTTACAAAATGATTATACAGTATTTTGTCGGGGATTGCTGGCCTAGGTTCCGAGCACCTACCCAGCACATCCGAGTTGAAACTACAGCTTAAAACCCCAAATGCCATCCACCCCCGCCCATCGGCCCAAAAGCATTTTCCGCACCTTTCGAATTTCCCTCCTACAAATGCCCTTTTTCAAATATAATTATGGAAGCGGCCCCATTCTGATTTGCCTAAAATTTGCCT
>CAZCQP010000080.1:0-3962 GCA_964500895.1 uncultured Eubacteriales bacterium | reverse complement strand
GGGACTTGTTCGCCAGCACACTGCTGGCCGGGTTGTTGAACAACCATTCCCTTCTGGATGCTACTACCCTGGCTGTAAACGTCACCTACAAGGCCATTATAGAAACCATGGCTGCCGGGCAGGAAAAACGCTATGGGGTTTGCTTTGAACGGGCACTGCCTTATTTAATGGAATGTTTGGGGAAATAGACTTTTTGCACAGAAGAAGGGCGGCCATAGGCCGCCCTTCTTCTGTAATTGAATGATGCAATTAGGGAATCAGCAATTCCTGGCCGGGGTAAATGCGGTCCGGGCTGCCAATAATGTTTTTGTTAGCGTTGTAAATTTGCCGCCACATGGTGCCGTCACCATAAACGGTTTCAGCAATTAAAACCAAGTAGTCTCCTTTCTGTACCACATAGGTGGTGACAGAAACAGGCGTTTCGTTCTGGGTGGGTTGCAATACAGGTGCAGGTACCTCTGCTTGTTCAGCGGTTGTTTCCACTACAACCGGTGCTTCTACAGCTTCAGTTACAGCCGCTGCATCTTCCGTAACATCTTCCGTAATAGCTTCCGGCTCTGCACCCGCAGCAATGTTCACTCTGCCCTCCGGTGAAGGTGCCGCATCCGGGAAAGCTTTCAAATAGGAGGCCAGCACTTCTTCCAATGCTGAAAACTCATTGGCAATGGGGTGCTGGGCCAGCATGGTATAGCCATCCCCGCCGGAATTTAAGGTAAAGTCATTGGATGCGCACAAGTAAGTTTCTGTTAAAGATAGTGGCGCTCCGTTCACCATCACGTTGGACACCCGCCCTCCCACAGGCTGAGAGGGGTCCACATCAAAAGAGATGCCGGAAACCTGCAAAAACCCGCCGCTTTCTCCAGGTAAAGCACTGACGCTTTGTTCCAGGGCTTCCACAATGGTTTCACCAGGCAACACTTTTGTCATGATATAGTTGCCAAAAGGAAACACAGTAATGACATCTTCCTTGGTGATAGGGCCTGTGGCCAAAGAAGCACGGATGCCGCCGCCGTTTGTAAAGGCAATGTCTGCATCGGTGGCCCATAAAATAGCATCAGCCGCCAAGGCACCCAAATTGGTTTGCTTGGTGCGCACGTTTTCCCGAACGCCGTCAAAATCCACGGCCACAGTGGCCACCACTTGCTTTAATTCCGGGCCTTGTGCATCCACAATGGCCGTTAAGGCTTCAGCCATTTTGGGGTCTGTCACGCCCATTTCCTTCACTTGCTCGGTAGTAAGCTTATCTGCGCTCATGGTGCCGTCAGCATTAATGGTGACAACGCCCAGGTTTTTGTAGTATTCACCGGCGCTGTTAATAAGGGTGTTCCCAATCTTTGTATCTTTTTCAAACACACTGTGGCTATGCCCGTCTATGTAAATATCAATGCCTTCAACTGCATTTAGGATTTCCTGGCTGTTGTTGGGGGAGCTGGCATCGTTTGTGCCTATATGGGCCAGCGCTACAATGACATCCACATTTTCGGCTTGCAACTGTGCCACCGTTGCTTTGGCTGCCTCTAAAGGGTCTGCAAAAGTTAATGCTTCCACATTTTTGGGGCTTGTTTTAAATGCAGTTTCCGGGGTGGACAAACCGAAAACACCAATGGTTTTTCCGTTTGCTTCAAGAATGATGTAAGGTGTGAATGCTTCTGTGCTGGTCGCTTTTTCTAAGGCATTGGCTGAGATGATTTCAAAATCGGCTTCGGCTTCCAGTTCCTTCAACCGGTCGTAACCATAGTTAAAATCGTGGTTGCCTGGAGTCATGGCATCGTATCCGGCTAGATTCATCAGCTTTACTTCATCACTGCCGGCAGAAAGGGTGGCAAAGGGCAAGCCATGAAAGGTGTCCCCTGCGCTTAACAAAAACACGGTTGCACCTTGGCTTTCATAATACTGCTTCACAGCGGTTACGCCCTCAAGGGTCATGCCTGTTTTGGCATCGTTGTCTCGGCCGTGGGTATCGTTGGTGTGCAGGATGACAATTTGCCCTGCCATGGGCGCATTTTCATCCCCATAAGCAAATGACAACTGGGCGCACACCAGCATAAGCGCCAACAACATGGATAACATTTTCTTCATTCTGTTTCCTCCAGTCTTCGGTTGTAATTTTGTTACTGCATCACAATTTTATTATAGGTCCAAGCCCTTTAAAAGTCAATGTACAAAGCACTTTGTTTACAAGCAATTCATCACATTGACATGCCCCAGTGCCTTTGTTACACTGGTAGAAAAAGGAGCGATGCAAATGGAAAACACCAACACACTATCCACCCTTGAACAAACGGCTGTATCGGCCATTGAACAGATGAAAGACACCCTTTGCCATGTGGGCCAAACCATTTATGCATTGAATGAAGTCAGCACCAAGGAATTTAAGTCTTCCGCTTTTTTGTCGGACAAGTTGAAAGCAGAAGGCTTCGACGTAACCCTGGGGCTTACCGGCATAGACCCCTACGACAACACCCCCTGCCCCATGCCCACTGCGTTTAAGGCTACCTATGAAAAAATACCCGGCGGCCCCACCCTTTGCGTCATGCTGGAATACGATGCCTTGGCCATGGGCCACGCTTGCGGGCACAATTTAATATCCTCCTCCTGCTATGGGGCAGCAATGGGCATTAAGGCCGCTTTAGACCAAGTGCCTGGCAAATTGGTGGTTTATGGCACGCCCGCAGAAGAAACCGGCGGCCCAGGCAAAACGGCCATGGTCCACGGTGGTTTTTTTGACGACGTAGATGTGGCATTAATCACCCACCCAGGCGACCGGTGGTACACGGCATCCCAAGTGATGGCCATTGCCTGGCCACGCAACGAAGCCATCGTCTTTAAAGGCATTGCCAGCCATGCAGCTGCCAACCCAGATGCCGGGCGCAGTGCGTTAAAAGCCGCTATGCTCTTCTGCACAGCCATTGACATGATGCGGGAGCATGTCACCGATGATACCCGGATGCACTACATCATTTCCAACGGCGGGGAAGCACCGAACATTGTCCCGGAAGAAGCTGCCGTGAACATATTTGTCCGTTGCATGGATTCGGCTTACTTATATGAACTGTTGCACCGTATTGACAAAATTGCCCAAGGGGTTGCCATGGCCACCGAAACCACCGTGTCCTACACATGGGATGCCCCCTGGTTTGCCGGGGTTCCTGTGCCAACGCTGTACGACCTGGTGCGGGACGCTGCCTTTGACGTTGGCGTGCCCCCCGCTCTTTTCATGCCCTACCCCGGCATGTATGGCTCATCAGACTTTGGTTGCGTGGCCTATGCCGTGCCCACCATGAATTTGGACTTCCCCATTGGGCCACTAGGGATGCCCGGCCACAGCACAGCTTTTTTAGAAGCCGCCAACAGCACAGAAGGCCATCAAGAAGCATTAACCGCAGCCAAAGCTGTTGCCGTTGCGGGTTGCCGGTTGTTGCAGCAACCAGAACTTATTAAAGCAATAAAAAATGAGTTTCACGCCAACAAACGACCAATACCGACATATAAACAATAAATAAGCATATCTTTAAAAGAAGGATGCAGCAATTTGGGGAATTGCCTTGTGCTGCATCCTTCTTTTTTCGCATGATTATAGCATTTATTGACTTTTATTTCCATAAATCTACATCTATTTATTTGTTTAAAAAAGTTTTAAAAAAGGGGTTGACGAAAGATGAAAGTTATGCTAGAATAATCCTCGTTGGTCAGCCGAGTGATTCTGAAAAACATGAGTCATCTGGGTGTAGCGTAGCTTGGTAGCGCGCTAGAATGGGGTTCTAGAGGTCGCAGGTTCAAATCCTGTCACCCAGACCATTATCACAACCCGGGCGCATAGCTCAGCTGGGAGAGCGCCTGCCTTACAAGCAGGATGTCGGAGGTTCGAGTCCTTCTGCGCCCACTTTTTATTTCACTGTGGATTGAAAATATGGCGGAATAGCTCAGTTGGCTAGAGCATGCGGTTCATACCCGCAGTGTCG
>CAZCQP010000079.1:0-5710 GCA_964500895.1 uncultured Eubacteriales bacterium | reverse complement strand
TGGTTGCATCCGAAGATTATGCAGACATTTTCAAGCCCTTTGACGAACAGCTGGGGCAAGCATTCGGGGGCACGGTGTACCATTCTTGCGGCAACTGGAGCAGCAAAATAAACATGGTGAAAGCCATGAAGGGCATTGTCACGGTAGACGGGGCATTCAGCCCCCAAACAGACCCCGCCCCCAACGACCCATCTTTGTTTGGGGAACAATTTGCAGGCACAGGCATTACCGTTAACGCCCGGGCTGTAGGCGGGCCAGAGGAAGCCTTTAGTGCTTTTCAAAAACTGTGGCGGCCCGGCCAAAAGCTGATTTGCGTCACCTACTGCGCAACCCCGGAAGAACAGCAGGCATTGTACAACCGCCTGCACGCACTTGCCCAATAAGGAGAGATAGACATGGCAGTTCAATTTGATATAACCTTTCATCCGTCCTGGTGGCATCAAAACGCCGGAGTCTCCTTTGAACAGGCCTTCTTCGACGACCCTTCCTACCGCATGGACTGTGATGTGCACATGCGGCGCACTTTGTATGAACGCTTTGGCGGGTTTGGGCTAGGTGAAAAACAGCCGGAAAAACGGCCCCTTATAGGCACAGACCTTTTGGCGGCAGGGTATGTGCATTCAGAACTGATGGGATGCGACATCATTTACAAGCCGGACAATTCCCCCCAGGTGGTTTGCCGGGAACTGGACAGCCAGCAGATTGCCAGCCTGAAAGCCCCGGATTTAGACAAAGACCCGGTGTGGCAGCGGACACAAAAGCAGCTGGACCACTTAAAAGCCACCTATGGCCGTGTGGAACCTTACATTAACTTGATGGGGGTGCAGAACATCGCCCTAGACGTAATGGGCCAGGAGTTGTTTATGGCCTATTATGAGGAAGATGGGCATATTCGGGGGCTTTTGGGGGAAATTACCAAGCTGTGTATGGATGTGGGCAAGCGGCTTTATGCCTATTCCAAGGATATTTCCGGGGGCGTCACGGCCATTGTTAGAAAAACCGTGCCCCAGTGTTACTTAACGTCCAACTGTTCGGTGGAGATGCTTTCAAACGAACAGTATGAGGACTTTCTGCTGGAGCACGACACAGCACTTGCCCATACGTTTGGCGCATTCGGCATCCACCATTGCGGCCAGACCATGGAGCATGTGGTGGAAGGTTACGCCAAGGCCCCCAACCTGGTGTTTGCGGAAGTGGGTGCAGGCTCGGACATTGCTGCGGTGCGCAAAGCGCTGCCCAACGTGCATTTGAATGCCCGCATCAGCCCGGCGCAGTTGCTGACCGCTTCCCAAGGGGAAATTGAAAGCGCTGTGGAAGCCCTTTACAAACAGGGTCAGGCGGCAAACGGAGGCTTGTTTTCAATTTCATGCGTGGGCATAGACAAAAATGTGTCCGATGCAAGCATTAACCATTTCCTGGCCGCTTGCAAGAACTTAAAATAACTGCTTCTAAAAGAGGAGGCAATGTATATGAGCATCATTGAACAAATTAGTGCAATCGGTATCGTTCCGGTCATCAAGCTGAACAACCCACAACGGGACGCTTTGCCCTTGGCAAAAGCGTTGTGTGACGGTGGTGTGCCGGTGGCGGAAATCACTTTTCGTGCCGAAGGTGCCGCAGAAGCCATTCAAGCAGTGGCAGCGGCGTACCCAGAAATGATTGTAGGCGCTGGCACAGTGTTGTCTGTGGAGCAGGTAAAAAAGGCGGCAGATGCAGGGGCTAAATTTGTGGTTTCCCCCGGCTTTAACCCCAAAACCGTGGAATACTGCCAATCCGTGAACATGCCCATTTTGCCCGGCTGCATCACCCCCACAGAAATTGAATGGGCCCTTTCCTATGGGCTTGAAGTTTTAAAGTTTTTCCCGGCGGAACAATCCGGCGGGCTTGCCCGCATTAAAGCCATGAGCGCCCCTTTTTCCATGGTGCGCTTTATGCCCACTGGGGGTATTTCTTTGGATAACCTGGGCACATATTCGGCGTTTAAAAGCATTGTGGCCTGTGGCGGCTCTTATATGGTGACAGACAAGCTCATCGAGGGCGGGCACTGGGACGACATTTCGGCACTTTGCAAAAAATCTGTGGAAATTGTGAAGGAGGCACGCATCAATGGCTAAACGGGTGGTTACATTTGGCGAAATCATGCTGCGGCTTGCCCCAGAGGGGTATAACCGTTTTGTTCAGGCCGATACATACGGCGCAACATACGGCGGCGGGGAGGCCAACGTGGCCGTTTCCCTTTCCAACTTTGGTTTGGATGCGGCGTTTGTTACAAAGCTTCCGGCCCATGAAATTGGCCAGGCAGGGGTGAATGCCCTGCGCCGTTTTGGAGTAGACACCCAGCACATTGTGCGGGGTGGCGACCGTGTGGGCATTTATTTCCTTGAAAAAGGGGCATCCCAGCGGCCCTCTAAGGTGATTTACGACCGTGCAGGTTCTTCTATTATGACGGCCAAGCCAGAAGAATTTAATTGGGAAAACATTTTAGACGGGGCAGACTGGTTCCATTTTACGGGTATCACACCCGCATTAGGGGACAATGCAGCCCAAGCTTGCCTGGACGCTTTGAAAGTGTGCCGAGCAAAAGGCATTACCGTTTCCTGCGACTTAAACTACCGCAAAAAGCTGTGGAGCCGTGAAAAAGCCGGCCAAGTGATGGCCCAGCTTTGTGAATATGTAGACGTTTGCATTGCCAACGAGGAAGATGCGGCAGATGTGTTCGGCATTCACGCCGACAACACGGACATCACCGGGGGCAAGGTGGACCACGAGGGCTATAAAGATGTGGCCCGGAAGCTGAAAGAACGGTTTGGGTTTAAGCAAGTGGCCATCACCCTACGGGGCTCTGTTTCCGCCAACGACAACAATTGGGCGGCCATGCTTTATGACGGCAATGCCTATAGCTTCTCTAAAAATTACCTCATCCATATTGTAGACCGTGTGGGCGGCGGCGACTCCTTTGGTGCAGGGCTTATTTATGCTTGCCTGGAAGGGTATGCCCCCCAGCAAGCCATTGACTTTGCCGTGGCGGCTTCCTGCTTAAAGCACACCATTGAAGGAGACTTTAACCAGGTGTCTGTGGCAGAGGTGCAAACACTGGCCGGTGGCGATGGCTCTGGCCGGGTGCAACGTTAATAAACACATTTTAAAGAGCCCCCCAAGGGTAAGTTGCTTACCCTTGGGGGGCTCTTTGTATTCGTGTATCATGGCAAACATTGGGGGCTGGTTACCACAAACCGGTCATCAATATTTTTCTCTCCCCAGGCGCACATCAGCTCCAGTATAGGAAACAGAGACTTACCCTTTTCCGTAATGGCATACTCCACCTTTGGGGGTACTTCCGCATACACTTTGCGGGAAATAAGCCCGTCTGCTTCCAGCTCACGCAGCTGGTTGGTTAACGTGCGTTGAGACACCACGGTGATGTATTTCATAATCTCATTAAACCGCTTTGTTCCGTTTTCTGTTAAATAATAAAGAATAAGGGGCTTGCATACCCCGCCAATCATTTTAAGGGTGACTTCCATTTCGCAGGTGACCTTTATTTTCTCCATATAAACTCCTTAACCATAAGTAACATTCATTTCACTTAATACAAAACTTCTGCGTACTTGTATGTTTTGTTATAATGCATATAATGATGGTAACACTATAAACTATTTTAAAAAGCTTGTAAAGGAGCATATGCATATGAAAAAATTAGTGGTTATTACAGGTGCAAGTTCAGGGTTTGGCAAAGCGCTGGCTTTGGCGTTTAACAAAGCGGGCTACCCCCTGCTTTTGCTTGCAAGACGCATTGAATTGTTAGAAGCAATGGGCTTAGAAAACACCATGTGCGAAAAAGTGGACGTCACAGACAAAGAAAGCTTTGAAAAAGCCGTGCGCAAAGCAGAGGCCGTTTACGGCAAAACAGACTTGATGATTAACAACGCCGGGGTAATGCTTCTGGGCAACCTGGAAACCCAAGACCCTAAAGAATGGCAGCAAATGCTGGATGTAAACGTGATGGGCGTGATGCACGGGATGCAAATTGTAATGAACGACATGAAGGAACGGCAATGCGGCACCATCATCAACATTGCCTCCATTGCCGGGGTGAAACCCTTTGGCAACCATGCCGCCTATTGCGCCACTAAATACGGCGTGGTGGGGCTTTCAGAGGTTGCACGGGGCGAACTTTCCCCATATAATGTAAGGGTGATGCGCATTTGCCCGGGTGCCGTGGCCACCGAACTTTTAAGCCACACCACCAGCGAGGACATTAAAGCAGGTTACAACCAATGGAAGGCAGCTGTAGGTGCCAACAGCATCACAGCAGAGGATGTGGCAAACACCATCAAGTTTGCCTATGAATTGCCTCAGGGCGTCAATTTAAGGGAGGTTCAAATTGCAGACACAAGGCAAGATGCATAACATGCTGTATCGAAAGCTTGGCAGAACCCAATTAAACGTGAGTGTCATCGGGCTTGGAGGGGAACCCCTTATCCCCATGGGGGAATCAGACGTGGCCGCCATGTTGGATGGGGCCATACAACAGGGCATTAACTATTTAGATTTGTTCATGCCCCAGCCTGAAACACGCACGGCCATCGGCCATGCCCTTGCGGGCAAGCGGGACAAAATGTACATTCAAGGCCATTTGTGTACCGTGATGCAAGGAGACCAGTACGAACGCACCCGTGACATAGACAAGGTGAAAGCTTCTTTTGAAGACTTGCTGGCCAGGCTGCAAACGGATTATGTAGACGTGGGTATGATTCATTATGTAGACAGCTTTGACGATTACGACGCCATTTTTAACGGCCCAATCATGGCCTATGCCCAGCAATTAAAGGCAAAGGGTGTGATTAAACACATTGGCCTAAGTTCCCATAACCCCCTGGTGTCCTTAAAAGCCGTGGAAAGCGGCTTGATTGATGTGCTTATGTTCAGCATTAATGCCGCCTACGACTTGGAAAAACCTGACTCGGAGATTGAAGACTTAATGGAATTTAAAGATTTAGGGGAAGACGGTTGGAGCGTTGAACCTGCACGCCAGGCGTTGTATGCGGCCTGTGCCCGTTTAGGGGTGGGCATTACGGTGATGAAAGCTTTGGGGGCAGGCTCTCTATTAAAAGACGAAAGCTCTCCTTTTCAAAAAGCTATGACCGTTACCCAATGCTGCCACTATTGTTTAACAAGGCCTGGGGTTACCAGTGTGTTGGTTGGCTGCGGCAGCCAGGAAGAACTTTTAAATGCCGCCGCCTATGTTTCGGCCAGTGAGGAAGAAAAGGATTATGCCCACATTCTAAGCGGCAACAGCAATGTGAAAATAAGCGGCCGGTGCATGTATTGCAACCACTGCCAGCCGTGCCCATCGGGCATAGACATTGCAGCCGTTACTAAGTTTTTAGACATTGCAAAAGAGCAAAAAGAAGTGCCGGAGACGGTTTTGCAACATTATACATCCCTTTCAAAAAATGCCAGCGATTGCATCATGTGCGGCCAATGTGAACCCAATTGCCCCTTTGGGGTGCAGGTGCGGGCCAACATGGAAGAAGCGCAAAGTGTGTTTGACAAAAACCTTGGGGCGTTGCCCCAATCCCCAACCGCTTTTTGAAAAAAGCGGTGCAAAAACTTTATAAAAAATGCCGCTTAGCGGCATTTTAGACAAAAGCTTTTTGAAGGGTTTGGGAAACTTTTTCTCGAAAAAGTTTCCCAAGGTCTTTTTTTA
>CAZCQP010000078.1:0-6354 GCA_964500895.1 uncultured Eubacteriales bacterium | reverse complement strand
GCCGCTGCGCTTGTTTCTCGTTTGCTGCGACAACGAAATGTATCTTACCATATGCATTCCAATATGTCAACTACTTTTTTGAAATTTTTTGAATTATTTTGTTTTAGTTTTATTATTGCTTTTAGGGTCATTTTATATTCGCGCAATGTTGCTGCGGGCTGTCTTTTCCTCTGGGGTTGCAACAGTATCTTTATCCATCTGCGGATGATATTTTCTAAAAACAGCCATCAAAGGGTAGGATGCCACCATGGCATACACCCCCATAGCCCCTGGCATAAACATAGGCAGAAAGGAAAGCCCTGTACCCAGCAGCACCATCAGCCCCACACAAATGAGTGTTGTGGGCAAATGCCGGTGTGCCATAAAAAACGCCGCACGTATCACTGCCCCCGTTTTCATATGAAACCGGGCAATAAGTGGAAAGAGATAAATCCACACCAAAAGCAACTCGATAGCGCAAAACAGATTGATTGGCAGTAAGAAGAAGGGCGGGTTTTCCATGCTGGCAATTAAACTGCCATTCACCCATAATAATGCAAACACACAAAGCATAAGAACCCATGCTACCGTGGCCTGAACAAAGTTGGCTTTAAAGCTTTTAAAAAAGTCCTTCATTAAATAGCCTTCTCTGCCCGACACCCTTTTGGTGGTGACGTAAAACAGTGCAGAGGTGGCGGCGCCCATGGTGAACACAGGCACACTAACCACCAGCCAAAGCAAACCTAGAATGAAAATATCTGCAATGCCGTTGCCTATTTTTGCAAATGTGCCGTCCATGCTAAAAAATCCGCCCATAGCGCCGCCTCCTTACTTCATTCTTTATTGGTTCATCACCAAGTAATCATCTCTTTTTGGCCCCACAGATACATACCGAATGGGGCAACCCACGGCCTTTTCAATAAATTGAATATAGTCCCGTGCGGCCTGCGGCAATTCTTCTGGCGTGCGGCATTTGGAAATGTCGCATTTAAAGCCTTCAAGATATTCATAAACTGGTTTTGCCCGCGTCAGTTTATCACCGGTAGGAAAGTCTGTGGTTTGCACACCGTCTACCTCATAGGCCACGCAAACCGGTATTTTTTCCAGGTAGGAAAGCACGTCCAGCTTGGTTAAAGCCAAATAGTCTGCGCCCTGCACCTTCACCCCGTACAAGGAGGCCGGCACATCAAAACCACCCACACGCCGTGGTCTGCCTGTGGCGGCACCGTATTCCCCGCCTGCTTCACGTAAGCCCACCGCTTCTTCCCCGAACAACTCGGCGGTAAAGGGGCCTTCCCCCACGCAGCTGGAATAAGCTTTCATAATGCCAATCACGTTATCCAACTTGGCACCGGGTATGCCGGAACCGATGGGTGCATAAGCCGCAATGGTAGAAGATGAGGAAGTGTATGGGTAAATGCCAAAATCAATGTCCCGCAAAGCGCCAAGCTGGGCTTCAAACATAATGTGCTGCCCTTTTTGCGCAGCCTGGGTTAAGTAGGACGTGGTATCGGTAATATAAGGCAGCAACGGGGTGCCAAATTCTTCAAGCCAATTCAGCATGTCCTGCACAGCAACTGCACCTTGGCCGTAACCGGAAAGGGTTAAGTTTTTCCATTCCAGAATGTCTGCCAGCTTATCTTTAAGGGCGTTCAATTGGAACAAATCCCCCATGCGGATGCCTTTTTTCATATACTTGTCCGCATATACCGGGGCAATCCCCCGTCTGGTAGAGCCGAATTTCTTGTCTCCCAGCCGGTCTTCTTCCCAAATGTCCTGCATCTTGTGGTAGGGCAGGCAGATGATGGCTTTGTCGCTTATTTTTAAGTTCTCTGGGGTAATGGCCACCCCTTGCTTGTTCAGGGCAGACATTTCCCCCCATAAATGTTCTATATCAATGACCATGCCGTTGCCCATCACATTCACGGTGGTGTCCCGCAGAATGCCGGACGGCAGCAGATTCAAAATAAATTTGCCTTTTTCGTTCATCACCGTATGGCCTGCGTTGTTGCCCCCCTGATAGCGGCATATCACCTGATAGTCCGAGGAAAGCAGGTCCACCATACGGCCTTTGCCTTCGTCGCCCCAATTAATACCAACAATTGCGGTTAACACACAAACTTCCTCCTTGTTTAACGGTTTGTATAACCTGTGTTGCAATATGCATTTTACCACACATTTTTTAGCCTGTCACTAAGAGCCTGTGTAATATCTTGCTTGTAGCAGATTTTTTGAGATAATTTTTAGCCGTAAAGGCGTTGCAATGGGGATATTCAACGGGCTCTTAGCAATCCCCGTTTGACACCACCCTTTTCAAGGAATATAATGAAAGACAATGAATCACACGATAATGGAGGACATTTTTTATGCCTGCCCCTTTACATTATGGACAAAACAACCCTGAATTTAACCATATTGTTGACCATCTGCTTGCACATGATGCAGTGCAAGGGCTGGATGAATTTGCGCAACATTTAAATACCAGCCGGTTAACCCACTCTTTAAACGTGGCCTATGCCAGCTACCGGCTAAGCAAACGGCTTGGGCTGGATTATACCAGCGCCACCAGAGCCGGGCTTTTGCACGACTTTTATTTGTACGACTGGCGGAAGGTAAAGCGCCCGGAAGGCCACCATGCAGCGGCCCACCCCCAGGTGGCACTGGAAAATGCCAAGTCTGTCACCACCTTAAACTCTGTTGAAGCCGATGCCATTTTAAAACACATGTGGCCGGTAACCTTTGCCCTTCCCCGCTACCCGGAATCTGCCGTGGTTTGCTGTGCAGACAAATATTGCACCTGTGTAGAGGTGAAAGGGCAAGTTTTGAAAGCCATTAAAAACCGGATGGGTAAACTTAAATGCAAATTAAAGAAAAACAGAGATAATCAAAGAAACGAAATGTATGTTTAAGCAAACAAGCGGCAATGCTTATTATTGAATGATTTCAGTTAAATAAAGCAGTTGCAATATTGCTCTGCTTAAACTAAACTGTTTTCTGTGATTAGCACTCGTTTTGAGTGAGTGCTAATAAGTCGCAACAACATTTAAAGAAACTGAACCTAAATTCCAAGGAGGTTAGACCATTTATGAAGTTAAAGCCTTTAGGTGACCGCGTGGTCATCAAACAACTGGAAGCAGAAGAAAAAACCAAATCCGGCATTGTGCTGCCCGGTACTGCTAAAGAAAAACCACAAGAAGCCGAAGTTGTGGCTGTTGGCCCCGGCGGCGTGGTGGACGGCAAAGAAATTAAAATGGAAGTTAAACCTGGCGACCGTGTGATTTATTCCAAATATGCCGGCACTGAAGTGAAGCTGGACAAAGAAGAATACATTATCGTGAGACAAAACGATATTTTGGCTATTGTAGAACAACAATAATTCAATCATTTGATAAAGGAGGCAACCATCCATGGCAAAGCAAATTAAGTATGGCATTGAAGCAAGAACCGCTTTGGAAGCCGGTGTAAACAAACTGGCAGATACCGTAAAAATCACCTTAGGCCCCAAAGGCCGCAACGTGGTGTTGGATAAAAAATATGGCACGCCTTTAATCACCAACGACGGTGTGACCATTGCAAAAGAAATCGAGCTGGAAGACGCTTTTGAAAACATGGGCGCTCAACTGGTTAAAGAAGTGGCTACCAAAACCAACGACGTTGCTGGTGACGGTACCACCACTGCAACCGTTTTGGCACAATCCATGATTAAAGAAGGCCTTAAAAACATTGCAGCTGGTGCTAACCCTATCATTTTAAGAAAAGGGATGCAAAAAGCCACTGCTGTTGCTGTTGAAGCCATTCAAGGCATGAGCCAAAAAGTAGACGGCAAAAACCACATTGCAAAAGTGGCTGCCATCTCTGCTGATGATGAAGAAGTGGGCAAAATCATTGCTGATGCAATGGAAAAAGTGTCCAGCGATGGCGTGATTACTGTGGAAGAATCCAAAACCATGAATACCGAACTGGAAATCGTGGAAGGTATGTCTTTCGACCGTGGTTACCTGTCTGCTTACATGTCCACAGACATGGAAAAAATGGTGGCTGTGTTAGATGACCCTTACATCTTAATCACAGACAAAAAAATCTCTAACATTCAAGACATTCTGCCACTGCTTGAACAAATCGTTCAAACCGGCAAAAAGCTGTTAATCATTGCTGAAGACGTAGACGGCGAAGCACTGGCCACTTTGATTGTAAACAAAATCAGAGGCACCTTCTCCTGCGTGGCTGTGAAAGCACCTGGCTTTGGCGACAGAAGAAAAGCCATGCTGGAAGACATTGCCATCCTAACTGGCGGCCAAGTGGTTTCTGAAGAACTGGGCCTTGAACTGAAAGAAGCAAACTTAGACATGATGGGCCGTGCAAAAACCGTTCGTGTTGAAAAAGAAAACACCATCATCATCGACGGCCACGGCAACAAAGACAGCATTGACGCACGTGTGGCTCAAATTAAAGCACAAATTGAAGACACAACCTCCGAATTTGACAAAGAAAAACTGCAAGAACGTCTGGCTAAAATCGCTGGCGGTGTAGCCGTTATCAAAGTTGGCGCTGCTACCGAAACCGAATTGAAAGAAAAGAAACTGCGCATGGAAGATGCTTTGGCTGCTACCCGTGCTGCTGTTGAAGAAGGCATCATCTGCGGCGGTGGTTCCGCGTACATCCACGCTAAAAAAGCAGTGGAAAAAGTGATGGCAGACTTGGCTGGCGACGAAAAAACCGGTGCCGCTATCGTGCTGAAAGCTTTGGAATCCCCCATCCGTCAAATTGCTGAAAACGCTGGCATCGACGGCTCTGTGGTTATCTTCAAGTTAGTGGAAGCCCAAGCTAAAACAGACAGCAAAGAAATCGGCTTTGACGTGGTGCGTGAAGACTACGTGAACATGGTGGAAGCTGGCATCATCGACCCCACCAAAGTAACCCGTTCCGCATTGCAACACGCCACCAGCGTGGTTTCCACCCTGCTCACCACCGAAGCTGTTGTGGCAGACATTAAAGAACCAGAAGCACCCATGATGCCTCCAGGCGGCGGTATGGGCGGCATGATGTAAAAACGCTGGCTTTAAAGGCTGCTGAATAAATAATTGTATAAAATTTTAACGAATATATAAAATAACAATAAAAATGGTTGCATGCAGCCATTTTTATTGTTATGATAAGGACATTGAGTTAAAAGGAGGAAAAATTATGGAAAAAGTTGGTATCAACGGGTTCGGCCGCATTGGTCGACTGGTATTCCGTGCTTCTTTGAAAAGAAACGACATGCAGGTGGTCGCCATTAACGATCCTTTCATTGATTTGGATTATATGGTGTATATGCTGAAATATGACTCCGTACACGGCCAATTTAAAGGCGACGTGTGTGTGAAGGGCGATAAACTGGTTGTAGACGGCAACGAAATTGCTGTGTGCGCATGCAAAGATCCTGCTGAAATTCCTTGGGCTGCCGCTGGCGCTGAATACGTGGTGGAATCCACCGGTGTGTTCACCACCATCGAAGGCGCTTCCGCTCACTTTAAAGGCGGCGCTAAAAAAGTGGTTATTTCTGCTCCATCTAAAGACGCGCGCATGTTTGTTATGGGTGTAAACCACGAAGAATACACTAAAGATTTAACCGTGGTATCCAACGCCTCCTGCACCACCAACTGCTTGGCACCTTTGGCAAAAGTCATCAACGACAACTTTGGCATTGTTGAAGGCTTGATGACCACCGTACACGCTACAACTGCTACCCAAAAAACCGTAGACGGCCCATCCAAAAAAGACTGGAGAGGCGGCCGTGCAGCAGCAGCAAACATCATTCCTTCCTCCACCGGCGCTGCAAAAGCCGTTGGCGAAGTGCTTCCTGCTTTGAAAGGCAAACTGACAGGCATGGCTTTCCGTGTGCCTACCGTTGACGTTTCTGTGGTAGACTTAACCGTGCGCCTTGAGAAGAAAGCTTCCTATGAAGACATTAAAGCAGCAGTGAAAACCGCTGCCGAAGGCCCATTAAAAGGCATCATGGGTTACACCGAAGACGCTGTGGTTTCCAGTGACTTCATTGGCGAAACCTGCACCTCTGTCTTTGATGCCACCGCCGGCATTGCCCTGAACGACAACTTCGTTAAGCTGGTATCCTGGTACGACAACGAATGGGGCTATTCCTGCAAAGTGCTGGATTTAATCTGCCATATGTCTTGCGTGGATAACCAATAACAAGGATTTAACAAAAAGCATAAATGATAAGGAAAGGCCGTCTGCAACCTGCCTTTGCCGGTGCGACGGCCTTTCCTTTTTTAAAAGTGCATTACTTACGGAAGCGTATCGAAGTGGTCATAACGAGCCTGACTCGAAATCATGTTAAACTGATTCGAAATCACTCGTTTATGCATAAAAATG
>CAZCQP010000077.1:1289-7252 GCA_964500895.1 uncultured Eubacteriales bacterium | reverse complement strand
TTCACCGTCTTCGCCTAAGTCGCTCCGGGTTGAGTGGTTGTGGAGGAGACCCTATGTATTTTGCCATTCGGAAAACGATGGGTATGCGGCTAGTATGCAAGCATTAGTTCTTGAAGCTAAAAATGATAATCAGATTCATCAAGAGTGTCTTAAAACAGAAGATCGACTATCTGAAAAGAATTATTTGACATTTTTATTTGGCCCAGAACAAAATATGTGCAACTATGATTTCGAGTATCTCGCACATGAAAGAAAACCACAAGAACCTTTAATGGTCGATAGAGATGATGAGATAGATGTCCCACTCGCTTAGTGGTTCATGCCTTCGTCATAATAAACAGGATTTGATATGCCAACAATTAAAAAACGCCGATTTCTCGGCGCAGTGTCAACAGCAGTCACCATGCAGCTTTTTAGAAAGACACCCCACTACATACCCATACTGAATGACAGATTCTTCATGGCATAAAATAAGTCGCCACACTTGCAGTCAAAATGTCTGCATACATCGGGTATCTTGGGGTGTGACGAGGGGGACGATGTGCTCAAACCTCCACTTGAACCTTCAAATGTGATGACCGTGTAGTCAAAGGCGAGAGCGCAGGCAATAAGCCAAGCGTCGGCAACTTTACTGTCAGACCACTCCGCCAACGCACGATCATTATAGTAACCAGCATTCTGAATGTAATTGATAATTTTACGATAATTGGTAATTATTGCAGGTTGTCGGTGCTCAATAATATTGGAAGGGTTTAATGATTCGGCCCATTGACTTAAATCGTCTTCTCCCTCAGTCAACTCACTATGTACTTTGTCTAAGACCACGATATGGCCTCGCCGCATTTCATCTTCAATGCAACGCCAGAAGCCAGGGGCAAATTCAAAAGAATAGTAGCTCTTAAAAGGAGTAATGAAAGAGTTTGTGTCGAATAGGAAGATATTAGGCATCATCGCCACCCCGTACTTTTTCCACCAAATTGGAAAAAGTCTTCCGGCTGGTATTGGTTAGCCTATATGCATCGGTGTAAAGAGTTTTTCCTTCTTGCACACTATTGTCAACGGCGATTAAAAATCTGCTGTCTAGCCTAATAGCATTGGTTGCATAGTAATTGCCACCACTCTGTGCCTTGTTTTTTTTATATGCAGCGAATTGCTGCACTGCCTCCGAAGCAAAATTTTGGTACTGTGGCTGGGTGATATACCTGTTATCCAGAGCCCTTCTTGCAATGACCGTAGTCCCACACTTAAAGAAGGTTGCTAGTTTTCTGATGGTAGTGGGAAGTTCATCGTTTCCAGCGACGTGTGTCCATTGTTCATTAAAGATCCGATTGGGAACCAATAGTTCAGCCGCAACAGCGTTGCACAATGTTTCAATGGGCTTGATACTGTCCGCACTACTGCCTCTGTCATTAAAAAAGTTGTCCACTCCAACCCATATATGGGCAGCTTCGTGTATCAAAGAGAACAACTTTCCTCCATCGGAATCGTTGCCATTAACAAAAATGAGTGGAGCAAAATCGTCGATTAGCGTAAAGGCTCTAAATTCATTGATGTCGAGTGCCCGGTGGGTATTTTTTCCCACAATCCCACTCATCAGCACCAAGACACCGACGGTTTCGAGCTGTTTACGAATAATCTTGTAAGACTCGTCAGAACTTGAGGAATCAGCAAACCAATTCATACGGAGACTTAAAGTATAGCGCATATTGGCGGCGATAGAATCTACAGCAGTGCTGTTCTTTTGAGACGCAACATAGTTTAATTTGTCGTTTCCAAGTCCTATCAGATAATCACGCATCCACTCTTGCACACTTTCTGCGTAGTGGATGGTCTCAATCAGATTACGACTTGGGCTCGTTGCTCCAACACTATCTATCGTACGACACTCCAAAATTGGAAGATTTTCCTGCGGCGGAGTTTGCAAGAAAAAATAACCCAAAGGAATCTGCGTTTTCCGGCTGATAATCTCCACTTGGTTAAATGTGGGCTCCTTAATGCCCTCTTTCCATTGGGACAGCTCATTAAGAACCGGTTCAGACATTTTTTCGACAGGTGCATGACGCATAACCCAATCAACGATTCCAGGGGCAACATTTACTTTGAAAGTCTGCATATAAGGGACCTCCTTTCCAATAGGGCTGATTTCATTATAACATATCTCGGCAGAGAGAGCACAAATCATTATGCAGACTTAGTGGAACAAAGCGACGCAAAAAGCCACCCTTAATACACGCCCCCTGAATATCTATTTTTGGCGACACTTCCTCTGCCAATTCTCATCAAAACTCAATCAATTCAAGAAATAAGGGAAAATCCCCCACTTTTTACCCCAAGAACAAAACACAACAAAAACTTCGATAAATCTATATAAAAAAGAGCCCAAATCATATGATTTGAACTCAAATATACTCAAATGGAATTGCCAAGGTTGAGCTGTAAATCTGTTGCGTTTCGCTTCGATGGTTCGAATCCATCTTCTCCCACCAAAAAGCCAGCCCTTCGCCGTACCCCGGTGAGGGGCTGGTTTTTTTGGGCCGGGAAAGTGGATGAGAACAGCATGGCCCACCGCAGTGGGCAAAAACAGGCCGGTGGCCTGTTTTTTAGTGCGCGGCTCGCGAATCCATCTTCTCCCACCAATATCGCAGGAGCGCTGTTTTCTGGCATTGCAGAAGACGGCTCTCCTGCTCTTTTTTGGCCTAAAAAGTGGCCGTGTTCAATAGATGTTCAATAGATTTTTTTGAGAGGTCCTTGGGCGGCGGTGTTTACCCCGCAAACAAACGCTGCGAAACCGAGGTGGCCATCTCCACCGTGCTTTGGAATTGCAGGTGCGCATAACGGTTTGTGGTGGCGGGGCTGGAGTGGGGTGGCTATCGAAATACACAACCGATAGCCACCCCACCTATTTTACGGCTAACCAGCCGCCTGTAACTCCTGCATTTCCTGCTCTGCAAAGGCTTTTACCTTCTCAAACTCGTCCTCAAACTTAAAGTGAATGGTAATTGTTCTGCCCTCATGCACATCAATGCGTGCAATGAGCTCGGTCACAAGGCTGCGTGTGAGTGTATCAATCTGCCCATACTGCCGAAACCGTTCTATCCACTCATTTTGCAAGCTTTCCTTGTGGTCAAGGGTCTGCCGTTCCTCCTTGAGCAGCGTTATCTGCTCGGTCAGCGTTACCGTTTTCTGAGCATATCCTGCTTTGAGGGATATGTAATCCTCCTGCGTGATAATACCTTGCTTGAGGTCGGTATAAAGTTCCAGCTTGATTTGCTCAATGCCGTCCAGTTCTTTCTGCAACTGTACCAATCGCTTATTAATGCTGTCTGCTTGAGAACGGCGGTGCTTTTTGTAGTCCAAATCCTTCAGCACTTTTTCAAAATCCATTAACATTTTTGCGTGTTGCTTAATTGTGTGAAGCACAGCATCATGAATTTCATGCTCTGGAATGGTATGTTTCGTGCAGGCATCGTGGGAATAGGCGATATAGGTGTGGCAGCGGTAATTGACATACACCTTGCCGTTCTTCTTTTTCACCACCACACGTTCCATGGCACGCTTACAGTCAGCACAGCGGAGCAACCCAGAAAATAAATACACATTACCCGTTGTCAGCGTTGACTTAGTGCGTAGCTTCATCAGCTCCTGCACACGGTCAAAGGTGTACTGGTCAATAATCGGCTCGTGGGTATTCTCCACGATAATCCAATCAGCCTTGTCAATTTTCGTACGCTTGTAGTTCTTGTAGCTGACCTGTGTTCGCTTGTTCTGTGTGATGTGCCCCAAATAAGTGGGGTTTTCCAGTATGGTGCTTATTGTTTGCGCGCTCCAAAGCCACGACATTTTGCTTGCATATTCGTGGTTGGGACGTTCTCTGGCATCACGCATAAACCGTTGTTTGAATGGTGATGGAACACCCAGCGCATTGAGCTTTTTCGCCAGTGGTGTTTTACCGAGTCCCTCAATGTACCACTGAAAAATATTCCTGACGGTATCCGCAGTTTCGGGGTCTACAATCAGCTTGGTTTTGTCCTTCGGGTCTTTCAGATAGCCGTAACAGGCATATCCACCGATAAACTCGCCACGCTTGCGTTTTGCGGTCATGGCACTGCGTACCTTGATAGACAAATCCCTGCTGTATGAGTCGTTCAGCAGATTTTTCAGAGGAATAAGAATGCTGTCCATTTCCGCAGGGCGCAGAAAGCTGTCTACATGGTCATTGATGGCGATAAACCGCACACCAAGCATGGGAAATACCTGCTCCATGTAAACGCCTGCTTCGGTGTAATTTCGCCCGAAACGGCTTAAATCCTTTACCACCACGCAGTTGATGTTGCCTGCGTGAATTTCCTGCATCATCGCCTGAAAGCCTGTCCTGTCAAAGTTCGTGCCTGTGGCGCCATCGTCAATGAACGTCAAATGCTCGCTCAAATCGGGCTGGGCAGCGATAAAATCGCCAATAATCTGCTGTTGGTTCACCACGCTTTCACTCTCGGCTCGCTCGCCGTTTTTAGTCGCTACATCCTCCCTTGAAAGGCGGATGTAAGCGGCTGTTTTCCACACTTTTGTTGTGTTAAATGCCATAGTATCCTCCGTTTTTTAGGACTACGGCGGCTGTAATTTCATTATAAATTGACTCTGCCGCCGCGTCCAGACATTTTTGTGCAAAAATTATTTTGCTTGACTCAATAATGTTTACAATTCAAACTCGTTTTCGTCCTCACAGCGTTGATAATAGCTGTCAAACTGTATATTTTGCTGTTGCCCCTGCCAGTGCTGTATTTCAGCTAAGGTGTCCGCAATGGTGGCAAGGAGCAGACCGGATTGCCTGTGCTCCATTTCTGCCTGCTCGTGTGCCTGTCGTGCCTTAGATAGCATGGCTTCCAAAGCCTTGCGAGAGAGGGAGATTTCAATTTCCTGTTTGGTTTTGCCGTCAAAATCAATGTCACGCAGGTACATATCCTGAAAATGGTCAGGCTCATCGGGGCAATGTAACTGACCCAATTCCAGTAAAACATCCTGCATGAGCTGCATATCTCCTTTGCCGATGTCAGCAAGAGCACGGTTGCATTTCCAAGTGGCTTTGACGTTCTCGGTGCTGAAATCGCCGTAGGAGAGCAGTTTGAAGTTGGAGCATTTTCGTTCATCCTTTAAGCCGTATACCCCGGCAGATACGGTGAACAAAATGCTTTTGCTCCCCACATCCACATCAACACCCCTGTCAGCCATTGTATGGATAAAATCGGCTCTGCTAAAGCTGGTAGAAAGACATTCTGCAACATCCTGTGCAAGCTGCTGTTTCCAGCTGACAGCAGCGGTATGCTCGCCGTAGGATTTATGTCCTTGTCCTTGCTTCTCAATGACCGACAAGCCATGCTCACGGCACAGTTCATCTGAAAGGGCACGCATCTGATTTAAGTCCTCCGGTGAGGACTGCCACTTGCGCCCATCCACAGGGCTGACGGAATTGATGACATAGTGAATATGCACTTGCGGCTCATTGGTATGTACTGCCATCACAACCTGAAACGGCTCAAATCCACCAAACCGCCGGATGAAATCTTGCCCGATGGAAAAGGCAAGCTCTGTTGATACATCATCCTTAGGGTCAAAGCTCTGTACGAAATGGGCGTATTGCCGACCGCTGTCCTTGTGAAAAGCTCGCTTGACAATGACCATCTGCTGAAATTCCATGCCACGCAGCACGTCCTTGCCATAGACGAGCTTGCCATCTTGTGTCTTTGTGCCATCTTGGATATACTCCAGCACCGCACGCAGACCTGCAAGGTTGCCTTGTCGCACTTTAATCGGCTTCACTATCGCCAATGCCCTCACCCCCTCCCAGTACGTCATAAATGCGTTCTGTGACCTTGTAAAGCTGTTGGCGTATCTCATCAAGGCTTGGGTTCTGAACGGCTCTCTGGTGGCATAGAAGGGCAATCTGGTTGAGGTTCGTGCCAATCTTG
>CAZCQP010000077.1:0-1189 GCA_964500895.1 uncultured Eubacteriales bacterium | reverse complement strand
AACGGCTCTCTGGTGGCATAGAAGGGCAATCTGGTTGAGGTTCGTGCCAATCTTGTTCAATTCATAGCCGCATTTGTCCAGACCCTCAATGTGGCGCACCTCCTTGCCGAGCACCGCATAGCGGCAAAACTCCGATAGCCCGATACCAGACCTTTTAATTTTGGCAAGTACCAGCTTGTGCTCGTGGTCTGATACCCGAAATGTAATTTTGCGTGTTTTGTTCATGTGCATTTCCTTTCTGAATTTTGATTGCAAGAGTGCAAAGCCAACCGCTATTTTCACCTCTGCGGAGCAGGAAACTATCTGTGCTGCCAAAGGCGGCAAGGACGGATGTCCGACAGATAGGACGCTTGCCACACCCTTCGGGTGTGAATTTTCCTCCTTCGTCCGACGCTCTGCGAAAAAAAGAAAAGGGCAAGTGTGCAAACCAGCCTCTATAAGCCAATTTGCACACTTGCCCTCGGATACACGAAAAACAGCCCCATGTGATAAAATCACACAGAGCTGTCTGTCCATTTTAATATTTAAAAATGAATACAATATCCCTACGGAACCGGCTGTTTCTTTGCAAAAAATCAATCAATCATTAAATTAGTAAATGTAAAAAGAAGGTTTCCAGTCCACAATACCCATTTGTCGGTTGCACAAATCGCATAACAGCCGCCCCTGATTCTTTCGCAAATTAGGGTGATGCGTGTTGCCGTTTTTCAGGCCTGCCGCCATGGCAGAAGTATCATGATTGTCATTGGGGTCGTTGCAATTTCGCCACACCATATAGCGATGATTGCCGCAAGGTTTATCGCCGAAAATTAAATTCCGTCTGCGTCCTTCGACAGGTCGCTCGCCCAATGCTCACGTTGTATTGCGGGATACTATATTCATTTTTCAAGGTACACGGTTACGTATTTATTTTAGCAGAAAATCGATGGGATGTAAAGACTGGCAATTCGGTAGTATTTACAGCATTTACAAGTCATTTTGAACGGGGGTGGGGTTCAATTTGATACCCCCCTTAGAACTATTCAAGTAACTATATAAAAGCGTATAGAAAAGTTTGTAACTTTTCTGCGATGAGCCAGCCTTTTCCTTTACGCTTTTTAAATTGTTTGATATACTGGATATAGAAAATTACTGTTTCGTGGAAATAATCTCTTGCAGGGTAGTGCTTTGTCGGGGATAGGTGAAATTT
>CAZCQP010000076.1:0-7904 GCA_964500895.1 uncultured Eubacteriales bacterium | reverse complement strand
TTTATTCTTTCTGTGGGTATGTCCGCAGACGTTCCCCCCAGCGTGCAATCCCAAGTAACTTTTATTGAAACCGTGAAGCATTTTGAAAAAGTCATTAACTTCTCCACCAACACCATTGAGTCGTTGCAGGAGATTATTGATATTGCCGCTATGGTGGCCGGCGGAAAAGAAGAACTGATGGCCAAACCGTTTATTTTCAACTACTGCGAGCCTATTCCACCACTGACCCACCCGGTGGAAAGCACCGAAAAATTGTTAATTAGCGCCGAAAACAAAATTCCTGTGGTGTATATGCCTTACTGCATGATGGGCGGAACTTCCCCCATGAACAAGGCCACCACACTGACCCAGTGCTTTGCAGAAATATTGTCTGGGCTGGTCATCTTACAGCTGGGCAACCCAGGCGCACCCTTTATTGTTGGTGCCATGCCCACCATCTTTGATATGCAATCCACCATCGGTTCTTATGCAGCCCCCGAAATGCACTTAAACATTGCCGCTGCCTCTGAAATGAGCGACTTTTACGGCTTGCCTTTCTACGGCACCGCCGGTTGCAGCGATGCCAAAGTGGTAGACATGCAGTCTGCGGCCGAACTGTCTTACGAAATTTTCTCCACCATGTTAAGCAAGGCCAACATCGTTCACGACATTGGGGTTATGGACCACTGCAACAGTGTTTCCCCTGTGATGGCTGTATTTGCCAATGAAGTGATTGAAGCATACAAACACTACAACCGTGGCGTAACCGTTAACGACGAAACCATTGATTTAAGCTTGATTAAAGACGTGGGCCACGGCGGGCACTACTTGAACGAAGACTACACCCTGGATAACTTCCGTGAAGTGTGGTACCCCAGCATTTACTCCCGGTTGATGCAAAACCCGGAGGAATCCCAAATCATCCCCAACATTCAAAAGCAAATCAAGTCCATTATAGACAATGCACCAGCTTGCACATTGGATCCGGCCATTGTGGCACAGCTGAACGCACTGGAAGAAAAGTACTTAAGCGAAGCAGAATAAAAGACCTCGGGGCTTTGCCCCGAACCCCAACAGCTTTTTGAAAAAAGCTGTGCAATAAATTGCTAAATGCCGCTTTGCGGCATTTAAGGTAAAGGCTTTATCCACACAGTTTGCATTTCCTTTGACATACAAAAAAATCCAACCTGGGGCGTGCAACGTCACGCCCCAAACCCATTTCTTAGAAGGAGGGACAATATGTATTATCACGACAGAGACCGAAGCATTAATTACATTAAAGCACGCAAGAACCATGTTTGCTATGGCATGGGTATTGGCGTCATCTTGCTGAACGACGCATACCCCGGCTTCCCGGGGGATGTGCGCAACGCCAGTGCTTTTCCCTATCCTGTGCAGTATCAAATTGCAGAAGGGGTAACCAACAAAACCCTGGTGTACGACAAAGACCCTGCCAAATGCCGGGAAGCGGTGTTGGCAGCGGCCAAACATTTAGAGCGGCTAGGTTGCAGAGCCATTGCAGCCGAATGCGGCTATTTTGCATTTTTCCAAAAAGACGTGGCCAATGCGGTGGACATTCCTGTGTTCATGTCTAGCTTGCTGCAAGTGCCTTTCATTCAACAAGTCATTAGCCCCAAGAAAAAAGTGGGCATCGTGTGTGCGCAAAAGCAATTTTTAAGCGACCAACATCTGATTAATGTGGGCATCGACCCCAACTCTAACGTGGTGATTGCCGGTTCCCAAGACGAATACGGCGTAACCGAATTCGACAACCTGTGGAACCCAGAAAAACGCCCGGAAGTGCCCGAGGCTTACTTTGACAAAGCAGAAGCCCAAATGGTGCGTTGCTGTGAAGAGTTTGTAAAAAAATACCCCGACATCGGTGCAATCATGCTGGAATGCACAGGGATGCAGCCTTTTGCAAGAAGCATTCAGCGGGCTGTAGACTTGCCTGTATTCAGCTGGGGCACCATTTTAGACTATGCTTACTCAGTCATTAACCACAGAGATTATTACGGACATGTGTAAAAGCCTAAACACATAAAAACCGGTATGCGGTAAGATCAATAATCTAAAGGGGGATTTTTAATGGGAGAAAACCAGGAAAAAACGAAACCTCAAATCCGATGGAGTGTTGTGTACTTCCCTGTCATTGTATTTGGTGCGTTAATCATTTTAGGTTTGACAAATGCAGAAACTTTTGTAACTGTTTTGTGGGACGTTTTCATCGTAATCATGTCAAACTTTGGCTGGTTTGTCAGCTTATCTTGCCTGTTTTTTATGATCTTCTTAGCAGTGATGCTGTTTCACCCCATTGGCCGCATCCGTTTTGGCGGCCCTCATGCCAAACCGGAATTTTCCACCTGGAACTGGTGGGCCATTTCCCTTTGTGCCGGTATTGGCACAGGCATCGTGTTCTGGGGGGCTGTTGAACCGTTGTTGTTCACCTTCGAGCCTGCCCCGGGTATGCATTTGGAACCAGGCTCTAGCGAGGCCATGATGTGGGCCATGCGCACATCCTTCCTCCACTGGTCCTTCACCCCATACGCCGTGTACATTATTTTTGCCATCGTTGTGGCATACGCTTTCTACAACATGAAAAAGCCTTACAACATCAGCTCCGGCTTTGTACCCTTGCTTGGAGAAAAAGCACTGGGCGGCAAGGTTTCCTCCATTATTGACACCCTGACCATTTTCGCCATCACCGGTGGCGTGGCCGGTTCTCTGGGCTACGGCATCATGCAAATTGGCGGCGGCATGAAAGTGGTTTTTGGCATTGCACCATCGCCTATGGTCTATGTGGTCATTGCAGGGGTTATCATCGCTGCCTACACCATTTCCAGTATTTCAGGCTTGAACCGGGGCATTAAGTGGATTAGCGACAAAAACGCCTGGATTTTTATTGCCTTAATGATTTTTGTGCTCATTGTAGGCCCTACCCAATTCATTTTAAACTTAACCACCCAAAGCATTGGCGCCTACTTTAACAACATTTTTGATGCCATGACCTACACCGAACCCTTGGGCCTTAAATCTGACCTGTGGCCTCAATGGTGGGATATGTACTGGTGGGTAGACTGGATTTCCTTTGCTGCTATCGTTGGTTTGTTCCTGGTGCGTCTGGCTTATGGCCGTACCATTCGTGAATTTGTGGTGGTGAACTGGGTGCTGCCTTCTGTTTTTGCTTTCATCTGGTTCGGCATCTTTGGCGGCTTTACCCTGGACCTGGAATTAAACCAAGGGGTGCCCATTTTCCAATTCTTAAAGGATACGGGCAACGAATATTTAATGCTTGAAATATTCCGGTATATGCCGCTGACCAAAATTATTCAACCGGTGATGATTTTCACGGTTATGCTTTCCTTCGTTACACTGGCAGACTCCATGACCTCCACCGTGTCCTTAATGACGGTGAAGAACAACACCAAAGTGAAAGAAGCACCGAACACCATTAAATTAGGCTGGGGCCTTTTAATGGGCGGTACCTCTTTGGTGTTCGTGCTTCTGGGCGGCTTAGAAGGCATTAAAGTGGTTAAAACATTGGCCGGTTTCCCCATCGTTTTTATTGAAGTGGTCATGTTGCTGGGCTTTATCGTTTATATGGCGAAACGCCCCAAAGACAAATACGGTAATTACGTTTATGAAGAGGCTTTAAGAGAAGATATTGAAAAAGCCGGCTATATAATGGAAGAAGCAGACCCCAACTTTTACAGACCAGATGCGCTGGTAGCCGCAGCAAAACGGTCATCTGCTTCCCAGGAAGTAGAGGGTTGATATGACAGACACGCAAATTGTTGAAAAGCTGCATGAAGCATCTTTACAAATTTTGAATGAATGCGGCATAGAGTTCCAAAGCGATGCCATTGTGGCGTTGCTGGAAGCCAAAGGCGTCGCCGTGAAAAACGGCAGAGCTTATTTCACACCAGAACAAGTGATGCATTACGTAAACATGGCTCCACGTTCCTTCACCATTTACGCCCGGGACCCCAAGTATAACGTGGTGATGAACGCCAATGAGCGCCACTTCACCCCCGGCTATGGCTCTTCCTTTATTACAGAAGCAGACGGCAAACAACGGGAATCTTTGTATGACGATTTCATCCGGTTTGCCAAGCTGGTGCATGTGGCGGATGCCTTTCGCATAAACGGGGGCATTTTGGCCCAGCCGTGCGACTTAGAGGCCGCCATCAGCTCCCCAGCCATGGCCTACGCCACAATGAAGCTTTCCTCCAAGTGCCTGATGACGGCGTGCGGAACGAAAGAAAATGCAGAAGACACCATGAACCTGGCCGCCATTTGTTTCGGGGGTAGGGAAGTGGTGGCCGCAAAACCCTGCACCTTAACCCTTATCTCTACCCTTTCCCCTTTAATGGTGGATAAAAATGCATTGGAAAGCTTAACCGTTTATGCAGAAATGGGGCAGCCTGTTGTGATTGCCCCCGGCTGCATGGCCGGAAGCACCGGCCCCATTACCCCTGCCGGGAATGTGGCCATGGCCAATGCGGAAATTTTAGGCACCATTGCGGTGGCCCAAATGATTAATCCCGGCACCCCTGTTATTTACGGTTTTGCTGCCACCACGGCAGACATGGCCACCATGGGGGTTTCCAATGGCTCTCCCGGGTTCACCCTGGAAGCCAAATATGGGGCGAAGCTGGCCAAAAAGTACAACTTGCCCCACCGCAGCGGCGGCGGCATGACCGATGCCCACCACGTGACGGCACAAGCCGGGGTGGAAAGTGCCATGAACTTGTTTGAGTCCTTTTCTGAAGGGGCCAACCTCATCATGCACAGCGTGGGTTCCTTGCAATCTTTTGGCTCTATGAGCTACGAAAAATTTGCATTGGACATTGAAACCATCAGCCGACTGGACTATTACTTTAAGACGCTGGATGTGTCTGATGAAGCTTTGGCGCTGGACGTGATTAAAGAAGTGGCCACCGGGGATTTGTTCATCACCCATGAGCACACCCTGAACAACTGCCGCACCGTGCCTTGGCCACCACAAGTGAGCCAAAGAGGGCCTTTTAAACCGGCAGAAAACCCCCACGACAAACTGATGCAGGCCATGGAAAAACGTGTGGCTTGCATGCTGGACGCTTATGAACGCCCGGCTATGGATGTGGCTGTGGAAAAACAACTGGACGACTACATGCGCAAACTGGGCATGAGCGACGACGTGATTCATCAACTTAACCAATAAAACGAGAGGAAGATTACAATGGCAAAGAAAAAAACAATTATCGACTTTATGAAAATGAAAAAAAATAAAGAACAAGTTACCTGGGTAACCGCTTACGACTTCCCCACTGCTTCTTTCGCAGAAACCGCCGGCATGGACATGATTTTGGTTGGCGATTCTTTGGGTATGGTGGTGTTGGGCTATAACGGCACCAACCCTGTAACCATGGAAGACTGCATCTCCCACTGCCAAGCCGTGAAACGGGGCGCACCTAACACCTGGATTGTAGGGGATATGCCTTTTGGTTCCTACCAAACCAGCGACCAAGACGCGGTGTACAACGCTTGCCGTTTCTTAAAAGAAGCCCAAACCGACTGCATCAAGCTGGAAGGCGGCGTGCGTGTGAAAAGCCGCATTAAAGCCATTACAGATGCAGGCATTCCGGTTATTGGCCACATTGGCTTAACCCCTCAAAGCTCTGGGCTTTTAGGAGGTTTCAAAGCCCAAGGCCGTGACGTGGTGAGTGCTAAAGCGCTCATTGAAGATGCACTGGCTGTGCAAGAAGCAGGCGCTTATGCCATGCTTGTGGAAGCTGTTCCCCCAGAACTCACCGCATTTTTATGCGAACTGCTGACCATTCCTGTGTACAGCATTGGTGCAGGGCTTGCAGACGGCCAGCTGCTCATTTGCGGGGACTTGTTGGGCATGTTTGAAACCTTTACTCCCAAATTTGTAAAGAAATATGCCAACGTGGCAGAAATTGAAATTAACGCATTCAAAGCTTACGCAGAAGACGTGCGCGCTTGCAAATTCCCAAGCGATGAATACGTGTACCATGTGAGCGACCCTATGGAAAAATTTGAAGAACTGTTTAAGGAATACAAAAAATAAAACAACTCAAACCCATCAAAAAGCTTTTCCTAAAAATTGAATAGTGCCAGGTGTCGGCCATAAAGCAAAAAGAGGATTCAATGCGTCATACTTATGAGGAGGTGCGTTCCTTGAAACGAGGATGGATTGCAAAATCAGACGGCGTTGTGTTATATTCCGCGTTGATCATATTGCTGACCTTTATCGGATGGGCCCTGATAAACCCGGACAACATGCTGGAAGTGATCGGCATGGTGTTCAACACCTTAACGGGCGGGTTTGGCTGGGCGTATCTGTTAGCCGGATTTATCTTCTTTATTTTTGCGCTATGGCTGGCATTTGGGCCATTTGGAAACGTGAAGCTGGGCAAGGATGATGAAAAGCCCAAATATTCCTTCTTCACCTGGTTTGCCATGATTATCGCCTGCGGTTATGGGGTGGGGCTGGTGTACTGGTGCGTGGCAGAGCCTTTAAGCTTTTTGCAAGCGCCCCCCTTTGGTGCAGCCCCCATGACCCCCGAAGCCGCCGAACGGGCCATGTCCCAAGCTTTTTTCCACTGGGGATGGATTCCCTGGGCGATATACATGTCTGTGGCAGCCCCGGCGGGGTACTTCATTTACAGAAAAGGCCAGCCGCCCCACTTCAGCTCTTTCTTGCGCCCTTTGTTTGGGGATAAAGTGGAGCACAAAGGTTTCCGGCTGTTGGACGGTTTCCTGGTTTACGGGGTGATTGGCGGCGTGACGACCGCCACCGGGTTAGGCATTTTGCAGTTGTCCGGCGGCTTAAACAGCTTGTTTGGCATTCCCATTAACAACACCACCTATATTGTCATTGGCCTATGCTGGGCGGCTTTGTTTACGGCCAGCGCCGTTAGCGGCATTGACAAGGGCATTAAAATTTTAAGCAACATTAACATCCCGTTATGCATTGCCATTTGTATTGCCGTGTTTATCCTTGGCCCTTCAAATTTTATTATGAACACCACCACCACTGGGCTGGGGGACATGCTGCAAAACTTTTTCCGCATGTCCTTCTGGACGGACAGCTTTGAAACCAACTTCTTTCCCCAGTGGTGGACCATTTTTTACTGGGCATGGTGGATTGCTTCTGCCCCCTCCACCGGCTTGTTTGTGGCCGCCGTATCCAGAGGCCGCACCTTAAAAGAAGTGGTGCTGGTGCATCTGGGTGCTGCACCCATTGCCACATGGCTGTGGTACGGCACATTCGGCTCCACTGCCATTCACATGGAGTTTTATGAAGGGGCAGGGCTGGTGGAATCCATGAACGCCAACGGCACAGGTTCGACGGTGTTTACCATGCTGCAACGGCTGCCCATGGGCGGGGTGTTATCCGGGCTGTTTATCGTGCTGGTGTTCATTTTCTTGGCCACCACCGTGGACTCTTATGCCTACGTTTGCGCACAGGTCACCACCAAAAAAGAATGCAACCCCATTGAACCCCCCAAGCCTACCCGTGCGCTATGGGCGGTATCCATCGCTGCTTTGGCCATCATGCTGGTGCTTGTGGCCAGCGGGGAAATCACCGGGCTGCAAACATCCTCTTTGGTGGCATCCATTGCCATTACCATCATCATGCTGTTAATGATGGCAGCCATGATCAAATCCCTGTACGATGAATTTGGGGATGACTTAAAAGCCAAGCGGAAGCTGGTTTCCACAAAGGCCGTCTATTTGGAAGATGAACCTGTACCGGCAGACCAGGCAGCGGGAAAGACACATTCTGTTTAATTATGTTTAGAAAGAAAGGGTTTTTTAGCATATGAAAACCGACATTGAAATCGCCCAAGAGGCGAGCATTAGCCACATCCGGGACATTGCAGCAAAAGCAGGGGTAGAAGAAAAGTATGTGGAAT
>CAZCQP010000075.1:0-8213 GCA_964500895.1 uncultured Eubacteriales bacterium | reverse complement strand
GGATACTGCCGCCGTTTTTGATGCTGCTTTCAGCGGCACTGGCAGCAGCGGTGCTGGGCAGAATGGTCAAAAGCCAGTCCGGCGTCATTGGAACCCTTTACGCCTCGGGCTATCGCAAGGGAGAGCTTATGCGCCACTACCTGAGTTACCCCCTATGGATAGGCATATTGGGTGGTGTGCTTGGCGGTCTCATTGGCATGGCAGCCTTTGTGCCGTTTCTGAACCTTATGCTCACCTTTTTCCCAATGCCAATTAAAGCACTTATCTTTAACCCGCTTTATATCCTGATCGGAACAGATTTGACGACTCTTATTCTTTATGCAGGTGTATATTTTGCGCTAAATAAAGCGTTGTCTGCTTCACCCGTTTCTCTGATGCGAAACGAGGCAAAGACTGGGAGGTCAAACTTCCTTGAACGCAGGCTTCCCCTCTCTGGGATGCGCTTTGAAACTAGATTTTCGGTTCGGGAACAGCTACGTTCACTCCCTCGGCTTGCCCTAATGTTAGTCGGAATTTTGGCTGCCACGGCACTACTTATGTTTGGCCTAATCACCAAAAGCTCTATGGATTATCTCATCAGCAGTGAGGGAACTAAAGCTACGCTTAACTATAACTACGAGTATGCACTACACGTCCCTCAAAATACGATACCTCCAATGGGTGGCGAACCCATTGCCGGGCGCAAGTTTGTGCCGGATTTTAACACCGAGCAGCGTTTTGAGATTATTGGTTCTGTGCCGGGTGGAAGGATTGTTTCCTTATTTGACAAAAGAGGAAAGCCTATCCAACTGGACGACAATAAGGCCGTAATCACAAAAACAATGGCCGCTAAATATAAGTTAAAGCCTGGAGACACCATCCGCTTTGCTGACATTATTTCCGACAGGGAGTTATCTCTTATTATCACCGACGTTGCTGATGCAAGTCTTGGGGATTACATCTTTGTATCGCTCGAACACTTTGATGCATTGCTTGGCTGGGAAAAGGGCGCATACAACGCTATTATGTCCGATTCTCCCATTGACGTTGACCCAGCTTTGATTTACAAACTAACCACACCCGAAAGCCTTACAGACAGCCTTGCTGATTATATGCTACTGATGAATACCGTTTTGTACGGCATTGCGGTTGTGGCGGCAATAATCGCAATGATTATTATCTACATCCTTGCCGCAGTTAGCATTGACGAACAAAAGGGCGGTATTGCGCTGATGAAAGTGTTCGGCTACAAAAAGAGCGAAGTAGGTGCACTTATGACAAACAGCTCACGCTGGCTGGTGCTTGCAGGCTTCGCAATCGGCGCACCGCTATCATATTACTCAATTGGTACTGCGCTGACCTTTATCTTCGGGCTTTTGAATTTGACAATTGAAGTACGGCTGGATTGGTATTTTGTTTTGCTAGGGCTGGTGCTTATTGTGGGTGCGTTTGAGCTCTCCAAAAAGCTCTGCCTTAGAAAGATTGCCGGCGTACCTATGAGTGAAGCGCTAAAAGCGCAGAAAGAGTAGAGGACGCAGCTGGGAATGAACCTAAAGTTCCGACTGCGTTATTGTAATGGATAACGCTGCGCTTCATCGTAAAAAGATAGTGCGGGAGTTGGTTGCTAAGGCCGTTTGTGCCATACTGTTTTTACCAGCATACTGTACCGACTTCGATTCGGCCTAGCATGCCTGTTTTTAACTTTGTTGACATAGTATCAACCTCCTTTGTGGTAATTAAAAAGCACACGAGATTTTTAGTCTTGTGTGCTTTTTGTTTGTATTAAATTATGGGATTTTTGGGCGATTACGGAGGATTAACTGTGATATAGGGTTTACTTATACTCTGCAGCCATCGTTATCTACCCATTAGATGATTTTCTAGATTAGACTGAAATTTCAATATTTTATCGATATTTACTGCAAAGTCGTGATCGCTTATATTACAATGAACTAAGAATATTCCTTGTTTTTCACGAATCATTATGTTGGGGCGTATGGAATCTTCTATTGCATCTTGTGTTACGGTTTTTCCATATAAATACCAGTGGGTTTCTGTTGGGACGGGTTTAGTTTCTTATGATAAATTACTCTTTACAATTTCACAAATATTGTTTATAAGGCTCTCATCAAGTAAAATTTCTTTACCATATTCGGCATCTCTATATAGCTCGATATACCCATACCAAATATTTCTACAAGCAATATCTTCACAAGCAAACGTTTCATCAAAAAGTTTTTCCATTTCATTATCCTCCATAATTATAATCTTGTGTAATATTATACAACATTTTTATGAAAATTCAACTACCCTGTAAACAGTGCTCCTTCTTATACTCAATCGGTCGGCCTAGTATGGATACTGTTAACTAAAAAGGCGGCCTTTAATAAAAACAGGCACGCCTTTTTGTATAAAATAGATGTATTTTTCAACAATTATCGTCTTTTTCTGAACGTATAGTGATGCGCTCTTCGTCTATTTCGTATGCGAATGCGCCGAATGACCGCCACCAAAATTACAATAATGGCCAACCCGCCCAGCCAGAAAGGAATGGCTGCCAAAGAGAACACGGCACTTTTCACTTTTGCCGTATAGTAAGTCATGTCGCTTTTAAAGGTGCGCAACGCCACGTCGTTTGTGGCCAGAAGATTGTCTGTGAAGATGGTTTTGCCATTCAGTGTGTACGTCACCTGCCCCACCACATCCCCTTTGGTTATGGGTGCCGTTAGCAATGTGGCATCGGCAGGCAAAGCCTCTTCCTCCATTTTTTGCCGGATTTCATCGCTGGCCATGAAAGTTTCGTTGAAAGCAACCACCTTTTCAATGGCAGACAATTCTTCCATGCTTAAATAGTCTGAGAAGCCGTTTTGCGCCACCACCTCCAAGGTGGTGGGCTGGCCAAGCTGGGTTTCAGCCAGTGCTACCGTGTCGATGATTGTATTTGGGGCCTGAACTTCCCGGTAGGCAAAGTTTTCAAAGCCATAATCAAACAAGGCGGCTGCATCTACCCATCGGCCGGGGTCTGGGGAATAAAGCACGACAGCAATTAAAGAAACATCATCCTTTGTAGCCGTTGCAGCCACACAAGCTTCTGCTTCATCTGTAAAACCGGTTTTCAACCCAGTGGCGTAAGGGTACGCATAGGGGTTGTTGCTAATGAGGAAGTTATGGGTTTTCCAGTCGTACACTCTGGTTTTTAAGTTGGGGGCTGGGTTTTCCCCGGCGCCATTGCCGTCAAAAGCTTGCTCTGTGGCAATTTTTTGAATAAGCGGGTTTTCCATGGCGGCTTTGGAAATAAGGGCCATGTCCATGGCGGTGGTATAATGGTTGTCGTTATGGTAGCCGTGGGGGTTTACAAAATTAGAGCTTGTGCAGCCTAGGCTTTTGGCTTTCTCGTTCATCAGCTGGCAAAACAGCTTTTCTGCTGCGTTGTAATCCAACAAAGTTTCCGGCTGAACTTTGGCAGCCACTGCTTTGGCCACAACACAAGCCGTTTCATTGCCGGAAGGGATAATGAGCCCACGAATCAGGTTTTCCACCTTCAAGGTTTCCCCTTTTTCGTGGCCTGCTTTGCTGGAGTCTATAGGCACGGCGTAAACTTCCGAACCTGCAACCACCATCTCCTCCGGGTCTAAGTAATCCAAAGCCACCAATGCCGTCAGCAATTTGGTGGTGCTGGCTGGGTACATTTTTTCCTGCTCATTTTTGGCGTAAAGTACCTTGCCGGTTTTTTCCTCCATAAGCACGGCAGCTTTTGCCGTCAAGTTTTGGGGTTGGGCAGCATAAGTATACACCGGGGTTATGTACGTAAACAGCATACTGATAACCAGTATGCCGAATACCAAGCTTCTTATCTTTTGCATCATCATTTTTCACCTTTCTTTGCCTGGCGGGTGGTTTTGCTTTTAGCATAGGCACTGCAATAGGGCTGTAAAAAGCAAGCTTCGCAGCGGGGCCTTCTGGCAATGCAAACGTTACGGCCATGGACGATGATTTGGGTGTTGTAGGCAATCCAATGATTTTGGGGCAAAATGTCCATCAATTCAAATTCAATCTTGTCCGGGTCGGTGTGGGTGGCCAGCCCCAGCTTGGTGGACAACCGCTTCACATGGGTGTCTACCACAATGCTGTCAATGCCGAAAATATGCCCACGCACCACATTGGCAGTCTTTCGCCCCACGCCTGGAAGCTTTAACAGTTCTTCCATTTCTGAAGGCAGCTGGCCGTCATAATTGACCAAAAGCATCCGGCTGCTTTCCAATATGTTTTTAGCCTTGTGGTGATAAAAGCCAGTGGAGTGAATGTCTTCTTCCAATCCCTGTAAATCGGCAGCGGCAAACGCTTCTAAAGAAGGGTATTTGGCGAACAAATCCTTGGTGACAATATTCACCCGAGCATCGGTACACTGGGCGCTTAATATGGTGGCAATCAACAACTGCCATGGCTTGTTTGGGTCGTAATCCAGGTGGCATTTGGTTTCGGCGGGGTAATGCTCATCCAGCAGACCTAAAATGCCCGCCACTTTTTCCTGCATTTTTTTGCTTATGCGTTTCTTCATAAGCTTTCCTCCAGTTTGGTGTAAATAATTTCCCGGCTTTCTCTGCGGGTGTAATCAAAAAGTACCCAGTTTTCTGCTTCTATCAAGGGTAAAGGCTGGCTTGGTTTTTGCAGCCACCCGGCAATGTCATATTGAAACCGCTCCATGTGCAGCTGCCGGGACAAGCCGTTTTGTTCATTGCCCGGATAAGCCCGTAACCACTGGCGCACCCGCCATTTTTCCGCTTCTGAAAGAGGCTTACGGCCTTCTGTAGCCCATGCTGGCATGTTGGGCACCCGGTCCTCCCAACGCATATCGAAAACCATCAATTCCCGCACCACCGGCACATGTTCTGGCAATGCCCGGGATAAAAACGCCCCCATCACTTCATAAAGCTTCATTTTGTTTTGAGGCCCTTCCAGCCCTTGTTCCGCCCAAAAAGCGGCCAGCTGGGCGTAAAAGTCAAAAGGGGATGAGAAACGGGGCACACCAAACGCCAGTGCGGCCCGGCATTTTTCTCCATTGTAATACAATTCAAGCATTTGTTCAACGGCTTTTAAGGCCATTAAGGCTGTATAAGGCAAATGTTGGGTGTAGAGCACGTCATAGGGCGGGTTTTTCCGGTACACAATGCCATATTCCTCCGCCTGCTGCCGCAATGGGCTGCCATGAAGCAGCTTTAAAAAGCCAAGCTGCAACTGCTGGGCGGAGAGGGCGTACACATCATTAAAAGACTTTTTAAAATCTTCAAGTCCTTCTAATGGCAGCCCTGCAATCAAATCCACATGCTGGTGAATGTTGCCCAAGCTGGCCACAGCCTGAATGCGGTGAAAAAGCTTGGCAATGTTTGTTTTGCGGCCAATGGCAGCTAAGGTTGGCTGGTGGGTAGACTGTATGCCGATTTCAAATTGAAACAGCCCAGGGCGGGCTTTTTGAAGCAAATCCAGCATGTCTTCATCCAGCAAATCCCCTGCCAATTCAAAGTGGAAATTGGTGACTCCGTTGTCATGGTCTATCAAATACTGCCAAATACCCATGGCGTGGGCTTTGTTGGCGTTAAAGGTACGGTCCACCAGCTTCACTTGTTTCACCCGGTGGGCTAGAAAGAATGCAAAAGCTTCCTGGCATTTTTCCTGGCTTAACAGCCGCACAGGTTCCCGTCTGCCAGACATGCAATAACTACAGGCAAAGGGGCAACCTCTGGATGTTTCATAATAAAGGATTTTATTTGCCACCCCTTCAAGGGCAGCGGTGTAAGGAAAGGGTAAGTCGTCCAAGCAGGCGGGGGTTGCTTGGTCGTGGTGCACCACCACTTTTTCCGTGCTTGCATCCACATAAGAAATGCCGGGAATGCCTGCCAGCCTTCCGTCTCCGTCTAAAACCGCATCCAGCAACATGGGGAAAGGAACTTCCCCTTCCCCACGCACCACCACGTCTGCCCCTTGTGCCAGCAGGCTTTCCGCCGCAAAAGATGCTTCTGGGCCGCCCAGCACCACCAACGTTTGGGGCAGTATCTTTTTAATGCTATCCATCAACGAACACACCAATGTTATGTTCCAAATGTAGCAGGAAAAGCCCACCACACGGGGCTTGTGCTGGGTAATTTCCCACAAAATGTCTTCTTCCGGTTGGTTGATGGTGGCTTCCAAAAGATGCAGCCGCCCGGCGTGTTTGTTACAACAAGCCAAAAGCTGGCGTACCGCCAGCCCTGTGTGAAAATATTTAGCGTTTATAGCCACAAGTACAGCTTCCATGGCGTTTTCCTTTCAATGTATAGCGCATTTAGCCTTCCAGAAGGGGCAGCACGGCATATTGGCCTTCCAGCCGCCCTTCCCCGAAGGTAACGTTCACTTTTTCTTTAAATAATGGGCCGTTGGACACAAACGTATGGTATTCACCATTTTCGCCGCAAGGGTCTGCCCCTTCCTGAGCAATTTGCGCCACAACCTCCCGGGTTAACTGTTGGCCCAGAAAGCTTTCCGGCAATCTGGCTGTGTCCACCACGGTTAAATGGGCTGTAAAGCCCTTATCTATAAATTCAAACACCAGGCTTTGGCGGCTTTCCTGCCATAAGGGAAACAGCGCTTTTAAGCCTACCTGGTTGCACCGTTCAGTACACCATTGCAGGTGTTCCTCAATGTCTATGTCTCCAAAAACGCAGGCGGTAGCGCCTTTTGCTTTGGCCTCTACCAGCGTTTTTTCAAAGTTTTCAGCATATCGCTCCCCGCTGGTTTCAATTAGCCGAATGGGAATGTTCAGCGCCCCAGACACCTTTTGAAGCAACCTTTGGGGGATGCCATGAAACCAAGAGCGGCCCCGGTCTGTGTTGTAAGTGGTCACCAGTTCAACGGGTGTCATCCCTTGGGACACTGCCCGGTAAATGGCCAAAACACTGTCTTTGCCCCCGCTGTAGGAGGCCACAAATTTTTCACCCATATCTTCTTCCTTAAAATGCGCCATCAATTTGATTAATGTTTTCCATATAGGCGGTGTCTATTTGCGCTTCGTCAAAAGTGGCCATGTTTCTAAGCACGCTGACGGCACCGTCCATTAAACCAAACATCAGCGGGCAGCCGCTGCCTTCCCCCAGACGCATATCCAGGCTAAGGCTGGCGGAAAGACCCAGTGCGCTTAAGGCCAAGGCGTATCCTCGCTCGAACGAGTGGTGGGAAGCAAACAGATAATCCTTCACCCCGGGGCAACAACCCACGGCACATAAGGCGGCTACAATGGAAGCAAACCCATCTATGACCACCGGCAACCCAACCCAGGCAGCACCTATAAACACCCCGGCCATGGCTGCTAAATCCAGCCCGCCAACTTTTTGCAAAACATCCACCGGGTCGTTTTTATCCGGCTTGCGCAAGGCTAGTGCAGACTGAATCACCTGCACTTTGCGGGCATACGCTGCATCACTAAGCCCGGCCCCTTTGCCTACTGTGTTGCCCACTTCCTCCGGGCTTAAACTTAACAGGGCAGACAAAACGGCACTGCTGGTGGTCGTGTTGCCAATGCCCATTTCCCCTACGCCGATGAGCTGGTAACCTAGCTTTTTAGCGTCCACGGCCATTTCAATACCGGTCATCAAAGCTTGCTCTGCTTCTGCCTTGGTCATGGCAGGTTCTTTCGCAATGTTACCCGTAGATTTTCTAATTTTTTTATTCAAGAGCCGGGGGTGGTTTAAGTCTGCCGCAACACCCACATCTGCCACAAACACATCCGCATGAAAAGTTTTGGCCAGCACACCAACGCCGGTAATGCCCTTCACAATGTTAATGGTGTGCGTAGCGGTGACCGATTGGGGTGCAGAGGATATGTTTTCCGCCGCCACACCATTATCCGCCGCCAAAACCAGTACACACCGCTTGTCGATGTTTGGGGTTGGGCTGCCTGTAATGGCACAAAGCTTGGCTGCTATTTCCTCTAGCCTGCCCAGGCTGCCCGGGGGCTTGGCCAAAGTATTTAAACGGGCAATGGCTTGTTCAAAGATGGCTTTGTCTGTTGCTTTAATTTCCTGCAATACTGCTTTGAAGTCTTGTTCCATTACGTGCCTCCAGTTCAATGCGTGAACTACCCCGCTCCACTGCTTCGCGAGAATAAAAAACAAAAGCCTTAGTCCAAAGACCAAGGCTTTTTGATTGTAAGCGCAAGACGGGATTCGAACCCGCGACCCTCGCCTTGGCAAGGCGATGCTCTA
>CAZCQP010000074.1:0-8321 GCA_964500895.1 uncultured Eubacteriales bacterium | reverse complement strand
AGCCGTCAATTGATGAAGATAATCCATATATGTATAAAGATAATCCATACCTCCTTAAAAAGATGTTTGCTACAATAAGCATACAAACAAAATTTTAAGGAGGAACAAAATGAAAAAACGCATGTGCACCTTCATATTGGCACTGGTGATGTGCCTTTCTTTCCTGCCCCTAACGGCAGTTGCAGAGGAAGCCGAATACCACTTAACATGGGAAGGCGATGGGAGAAGCTCGTACAATCCTGTCACCATCACGTGGGATGTAAACAGCCATACCGTTAATGTGCGTTACCAAGATGAAGATGATTATTTCATTCTTGATAACCTTAACGAATACCAGGAAACTGTATTGTATAAGCAGGAGGAAAGCACAGGCAGATGGAGCGCCGTATCTGGTGTGACCACCCAAATCCTTCATGCTGGAGATGTGCGCACATCGAGGGGCGATAACTGCTACGGTTCGGTTACCATCGGCTTCTTTGACAGAGCAGGTGCTGCGTATACTTTCGCCGATGGCACATACAGCATTGACTTTCAAATTCGTGCAAACGGTTATCCCCATAATACCCCAGCGGATGAAGACTGGTTTCGCTTAACGGCATCAGGTTCTTATTCTAGTTTCGCCAGCACATCCAAACCGGTGGTGGCAAAAGGCACATACAACGGCCACACATACGAAGTGTATGATATGAGTATGCCATGGACAGAAGCAAAGGCATATTGTGAATCGTTAGGCGGATATTTAGCCAGCGTAACCAGTGAAGATGAAAACAGCTTTATCCTTAATTTGATAAGGCAAGGAGACATGCATAACTACTGGTCAGGCGGATATAAAAATGCAGGTAACTGGCTGTGGGTGAGCGGAGAGTCCTTTACGTATGACAATTGGGCTTCGGGCGAACCCAATAATTTAGGCAATGAAGAAGCTTTTACCCATTTTGACGGCAATACAGGTAACGCATGGAACGACCTTGGGAACGAAGCTGAAAATTCAAAGTACGGCTACAAATTAAACGCCTTTGGTTTTGTGTGTGAATACGGGGGGGCATCCGCACCAGTGCCAACGCCTACTCCAACCTCAACACCAACACCTACCCCAACGCCCGCGCCCACCCTGGGCAATGCAATTCAAGGTTTTACCACAGAAACTGTTAATGTGGGTGTGAAGCTCTGGTGGATGTCTAGCCCGGGCGGGGTTGGCTACCGGGTATACAGAAGCTTAAGCCCCAGCAATGAAGGCATTTCCGTTACAGACTTTTATATTGACACCAACGAGTTTATAGACGTTAACGTGGACGCAAACAAAACCTATTATTATACGGTGCGCCAAGTTTTAAAGGAAGCCCGCCCGTTCGAGGGGTTGCCAGAGGTGCTTGGTCCTGTTACAACCTCTATGAAAGTGACCACAAAGCCCACCATACTTGGGGGTAATGCATCCGACACTTCAAGACCCAAAAATTTTATCCTCATGAAGCTGGATGACCCGTACATGAGCGTCAATGGGGTAAGGCAAGAAATAGATCCCGGCCGTGGTACAGCCCCCATTATCAAAAACAGCCGCACAATCGTACCCATTCGGTCTATTGTAGAAGCCATGGGTGGCTCTGTGGGTTGGAATAGTTCTACCCGCCAGATTGACCTTAAAAGCGGTTCTAACAGCGTTGTCATGACGCTGAACAGCAAAAACCTTACGGTAAACGGAATGGCAAAGGAAATGGACGTTTCGCCAGAATCTATCAACGACAGAACCTACGTGCCCATTCGCTTTTCTGCGGAAAACCTGGGTTGTGCTGTGGACTGGCTGAATTCCACAAAACAGATTGTTATTGTGTATTAATCCCTAAAAACAAAGCGCTCTATCACAACGATGCCCCCTTAAAACAGCAGAACCACAAAGCTGTTTTAAGGGGGCGTTTATCTGTTGCGAATTAAAGCGTTAGCAGAAGGCAAAAAATATTATTTCACAACATGCAAGGGCATATTGAAATATTAACCAATAAGTTTCTTGTGCATTTATTAAATTTATACAAAAAGTAGTCAAAACCAAGGTTAAATAAAATTTTCTTTCTTAAATTGTTGACCTTAACCATTATTTGGGCTATAATGGGCCTACCCAAAGGGTACATTAAAAGATAGTAGGGAGGAGTATCAATATGAAGAGAAAGTTGTTTAAGGCTCTATTGTGCGCTACCGTCATTGCAGGCATGTTGGCCGGTTGCGCCAAGCCAGCCGCTGAATCCGCCAGCTCGGCACCGGCAGAGCCGTCTCCAGAGGCAGTAACCGCATCCACCGATGCAACCGCTGGTGAAGTAACGTTGGAATTTGCACAATGGTGGGAACCCGAACTGCCAGCAGGGGAACTTCGGGCGCTGATGGACAAATTTGAAGCAGAAAACCCAGGCATTAAAGTGCAACTGCTTAGCGGCCCTTATGCATCCACCAAAGAGCAAGTGGTTGCCGGTGCAGCCGCCGGAACCATGTCTGACGTGGTTGGCTTGGACGGCGCATGGGTGAGTGACTTTGTGAAGCAAGGTTCCATTGCAGATTTGTCTGCGCTAATGTCTGCCGCCGGTTATGACGACAGCCAGCTGGCCTCCCAAATACAACTGAACGGCTCTACGTATATGATACCGGTTGTGAACTATGTGTATCCGCTTTTTATTAACAAAGACATTATGTCTGCCGCAGGCATTGAAGCAGCACCCACCACCCGTGGTGAGTTTGAAGCAGCTGCCAAAGCCGCAACCAATGCCAGCGCCAATGTGTATGGCTGGGTATTGCCATTGTCTTTGGAAACCCCTAACGGTATTCAAAACGACGTGATGTCTTGGGTGTGGGCTTCTGGTAAATCTATGATGAAAGATGGCAAGCCAGACCTGCTGAACAACGATGTGAAAAATGCAGTCACCTACATAAAAGGGCTTTACGATGCAGGTGTTGTTGTGCCTGGTGCCTTTTCCATGAAGGAACAAGACAAAGTTGAAGAGTTTACAAACGGCCGTTCTGGTATGATGATTAGCTCTTTGGCCCACATCAACACCATCAGAGAACGCAACCCCGACTTAAACTTTGAAATTGCTGCCGTTCCAGCAGAAGATGGCTACACCGGCGAACGTGGTATGCCTTATGCTTCCTGGGGTATCGGTATTGCCGAAAACAGCCAACACAAAGCAGAAGCTTGGAAACTGGTAGACTTCTTGATGAACGAAGAAAATAATGCACGGCTCTCCTCTGTTGCCAATGCTTTCCCCGGCAATGCCAAATCTGTGCCAGACTTCGTGAAGTCTGATGAACTTTTTGAAAAAGCCTTTGAAATTTATCAAGCAGGCTACCCACAAAACGAGTTTGTTGGCCTTCCCGTGGCAGAAGAACTGATGAGAATGTTTGACGAACAGTTCCAGCTGATGTTGGATGGCGACCAATCTGTGGATGAAATGCTGCAAAATGCCCAGGCTGCTTGGGAAAAAGAGTTTTAAGAAATGAGCCAAAGGCAGAACCACCCAGCTGCTTAAAGGCGTGGTTCTGCCTTTTTTAGAGGAGGCGTGTATTTTGGACAAAACCGTTAGGCAAACAAAGACCCCTCAATGGAACATTTTCAAAAAGAAAGCGGTGCCATACGCATACATTTCCCCCACCGTGATGCTCATGGTCATTCTGATGGTCATTCCCATTGTGATGGTGGTTGGGTATTCCTTTGCAGACAATGTGATTATGAACAAGAACCCCATGTTTGTAGGGCTAAGCAATTACGGATCTGTCTTCACAGACCCGGTGTTTCAAGAAGCTGTGCGCAATACCGCCTACTTTACCGGTGTAAGTGTGGTGATGCATATGGTGCTGGGGCTTTCCTTTGCCATGTTGTTAGACACCAAGCTGTTGCACACACGCATTAAAGCCTTTTTCCGTGTTATTTATATACTGCCTTGGGTTTTTACGGTGGCTATCATTGCCATTTTATGGCGGTTGCTGCTAAACCCCAGTGGTGTGGTCAACTACTTGCTTGAAACGGCAGGGTTCATCAGCACCAAAATGGAGTGGTTAAGTTCCCGCAAAGTTGCGCTGCATACTTTAACGTTCATCAATGTATGGTCCGGCTATCCCTTTTATATGATTAGCCTGCTTGCAGGGTTGCAGGGTATACCCAGCGACATTTACGAGGCCGCTACTGTGGACGGGGCCAACAGTGTGAAGCGATTTCTGTTTGTTACGCTGCCCCAGCTTAAACCCATTATCATCAGCATTGCCATGTTAGATTTTATATGGACAACACAGCAATTCGCCCTTGTTTGGATGACCACCGGCGGCGGCCCCATCCACGCAACGGAGATGCTCAGCACCTATACATATAAGTTTGCCTTCAGTAAATATGAATTTTCAATGGCTTCAACCAGCGCCATCATTATTTTGCTTGTCTCCATGTGCCTCGCCATCATTTACGTGAGAAATCAGAAAGCGAGGGATTAACATGGCAAATAAAAAGAAATCGGCTACCATTTTAAAAATACTGGTTTTCTTGGTGCTTGTGCTGGGCGCTGTTTATGCAGCTTTCCCCATTGTATGGATGTTCGTTTGTTCCTTTAAGCCGAATACCGAAATTTTTGCATACCCGCCCACCTTCTTGCCACGCAGCCCTTCACTGGGGGCGTACCTGTCCATTTTTAAAGACCCGGCAAAAGTGCGGTTCTTCATTAACAGCTATCTGGTTTCGCTGGTGGTGACCATGTTCACCCTGGTGGTGGCTATTTTGGCGGCATACAGCTTCAGCCGCTATGACTTTCGGTTTAAAAAGGTACTGAATGTTTTAATCATCAGTGTGCAGGCCGTTCCGCCAATCACCCTGCTTATTCCTTACTTCGGGCTGATGGTGGCTTTAAAGCTCTACAATACATATTGGGCGCTTATCCTCACCTACATGGTCTTTACCCTGCCCTACGCCATATTGATGATGACCGGGTATTTCAACACCTTGCCCAAGGAATTGGATGAGGCAGTGACCATTGACGGTGCTGGCTCCTTTCAAGCGCTGTGGCGGATACTGGTGCCCATCTCCACCCCGGGCATTGTGTCTGTGGGCATTTACACCTTTATGCAGGCGTGGAATGAGTACCTGTTTGCGCTCACCTTGACCAAATCTGTGGAAATGCGCACCGTGCCCATTGGTATTCAGCTTCTAATGGGGCAGCATTCCTATGAATGGAACGAGATGATGGCCATGAGTATTCTAGGCTGCTTGCCTATTTTAATTTTGTTTTTCTTTTTCCAACGTTATTTTATTGGCGGCATGACTGCCGGTTCAGTGAAAAGCTAATCGCACAACGCAAACAATTTGAGGAGGAATTACCATGTTAATGAATATGAAAAGCCTTTTAGATGTGGCCAATGCCAACTACTTTGCCGTACCAGCCTTTAACATCAGCGATTATTCCATGTTTAATGGCATTATGGCGGCATCGGAGGAAAAGAACGCCCCGGTGATTATTGCCATCCACCCAGACGAACTGCGGCATATTGGGGAAGACAGTGTGGCCGCCATGATTCAAAGAGCCAACAAATCCACGGTGCCAGTGGTTATCCACTTAGACCACGGTGCCAGCTATGAACAAGTATTAACCGCCATTCGCTGTGGGTTTACTTCTGTGATGATTGACGGCTCTACCCTTTCTTTTGAAGATAACATTGCCATTTGTAAAAAAGTGGTGGAAGCGGCCCATGCGGTTGGGGTTTCTGTGGAAGGGGAGCTGGGCACCATTGGCTCTACAGACAGCGAAGCCGAAGCCGGGGCGGCCACCATCATCTACACAGCACCAGACGATGCCGTGCGATTTGTGCAGGAAACTGGGGTGGACACACTGGCCATTGCCATTGGAACCTCCCACGGCATTTACCCCAAAGGCATGAAACCAGAACTTAAACTGGACTTGCTGAAGGAAATTAAAGCTAAGGTATCCATTCCCCTGGTACTGCATGGGGGCTCTAACAACCCAGATAAAGAAATTGGGGAATCGGTCACCCTGGGCATTAATAAAATTAACATTTCCAGCGACATTAAAGTGGCCTACTATGACAAAATGCGTGAAGTGTTAGAAGACAAGGGCCTGCGTGAACCCAACACCATCCAGCCCCCTTGCATGGCAGCCATGATGGAAACCGCCTTTCAAAAAATAGAGCTGTTCCAGGCGGCAGGTAAGGCTAGTCTATACCACTGTTCATAAGGGGTTTACAACCATGAGCCGAAAAATGGTATTGGGGCTTGGCAATAACATAGACTACGAGGTGGCGTGGGATGCTGGAAAGATCCAGCAGCTGGCCACCCAGATGCACATTGGTGCTGCCCACCTTTGCCAGCCACATGCAATTACAAGCATTAAAGAACTGCTGTGTTCCATTTTGGTGTTTTTACATGAAGGCAAGGGCGGGGAAAAACATGTAACAGACGCTGCCATCATCGAGGAATTTAGCCAGCATTTTCGGTGTGAAATCACACTGGGGGGCACCCCGGTTCGGGCCGCCGCATGTATGGCAAAGCTGGGCCAAAGCCCTTGGTTGCACCTAGTGAGCATGAACGACCATGTGCGCCGGCTTTTGCCCAAAGATTGCCCCTACATATGCAGTGCTGCGGAAGAAAAAATATTTCCCCACTTGATTATCCAGTTTCAAGCCGGGGATACCATAAAGCTTTCAGATACAGTAATTACGGCAAAGCACAGCAACCGCATCATTTATGTGAATGATGCAGACAATGCCTCTATGGCCATCAGCCCCCAGTTGGAAGCACTTTTAAAGGATGCACAGTTGTTTTTGGTGGGCGGGTTTAACGCCATGCATGACAATGAGTTGCTTGAAAAACGGTTACAAGCAACCACAAGCGCCATGGCTTCCCTGCCGGAAGGTGCCCAGGTTTTCTATGAGGATGCCTGTTTTCACCAGCCGGAAATGAGCCACACCGTTCGGGAAGCACTGCTGCCCTTTGTGGGCATTTACAGCATGAACGAGGACGAAATGCAAACACACCTGGGCCATGCTGTAGATTTGCTGGATGCCCAAGCGGTTGCCCAGGCGATGGCGCAACTGGCATTAATGATACCTGTGCCCCTTCTGGTGGTGCATACACGGCATTGGGCGCTGGCTTATGGCCACCATGCCGCAACCATGCATCATGCCCTTTTAGGCGGCATAGCCATGGCCACCACCCGGTTGCGTTTGGGGGATTGCTATGGAGCAGAGGATTACAAGGCCACCCTTTCCTTTCCGCCGGAACCAGAAGGGCTAACGTTTTCGGAAGAAATTTCCACCATGCTTGGCTCGGACGTCTGTTGTGTACCCAGCGTCCTTGTCAATGTGGCCAAAGCCACCACCATCGGGCTGGGAGACGCTTTTGTAGGGGGATTTTTAGCAGCACTGGGCGCATGCGTATAGGCTTGATTTACCGCAGATTCATGTTATAATGTGGGAAACTGATACATGTGGGGATAATGGCTGTGGATATGAATGATAACAAGGCAGTGTTGGATGTCATACGTGAACAATATGACTATATATTTTCTGCTGAAAAAAAAGTGGCAGACTTCATTTTGGAAAACCCGGAAGCGGCAGTGAATGCCAACGTTTCAAAGCTGGCCAACTACAGCGGCGTCAGTGACGCCACAGTGATACGGTTTTGCAAACATGTGGGCTATCAAGGGTACTACCAAATGAAGCTTTGCTTGTCCAGAGATATTGGCCGCCAACAGGTTTCCGATTTTGACATGGAAAAAGCAGACAGCAACACCCCCAGCGGGCTGCTTCGGGCTTATGCGGCGGACTTGGCCGCCATTGGCGACCGGCTGGACCAAGAAGTATTGCTAAAATGTGCGGCACTCATCACCGGGGCCAAAGAAGTGCACATTGTGGCTGTGGGTAATACCAGCCCGTTGTCCTCCTATATGGGGTTCCGGCTGGGGCGTGTGGGGGTGCGGTGTACATACAGCCCCCTTCCAGAGTATTTTATGAACCATGTAAACCTGGCGGAAACCGGTGATGTGGTTGTGGCCATCACCCAGTCTGGCAGCTCTAAACAAGTGGTGCAGGCCATGGAACTGGCCAAGGAAAAAGGGCTTGTGAACATTGCCATTACCGCCATCAAGTCCTCCCCCGTTACCCAATTGGCAGACCTGGTGCTGCTTTCCGGGGTGGGGGATGATGTGCCCGAACGCTACTCTCGCTTTCGGGAAATGGCTGTCATTGATGCCCTTGTGCATTATTCCACCAATATTGATGTGATTGCTGCCCACAGTGCCGATAAGCCGGAGTTTATTGTTTCCGATTTCAAACTGTAGCTGCTGCTT
>CAZCQP010000073.1:0-8331 GCA_964500895.1 uncultured Eubacteriales bacterium | reverse complement strand
TTTTTAGAGTCATAAAATGGCCTTCATTCGCACAATTTAACGGATATTTGCCGCTAGATTGTGCGAATACTATGCTTGTCAACAAGCTTTGGCCGGGCTTGAATGTGATGGAGGCATTCCATGAATTTAGTGCGTATTTTGCAGACAGCAGTGGTTTACTTTGCTAATTTTTTACAAACAATTATATTTATTCGGGTTATTATCTCCTGGCTTCCCCTTTCAAGAAACGGAAGCCTTATTCGCATGTTGTATGTTTTAAGCGAACCGGTGCTGGGGCCCATTCGCAGTGCTTTGCGTAAATCCCCCTTGGGTGGGCCGGGGATGATGCTGGACTTTTCCCCCATCATTGCCTTTGCACTTATTGAAATTTGTAAAAATGTATTAATTGTGCTTATTGCACAACTTGCAGGAAGTTTAACATGATGAATAAACAAGCGTTATTAAAGCAGTTTCAAGACGATGGCCTGAAACTGGAATTTTCAAAAATATGTGACAACGTATCCTTATGCCTTAAACGAAACGAGCCGGTTTATTCGGATTTTTTAGATCCGCATAAGGCAGGCTCGTTTCTGCATGTATTGCAGCAGGCCCGAGTAGAGGTGGCTTGCTGTGGGTTTGGGGGGTATGAAGGCAGCGAACGGCAAATCATTGGGGTGGCCCCCCGGGATATGCCGTTGGATGCAGAAGATTTTCCCATTGAAGTGGCCCATATTCAATACCACGCCAAGTTTTCCCGGCCACTGACCCACCGGGACTTTTTAGGTGCCCTTTTAGGGCTTTCCATAGAGCGGCATTTAATTGGAGACATTGTGCTGGTGCCGGAAGGGGCTTTGGCGGTGCTTCACCGGAAAATGGCCGGTTATGTGGAAGCCAATTTAGATAAAGTGGGGCGTGCTGGGGTGAAGGTGCGCCTGGGCAGTTGGAAGGAGGCCGCTTTTCCTGAAACGGAGAAAACGGCTAAAGTGCTGCTGCTTTCTTCTTTGCGGCTAGATAATGTAATAGCCGCCGCCTTTCATCTTTCACGGTCGAAGGCGGCGGCTCTGGTGGATGCTGAAAAAGTGCTGGTGAACTGGTTGCCAGCGTCCTCTGGGGCAAAGAATGTGGCTCAAGGAGACACCATTACGTTACGAGGCACCGGCCGCATTGTCATTGGCCAGGTGATGGGCACCACCAAAAAGGACAAGTTCCGGCTGGAAATTTTCACCTAAGCTACTTTAATTTTTTGCCGCAATGGGGGCAATAACGGTAATCCTTTTCTTGCGCCCGCTCCATTTGTTCCATGAACCCGGCAGAAATGATACCCGTGGGCACAGCCACTAGACCAATGCCCAAAAAAGCAATGATGCCGCTTAGTATTTTGCCCATGGCGGTGACGGGGTAAATGTCCCCATAACCCACGGTGGTTAGGGTAACCACTGCCCACCATAAGCCGGAAAAAGCGTTTTTAAACACTTCCGGCTGAGCGGCGGCTTCAATGTTGTACATGATAACGGAAGTAAACATCATCAAAATGCCCACCCCAAACAAAGAGGAGAGCAACGGCCCTGCTTCCTCTTTCAGCACAGAACCAATTAAGGCGAAGGAGCTGGTATACCGGGCAATCTTCAAAATTCTTAAAAGCCGGAACATACGCAGCAAACGCAAATACCGTAAATCTAAAGGAATAATAAACGGCAGGTAAAAAGGCAAAATGGCCAATAAGTCAATGAGGGCCATGCCGGTGAAGATATAGCGCACCCCGGCCATTTTTTTGGGCAAGGCTGGAAAAAGAAAATCGGACGTCCATAGGCGCAGGGCATACTCTACCGTGAAAATAAGGGTGGATACAATCTCTAAACGCCTAAATAGTACCCGAATTTCCGCTGAAAGGGTAAAGGTTTCCACCACAACCTGAAAAATGTTCAGGGCAATGAGGGTGACAATGACAATGTTAAACACTTTGGTGGCAATGTCTTGGGTGTTTTTTTCTTGTAGTATTTCATAAATCCGCTTTTTCAGTTTTGTCACCTCCGGTTAAAACCCAAGGCTTTCCCCTACTAAAATCACTTTAATGCGTCCGGGCATACTAGACAGGCGGGTGGTGACAATCTGGCGGCAAATGCATTCATCGGCGGTGCAGTCGTGGCAGAAGCCGGTTTTGGCGCAAGGGGTGTTTCTGCCCAAGCGGATGCAGTTGATGGGGGCGGCCACATTGCGCACCCGGCTTAGCGCTTCTTCCGGGGTGCTGGTCACTTTGTTCATGCCTACAATAAGTACCACGTTTTTGGGCCCGAAAATAAGGGCCGAAACCCGGTTGCCGAAACCGTCAATGTTCACAAGGGTGCCGTCTAAAGACAGGGCGTTGGTGCTCATGAAATAGTAGTCTACGCTTTGGGTTTTGTGGTCAATTTCCACCCGTTCTTCCGGGCTTTGGGCCATGTCACGGTCGATGACGGTGTAGTTGGCAGCTTTCACTTTTTCCGGCAGACCAATGGCTTTTACGCTCATGGAACCGCCCCAAGCCACCGAAGCGCCTTCAGGCAAAAGGGACATGGCTTTTTCCAAAGCCTCTTCCTTTGTGGCCACATAGCAGGCCTCCATTTTGCGTTTGGTCAGGGCTTCCACCAGGTGCTTGCCTCTTAAAGCATTGAATGTGTTTATGGGCACAATAATCACTCCTTATGTTTAAATTTTCCATATGGGTTATTGTACCATGGGCATTTAAAAAAATCAAACGTATTGCGGTGAATGAAACAGGCGTGTTATAATGATTGCCGTATGGTCCAAAAGAAAGGCGTGGTAAAGCCCGTGACCGTTATTCAAAGTGCCGGCAATCCGCTGGTGAAAGAACTTATTGCGTTACAAAGCAAAAAAGGGCAGCAAAAAACGGGCTGTTTCATTGCCGAAGGGGGCCCGGGGGTGCTGGACATTCCCAAACACTGGCCCGTGGCGTACCATGTGTTTTCTGAAAGTACCGCCGCAAAGGTAGATTTAGAGGAATACCAGCTACGAGGGGCGGTGCATATCTTGTCCGATGCACTGTTTCAAAAAGTGTCTGATACCCAGGCACCCCAAGGCTTTTTAGCGGTGTGCAAGCAAAAGCAGTATACGCTGGAACAGTGCTTGCAACAGCCCAACCCATTGCTTATATTTGGCGAAGCTTTGGGGGACCCTGGAAATGTAGGTACCCTCATTCGCACAGCCGCAGCCGCCGGGGCTGCCGGGGTGCTGCTTTCCAGCGGAAGCGCCCATATATACAACCCAAAGGTGGTGCGGGCTACAGCAGGGGCTATTTTTCGCATTCCGGTGCTTCAAGGGCTGGATACGGACGAAACGCTGCAAGCTTTAAAAGCGGCGAGATGCACCTTGGTGGCGGCGGAAGTACAGGGAGCCACATACCCTTATGGCATTTCCCTAAAGGAAGGCTGCTGCTTGATGATTGGCAGCGAAGCCCACGGTTTAACCGAACAGGCCAGAAAGCTGGCAGATGTTCGGGTGAAAATTCCCATGGCCTCTGGGGTGGAGTCTTTGAATGCTTCCGTGGCCAGCGGTATATTGCTGTATGAAGCGGTACGGCAAAGGATGCATGTATAAGCATTATTTTAAAAAAGCTTTTTGAAGGGTTTGGGGAACTTTTTCTCGAAAAAGTTCCCCAAGGTCCTATAAGATTAAAGGAGAATGGATATGACAAACCCACAAGTTACTTTTCACATGGCCTCTGGCGGCACCATCACCGCCGAACTTTTCCCAGAAGTGGCCCCCAACACGGTAAACAACTTTCTGCACCTGGCCGGTAAAGGCTTTTACGATGGCCTTATTTTCCACCGAGTGATTAAAGGCTTTATGATTCAAGGCGGCTGCCCGGAAGGTGAAGGCACCGGCGGCCCAGGCTACCAAATTGGCGGCGAATTCAACAAAAACGGCTTCAAAAATGATTTAAAACACAACCCTGGGGTGCTTTCCATGGCCAGAGCCATGCACCCGGATTCTGCCGGAAGCCAATTTTTCATCATGCATCAAACCTCCCCCCATTTAGACGGCCAATATGCCGGTTTTGGGCAAGTGATTGAAGGCATGGACGTGGTGAACGCCATTGCGGAAACCGCCACAGACCGGGGCGACAGACCACTGGAACCCCAAGTGATTGAAAAAGTGACCGTAGAAACCTTTGGCGAAACATACCCGGAGCCGGTGCGGCAATAAGGGAGGCCCAAGGGTGAAAACTTTGCACAGCCATAGCCCTGAACAAACCAAAGACATCGCCCAAGCCTTGGCCAAAGAAGCCAAGGCCGGTGATGTTTATGTGCTGTCTGGGGATTTAGGGGCGGGGAAAACGGTGTTTGCCAAAGGCATTGCCCTAGGCTTGGGCATTGAAAGCCTCATCACCAGCCCCACCTTTACCATTGTAAACACATACACCGATGGACGGTTGCCTTTGTACCATATGGATGCATACCGCATCGGCAATTTATGGGAAATGGACGACACCGGTTATGAAGACTACTTCGGCGGCGACGGGCTGTGCCTGGTGGAGTGGGCGGAAAACATTGCCCCCCTTCTGCCTGCGCAGGTGGTGTACATTTGCATCACCAAAGATTTGGCCCAGGGGGAAGACTACCGCCGGATAACCATAGAGGAGAAAAATAGTGAAGATATTGGCCATTGATAGCAGCGCCCAAGTGGCCAGCGTCGCCATTGTGGACGAACATAAAACCATCGGGGAATTTTCCACCCAAACCCCTAAAAAACACGCCCAAACCCTGATGCCTATGGTGGATGCTCTGTTACAGGCCACCGGCCTTACCATGGCAGACATGGATGCCGTGGCTTGTGCCGGGGGGCCGGGTTCTTTTACAGGGCTGCGCATTGGGGCGGCCACGGCAAAAGGCCTAGCCCATGGGGCGGGAAAACCCGTAATACACGTTCCCACACTGGAAGCGCTGGCATATAATGTTTGTGACGGTGAAAAGCTGATTGTGCCCATGCTGGATGCCCGGCGGGGGCAGGTGTACGCTTCTTTTTTTCAATGGGAAAAAGAGCGCCTGGTGCAGCTTGTGCCGGATACAGCAGACAGTGTAGAACAAATTTTAGATAAAGCCGCTGGCTACGGCCGTGCAGTGGTGTGCGTGGGGGATGGGGCTTTGGCATGTGCCCAAGCCATCACCGACCGTGGGTTTCAAGTGGGGTTGCCCCATGTGAACACCCAGCGGGCGGCTGCCGTGGGGGCTGTTGCTCTTTTAAAAGCCGCAGAAGGCGGGCTTTTGCCATACGGCGCATTCACCCCGGTATACGTTCGGCTGCCCCAAGCCCAGCGGGAGCGAATGGAGCGCCAAAGCCATGATTAAAATACAACCCATGACGTTAGAAGATGTAGACGGCGTGTATGCCGTAGAATTGGAAAGCTTTTCAGTACCATGGACCCGTGCTTCGTTTGTGCAGGAACTTACCGAAAATAAGCTGGCCCTTTATTTTGTTGCCAAAGATGTAACAGAAGCAGGGGAAACCGTGGTGGGTTATGCCGGAATGTGGCATGTGGTGACGGAAGGGCACATCACCAATGTGGCAGTGAAGCCGGAATGGCGCAGGCAGGGCGTTGGGGATATGCTGATTGAAAAATGCATAGCCGTGGCCGAAGAAAAAGAAATGATTGGCATTACATTGGAAGTGCGCATGGGCAATGAAAGCGCCATGAAACTTTATGCCAAGCATGGTTTTAAGCCCGAGGGGATTCGGAAAAACTATTACACCGACACCAAAGAGGATGCGGTTATCATGTGGAAATACTTTTGATTTTAGTAACGGGCATCGTCAAAAAAATAATTGGGGTGTTGCCATGAACAGGCTGGACTACACACAGCTTAAAAGCGTATACAGCACGGAGTCGCTGGGGTTTGAAACCACAGCCGCCCTTACCGGCACAACAAGCATCATCGGGCAAGACCGGGCAAAAGACGCCCTTAGTTTTGGCTTGCAGTTACGGGCCACCGGCTACAACGTTTACGTTTGCGGGCTGCCGGGAACAGGCAAAACCTCTTTTTCCAAAGCCTTTGCGCTGGCACAGGCGGCTAAAGAACCCCCTCCGCCAGATTTGTGTTATGTCTACAACTTTAAAGACCCTAAGCGGCCCAAATGCTTAAAACTTCCCGCAGGGATGGGCAAGGTGTTAAAAGCGGACATGGAAGAGCTGATTGAACGGCTGTGCCATGAGCTGCCCCGGGTGTTTGGGGCCACCGAGTTTGAAAGCCGGAAGTCTGACATTGTGAAGGCATACCAAGCCAAACGGGACAACATTTTAAAAGACATGACCCAAGAGGCCTGGGCGCAAAACTTTGGGGTTAAAACCACCAACAGCGGCATTTATTTCATGCCCATCATTGAAGGCGAAGTTATTTCAGAGGAAGAATTTGATAACCTGCCGGAAGAACAAAAAGAAGACATTTCCAAACAGTCCGAGACGGTGCAACGGTATGCCCAGCAAGTGATGCGGCAAATTCGTGTGTTCGAGAAACAGTCCCGCAAGGATGTAGAGGAATTGGAATATAGCATGGGCCTTTTTGCCGTGGGACGGCAGATTTCCGCCCTTTTAGACAAACACGGCCAGCATCAGCCCGTGGTGGACCATTTGCTGGAAGTGAAAGAAGACATTTTAGAAAACATTTCAGATTTTTTAGAGCCGGAAACAGAGGAAGAAGAAAGCATCCAAGCTCTGTTGCCCTGGGCAACCAAAGGCAAAGCAGAGGACGGCTTGTCTAAATATTATGTGAACCTGCTAACGGACAACAGCCAGCTTTCTTGCGCCCCGGTGCTGGTGGACCACAACCCCACCTACACCAACTTAATTGGCGAAGTGGAGTATGACAACGAGTACGGCAACTTAACCACCGACTTTATGAAAATTAAGCCGGGTATCTTGCACAAAGCCAACGGGGGCACCCTTATTTTGCAGGCCCACGATGTGTTGACCAATCTGCATAGCTGGGAGACCTTGCGCCGGGTGCTTTTAACCAAGGAAATTGTCATTGAGCCTTTGCGGGAATACAACACAGGTCTGGCGGTGTCCGGCATTAAGCCTGAGCCCATTCAGGTGGATGTGAAAATCATTTTGGTAGGCACGGCCTACTACTACGATATTTTGTACACCTTTGACGATGCCTTTCAAAAGCTGTTTAAAATCTCTGCGGATTTTGATTATGAAATGCCTTTAAACCGCCAAAACCTCCACGCCTTGGCGTGTTTTGTGAAACGGTGCGTGGATAAAAACCACCTGTTAGAGTTTGATTGCCATGCCGTGATGGAAATGGCAGCCTTTTCTGGGCGGCTGGCGGAAAGCCGGCAGAAGCTTTCCACCCGCTTTAACCGCATTGAAGACATTGTGATTGAAGCCTCCGCCTGGGCAGCGATGGACGGGGCAGCAGTGGTGGCCAAAGCCCATGTGGCCAAAGCCATTGCCCAAAGGGAAAACCGTTATAAGCTGTATGAAGATAAGCTGACGGAAATGCTGGAAAACCAGTTTATTATGATTGATACCTGCGGGGAAAAGGTTGGGCAAATCAACGGCTTGGCCGTGATGGACATGGGCGAATATGCCTTTGCCAAGCCGGCCCGCATTACCGCTACCACCTATGTGGGCAAGGCGGGCATTGTGAACATCGAACAGGAAGCGGAAATGAGCGGCAGCATCCACGACAAAGGGGTGCAGGTGCTTACCGGCTTTTTGGGGCAAACTTATGCCCAGGATTTTCCATTGTCTTTGTCCTGCCGGGTGTGCTTCGAGCAAAACTATAACGGAGTGGACGGAGACAGTGCCTCCAGCACCGAACTGTATGCCATTTTGTCTAGCTTGTCTGAACTACCCATCGACCAAGGCATTGCGGTGACGGGCAGCATTAACCAGCGGGGAGAAATTCAGCCCATTGGGGGCGTGACGTATAAAATTGAAGGTTTTTTTGATTTGTGTAAAAACCGGGGGCTGAACGGTTCCCAGGGTGTGATTATTCCCGTTCAAAATGTAAATGACCTGATGCTGAAAGACGAAGTGGTGGAAGCGGTGAAAGCCGGGCAGTTCCACATTTATGCCATTCGGCACATTGACGAAGGCATTGCCATTTTAACCGGGGTGAAAGCAGGGGCCAGGGATGCACGAGGGAAATACCCGGCGGATAGCGTTCACGGCAAGGTGCAGCGAAAGTTAAAGATTTTTTATAAACGTTCCACGTTAACGGAATGATGCGGGCAAAAATCACCATATAAAGAGAAATTCACGATAAACGTATGAAATATGTTTAACAATTTTTTGCTTTAGCGTCGCAGACTATTATCAATTTGGCGGAATTTACTTCCGTCAAATTGCAG
>CAZCQP010000072.1:0-8732 GCA_964500895.1 uncultured Eubacteriales bacterium | reverse complement strand
GGAAGCGAAAAGAGTAGATTTAGAAATTAGCATTGCCAAAGAAAAAATCCAAAAGTCAATGATAACACATGAGCAAATAGTATTCTGGATAAGCCGGTTTAAGGACGGAAATATTGATGACCCTCAGTATCGGCGGGATATTGTAGATGCGTTCGTTAATTCGGTGTTTTTGTATGATGATAGACTGGTTTTGATGTACAACTATAAAGATGGCGCAAAAACCGTGAGTTTAAGCCAGATTGAGTGTTCGGATTTGGGACAGTGCTCTCCGGCTGTATGAGCTTGTTGCAATAATTCCAGCAAGCTTTTTTAATGCTTTCTACAACCTCCAGAACTGAAAAATAATTTATAATATGACATACAGTTGTCAAATTATAAATGGTAAAATGTATCCGTAACCAAGGTTACAAAAAACATTGACGGAGGGTGTTAAAAATGGAGGAAAAATATTGCCAATGCTGTGGTATGCCTATGGGGGCTACCGATGAAATGTACGGCACAGAAGCTGATGGCAGCAAAAGCGCAGACTATTGCAAATACTGCATGGAAAACGGCACATTTGCCTTTGACGGAACCATGGAGGAAATGATTGAAATGTGTGTGCCCCATGTTGTGGCTGCTAATGCAACAATGGGTGAAGACGATGCTAGAAAAATGATGACCGAATGGTTTCCTACACTAAAACGGTGGCAACAATAAAAAGTGTACAAGCATTAGGCGTGGCTTTAGCTAACCTAATGCTTGTTTTTTATGAAAGCAGAATTGCTGCGGTGGCGGCTTAACATACCCATTTGCGATTGGGCCGGGGTTTGCCATGGCCGAAATAAATGGTTCGCTCACCTAAAGTACCAATTTTTCTTGCACTTTCTAACATTTGCTCATGGTCATGATACAGCATAGAAACAGTGGGGTAAAACATGTGCATGAGTGCATCGCCTACGATTAAGCCATCTTTACCAAGGTCGATGCCAACAGAGCCGTTGGTATGCCCAGGTAAAGCTATGATTGTTGCATTGATGCCGTAGTTAGCTAAGCTATCCCCATCTTCTAGAAATATTTCAGGCGTGAATGGGGGAATGGTATCATAAAGAAACGCCTTTTGAGAAAGTGACAACACCAATTTCCCAAGAAAAGTTTTGGCATATAAAGGCTGCAACATATTGTCTTGAATTAAATGGGCATCGGCTTGACAGATTGCAACAGGCACATTTAATTGCTGCGAAAGATATGCGGCATTTTGGCAATGATCCATATGCCCATGGGTTAAGACAATCAATTGAACATTTGCTTTTTGACAAGCCGCTAAAATTTTATCACGGTATTTTGGCCTAGCTGTATCTATGAGCAGGGCATTTCCATTTTCTTCAACAATATAGCAGTTTCCATTGCCACATTTAATACGCTGTATTATTACCATTGATATGCTCCTATGTTTTAGAATTGAAAAAAGCTGTTGCAAGTCTAACCGTAGCTTTGCAACAGCTCAAATGGCGTTGATTAAAACTTCCGCATCACTTCCAGCACCTTGTCTAAATCTTCCCGGGACACCCAGCGGTGGGTCACATACCGGTATTCTCCCAGCTCTATGCCGTTAATCTTCACCCCGTTTTGCAGCATGTACGCCACAAAGCCCTCGTGGTCAAAATCTGGGCGGTTCACTTTAAAGAACACCATGTTAATGTGAACGGTGGAAGGGTCTACCTCAACGTAGTCTATCTTTTGCAGTTCTTGGGCCAGGTATTGGGCGTTGGCGTGGTCTTCATGGAGGCGCTTGGTCATTTGCTCTAGGGCCACAATGCCGCAGGCGGCTAAAATACCGGCCTGGCGCATTCCGCCCCCCAGCAGTTTCCGGTTTCTTCTGGCTTTGGCCACAAAGGTACGGCTACCACACAGCAGAGAGCCCACCGGGGCACACAGCCCTTTGGAGATGCAAAACATCACACTGTCTGCATACTGGGCAATGTCTGCCGCAGAAACACCCAGGCTGGTGGCGGCGTTAAAAATGCGTGCGCCGTCCAGGTGCACAGCCACATCTTTGCTTTTGGCTGTGTCATACACGGTCTTCATGTGGTCCAAAGGCACCACACGGCCGTTGCCCAGGGCGTTTTCCATGCACAAAAGGGCGGTTTTGGGGTAGTGGATGTCCTCTGGGTCTCTGTAGGCGTCCAGTACGTCTTGCGGATATATGTAATCGTTGTCATGAATCACCATGCGCACGTTTACCCCGGCCAACACGGCAGGAGCGCCACATTCATGCAGCACCACATGGGCGTTGCGTGAAGCAATGATTTCATCCCCCCGGTTTGTGTGGGTCATAATGGCCAGCTGGTTGCCCATGGTGCCTGTGGGCACAAACAAAGCCGCTTCTTTGCCCAGGGTTTGGGCAGCCAGTGCCTCTAGGCGGTTAACGGTGGGGTCATCTTCATAAACGTCGTCGCCCAGTTCGCAGGAAAGCATGGCTGCTTTCATTTCCTCGGTGGGCAAAGTTACGGTATCGCTGCGCAAATCAATCATTACTGTAAATCCCCCTTATGTTTTGAAAATGGTTGTTTATAGTATACAGGAACGTTCATAAAAATACAATGTATCATTTTCTACTTGATTTTTTTATGATGCAGTCATATAATGATGCTAATCGTAGTTGGAATTTTTTATGGTACTTTGAGGGGGTGTCTTTATGACTGTTCAATCCATTGCCAATCAAAACATGCAAAATACCATGCTGAAATTAGCCACAGGCAAACGGATAAACAATGCCGCAGACGATGCAGCCGGGTTGGCTATTGCAGAAAAGCTGAACGCCCAAGTGCGCGCTTTGGAGCAGAACGAGCGGAATAGTCAAGATATGTCCAACCTGACAAAAACGGCGGAAGGTGCCATGGCAGGCGGCAATGAAGCCTTGGGGCGGATGCGTGAATTAAGCCTTCAGGCTGCCAACGGCACACTAACAGACGACGACCGCCAAATTATTCAAAACGAAATGGCGGCCATGGGCCAGGCCATTGCAACCATGGCGTCCGATGCGCAGTTTAACAATAATAAGCTGCTAGACGGCTCTTTTCAAAATAAACATACGGCTCAGTGGCCGGACGGAAGCGGCACATCTGTTTCCATTGGGGATATGTCACCCACGGCTTTGGGTATTGCAGGCCTGGACGTAACCCGTACAGGCAGTACAGATGCCGCCATCAACCAGCTGGACAAGGCCATGAGCAGCGTCACTTCTGAACGCTCTAAAATGGGCGCTTATCAAAATGCTTTTGAAAGCGCTGCCAGTGCCAATGTTACCGCCAGCATAAACCTACAGGCTGCCAAAAGCCGCATGATGGATACGGACGTAGCCAAAACCGCTTCCGAGGCGGCTAAGGTTCAGCTTTTAAACCAGTATGAAATTTTAATGCAAACCAAAAAGAAGGAGCAGCTTGGAATGGCTGGTTCTTTAGAGCCTGTTTAATATCTCCATTACAACGCCTTTTCGGCTGATTTCCCGCTATGCTTTGTCAGCCCTGCTAGTCATAATTGCTTATTATGCCGTCGCACGGCTTTCGTGCATAGCGAAAAATCATCTCGAAAATCCGCTGCAAGCGAGATATTAAACAAGCTCTTAATGTTGTAAAAGCACCATTCATCGGGCTGGCCACTCTATAGGCAGTCGTGTGCTCTTTTTTGTGGGACAGAAAGTATAGAAGGAATAAAAAAATGGGCATATTTTAGAATGGACAAGATGGGAGCGTTAATCATGGAAGGTCCAAACCTGTTTCCTGTAAATATTAAAACGTTAGGCGCCGGAATGAACGTGGACTACAGCATTTATGCAAAGGTAGGCAACACAATGGCCTTGCTTTGCAAAAATGTTGTTCTAACCGAGTATTTAATTGAAAAGCTAAAAGCACGCATTTACCCCGAAGAAGTGGTCTATGTTCAGCAGGAAATGCGCTACAGGGTATTAGCCGAAAGCCCCTTTTTAAAGCTTGTGCAAAAAGAAATTGAAGACCATGTGGGCTATACGCAGATTAAAGACCAATCTAAATCCCTGCTTAATATTTTACAGGAAAGCCATGTGTATCCTGACGAAGTGGTGGATGAAATATCCCTCACAATGATTGATACCGTTTCCACGGTGGAAGCTTATCCAATCATTCAATGCATCAACGGTATCCGGCAGGCGAATGAATATTTATTCACCCACGGTACCAATGTAGGGTTGCTGAACGGCCTGATAGGGAAGTGGCTGAACTACAGCCCCGCAGAAATTGCCACCCTGGTGCGCATTGGTCTGCTGCACGATATTGGCAAGGTGCGCATTCCAGAACGTATTGTAAACAAGCCCTTTGAATTGACTCGCGATGAGTTTGAAGTGATGAAGCAGCACTCTATGCATTCGTACAACATTTTGGTGGAAGCAGGGGAAACCAACCAAGACATTTTATTGGGCGTTAAGCAACACCACGAGCGTATTAACGGCTCGGGTTACCCAGAGGGGCTGATGTTGGAGCAAATACACCCCTTCGCCCGGATTACTGCTGTTTCCGATATATACGATGCCATGGTAGCCCAGCGGGTATACAAAGATGCCAACTCCCCGTTTGTGGTGCTTAAACAGTTTTTTAAAGGCCAGTTTTCAGAGCTAGACATGGATTTGGTGCATGTATTTTTACGGTATATGCCCTTGGAACTCACTGGCAAGCAGGTGGTGCTCTCCGACGGCAACATTGGCAGGGTGCGGTATATTGACCCGATGGATTGTGAATACCCCATTGTGGAGTGCAATGGCAAAGTGTTTGCTACAAACCCTGACCTTTACTGCGTGTCTATGTATGTGGAAAAGACTTGAACAGATTATTAAAGAAAATAACTTGACATTTCATGTGGAATGTGATAGCATACCAACGTAAAAGCAGAAGCGCCCCTTCTCACCCAGTTGCCAATGGCTTCGGGTTCATTCATAGCAATAGATTGCATTGGATATGGATTATTTGAAGCGGGCTTCTGTGGATGCCCGCTTTTTTATGCTATTTGCTTTTAAGCTCAACTAGGAGGTGTAGAGTTATTACCGAGTTAATGATTAATGAACAGATCCGTGAAAAAGAAGTTAGGCTGATTGACGCCGATGGCACCCAGCTTGGCATTGTACAAGGCCGGGACGCCCAACGTCTGGCTGATGAAAAGAAGCTTGACCTGGTCAAGATTTCGCCCACAGCCAAACCCCCTGTTTGCAAAATCATGGACTATTCCAAGTATAAGTTCGACCAAGCCAAAAGAGAAAAGGAAGCCAGAAAAAAACAACGCACCGTTGACATTAAAGAACTTCGGCTTTCTCCTAACATTGATATCCATGATGTGAACGTAAAACTGAAAAAAGCGCTGGAATTCCTGAAAGCCGGGGACAAAGTGAAAGTTTCCATTCGTTTTAGAGGCCGTGAACTTGGCCACACAGAGGGTGCCTACAAAATTTTACAGGATTTTGCCGAAAAAGTGTCCGAAGTTGGCGTGGTTGAGAAGCCGCCCAAAATGGAGGCTAAAACCATGGCCATGTTCATTGCTCCCAAAGCTTAACACTTTGAGCCGGGCTTTCGTATACCAATGATTCATATTTGAAAGGGCTTTGCCCTTTCATTCCAAGGAGGATAACACCATGCCCAAGTTAAAAACAAACAAGTCTGCCGCTAAACGCTTCCGTGTTACCGGCACTGGCAAACTGAAATATTCTAAATGCAACAAACAACACATTTTGACCAAGAAAAGTCCTAAACGCAAACGGAACTTGCGCAAATCCGATATTGTGGATCAAACCAAAGAGAAGCAAATTAAACGTATGCTTCCCTATGCGTAAGCCGTATAAAACCATTTAAAGGAGGACTTTCACATGTCAAGAGTAAAGGGCGCTTTAAACGCCAGAAAAAAACATAAAAAAGTATTAAAACTGTCTAAAGGCTTTTTCGGTGCAAGAAGCAAGCAATACCGTGTGGCGAAACAATCCGTTATGCGTGCGATGGCCCACAGCTTTGCCGGCCGTAAGCAAACCAAGCGTGAATACCGCCGCTTGTGGATTGCCAGAATTAACGCCGCTGCCCGTATGAACGGCATTTCCTACAGCAAAATGATGAATGGCCTGAAAATTGCAGGCATCAACATCAACCGCAAAATGCTGGCGGAGCTGGCTGTGAACGACAACACCGCTTTCATCGCACTGGTGGAAAAAGCAAAAGCAAGCTTGTCTTAAGCATATAAAACAAGGCTGCCTGTGGAGCATATCATTGCTCAACTGGGCAGCCTTTTTAATTTGCAACTACAAAAACGGACGCGCAATGCGCGCCCCTACATGCATATTGGCTTTCTATTGTAGGGGCGACCATTGGTCGTCCGGCATTTTTTATTTCCGCAGCTCCACCACGGTCACCCCAGAATCTCCTTCGCCATACCCCCCCAGCCGGTAGCTTTTCACCTGAGGATGTCTGCGTAAATGCTCCTGAATGGCCGCCCGAAGCGCCCCGGTTCCTTTGCCGTGAATCAAATTCACTTGAGCCAGGCTAGACAAATAGGCATCGTCCAAATACTTGTCTGTTTTCTCCAGCGCCTCAGAAATGGTGTGTCCCCGCAAATCCAGTTCGTTTTTAATGTCCACGCTTTTCATGGCTTTCAATGTGTGGGACACAGCCTTGGCGTTTACGGTTACCGTCTCTTCGCTGTCGTCCAAAGATAGGTTGCTGATGTGCACCTTCACCTTCATAATTCCGGCGGCAATCATCACCTCGCCGTTACCATCCGGCGGAGAAGACACCACCCCCGTCTGGTTCAAGGTATGGATAAACACCTTGTCCCCTTTTCGCAGGTTTCGTGGAATGGGCCGCCGTTTTTTCTCTGGCGTGCGGGCTTTGGCTGCTTCCTCCTCACGCTGGGTTAGTTTTTGCTTTATGGCCGTGCGGGAAGCCTCCATGTCCTGGTGTGCGTTGTTGGCCAGTTGCTTCTGCATTTGTTTAATCAGCCCGTCTGCATCGTCCTTGGCAGACTGCAAAATGGTGCGGGCTTCTTCTTTGGCTTGCAGCAATATTTTTTCCCGCTGTAAAGCCAGCTTTTGTTTCTGGGCTTCCAGCTCATTTTTCATCCGCTCTGCTTCCCGGCGGTACTGCTCTGCCCGGTCTTGCTCTATGAGCACCGTTTTCTTGCTAATTTCTAAGTCTGTAATCACGTCTTCAAACCGGGCGCTTTCGTGGCTTAACGTTTCTTTGGCCGCATCAATGATTCCCTCGGAAAGCCCCAGCTTTTGAGAAATGGCAAAGGCGTTGCTTTTCCCGGGAATGCCAATTAAAAGCTTGTAAGTGGGCCGCAGGGTGGCCACATCAAACTCGCAAGAGGCGTTTTCCACACCCTCTGTGGATAAGGCGTACACTTTCAGCTCGCTGTAGTGGGTGGTCACTGCCGTGGTCACGTGCCGGGCGTGTAGGTGCTGCAATATGGCAATGGCCAAAGCCGCACCCTCTGTAGGGTCTGTACCGGCACCCAGTTCGTCCAGCAGCACCAGGCAGTTGGGGGTAACATGCTCCAGAATGTGGACAATGTTGGTCATGTGGGAGGAAAAGGTGCTCAAGCTTTGTTCGATGCTCTGCTCGTCCCCAATGTCTGCAAAAATGTCATCAAACACCGCCAACTGGGAATGGTCAAAAGCCGCAATGTGCAGCCCGGATTGCCCCATAAGAGAAAACAGCCCCAAAGTTTTTAAGGACACCGTTTTGCCCCCGGTGTTTGGCCCGGTGATGAGCAGGGTGTGGAAATCCTTCCCTAAATAAATGTCTGTAGGCACCACAGTTTTAGGGTTCAGCAGGGGATGCCGCCCTTTTCTAATGTTGATGATGCCCTTGGTGTTAAATTCCGGCTCTGTGCCGTTCATGGAAAGGGAAAGTTCCCCCTTGGCAAACACAAAGTCCAAATGGGTAAGAATATCTCCGTTGGCCAGCAGCCCGTGGGCTTCCTCTGCCACTTTGGTAGAAAGGGCGGTCAGTATTTTTTCAATTTCTGCCTTTTCCTGTGCCAGCAATTCCTTTATTTTGTTGTTTTGCTGCACCACGCTCATGGGCTCGATAAACAGCGTAGCCCCAGTGGAGGACTGGTCATGGACCATACCCGGAAAAGCGTTGCGGTATTCTTGCTTCACCGGCACACAGTACCGGTCGTTTCGCAGGGTGATGACCGAATCTTGCAGCATGGTTTTATAGTTGGCAGAATGGATGATGCTGTTTAAATGCTCTTTGATGCGGTCGAAGGCAGTTTTAATGCCCCTGCGCACTTCATGCAAGGCCCTGCTGGCATCTTCTGCAATTTCCGTCTGGCTGACGATGCACCGGCTAATCTCCTTTTCCAGCGCAGGGTAGGTGCTTACCCGGGCGAACATGTCCGAAAGTAAGTCGAAACTTTCGGCCGCCCCGTCCTCTTGGGCATACTGCTTCACTTTGCGGCAGACGTATATAAAGTCTCCCACAAACAAAAGCTCTTCAATGGACAGTACACCCCCAACAGCCGCCCGTTTCACCGATTCACCAATGTCTTTAATACCCCCAAGGGGCAGAGAACCTCGTTTCAAAATCATGCTCATGGCCTGGCTGGTTTCCCGTTGCCACAATGCAATGTCGTTCAGGTTATCTGTGGGCAGCAAGGCAAGGGCCAGTGCCTTGCCGCCAGGGGATATGGCCTTATCTGCTAAAATCTGTAAAATTTTGTTATATTCCAATGTGTGT
>CAZCQP010000071.1:0-10718 GCA_964500895.1 uncultured Eubacteriales bacterium | reverse complement strand
AGCCCTTAGAAGTAACCATTAACCTTATACAAAGCATATAAAAAAAGGCTGCCCAGCATAATGTGCACAAGGCAGTCAACCTTTCCATTCAATTCAATTGTCATTCGCAATAAGGCTTATTTCCGCTTAATAAGCCTTATTGTTTGCTATCCGTCATTTGCTGGGCCAGCTTTCGCCGCTCATTTTTTAAATTATACATGCGTTTATCGGCTTCGATAATGTATGTTTCAGCGGTTTTGTCTACTTTTTCTGTAATTTCTGTTACACCAAAAGAGATGGCCATTTGAAAAGGGGTGTCTTCTTGGTTAGACAAGGCATTAAGCCGTGCATCTACACGCCGAATGACAGACTGGGCCGCTTCCTGGTCCACCCGTGTAAGGATAACCAGAAATTCGTCGCCACCCATTCTGGAAACAAAGTCGTCACCCCGAATGGACGAAGCAATCACTTGCGCCACAGTTTTAATGTACAGGTCTCCAAAATGGTGGCCTAAATGGTCGTTTACATATTTTAGCTTGTCAATGTCTATATAGCAAATGCAGATGGGGTAATAATGGGTGTTTTCCAATATTTCTGCCAGCCTGGCAAAACCTGCCCGGCGATTGGATATGCCTGTGAGTTCATCCAGAAAAGCAATTTGAGACAATGCCGCTTCTTTGGCTTTAATTTCGGTAATGTCCGTGGCCACTTGCAGGTAGGCGTCTTTATCTTCCAGCCACTTCATGGGTACAGAACGAATGGCGTAATGTTTAGCGCGCACATCGTCATACATTTCAAAGGTGCGTTCCGTTTCGTCTGTATTACGGTAGGTGAGCAGGGTTTTAAGCAAAACATCATTCAAGCAATCCAAGGTTTCCACATTGGGGAAAGCAGACTCACCGGCTTTGTTAATAAACCAAATTTCATTCTCATGCACCACCAGCACAATGTCTGTAATATAAGACAATACAAATAAGAAACGCTTGTTGGCGTCTGTTAAGGAACTGGTGGCCTGTTCTCTTTTTAAAATCTCTTCCTTTAGGCCGTTTTCCCGCTCTTTAAGGGTTTCCCCCATGTGGTTAAAGGCATCGAAAAAAACGCCCATATCATTTACGCCTTGGCTATAGTCTCCGGTTTTAATCTGGTTGGTTTGCCAAGCCAGATGGTTTAGGTTAGACCATAAAGCTTTTGCACTGCCAGCCAACAGGTTATGACTGGGGGGCGGGGTTACATGTAATTCGCCTCGTGCCATTTGGTCTAAAAATACATTCAGTTCGTCTATATTATGCCGCAACAAATATAACAGCTTTCCGATTTCCTCAAAAAGCTGCCCTTCGTCTTCTAATATTTTGTCTACAGATTTTCGGGTTAATAAAAACCATAACGCTTCATAAAAGGACTGAAGCTTACTAATGCCATATTTATCCATAATGCTGCTTCTTTTTACCCCCCTGCACGGCTTTTTGCTACCTATGCATGCTTTAAAATATATGTGTATTAAACCGTATGTGCGTGAATGTTAAACCGGCAGGCTTTGTCGCCGTTGGCCCAGCAGTCAACCTCTTTGACGTTAAACGTTTTGCCGGTGTAAAACTGTAAAATACCTGCAATAAAACCTTCGTCAAAGTCACACACTTCAATGCCGTATATGGGAAGCCCAGAGCAATCTAAATCTTCTGCAACGGTAAACACCATGGTTAGGGTGTCTAAATCCAGTTTTTCAACTTGAAGTACCCCGATGCGTTCGTCTTGCAAAGTTTGTTTAAGTTGGGCCACAAATTCAGGAAAGGGCAAGCTTTTATTTAAATGTTGTTCTGCAAAGCGCCGGCCTGCCAGCATCCCGCTTAAACGGAACACTTCCTCTGCTTTTTCTAAACCATACATCTGCTCTAAAATTTTACGAATAGAAAATTGCATTAACCGGTATGTGGTGACCTTTACATAAGGGCCAAGGTTATGGCGGCCTTCTTCGACATTGCCCAAGTCATCCCAAGTAAAATCTGCTAATATTCTGTCAATGGCTTTGTCCATTTCTTCCATAATTGTACCCGCTTTCACCGTACACAATAACAAGTGCACAAATAGTATCCATAATTATAACACACATGGGCATAAAGTCAAATTTTTTGAATGAACGCTTGGAGGGGTTTTTATGGTCATTTCCTGCAAAAACCTGTACACATGGGTGCTAAAGCGTTGACACAAAGGAAGGAATATACTATGATAAGAAAAATAAATTAAATGCTATTTTGAATATACAGTAAATGAGGGATACTTTTGGGATTTAAGCCGTTTCATATTGGGAACATCACCATCGACTTGCCCGTCGTTCAAGGCGGCATGGGTGTTGGGGTTAGCCTGTCTTCCTTAGCAGGTGCTGTAGCGGCGGAAGGGGGGCTGGGGGTTATCTCCTGCGCACACCCCGGGTTTTTGATGCCGGAGTTCGAGGCCAACCCCTTAAAAGCCAACCTGGAAGGCTTGGCACACCATGTTAAGCTGGCCAAGGAAAAAGCCAAAGGCGGCGCAATTGGCGTGAACATCATGACGGCCATGCGCCATTATGAGGAATATGTAAAAGCATGTGTGCAAAACAAGGTGGACGTTATTTTTTCAGGGGCAGGGCTGCCCATTGGTCTGCCCGCCTTAACCAAAAATACCGCCACAAAAATTGCGCCCATTGTGTCTAGCGTGAAGGCAGCGGCTGTGCTTTTAAAAATGTGGGACAAACGGTACAACACCACAGCGGATGCTTTGGTGGTTGAAGGCCCCAAAGCTGGCGGACATTTAGGGTTTAAGGCCGAGGAAGTGGAGCAAGAACAAGACTTTGACGCAGAGCTTAAGGGTATTTTGTCTTTTGTGAAGACTTATGAAGAAAAATATAACCATGCCATTCCTGTTATTTTTGGCGGCGGTGTGTTTGATAAGCCAGACGTTGAAAAGTATTTAGACATGGGCTGTGATGCAGTGCAAATTGCCAGCCGGTTTGTGGCCACCCACGAATGCGACGCCCACCAAAACTTTAAAGATGCTTATGTGAAAGCCAAAAAGGAAGACATTGTCATTGTTAAAAGCCCTGTGGGGCTTCCTGGGCGGGCCTTGATGAACGACTTTGTGCGCAGCACCCACCTGAGCAAACAGCCGATTGGCAAGTGCTACAATTGCATTGTCACCTGTGACCCTAAAGACACCCCTTATTGCATTACAAAAGCATTGATTGCTTCTGTGAAAGGGGATGTGGACAACGGGCTGGTGTTTTGCGGTGCTAACACGTATAGGATTCAAGAGATTACAACGGTTAAAGGGCTGATGGGCGAACTAACCGGGTAGATGTTTTTAGGGGGCGATGCCATATCGCCCCCTTATTTTTGCTTTTCGGAACGACACAGAGGTCGTTCCCTACATTTCTTTGTGTTTATATGGTTTATTGTTCAAATGTAATGGACACATCTTTGGGCAGTGCCAGCTTGCACTCCACTTCAATGGCTTTCAAAATGCCCGCAATGGTAGGGCAAGCCGCATGGCCGGGGAAGTTTTCGGCCGCATATGTATAAAAAGGATTGTCCCCCGGTTTCTTGAGGCAAAGCTCAAAAGCATCGAAAGAAGTACCCAGCGCTTTGAACATGCCATTCACGCTGTCACAGCCGGAGCGCACGTTCAGTTCCACTGTGAAACCGTCTGGAGAGGTGGCCTCCACCGCCGTTACAAGCCCACATACCCCAGGGTTAATTTTCACTTTTGTCATATAACCATCCTCCTTATTTATATCCCTTGGTTCCTATTGGGATTTTATTCATTTTCCTGTTTTCTGGCAACTTTCGCATACGTATACATTGCCTCCAAGATATGCCATCCGCCGAATGATGCCGCCACAAGCCGGGCACAACATGCCCTCATTTTTCTTGCTCATCACCGTTTGATAGCCCCCGGTACGGCCAAACAAATCTTTTTCTGTATCCCGCCCACCTTGGGCCGTCATGGTTTCCAACACATTTTTAACGGTGCGGAATAGCAATTCGACGGCACTTTCTGGCAACGTCTGCATTTTGGTTTTGGGGTGGATGCGGGCCTGCCATAAAATGTCTTGCAACACCCCGTTGCCAAGCCCGGGAATCCGCTGTTCGGTAGCCAGAAAAGCCTTGGCAGAGCATTTTTTGGTTTCCGGCGTAAGCAAAGCCAAGAAATAGTCCAGGCTAAACCCATCGGACAAAGGGGAAGGCTTTTCTTTCGCCACGGTATAATAAAAATCGGTGTTGGTACCTTCGGGAAACAGCCACAACCCACCATACATTTGCACCGTGCACACAAGGGCACTGTCATCGGTAAAAGTAAGCAGCAGTTGGTGCTTGGCGGGCAAATGCTCACAAGTTTCAAAATAACGTACATTTACGCCGTCACTGAAAGAAAGGACAAAATCCTCAGCCCATATTTCGGGGCGGCCTCCATAGGCCGCAACCCCTGTGATGGTTTTGCCTTCCAGTATGGCCCCATATGTACTGGGCCCGCCGTTGTAAAAAGCAAAGCCGTGGTGGGAAGCCCCAGCCACGGCTTGCCGTATGGTTTTACCTTGAATTGTTTTTTCAAGTTGTGCCGCAATGGTTTGTGCTTCCGGTATTTCTAGCATGTGTAGTCCTCCGTTTAGGTGGGGTTAAAACACCAATTGCCCATACAGCTTGCAACGGCCCATAAAACGCATACCGGTTTGTGGAACGCCGGTAATGTCCCGGGCGTTAATGAACAAGGTAAGCCGGGTTCCGGTAACATCCAGCACCAAACGGTGGATGACTTCTTTGGTCAGCCGGTTTTCGCATTTATGGGTTTCTAAAATGTCCCCCAAAAGGGTATAGCTGGTTTCGTCATCGTCCAAAGGCACAAAGAAACCTTCTACCACAGAAAGAAAATCTTCTTCTTTAAGGCGCAAATACATCATTTCTGCCGTTTCAGATTCTTGTATGTCCAACAACTCTTGGGCGTTCACATCCCCGGTTCTGGCCCGGCTCATCATCTCCCGGTAAAAGTCGTTTTCTTCCCGGCGCATTTCCTCGCTATAAGCGTCTCGATACACAGGCAAAAGCACCGTGCCGTTTAAAGATAACCCAGACACATTCACCTGGTTCACCTTGTGTAATTTTTTGGCTTTATCACAATAATCCAGCGTGTTTTGAAGCAGGAATACAAATTCATTGCCGCTTTCCATGTCTTGGGTGACCACCAGATGGTCTTCACCCAAAGCTTCCACTTCTACATACGCACAGGGCAAATCAAAGCCCGATGTGCAGTAGGGCTGGCAAAAGGTCATGTGGATGTTTTCTTCTTGGTCCATGGTGCCTCGGGCCAGCAGGCCAAAGCCGTCACCATAAGCTTTAAAGCATTCCACTTGAATGTCTTGTGTACCCCGGCCCAAACAAAAGCTGGCATCGGGGGTGTGTGCAACGTCTTGCATGAAAGGCTTCAGATTGTTACTGCTAAATCCAACAGCCCTAAAATATGGGTTCATTTCATCCATCCTTAATTATGCTTGCGGACTTTAATAGTTAATGCTAATGGTTTGCGTAGCCTGGTTCCAGTCTACGCTGGCACCAAAGCCTTCTGCCGCAGCCCGTGCAGGGGCCATTGTGCGGCCGTTTATAATTTCCGGCGCTACATCCATCTGTATAGCCAGGCCGTTGCGGTACATGGTGGTGCTGTTCACCTGCATCACCACAGTGGTATAATCTTTCACGGCGGTGATGACTTTGCTGTCATCGTTCCAAGAAACAGTTGCGCCCATGGCCTCGAAAATGGCCCGCATAGGCACCAGTGTGCGGCCGTCTTTAATAACAGGTGGTTGGTCAAAATACAAGGGCTGGCCATTGACCAACACGGTAATAGGGCTGGCAGTGGGTACAGCAGGCTGCACCGGGGCAAACACCCGTGTATTATCCACCATGCTAATGTTTTCATTGTTGGCGTATTGTAAATTGCCGTTGCCTAAAATACGAAAATAATAGGTGGTGATGTGGTCGCCGGTAAAGCCCATAAAATCTTGGTCTTCCACACGGCAAATCACATCATTGCCGTTGATGGTATAAGTGCCCGTAATGGTGCCGTAGCCTTCCAATAGGTTCACCGTAAACGTAAAGGTGTTGCCGCTAAACTTAATGGTGTTGCCAGACCAATAGTTGTCATCGATCATGTCATACTGGGCAGCCAGTTGTTGTTTTGGGGCAGACATCGGCGCAGATGCAGGAGCGGAATTAGGCAGAAACAGGGTGCCATCTACAATCATGCCAATTTGCAAGCCGCTGTATTCTAAATTGCCATTAGGCAACAGCAGCATGCTAAAGTAGTCCACATCTTCGCCTATAAAACCACCAAAGTCTCTGTCTTCTACTTCAAAGACAATATAATTGTCTAAAGGAACGTATGTGCCGATGATGGTGCCATAACCTTCCAGCAAGTTCACTGTTAGCGTAAAGGTGTTGTGCTGGGTATTCAGCAGCAGCACATTTCCCGGCCAGTTGTCTTCGTCTTCCATATGGTATTCATCAGTCAGTTGGGGTGCAGCATGTACAGGTGTAGCAGCCAGCGTCAAACTTAATAGCAGCAGCATCGTTAGTAACAGCGCTTTCAGTTTCATAAACATCCCCCTTTGTTTAAGGCTCCAGACAGCACAAAGCCTTTATAACTCCAATATGAACGAATTGTGCTTATTTGTCAAGGGGCACACCCATTTATTTCACCACAAACAAAAGGCACACATGGCCCATGCAGCAACAGGCAACTTTTCCCCTTAATAAAATCTTGTATCATGGCTTTTTGTATATTATAATAGGGAAAAAAAGGAAACACCTAAGATAGACAAGGATGAGGGATATTGAGCATAGAACTCATGCAGTATAAAGAAATTTTGCAACAACTGGCCGATACGTCCTCTAACATGTTTAATTTGGACATTGAAATCATTGACAACCACTTGTTCCGGGTGGCGGGCACTGGGGTGCTGAAAGCCATGAACGGGCAGGAAGTAACCAAGAACGGTATGGTTGCCAATATCATCCACAACACCAAAGTGAAGCGGCTGATTGTGGAGCATCCTGGATATGAACCCATATGCATCAATTGTTCCAGCTTTGGTAAATGTCCGTACAAAGTGGCGGTGTATTCCTCTATCTTTTATCAAGGGGAGATATTAGGGGTTATTGGGCTGGTGTATTTTGGCTTTGACGAGCACGACCCTATGGAGCATACTTCTGCCGAACTGCTAAGCTTTGTGGAAGAAATGTCTGACCTGATTTGCCTGCGCATACAGGAAAAAGAGCAGGACAAGCATTTGCGCAGCTCTGAAATGGTTTTTGGCGCCATTATGGACGGCCTGGACAGGGGCATCATCATCATCAACGCCCATGGGGTGGTGACGTACTTGAATGCCTTTGTGGCCAAGCGTTTTGGCTTAAATAATGCTCTGGGAAAGGGCTTGGAAGAGTTGGTGCCCGGCATTGAACTCAACCAAGACAACACAGGGGAATACCGGGCGCTTCGTGTAAACGACGCCAATTATTTGTACAATGTGCGGGAACACATGCTGGCAGACGGCCAAAGCCAGCGGGTGGTGAACATTTTAAGCAGTAAAAAAGACAGCGGGGCCTCAGACAAGGCGCAACATTCCATAGACAACATTATTGGCAGCTCTAGCTTGTTTCTTTCCTTTAAAGAAAAGGTGAAAAAGATTGCCCATGTGGAATCTACCGTGCTGTTAACCGGTGAATCCGGCACAGGTAAGGAACTGTTTGCCCGTGCCATCCATAATTTAAGCCAGCGTGCCAAGGCCCCCTATGTGGTCATCAATTGCAGCACCATTCCCGAAACTTTAATTGAAAGCACCTTGTTTGGTTATGAAAAAGGGGCTTTCACCGGGGCCATTCACACCGGCAAAGAAGGCAAGTTTATGGCGGCCAACAACGGCACCGTGTTCTTAGATGAAATTGAAGCCATTCCCCTTCATGTGCAGCCCAAACTGTTGCGGGTGCTGGAAAACCGCATGGTAGAGCAGGTGGGGGGCGTGAAGGAAATACCGGTGAACATTCGCATCATTGCCGCCACCAATGTGGACTTAAAAGAGCTGGTGGACAAAGGGCTTTTTAGGTTCGACTTGTTCCAACGCCTCAATGTGGTGCCTCTGCGCATTCCCCCTTTAAGGGAAAGAGGGCGGGATGTTTTGGTGTTGGCCCAGCACTTTTTAGACATTTACAAAAACAGGTTCAACAAAGACATCATAGCCTTGGATGAAGAAGTTTCCCAGCTGTTTTTGTCCTACAAATGGCCTGGGAACGTGCGGGAACTTAAAAACACCATGGAATTTGCGGTGCTGGTGGAAACGTCTCAGTACATCACCCGGGAGTCTTTAAATGAACAGTATCATCAGTCCCATAAAAAACACCAAACCTTTATGACCTTGGCGGAATTGGAGCGGGACTACATAAAAAAAGCGCTGGATTACTTTGGCTGGCACGAAGAAGGGCGGATGATGGCCGCCAAACAGTTGGGCATAAGCCGCTCTACCATTTATCGTAAAATAAAGGAACACGCTATAACTCAAAATGTATCAAAATAAGATATGACATCTCAAAATAAGATGTGCAGAAGGAAATGCAAAAAAGTTTTTTGGTAATTTTGTTAAAATAATTTGTAAAAATATCAAGATAAAAGCATTTTTTATCTTGATATTTTTTTCCGAAACTTTGGCACGCCTTTTGCTACTATCATTATGCATAGCTTAAAAAGCATTATAAATTATTTTGGGGAGGAAACACACAATGTCGAAAATGGATTATTTAAAATCAATGCCTATTGCTGTATTAGGCGCAGGGGCTGTGGGAAAGGCCATTGCCGGTGACTGTGCCTTAGGCGGGGCTAAAGTGCGTATTTGCGACATGGAACCGTTTGCAAAACATACCTTACGCAACGTGGAAAAAGTGGGCATTAAGTTTTATGGCGACCAAGTGAACCTGTATGGCTTTGAACGTGAAGGCTTTGCCAAAATGGAAAAAGTGACCACAGACGTAGCTGAAGCTGTGAAAGGCGCAGGCCTCATTATCATTACAACCCCTACCTTCGGCCACAAACCTTTCTTTGAAAAACTGATTCCTTGCCTGGAAGACGGCCAAGTGGTTCACATTTTCCCAGACAACTTCGGCTCCCTTATTTTGCGTAAAATGATGGACGAAGCAGGCTGCACCAAAAAAGTTATCGTAGGCGGCTGGTCTTCTTCTACATACGGCTCCCGTGTAGACATTCACGGTGGTGTTATCACCCACAAAATCCGTGTATACTACCGGGCCATCACTTTGCGTGGGGCTGCTATGCCTGCTTGTGACACCGCAGACTTTATTGAAACCGCCAACTACCTGCCTTCCATGGACGCTGTAACCACCGGTGACGGTGCAGTAGCCGGCGACACTGCTTTAGACACTGGTTTGTCCAACGTAAACCCTGTGCTTCACTGCCCAGGCGCTATTTTGGGTGTGTCCACCATGGAAAACTTCGGCAAAATCTTTGGGGAAGACAAATACAAATTCTCCATCTACTCTCATGCATACTGCAACTCTGTTTCCGAAGTGCAATACAGCTTCTACCTTGAAGAATGTGAACTGGCTAAGGCCATGGGCGTGGGCATTCAAAACTACGAAAGAGACCACTTCTTCTCCCGTGAAAACGTGTTGGGCCAAGAATACATGGGTCTGGATTACCTCATTCCTTTTGACCAACAAGACCCCATCCAATTCGGCACCGGCCCCTTCACCATGGAAAACCGCTACATCACCGAAGACATTCCTGTGGGCTGCTTCGTATACAGCCAGCTGGGTAAAGTGTTCGGCGTAGAAACCCCGGTTATTGACTCTATGATTCACCTGGCTAGCGCCATCTTAAAGAGAGACTTAGTGAAAAACGGATACACTCTGGAATACCTTGGCATTAACAACATGGACAAGGCCGCTTTGAACAAATACTTACGGGAAGGCGTTAAGTAATTAACGCCACAGGCTGACAACTGATAAAGACCTCAGGGCTTTGCCCCGAACCCCAACCGCTTTTTGAAAAAAGCGGTGCAAAAACTTTGTTAAATGCCGCTTTGCGGCATTTAAGGTAAAGGCTTTTTGAAGGGTTTGGGAAACTTTTTCTCGAAAAAGTTTCCCAAGGTCTTGTGTCAACAAATCATAATCAATAGCCGCCGAATACAGCCCTAAGGTCGGTTCGGCGGCTGCCTAAAGAAAGGAAGTGCTAAAAAGTGGCAAACCATGTGTACAACACGGAAAGAAACATTACCTTTTCAATTCTTAGCCAAGAAGCAAAAGAAAAAATTAACGAAGCTGCTTTAACCGTGCTGGAAACCATCGGCATGAAAGTAAGCGGCGACCGCATTCTGGCCAAGCTGGCTGAAAAGGGCATTACGCCTGACGCAAACGGCGTTGTGTTTTTCCCCCGTGAACTGGTGAAATGGGCGCTTGAACAAGCCCCTAAAGAATTAACCCTGTATAACCGTGACAAAACACCCCGCATGGTGATTAACAGCAAGAACAACGTTTATTTCGGCACCCATGCAGACCAACTGGAATATGTGGACCCAGACACCAACAAAGCCCGTCCGTTCCTGAAAAAAGACACCGAAACCATGTGCAAACTGGCCAATGGTTTGGACAACATCGACTTTATTCTTTCTGTGGGTATGTCCGCAGACGTTCCCCCCAGCGTGCAATCCCAAG
>CAZCQP010000070.1:0-10949 GCA_964500895.1 uncultured Eubacteriales bacterium | reverse complement strand
ATTGCCTTGAAATAATCACCTTTTCGCCATTATCCAGTACCGCTTCAAATCGCCCGCCAAGCGCAGGGCTTAGTGATTTGATTTTACTCAGGCTTATGATGACCGATTTTGATATCCTTAGAAAATCGCTGTTTGCAAGAGTTTCTTCCAATTCATACAGCTTTTGCTTTGATTCGTACACTTTATCCTTGCAATATAAGAATGTTTTATTGTCCACAGCCTCGATATAATAGATGCGTGTTGGCGGTACGCGGTGGATTTCATTGCCATCATAGGCAACAAGCATGTCCTGCGCTTTTAGCAGGGCAAGCATACGGAGAAGTTCGGGCGTCATTTGGCGGCACTTGACAATGATTTGTTCTTCTTCTCCGTGCTGTAATTCCTCAATGATAATTTTCAAGTAAACTCACCTCTGACATCCTCTAAGCTTAACAGGTTATATTCATTATTTCTGCAACATCATCATTCCCTCTAGCCAAGGGATTATAATTTTTTCCATCTTTAGCTCACCAATGGTCGAGCTTTTTCTATATGTAGAATATCATCTCAACCGATAAAGTTCAACGTCATCTATTGAGTAAGGAAGGTACCATTGTTTTATTAAGTCACAACAGGGACTGGAACGAGAGAATCCCATAATTGTTTCGGAACTGATGAGGCACTCAAAAGTCCTCACAACGCTTTCCATATACAGCCATGTTACTTCTAAATCTGTAAATGAGAACACCGCTAAGGCACTTGACCCTGCATTCGCTAATCTGACTTTGGAAAAAAAGAACAGACAAACCAATAGGAAATTGGCTTGTCTGTTCAAATTAGGTAACTTCATATGATGCAAATTAAGCTGATAACGGGATTCGAACCCGTGAACCTCATCCTTACCAAGGATGCGCTCTACCTACTGAGCTATATCAGCATAGGTAACCGCCGCCCGCAGGGGTCAATCACCATCCAGCGGTTACTTTAGCATAGATCGACACATTTGTCAAGGTTTATTTTTTCTAACTTTTAAAAAAACCATTTATGCTTTAACAGGTGTGACTTTTAAGTTCTTCTTTACCGCCGAGTATAAGATTTCACTAATCATGGCTTCATAGCGCCCAAGCCGGAATTGGATGTAGCCGTCTACATTCAGCTGGCTCTGGGTCTGTAAGTGTTCTGCAAGGGCCAAAGCCATTTGCTGGCGTACCTGAACCTGGCCAAACACTTTGGTCTTTAAGGTGTCAAATACTTTGGCCTGGCTGCTGACGATGGGGTTCTTTTCTAACAGAATGTCCTCCATCACTTCCGAAAGCTGGGCGGCATCCACCACCTGCCGGGGTAGCGTAAAGAAAAACTCTCCCCCCACCATGCCTTCCTCCAGCACGTGCTCTTTCACATCAATGTAATAAAAATCAATGAGTTCCTGCATATAGGCCCGGGTACAAATGGTTATGCTATCCATAGGCTCACTCCCCGATTGTGCTCTTTATATTTATATGCACCATCTTGTCTACACTTACATTGTCTTGACAATTTTAATAAAGAACTTGTACGCTACTGTAAAACGTCCTGAGCATCGGCCAAAGCCTCCATGCCCTCATAGATGGCCTGCAACTTGGTAATGTCCAGCTTGTCACGCTGTATTTTATAGTTGTCCCGGGCACCCATGCCCGATGCATTGTGCACGGTAATGGACATATTTTTATCCCCCTGCACCAAGAAGGAAACAACGGGCACTTCTGGGTTCTGGGCTTGAGGGTTGTAAAATGCAATCAGAAAATGGGGGCGGTCTTTGAGCTTGTCTACCATCAGACTTTGCCAAACCTGAGGTTTTAGCTGAAAATCTTGAAGGTAATTCACAATTTGTTGTGCATCGGCAGCCGTCCCCCGGCGTGCTGTGTCCCGGTCTACGGTGCTGTCTGGTGCTGCTTTCATGGTGACGATGGTGTTTGCGTCTAAGAAACTTAAATCTACGGCTTTTTCCAAACTTTTGGCGCTGTCTATGCTTAAGAAACCATAGGCCAGCAAAATAATCGCCAAATACCCCACGATTCTGCGCTTGTTCACAGTATCCCCTCCTATACAGCCATTAAAGCTCTTGAACCTGCACTTGGGCCGCTTTCTCCTTTTCTCTGGTGCGTTTGGTCATCAAGCCGCCAATGCGCCCGCTTTCTTTAGCGGTTAAGGACTTCCAGCCTGTTTGATTCACCTTGTCCATTAGCCCTAATTCAGCGGCAATTTCATATTTTAATAAGTCTTTTTCTGTTAATGGTTTTTCTTTTTTAGGTTTCGTTGCCCTTTTCTTTTCCTTTTCCGGCATGTGGCTGCCACCTCTATTCAATTTCTGGAATTGCTATAGAGTATGGCACATTTGCCTCAGTTTAAACCTTTTTACGGTTTAAAAACTTTAAATCCTCGGGCAAAATTCCCCGTATTAAAAGCATGTAACCTAAATAGACCATTCCACCCAAACCAATGGCTAATAAGCACGCCACAGTGTTACTGGGAAGCACCCACATACAGGCAGTATACGCCGCATAACAGCTTGCGCCCATCACCAACGATGCCACCATAGGCTTCAAAAAGGCGCCGGTAAAGTCCAGCTTTACCCCCTTGCCCATCATGCGCAAAAGCACAAACAAGTCAATGGCCACCACCACCATATAGCAAACAATGGTGCTTAACACCGCACCACCTACGTTAATGGGTATGGTGATGCCAAAGATGTGGATTTCACGAATCGGAATGAGGACGGCATTTAATGGTATCTTAAGTACTGCACCGCAAAGTGCTGCAATAACCGGTACTTTGACATACCCCGCCCCTTGCAGGATTCCGGTAATAATTTGGGCCATAGCCAAAAAGATAATGCTGATGCTCCCAAGCTGTAGCAAATAGCCCCCTTTTGAATATGCAGGATACAGGAGAAGCAAAATGGGATTTGCTAATACCCCTAAGCCTACAGCCGCCGGTATTGATAGCACCATGGTCATGCGGAATGCTGTGTTAATTTTTCGGTTAGTTTCTTGCCTTTGCCCTAAGGTTATGGAATAGGCAATGGCGGGAATAATGGCGGTTGCCAATGCCGTAGAGATGGACACAGGTAAGGTGGTTAGGGTTGCATACTTACCGGAGAGCATCCCGTAAAGGCTGTTTGCTTCCCTAACAGAATAGCCGCTTTTTAAGAGCAAGCTATTCACCATCTTCATGTCAATCAAGTTGGTCATGCTGAAAACGGCTGTACCAATGATGATGGGGGTGGCAATGCTAAACAATTCCTTGGCTAAAACTCTCCTGCTTTGGGTAACTGGAGAACCGTGGCCAACCTTCATCCTATGGTGAATGGCGGGCATCAGCAGCGCATAAATGGCCATTATGGTTATAAGGCCGCACATAGCCCCTACCCCTGTGCCCGCAGTGCCCCCTGCCGCCCCCAGCGCAATATCGCTATACTGTTTCATCAGCACATAACATAAAAAAACGCTAAATATAGCATTAAAAATTTGCTCTACCACTTGGGACAAGGCTGTTGGTACAGTGGTGTTCATCCCTTGAAAATACCCACGGTACACCGCCATGATGGCCACAATAAAAACTGTGGGGGACAACGTTAAAATGGCGTAATAACTGCTTGGGCTACTGACCGCTTCTGAAAGCCAGCGGGCCCCCAGCCACAAAGCAAGGGAACACAATAGCCCCCCCACTGCCGCAATGGCCAAAGCCACTCGGAAAATGCGGTGGGCGTTGCGATACTGCTCCCGGGCATACCGCTCCGATACCATTTTGGAAATGGCCGCCGGAAGGCCGGCAGAAGACATGATGAGAAAAAAAGTGTATAAGTAATAACCGGCGGCATAAATACCGTTGCCCTCATCCCCAATCATACCGGTTAAGGACACTCGGTATATAAACCCTAAAAGGCGCACCAAGATACCGGCAATAGCCAGTATGGCTGCTTGTTTAACAAAGCCGGAGGATTTGTGGCTCATGGGTTCGCTCCTTAAAACTTGGATGTTTAAACCATTCCGTCTGCGTAGCAGACGGGGGAAGGCGGCCTGAAATGCCTCTGCCGATGGCATGCCAGAGCCGCCTTTGTCTATGTAACCGGCCGCCTGGCCAGCCCAGTTCAGTGGCGGCCTGTTGTCGCTAAATGGGGCGGCTCATTTGCATTCTACGTCCGTGCAATGCCTGGCCGCCCCCTTGCTCCACTGGCGCACAAAAAACCAAAAAGGCGGCCATAAGGCCATCTGCCGTTCACGCACCAGAGCCGCCTTTGCCAATTAAATTGGCCGCCTGGCCAACCCCATGCAATGGCGGCCCACTGCCACTAAATAGGGCGGCTCATCTGCGCCTGCGTCGTTTCATCTGCTGGCCGCCACGCTGTTGCGCCGCTTGCGGGGCAACAGCCTTACTTCTTAGCTGCCCGTTTCCGCATGTTAGCGTCCAGTAATTTCTTTCTCACCCGCAAGGTTTGAGGGGTTACTTCCACCAACTCGTCGTTGGTGATAAACTCCAGCGCCTGTTCCAAGCTTAATACAGTGGCAGGGGTTAACCGCAGGGCATCATCGGAACCAGAAGCCCGGACGTTGGTTAACTGCTTCCTTTTGCACACGTTCACTTCCATGTCGCCACTGCGGGCGTTGCGGCCCACCACCATACCTGCGTACACCCGTGCACCAGGGTTGATGAACAGCTCGCCCCGTTCCTGGGCGTTATACAAACCATAAGTCACAGCTTCTCCGGTTTCAAAAGCCACCAGCGAGCCTTGTGCCCGCTGGGCAATGTCCCCTTTATAAGGCATATAGCCGTCAAACACAGCATGTAAAATGCCAGTGCCTTTGGTATCTGTTAAAAACTCGCTTCGGTAGCCAATCAGCCCCCGGGAAGGAATGGAAAACAGCAACCGGGTAGCCCCGCCCCGTCCGGCGGACATGTGGGTCAATTCCCCTTTGCGTTTACCCAACTTTTCAATGACGGCCCCTACAAAATCTTCGGGCACATCAATGGTCACCGCTTCCATAGGCTCCATCATCTTGCCGTTTTCTTCTCTAAAAAGCACTTCCGGTTTAGACACTTGAAACTCATAACCTTCCCGGCGCATGGTTTCAATCAGGATGGACAAATGCAGTTCCCCACGGCCAGACACTTTAAAGGCTTCGGTGGAATCTGTTTCCTCCACCCGCAAGCTCACGTCTGTGTTCAGTTCCTTTAACAACCGCCCCCGTAAATGGCGGCTGGTGACAAACTTACCTTCTTGCCCGGCAAAGGGGCTGTCATTCACCAAAAACTGCATGGCGATGGTAGGCTCAGAAATTTTATTAAAGGGCAACGGTTGGGGGTTATCAGCGGCACACAAAGTATCCCCAATGGCCAAGTCTTCAATGCCGGTCACGGCCACAATGGCCCCGGCAGACGATTCCTTCACTTCCACCCGCTGCAACCCTTCAAATTCATACAACTTGCTGATTTTCACCTTCCGCACCGTATCTGGCGTTTGGGCGTTCACCAGCGCCACTTCGTCGTTCACTTTCAAAGCACCGTTGGCCACCTTACCGATGCCAATGCGGCCTACATATTCGTTGTAATCAATAGTGGTAATGAGCAGTTGCAACGGCTCCGCCTGGTCTCCCGCCGGGGGGCTGATGTTCTCCAAAATGGTGTCAAACAAGGGCTGCATGTCCACCCCTTCTTCTCCCATTTCAATAAAGGCAATGCCCTTCTTGGCCGAGGCATACACAAAGGGAGAGTCCAGCTGCAAGTCGGAAGCATCCAGCTCCATGAACAGTTCCAGCACCTCATCCACCACTTCTTCCGGGCGGGCTTCCGGCCTGTCTACCTTATTGATGCATACCACCACAGGCAAGTCCAAGTCCAAAGCGTTTTTCAGCACAAACTTGGTTTGGGGCATGGGGCCTTCAAAAGCGTCCACCACCAGCACCACACCGTCTACCATTTTTAGTATACGTTCCACTTCCCCGCCGAAGTCCGCATGGCCGGGGGTGTCTACAATGTTAATTTTGGTGTCTTTATAGTACACTGCGGTGTTTTTAGATAAAATGGTAATGCCACGCTCACGCTCCAAATCGTTAGAGTCCATGACGCGCTCGGCCACTACCTGGTTTTCCCGGAATGCGCCGCTTTGCTTTAACAGCTCGTCCACCAATGTGGTTTTGCCGTGGTCTACGTGGGCAATGATGGCCACATTCCGAATGTTCTTAATTTCTGTCAAAAAAATACCTACTCTCTTGGTTTAACGTTTCTTATCGTGCTTTCTCTTGTATTTCCTTTTCAATGCGGGGGATGAACGCATCCAGTGCAATGGCCCCTTCTTCCCCTTGGCGGCTGCGGACAGCCACAGTGCCTTCGGCGGCTTCTTTTTCACCCACCACCAGCACGTAAGGGATACGCTCATTCCGGGCTTCTCTTATTTTATAGCCAATTTTCTCCGCCCTAAAATCTCCGGTTACCCGCACATTTTTAGCTTTTAAAGCATCCATCACCTGTTGGGCATAGTCGTTGTATTTATCGGAAATAGGCAGCACAATGGCTTGGGTTGGGGACAACCACACCGGCAGTGCACCGGCGTATTTTTCAATGAGCATGGCCAACGTCCGTTCATAGCAGCCGATGGAGGTACGGTGAATGACCAGCGGGAACCGTTTTTGCCCGTCTTTGTCCACATAAGTCATGCCGAACCGTTCTGCAAGGGCAAAGTCCAGCTGCACGGTGATGATGGTGTCTTCCTTGCCATGCACATTTTTAAACTGCAAGTCCAGTTTAGGGCCGTAAAATGCCGCTTCCCCTGGGGCTTCTTTCACATTCAGGCCCATCTCGTCAAACATTTTGCGCATGATGGATTGTGCTTCTTCCCAGTCTTTGTGGTCGCCTACGTATTTGTCTTTGTTTTCCGGGTCCCACATGGAGAACTGGTAGGTGATGTCATCCTTAATGCCCAGCACGTCCATAAAGTGGTAAATAAGGCTTACAACCCCTTTAAACTCGTCCTCCAGCTGCTCTTTGGTACACACCAGATGGCCTTCGGAAATGGTGAACTGGCGCACACGAATTAAGCCGTGCATTTCCCCGGAGGATTCGTTTCTAAACAAGGTTGAAGTTTCTCCATAGCGGATGGGTAAATCACGGTAGCTGTGCTGTTCGGCGTTGTAAATGGTAAACTGGAAAGGGCAAGTCATGGGGCGTAATGCCATTACGTCTTCGTCTTTGCCTTCTTCGCCCAGAATGAACATGCCGTCCCGGTAATGGTCCCAGTGGCCGGACACTTTATACAAGTCACTTTTGGCCATAAAAGGGGTTTTGGTCAGCACGTAGCCCCGTTTTTCTTCCTCGTCCTCCACAAACCGCTGCATCAGTTGAATAACCTTGGCACCTTTTGGCATTAAAAGGGGCAAGCCTTGGCCAATGAGCTCGGAGGTGGTGAAGTATTTCAGTTCCCTGCCCAGCTTGTTGTGGTCTCTCTTTTTAGCTTCTTCTTTTTGGGTCACATAAGCGTCTAGTTCGGCCGCAGATGGAAAGGCCGTGCCGTAAATGCGGCTTAACATTTTGTTTTTCTCGCTACCCCGCCAGTAAGCGCCGGAAGAACCGCCTTCGTTCATCAGTTTAATGGCTTTTAAAGGTTTGGTGCTGGTTAAGTGCGGGCCGGCGCACAGGTCTGAAAAATCCCCTTGCTTATAAAAGGAAATTTCTTCCCCTTCCGGCAGTTCTTGAATCAGCTCCACTTTGTACGGCTCGTCTAAAGATTCCATTAATGCAATGGCTTCGTTTCTGGGCAGGGTGAACCGCTCCAAGGCCTGGCCTTGCTTAATAATCTTTTTCATCTGGGCTTCTATTGCGGCCACTTCCTCCGCCGAAAAAGGGGTATCCCTGTCAAAATCGTAATAAAAGCCTTCCTCTGTGGCTGGGCCAATGGCCAGCTTAGTTTGAGGAAACAGTTCCTTTACCGCCTGGGCCAGAACGTGGGAAGCGGTGTGCCGAAACGCCCGCCGTCCTTCTTCCTGCTCAAAACTTGCTTCGGATAAAGCGCCGTCTTTTAATGTAATTTTCATTGCAAACAACCTCCTGTTTCAAATGTTTCTATCAAAGTTTCTTTTAAAATGTGTATAGTGTAACACGAATTGATGTGAATGGCAAATGTTGCTTTTGTCTACAATGTATGATATGGTTTTACTATTATAGTGACAATCCATTGTACAACAGACGAGGAGGAAAAGCCATGTGTGGCTTTTGCGGATTTACAGGCAGTTTTGACGACAACGAGGCGGTTATAAACGCCATGAGCGAAAAAATTCATCATCGTGGGCCGGATTCCTCCGGCGTGCATATAGACGACAACATTGCCCTGGGTTTTAGGCGGCTGGCTTTCTTAGACTTAGACCACGGCCAACAGCCCATGTTTAATGAGGACAACACCCTGGTTATCGTCTATAACGGGGAAATTTACAACTATCAGCCTTTGCGGGAAGAACTCATTCAAAAAGGCCATACCTTCACCAACCATTCAGACACGGAAATGCTCATCCACCTGTTTGAAGAGGAAGGGCCAAACATGTTAAACCGTCTGCGGGGCATGTTCGCCTTTGCCATTTACGATAAAAAGACGGACACCCTTTTTGCCGCCCGGGACTTTTTCGGCATTAAGCCCTTTTACTATGCCCAAATCGACGGCCAATTACTATTTGGCTCTGAAATTAAAAGCTTTCTGCCCTATCCGGTTTTTAAAAAGGAAGTAAACCCGGTAGCGCTGGAAAATTACTTAACCTTTCAGTATTCTGTGCTGGAAGAAACGTTTTTTAAAGGGGTGTACAAGCTACCCGCCGCCCATTATTTGCTTTACAAAGGCGGGGAACTGATGGTGAAACGTTATTGGGAACCCAAGTTTCAACCCGCCCATTTAACACTGGAACAAGCCATTCATTCCATCGACCATGCTGTGGGGGATTCTATTGAAAAGCACCGCATCAGTGACGTGGAGGTGGGTTCCTTTTTGTCCAGCGGGGTGGATTCCAGCTTTGTGGCCGCCCGGTTTAAAGGAGCCAAAACCTTTACCGTGGGCTTTGACTACGACAATTACAACGAAATTGACTACGCCAAACGGCTCTCTGAAAAAATAGACATTGACCATTTTAGCAAAACCATCACCACCGAAGAATATTGGGATGTTTTAGGCAAGGTGCAGTACCACATGGACGAACCTCTGGCAGATGCTTCGGCGGTGGCGTTGTTTTTTGTGAGCCAGCTAGCCAGAGGACACGTAAAGGCTGCTATGTCCGGGGAAGGGGCAGACGAATTTTTTGGCGGCTACAACATTTATAAAGAACCGCTAGACCTTAAAATGCTTACATCCTTACCCAGACCCTTGCGCAAACTTTTGGGCAAACTGGCGGCGGCCTTTCCTTTTGCCGTGAAAGGTAAAAACTTTTTTATTCGGGGCAGCAAGTCCGTGGAAGAACGGTTCATCGGCAACGCCAACGTGTTTTCCATGGCGGAACGCAGCCACATATTAAAGAACCCCACGGGCAAATTCAGCCCCCAAGCCATCACCAGACCCCTATACGAGCAAGTGCCCCAATACGACGACATCACCAAAATGCAGCACATCGACATGCATTTATGGCTCATTGGGGACATATTGTTAAAAGCGGACAAAATGAGCATGGCCAACTCCTTAGAGGTGCGCGTGCCCTTTTTGGACAAGGAAGTGTTCAAGGTGGCTTCTAAATTGCCTACCCCCTTGCGGGTGAACAAAACCTCTACCAAATATGCTTTCCGCATGGCCGCCAAAGGTTACTTGCCCGAGGAATGGGCAGGCAAACGGAAGCTGGGCTTTCCTGTGCCCATTCGCATTTGGCTGAAAGAGGAACCTTATTACAGCAAGGTTAAAGCCGCCTTTGAAAGCCCTGCCGCTGCCCAGTATTTTAACACCGATGCCCTGACCGCTTTGTTGGAAGGCCACCGGATAGGCAAGGCAGACAACAGCCGTAAAATTTGGACGGTGTACATGTTTTTGGTGTGGCACGAACAATTCTTCGGGGAGGAATCGGCGTCATGACAGGGCTGCTCACCCTTTGCGGCACACCCATCGGCAATTTAGAAGACATTTCCCTGCGGGTGTTGCGCACCTTAAAAGAAGCAGACCTGATCGCCGCCGAAGACACCCGGCACACCTTAAAGCTTTTGAACCATTTTGACATACAAACCCCCTTAACCAGCTACCACCAGCACAATGCCCCCCAAAAGGGCAAAGCGCTGGTGGAACGGATGTTAAGCGGCCAACACATTGCCTTGGTGACGGATGCGGGTATGCCCGGCATATCAGACCCGGGGCAAGAACTGGTGGCTTTGTGCCTGGAACAAGGCATTGCCGTCACTGCTGCCCCGGGGCCTACTGCCGCCACCACGGCGTTGGCTTTGTCTGGGCTAGATACCAGCGCCTTTGTGTTTCAAGGGTTTCTGCCCCAAAACAACAAAGCCCGGAAAAGCTTGCTGGAAGAACTGAAAACCCAGCCCCGTACCCTTGTGTTTTACGAAGCCCCCCACCACTTGGAAAAGACGGTGAAAGATTTATACGAAGCTTTTGGCCCCCGTCCCGTGGCCCTTGTGCGGGAAATGACCAAGAAGTTTGAGGAAGTGCTGCGGCTTTCTTTAGAAGAAGCAGTGGCTTATTATGCCGCGAACGCCCCCAAAGGGGAGTATGTGCTGGTGGTGGCCGGCAAGCCCAAAGAGGAAGCGCTGGCGGAAAAGCAGCAGGCTTTTGAAGGGCTTTCCATTGCAGAACATGTGCAGACACTTATGGACAAAGCCGGCATGTCTGAAAAAGAGGCCATGAAGGCTGTGGCCAAAGAACGGGGCGTGTCTAAAAGTGTGGTTTACGCTGCAATTAAAATAAATGATTGAATGATTTTTTTGTAAATTCAAATAAAATATGGTATATTGTAAATACTAAACCCGTG
>CAZCQP010000069.1:0-10961 GCA_964500895.1 uncultured Eubacteriales bacterium | reverse complement strand
ACCTGCCATGCAATTTGTGCTTGTCATAACGCTTTTGTTAATAACCAGTGATGCGCCGATGCCGTTGTCTATGCGTACAACCATAAAGTTGGTATCGCAATCGTTGCGGTGTGATTTTTCATAATGGGCCAGCAGGTCAACGTCGTTACACAGGAAAAGGGGGATGTTTAAATAAGATAGTTCCGAATAAAGGCTAACATTTTCCAAGCGAATATCCTTGGCTTCCATGATAACCAGGTTTTTAGCGTCCACAATCCCTTCAACGCTTACCACAATGGCTTCTATCGGTGTGTTGATGTTATTAGAAAAGTCCTCTAAAACAGATTTCAATATGTCAAGTGTATTGGTCGAGTGCTTGTTCAGTGATGCAAAATGATGCTTAAATACCTCTCCGCTTAAATTATGGCAATAAGCATTTAATGAACGGGAAGCAATCTGCACACTAATCATTGTAAACTGGGAATAGTCCAAAGACAGTGCGATGGGGTTGCGCCCCTTGCCTTGAACCGGCAAGGGGGCTTCCCTAATTAAGTTGTGTTCAATCAATATGGCGGCAATGTTGGTAACGGTTTGAGTAGCCAAATTGGTTTTCTTGGCAATGTCCTTACGGCTAATCACATCATTTTCTTTAATGAGACTCAGTATGCTTCTTGCATTTTGTATGCGCATCCACTCGGCACTGGTCATGTCTTTGGCCAACATTGTATACACACCCCACATTGATTTTTAGCTGAAAGCTATTGTTTCAAAATATCGTTTACTTCGGCAATAATTCTGTCGATACCCGCATCGGCATCTGTTCTTCCATATACAATTTCTTCAACAACCGCAGAGATTGCATTAGAGATTTTTGGGTATTGTTCAATAGAAGGACGCCCAACACCCATTTGCAGAGATTCTGCGGCTATTTCCATAAAAGGATTTTCAGTGACGTATTCTGCAAATACTTGGCTATCTCCTGCAGATTTTGACACAGGAATATACCCGGTTGCAATGGCCCACTCAGCTTGAGCGTCACCTGTTGCCATCCACTTCACAAAATCCATGACTGCTTCTTGCTTTGCAGCATCTCCATTGTCAAACATAAAGTAATGGTTAGAGCCAAGACCTGAAGCTTCTGCTACGTTTTTAGGCAGCTTGGCAACGCCTATGTTCATCTCGTATTTCTCTTTGTAAGACTTAGCAGCACCTTGGGTTGCAATGGTCATGGCCACTTGCTTTTCAAGGAATGGGTCTTGCCCGCCGCTTGTTTGTGGGGCAGAGCCTGCTAAAATGAAGTCTGTGTAGTATGCAAGGGCTGCTTTGCCGGTTTCTTTGTCGAAGCCAACGCCGCTTTGGTCTTCATTAAGCAGTTTTCCGCCGTTTTGTGCAAGGAAGCACATCCATGTCCATGTGGTGCGTTCGTTGGGTTCAGCAGCAATGTAAATACCCTTGTGGTCGTTGTTTGTAAGTTTTTTAGCGGTATCTGCCAATTCTTCCCAAGTGGTAGGTGCAGCAGTGATGCCTGCTTCGTCAAACATGTCTTGGTTGTAGATGAGCAGTAATGTACCGCCTTCAATTGGCACAGAGTAAATGCTGTTATCGAATGTGGCAACATCCCAAAGCCCTTGTGCAATGTCGGCTTTTAAATCGCCTACTAAGCCATCCAGGGGCAGCAACTTGCCTGTGCTTTGTAAAACGCCTGTCCATGTAGGAAAGCCCCACAGTAAATCAGGTTGTTGGCCGGCCATAACAGAGGTTTGCACTTTGGTAAGCATTTCTTCGCCAGATGCAATAAACTGTGGTTCAATGATAACATTTGTGTTCGTCTGTTGGTACAGGGCAATCATTTCATCTAACTTTTCTGCCTTGTCTGGTGTATACCCATGCCAGAATGTAATTTTCATAGCATCTGTTGGGGCTTCCGCTTCACCTTGAGCAGGTGCTTCTTGGCTGGGCGTTTCACTGCTGGAAGGTGCTTTGCTTGCGCATCCTGCCAGAGAGAAACTAAGGGTAAGAGCCAAAAGTGTTGCAACCATTTTTTTCATTTGTTTACTCTCCTTTTTTTGTCTGTTTATTCTGTTTATAAATTTCTATTCTTTACCACCCGAAAACGCAATGCTTTGTATAATATGCTTTCGGAAGAATAAAAAAACAACAATAACCGGCAACACCACTAAGCTTGCAGCTGCCATAAGCGCACCCCAATTTGTTTCAATCATGCTCTGCTCTTTAAAGTAGGACAAACCCAGCTGCAAGGTAAACAGTTTCTCATCGCTCAAAATTAACAGCGGCCAAAAGTACTGATTCCATCCATACACAAAGATTAAAATGGTTGCCGTTGCAATAATTGGCTTGGACATTGGAATGATGATGCTAAAAATTGTTCTAAGTGTGGTGCAGCCGTCAATTTGCGCAGCCTCTTCAATTTCTTTAGGAATGCCGATAAAGAACTGGCGAAATAAAAATACAATCAAAGCACTCCACCCAAACGGTATAATCAAACCGGCTAAAGAATTGAGCAAGTTAAACTTTTTCAACATCAGTATCATCGGTATCATAATCGTTTGAGACGGCAACATCAGCGCAGAGAGCAACAACATAAAAAGAAAGTTTTTCCCCTTAAACTCCAGCCGTGCAAAGGCATACCCTGCAAATATGGAGGTTAGCAGCTGAAACCCTAATATTCCAAGCGTTACAAACACCGTGTTAAAGAGGAAGCGAAAAAAAGGAAATCCGTTTATAGCTGTTTTAAAGTTACTAAAAGTAATGTTTTTTGGAATCCATTGAATCGGTATTGAAAACACTTCATTTGGCAGTTTTAATGATGTGGAAAGCATCCATAAAAACGGCAATATCATCATCAAAGCGCCAACATAAATCACAATGTGTATGGCACCGGAAAGCAGTCTTTTCTTCACCGTTATACCTCCTTGCAGTTGGTTTGCAGAACACGCTCTTAATCTTCGTTGCCATCGGCAACCTTCTTTTGAACAACGGTTATTAAAATGGAGATTAGGAATAGCACAAAAGCAACAACCGATGCATAGCCAATCTCATATTCCTTAAAGCCCAGTTTATAAAGATACGTAACCAGCATTTCCGTAGAGCCTATGGGGCCGCCGCCTGTGGTGACATTCACTAAATCAAACACTTGAATTAACCCGGCTGTGGTACCGGATACAGACACAAAGAACAGGGTTGGCTTTAGTAAGGGCAATGTAACCTTAAAAAAAGCTTGAACCTTATTCGCCCCATCAATATGTGCAGCTTCGTAAAGCGTGGGGGAGATAGACATAAGCCCGGCCGTTAAGATAACAATGTTATACCCTAAACTTTTCCATACCCCAATGATGACAATGGATATTAAGGAAAGGTTTGGGTCTTTAAGCCAAAGCATTGGTGCTATGCCGAAAACGCCCAAAAATGAGTTGATAAGGCCGCTTCCGCTTGGCAGATAAATCCAGCTCCACACCACACTGACCGCTACAAGCGAAACAATGTGGGGTAAAAAATAGATAGCATTAACAAGTGAACTACCCTTAATGCCTTCGCTTATCAGCACACTCAGCACAAGCGAAATAGAAATGGATAGAATGACAGTCGCAACCAAATAGACGATAGAGTTTGTCAGTGCATTTAGAAAGCCTGCGTCACTAAAAAGCCTCATGTAGTTGCTTAGGCCTACAAACTCCTTGTCCGGCGAAAACCCATTCCATTTTACAAATGTCAGTAAAAATGATTGTACCAATGGAATAAAGAAAAATGTAATAAACAAGAGATACGTGGGAAGAATAAGTAGATAGCCTAAATACTGATCCTTCTGAAATGCTCTCGCTTTTTTCATAAACCTCCTCGCCTCTCTCGACCAAAAATTTCAAAACAATACAACAAGGGACTAAAAACCAATTAATCCAACGGTTGGATTATATCCGCCGCACTGTTAAATGTCAATATACATATAAAATAAGATATGGTGCAAAAGTTTAGCGAAAATTTAGTTAATTTGCTTAATTATCTGCTTGCTTGATTGGCTCGTTTAAACCTTTAGCCGCTTTTGTGATTGCCGCCCAGGAACAAATGATTCACAGGTTCATTTCGTCATTGTTCTTCAAAATCATATAGACAAACAGTTGTATTTACTATAATATTGTATATATTTTTGTTTTTATGTATAAATGGCTTGGCGATATCCAGCATGATGACATATGACAACCGTATAGTTACATAAGATTTGTATTTAAAGGAGGTACATAGCATGGCGCTTTTTAACGGGATTAACAAGAAAATTACGTCCACCACGCAAAACATCGTGCGTGGAACCAAAGACTTTACGGACACAGCACGTTTTCAGGCTATGATTGATGATGAAAAGGCACAAATCGAAGGCCTACTTTCCCAAATTGGGAAACTGTATGTGGAAACAAACGGGTTTGACCCGGAAACGCCCCTGGGCAAGCTTTGCATTGCCGCCCGGGCCGCAAAGGAACGCATTGCCCAGTATGAGCAGGAAATACGCCGCATTAAAGGTTTAAAGCGTTGCCCTGCCTGCGGTACAGACGCACCGTTAAATTCCATCTTTTGCGGGGAATGCGGCACAAAAATTGAAACCCATCCCGAGACCACAGAGGAAATGGCAAAGAAACAATGCTGTACAGGCTGTGGTGCCCAGTTGGAAGGGGATGTGGCATTTTGTACCGCCTGCGGGCAAAAAATCTGCAAAGATTCCATGTAAACGGGATTTTAATTTAACGATCAGGGAGGAATACGATGACAGAAGCAATGAAATGTTCAGCTTGTGGGAGCGCAGTGTCTAGTCATGCGAAATTTTGCGGCTCCTGTGGCGCCCCGTTGCAACAAGCAACGCTGTCAGAGGCTTCTTTGCCGCCGCCGGAAACAAACGCGCCTGAAGTTGTCTTGCCGTCTTCTCAAACGCCAACTGTGAAGACAAATAAATGGCTTAAACCTGTTGTAGCTCTTGTGTTGGTGGTGGTAGCCCTTGTTGCAACCGTTGTCAGTATGTCAAAGCCTTCAAACTATGACAAGGCAAAGGGTAGTGTGCGCATATTATACCTGGGTGATGAAACCGTTGTCGTCCCACACGGCAAAGCTGCGGTGACACTTCAAGGGACGCGGATGAATGGCATGTATAGCCTTGACGAAACCAAAGCGGCCATGTTGATAGACGAGGACGAAAACGAAAACAATTATGACAGCTATGCCCTGTATTTGGTTACAGACAAACCCGAAAGGATTGCCGACGATGTTGCAGATATGGTCCTGTCCCTTTCCGGTAACGCCATTGCATTTTTAAGAGACGTTGATGTCAGCAACGGCACCGGGGAACTGTGCCTTTATGCAAACGGGACCATAACCAGAATCGCACCGGATTGCTCGGTTGACAGCGCCATCGCCCTTTCACCCGACGGCAAGACCGTTGCTTACGCTACATATGACAATGGCGACTATTATGGCTTCTACTGGGACGGCAAGAACCAGGAGATTGGCAAGGGAGCCATTCCCATTGCCATTGCCGACGGTGCAAAGTATATGTATTACGTTAAAAACGAGACCGTTTATGTCCAAAAAGGAAGTAAAAGCGAAACGAAAGTCAAGCTTAGCGACAACATCAATGCCATGTTCTTTAATAAAGACTTCTCTCAGGCTGTTTTTGCCACAAATTCTAATGCTTATCTTATTCGCAATGCCGATAAAAAAGAAGCTTTGCCTGGCGTTGCAGACAGTTTCTTGCTCCCTTATGGAGCGGCCCAACAATACATGTACTTAAGCCAATGGCAAACAAATAGCACTGCAATTCATTTGGAGGTGTATGGCGTTTCCAGCTTTGCAAACATGTTTTATATCAACGACTCCTCAAAGGTTATCCGTATAAACAAAGATTTCAGCACTGAAACCGTTGCAACCGGCGTGGCTTATGAGGACGGCTCTTGGTATGCTGCCCTTGCAGACGATGGTAAAACATTGACTTTATTAAAAGGTGAAGGTTTATATCAGCTGGATGGCATGAATGATAAGGCGAACCCTGTCAGACTTGTTGATGATGGGGTGATGGCCTTTAGCACCACGGCCAAAGGAGACGGGGTTTACTTCGTGAACGCAGACAATGACTTGTATTATCAAAAAGGTACGGGCAAGCCTGTGCTTGTATCCAACGATTTTGATTATTACAGCAGTTGGTCTTATAGCAATATTTTTGGCGGCGTATACAAGGGTAATCAACAGTTTTTCATTAGCAATGGCGAACTTTGCGTTTCTATTGATGGCAAGGCCACATTCGTTAAAGGCCTTGAGGGAGAGGCAGGCTATGTGGGTGCAAACATGTTTGGCGTGTATGTGGACACCTGGGATGAAGACGGCACTCGTTTCTACGACAGCACCGACGGCGCCAACTTTACATTGATGGGCATACAGTAAAACAGCATTGGCCAACCCCCTATAGACAAACATTTCTATATGAAACGAGGATGACGTTATGTTTTGTGAAAATTGTGGGCATGAAAATAAGCCTGGCTCTAAATTTTGCGGGCAGTGCGGAACCCCGCTAACGCAGCAGCAGCAACCACCAGAGCCCCAGCAGGACTTGCCGCCAGAGCAGCCCCAGATGCCAGAGACAGAGCCGGAACTTCCCCAAACAGAACCCACGGAACCGGATATGCAGGAATTCCCGGAAGAAGCGCAGGCAGAATCCCCGGCCAAAAGCAAAAAAACATTGGCCTACATTGCCGGGTTTGTGGTCTGCCTCATTGCGCTTGTAAGCTTTGGGGGATACAAGTATGCCAACGCCAAGCAACTTGAAGCACTGCTACCCCAGCTGGACACCGTGATGCAGGAGATGGACCACCTGTACCTGGACATTGACAACAACAAACAGGCTTACGACGACCTCGTGGAAGAGGTGCGCATACAAACAAAAAAGAAAAATGGGGGTGCCATCAAGCGCCTGTTGGCCACAGCCCAAACCTTGTATGAAAAGGTTCAAGCAGACAACGAACATCAAATTGCAGCGGTGCAGGAAACCTTTTCCGCCATGGAAGCGGATTTCGCCAGCTGCCTAACCGATAGTTTTGACAGTGAAATTGATGCACTGAAAAACGATATGGCAGGTTTAAAGAAACGGGGTAGCTGTGAAAGCGCACTGCTGTTGCTGGATAAGGCAAACGCATTAAAAGCTAAAATCGACACCGAAAACAAAAATATTCTGGTTTTAAGGCTGGAATCCATCAACGCAAAGGACAACGGCTTGGCCTTTCCGGAAGAAATAAAGCAAGTGGACGATATGAAGGCCGAATATGCAGCGCTGGTGAACGATAGCAAGTTCATGGAGGCTAATGAAACCCTGAATGCACTAGAAGCGCTGATTGATACCATCAACACTACATACGACAACTATGCCATTGCAGTGAACCAAGTTGATTTTAGTGAATTTCCCAAAATAAAGCTGTTCATGACCATCGAAGATACGCGGACAGGCAACGTTCCAGCGGATTTACTGCCAAAATTCTTTTTTATATCAGAACGTGACGCTAAAAACCCCGAATACATCCGGCAGCGTGTGGATAAGGTGGTACAGCTGAACGAAAAGGAAAGCCTAAATATAAACCTGGTGGCGGATTGCAGCGGCAGTATGGAAGGATACCCCATTGAAGCGGCGCGTTACATCATGCGCGAATTTTTAGACTATGTGCAATTTGGCATCGGTGACAAGGTTGAGCTTACAGCCTTTTCTGATTATGTGGCCACCAGGGTTCCTTTTACCAATTCAAAGCAAGACGTGTCCAATGCGGTGTACAGTTTGCAAACCGATAGCATGACAGCGCTATATGATGCGCTTTTTGCTGCGGTTAACACCACGGCGGTTCAAAGCGGCGCAAAATGTGTGGTGGCCTTTACAGACGGCATGGACAACGTGAGCAATATTTCCGTGAACGAGGTGATTGCACAGGCCAACCGATACAACGTGCCCATCTTCATCATTGGCATTGGAAACGATATTGATGAAGGCATTTTGTCCAGAATCGCCTTAAACACCAACGGTTTTTACACCAAAATATCAAACGTATCAGACTTGGGAGACATCTACAGGCGCATCTACGCAAAAAATAAAGAGATGTACATGGTTGAATATGAAACGCAAAATAAAGAGGATGTTTTCAGCGAGCGGCTGGTGCAAATAGATATACAAACACGGACTTCTGGCGGTACAGAAGCGTATACGTTTACCCCCCACCTGCTGGGCTCGGTGAATCTTGCCGCTTATGCCACAGACCCCATTGACCGGCTGATCGGCACCTACCTCATCAACTACGTCCACGCCATCAACAACCACGACTATGCCTACATTGTGGATTACATTGCCCCGGGGGGAGACATTGAGCGGCAAGTGAAACCCTATATTCAAAAAAATATAAAGGAACAGCTGCTTTCATACGAGATTACCCAAAAAGAATTCATCGACGCCAATACGTGCATTGTGACCACCTTAGAAACATACATCATACAAAACCAGGAGGAGCCCCTACACGCCAGGGTTTTGCTGGGTAAGTATAAGGCGGTTTTGCAAAGTGACGGCAAGTGGCGCTTAATGGATTTTGCCGACACGTATAAAATTTTGTCTAAAACAGCTCAGTAGGCCAGCGAAGAAAAGCCTTGAATAAGAAATATACTTACACTACCCAGGAAAGCAGAGTCGTCGGCCCTTACATCTGTTTTGACTCAGGTTTATATACCAAAACATCCCTACTACGCTTACATATATTGTAAACATAGCAGGGATTTATTTTTTATCTTAATTCTATCACGCCGGTATTGGTATAAAGGTTGATTGCATGTTCAGAAGCGCCCATCTGCCCTTCTAATTTTTGACCAGCAGTACCGAGACTTTTTATTTCGCTACCGATTGGTAAATCTGTATTTATGCTGCCCATTTCAGCCTTTGCCGCAATCTGCCCCTCCATGCCAGACAGGGTGATGTTACCATATTGGGTATCAACGGTTAGCTGCTCTGTATTCACATTTTCAACCTTGACATTCCCCACTTCAGATTTAATTTTAATTTCCTCAAATACCTTGTCTGGGACATAAATCGTAACATCGGCCTGCTTTTTTACATTTACTCCGGCTTTCGGCATAGGGATATTGATTTTCAGTACACCATCCTGTAAAGTAGCTACATCCTGCGTATAGGTGACTTCTATGTTACTGTCTGAACCCTTTACGATAGAAACCGAAGCGCCGCCCGTTTCAATCTCAATGTCGGATACATCGCTTGGCTTAAAAGTAAACGACTGTGCCTTTTCAGCTTTACAACCCGTTAACCCAATGACCATTAATACACTGCAAACAGTTAATAAAATCGCTTTTTTCATGTTATTACCTCCATACGCCGATTAGGCGTTTTTCTTTTAATATTTGTACTGCAATTCCAGCAATCAATAATACAAATGTTGTTGCCATATATAAGGGAGCATTGTTGCTTGAGAGCCCCATAAAGTCGAACTTCCACATGTTATTAATCGGTCCGAAGTACATGAAAGCTATAAAAACAGCTTCAAATAACCTGCGGCTGCCGCTAACACTGCCAAGCACAAGAGCAAGCGTAGGAAGAAATATCATTCCTACCAGCCAAGGCATAAGGTAATTCCATTCAGACAGCATGGCGATCCTTGTAAACATTCCTAATGATAAAAGCAGTGCAACCACAATACCCGCAATCCAAGTCGCCATCCACTTTGAATATGCCGAGCAGCTTGAAACAATCATGTCCGATGTGCCACAGTTTTTTTCCTTGTTACCCATTTGTGACCAGATGGACATAGGCAGCAGCATAGACAGAGAAATCCACTTGAGCGCTTCGCCGGACGTAACAAAGGGTGTGAAGGCCATGACCGCTAATACCGATACATACCACCAAATGGAATGACCAGACAGCATATTCTTTAGTTCTCCCCGAACCATTTGCAACAAATTGATTCGCCCTTTTCTTTGAATTGGTGACAGAACGCAAATTGCTTCAAACGGTTGATGGATGGTATTTTTGACAATGAAGTCAGGATTTTTCTTGCTTTTTTTAACACAAGACGGCTCTTTGAAACGGTTAAAAATAATGACCGAAACCTGTGTGATGAGCAATGCTGCTACAACCCAAACGAGCCTTGAACGCAAGAAATCTTTGTTCCATTCCATGCCACTCCATACAAAAGTGGGCGCATCCATAGTCGTTGGATAATAGCCGAAGCTGGCAGCATCGGGCAAATGAGGAAATTGCACCCTTGCCCCTTCCATCATAGCGTTTAAAAGTACACCCATGCCAAATAGGTCGAATCGGTTGCCGGGGCTGGCTACGGATACAGAGGATAGCCCAATCCACAGCACAAAAATGATTGTATTGCCCAAGGCGCCTTTTAAACATGGTACAACGTCAAATAATATGGTTAATGAAGCCAACACAAGCAGGTAAGGCACCGTTACACAAATGAGTGGCATCATGTAGTGTATCATGGAAAGGCGCATACTTTCCAGCCGGATAAGCTGCATCACCATAAGTGCCATCAAAAACATAAGCTGCAATAGCATCAGGATAGAAAAGTTGGATAGAAATTTCCCGTAAATGTAACGCGTTTTGCTGACTGGAGCTGACGCAATCATTTGACCAATTCGCAGCTCTTTATCTTCAGTTACTTGACTGCGTAGCAGATAAAATCCGGGAAGCCAAAGCAAAAGCACCGGTAATATCGCCCCTAAAACACCCAGCCAAGAGGAATTATAAACACCTCTGACACCCCCCAGATAGAAAATTTCATAACCGGCTGATGTGCCGGGAACGCACAGAAAACCCAGGAAAATGCCAATGCCGATAATCAGAAAGAATGAATAACGTCTTGTCTGCTTAATCAAGTTGCTTTTGATTAAAGTGATAAAATGGCTCATGGTAACAGTCCCTCCTTAAAGTGCCGTGGCAAATA
>CAZCQP010000068.1:8210-11402 GCA_964500895.1 uncultured Eubacteriales bacterium | reverse complement strand
AGAAGGGAATGGTTGTTCAACAACCCGGCCAGCAGTGTGCTGGCGAACAAGTCCCCTGTGCCGTGGAAAAAGCCTTCCACTTTGTCACCAAAAGCATATTCCACTTGGCCTGTGATTTTGTCGTAGCAGGCTGCTCCCAGTTTATCCGGCTGGAAGGATACCCCGGTAAGCACCACCTGCTTGGCCCCCAAGCCTGACAATTTGCGCAACAATTGTTCAATATACTTTTCATCATAACCTTCGGCAACATAAGGTTCATCCAGCAAAAACGCAGCTTCCGTCATGTTGGGTACAATAATGTCTGCATCTTTGCAAAGTTTGCGCATCCCTTCCACCATTTCGTTGGAATAGACCGCATACAGTTGGCCGTTGTCTGCCATCACTGGGTCTACCATCACCAGTGTGTCTGGTGTTTTAAATTGTTGAAACAACGCTGCAATCAAGTCTATTTGTGCATAGGAACCTAAAAAACCAGTGTATAAAGCATCAAACGCCAGCCCTAAAGATTGCCAATGCCTGGCAATGGGCATGATGTCTTCCGTTAAATCTCTAAAAGTAAACCCTTCAAACCCTCCTGTGTGGGTGGAAAGAACGGCTGTGGGCAACACGCCCGTGTCAAAGCCTGCGGCAGACAAAACCGGCAGCGCCACCGTAAGGGAGCATCTGCCCACGCAGGAAATGTCGTGAATGGCCATCACTCTTTTTTGCTTGTCCATAGGTATAAAGCCTCCTTAAAATGCTCATAAATAAAGATACAGTTTTGAGCAAGCATTATCTTAACACAATCCGCTTTATTAGAAAAGAGGGAGACCATGCATCAAATGAAAAAAATGAAGAATTGCAAACATTTTAAAGGCATGGATTATGACATTCATGCGCCTTTTCGCCACAGCCAAGACCATAATTGTAAACAATGCGTCTATTTTTCTTCCAGAAACTGTGGCATGGACGTGTCTGACACCATTGAACCAGGCATCGACCAATTCGGCTAAAAAGGGATTAAATTTGCAAAAACCTTTTATTTTTTAAGATGTATGCTATAATGCCATTATAAGAACCTGTATTCAATAAGCTGTTACCCGCCTTTGAAGCGATTATTCCGCCATTCTTTGTTGTGGCGGCTTGCCATAATTCCTCTATTATGCCCGCGCCGCCACGCCTCAAATGGCGAAAAATCGCTATTTCAAATTCGGGCAATCCATTATTGAATACAGGTTCTAAAAATAAAGGGGGAGATGAAATTGGCAAAAATCGTAGTGGATAGCGGGTGCGATTTAACGCAGGAGATGAAAGATCAAAAAGGCATTGCTATTGATGTGGCGCCTTTAACCTTGCAACTGGGGGAACAATTGTTTATAGACGACGACCAGCTGGACGTTACCACATATATTGAAAAAATGGCAGCTTCCCCCCATGTACCCAAAACGGCGGCACCGTCTCCGGAACGCTATTTGGAAAAATTTAAAAGCGAGGGAAGCATTTTTGCCGTTACGTTATCTTCCAAGTTAAGCGGCTCCTACAACAGCGCCATAACGGCAAAAGACATGTATTTAGAGGAAATGGGCCAAAAATTCATTCACATTTTCGACAGCCTGAGCGCTTCTGTGGGAGAAATGCTGGTGGCGCTGAAAATCAATGATTGTATAAAGCAAAACAAAAGCGACCAAGAAACGGTTACCCATGTGACTCAGTTCATTCAAAATATGAACACTTATTTTATTTTGGAACGGTACGACACCATTGTAAAAAACGGGCGAATGAACGCCTATGTGGCCAAAATTGCCTCTATGATGTCTTTTAAGCCCATTTGTGGGGCAAAAGAGGGGAACATGGTGTTTTTAGACAAGGCCCGAGGATTTAACAAAGCCATCCATAAACTGATGGACTTGATGCAAAAAGACGGCCAAGACTTTGAAAACCGTATTCTGGGCATTTCCCATGTGAAAGCGTTGGAAAAAGCCCAGGCCATCAAAGCACTGGCCGCCAGCCGTTTTAATTTTAAAGACATTGTCATTGTGGAAGCCACCGGCCTGTGTGCCACCTATGCAGACCGGGAAGGAGTTATTATTGCATTCTAAGACTATTGGCGTATACGGACAACAACATTTCCTGGGAAATGGCAAAGGGATAGTTTTTCAGCTTATCTGGGTTTTGCCACAACTGGGCCACAAAACTTTCTGCTTCTGTTTGGGTAAGTGTAGGCCGAAGAGAAATGATGTTGTTTAAAAATGCTTCTAAATCTTCTATATGGGTAAGGTTCAAAAGCTTTAATAGCCGCTGGACTTTACCCTTATTTTCATGCACCCGTAAAAAAGCGGTCATTAACAGGCCACAGGCAAAACCATGGGGCACTGCTTTATGGTACGTTAAGGCATAACCCAGCTGATGGGGCAAGGTGGTTTTGGTTTGGGCAATGACCATGCCCGCCAGTGCGGATATAAGCAGCAATTCTTCTCGAAGCTGAGGGGTAAATGCACGGTTTTTAAGCCCTTCCATACAATCCGCAAAGGCCAAAAGGCCCCCTTCTGCCAGCCTATCGCTTAAAAAGGTGCTGCCGGTAGAAGTGTAGCCCTCTACCAAATGGCTTAAAGCATCCACCGCAGAACTTAACGTTACATGTTCCGGCAAATGCTCCATGTAGCGGCCGTCAAGCAATGCCTTTTGGGCAAATACCAGCTGGGACATAGAGGCTTTTGTTTGTGTGTCGTGCCGGGTGAGTATGGAAAATGGAGTGGTTTCAGAGCCTGTTCCGGCAGTGGTGGGGATTAAAACCACAGGCAGGGCAGGTAAGGGAGTGGCTTCAAATAAAGTTGCACTTGTTTTATCTGGGTTGGCGGTTAAAACGGCCACTGCTTTGGCTGCATCCATGGGAGAGCCGCCCCCAATGCCAATGATAAACGTTGCCCCGCAAGCCATTGCTTGTTTGGCTGCGGTTTCCACCGTCTGTACGGAAGGGTTTTCTTCCACTTGGTCAAAATGGGCAATGCCAATGCCCAGCCCGTTTAACACGGCCTGCACGTCTTGAAGGGCACCGTTTTTTGCTGCCGATTTTCCTGAAACAATGAATGCTTGATTGCCGAAACCTTGAAAAGCGTGGGCATGGTTTTGAATGTCACCCACAAACAGCTGGGTGGGCATATGATAAGTATACTTAGACATACATGGATGCTCCTTGTTTTTGAAACAAGTTTA
>CAZCQP010000068.1:0-8110 GCA_964500895.1 uncultured Eubacteriales bacterium | reverse complement strand
GTTTAATTTTTCTTTTCAAGTGGGGCAAAAGGAACGCCGCCCATGTACGTATCCGGCACTTTTCCGCTGAAAACCGTGTTAACCAGGGCAATCTTGCGGCTAACGATGATTTCCTGCTCTTGAATGGGGTTCACTACCCGCACAAATGAATCCACCTTTAGCCAGAGCTGGAAGTGGATTTGATTAATGCCTACCGCTTCAAAGGACGTGTCATAATCCACTGTTGCGTTACCAATGGGCATAACGGTGATGGGGTAGGTTGGCCCGATGTTGGCAAAGGACTGTAAATTCAAGATGGTGGATATGGGTATTTGAACGGTGGTTTGGCCAATTTGCTCCAATTCCCGGGATATGTCCACGGCCATTTGGCTGCACATATTGTTCACCAGCACGGTATTGATAGACAAAGCGTTAATCATGCCGGAGGTATCGGTGGTTTTTAAATAAAAATCGTCTGCATTTAATCCTTTTTGGGTAACCGCCCGCTGTAGGGACGTATCAATGGCTTGGTTAATTTTATTTTTTGCCGTCTTTTCCATGGTGGCCATCACAGGGGGCAATATTTTTTTGTCCAGGTTACCCAAGGTATAGGCAAGCGCCAGTATACATGCAGAAAACAAGATGAAACCAAGAAAGTTTCCTTTTTTTTGTGCAGGCTTCTGGGCTTTAATTTTCACTTTTTTACGCCGCATAAACATCCCCGCCGAAAATGACCTTAATGCATGTATATGCTGTTTTTTAAAAATCTGGACATTTTTTCTTTATTCTTTGCAATTGTTCTGCTATAATGCAAGGGTACCCTTAAGGAGGTTTATGTTGCATGGAATACTCTGAAAACAATAACAATAGAAAGCGCAAAGGTTACCGCTCCAGGAAAAAGAAGGTGCGGAATAAAGCCGGTGTCATCATTTTTCGGGTTATATTGGCGGTTGTCCTTATCTCTTGCTTCGCAGTGGGGGGGGCTGCTGTGGGGGCTTACATGGGCATCATTCAAAATGCCCCAAACTTGGACATTATCTCTATAAAACCCAGCATATATCCTTCCATTATCTATTATGAAGACGGCACGGAATCGGACCGGCTGAAAGGGGAGGAAAACCGGGAGTATGTCACCTTTGACAAAATTCCTCAAAATTTAAAAGATGCTTTCGTGGCTATTGAGGACGAGCGCTTTTACAACCATAACGGCATTGACTTAAAAGGCATGGTGCGTGCCCTTTACAAAAACCTGACCACGAACCGAACAGAAGGTGCCTCCACCATTACCCAGCAGCTGATTAAAAACAACGTGCGTAAAATTGGCCGCAACGACATCATCACAAAGCTGCAAGAGCAATATTTAGCGGTGGAGTATGAAAAGAAGCTAACTGCGCAGTTTGGCGGCTCGAAACCAGCGGCCAAAGACCATATTTTAGAGCTTTACATGAACTCCATCAACATGCACTACAGCTTAAACGGTGTGCAGACGGCTTCCGAATATTATTTTAGCAAACCGGTAAGCGATTTGTCTTTGTCTGAATGTGCGGTCATTGCGGCCATCACCCAAAACCCGGCCCATAATGCACCCATTGCCAACCCGGAAAAAAACCGGTCACGGCAAATACTCATTTTAGACAAAATGCTTGAATTGGAAATGATTACACAGGAAGAGCATGACCAAGCCATGGACGACGATGTATACGCCCGGGTGAGTACGCAAGCCAAAGTCATTGAGGAAAACAACTCGGTGCACAGCTATTTTAACGATGCTTTGATGATTGCTGTGGCCAACGATTTGCAGGAAAAATACAGCATTGGCCGGGCAGAGGCGTTTAACTGGTTGTATAATGCGGGATTATCCATTTATTCCACCCAAGACCCTGCCATGCAGGCCATTATGGATGACTCCTTTAGCCAGGACAGCTTCTTTCCTAAAGGTGATTTTGCTATTGATGTGCAGTACACGGTTTCCATTCACAACGGCATTACGGATAAAGTGGAGCATTTTTATAAGCAGGGCACCGTTAAAAACAAAGACGGTGTGGATGGCCTGGTGGAAGGCTTTCGCAACGAGCTTTTAGGCGCAAGCGATAGCATTGTGCCTAATTCCGAAAAAGTTATTCAAATTCCCCAGCCCCAAGCGGCCATGGTTATTACAGATTACCGCACAGGGCAGGTGAAAGCCCTTACCGGCGGCCGGGGTGAAAAGATGGCCAACCTGGCCCTTAACCGTGCCACAGACTCGGAAAGACAGCCTGGCTCTGTGTTTAAGGTGCTGGCATCCTATGCACCCAGCTTGGATTTAGGGGTGTCCACCGCTGCCACCCTCTTGGATGATGCACCTTATACGTATCAAGGGTATTCCCCCAAAAACTGGTACGGGGGTTACCGTGGGTGGAGCACCGTTCGGGATGGCATTACAAACTCCATGAACGTCATTACGGTGAAAAACATGGTGAACACCGGCATTGACGAGTGTTTTAAATACTTGTTGAATTTTGGCTTCACCACACTGGCAGAACGGGAAGAAATTAACGGTAAAATTTATTCAGACAAAGCACCCGCTACCTGTTTGGGCGGTTTAACCCACGGGGTTACCCAGCTGGAAGTGGCTTCTGCGTACGGCACCATTGCCAACTTAGGAGAATACATTAAGCCCGTGCTGTATACCCGTGTGTTAGACCATGACAACAATGTGTTGTTGGAAAACATACCAGAGCCTAAACAAGTGCTGAAAAAGCAAACCGCATACATTTTAACAGACATGATGAAAGACGTTATCACCAGAGGTACCGGCGGGCAAGCACGGTTTAGAAATATTCGTATGCCGCTGTCCGGCAAAACGGGTACCACCACCGATACCGTGGACTTAACGTTTGTTGGCTATACCCCCTATTACGTGGGTAGCATTTGGCTGGGTTACGATATGCCCAAAGCGATGTGGGAGGACAAAGGCTACCACATGATGCTGTGGCGTGATGTAATGGAAAAAATACATGCCGATTTGCCAGTGATTGAATTTGAACGGCCGGATGGGGTGGTGACTGCCACCATTTGCGGTGTGTCTGGGCAATTGCCAGGGGCCACTTGTAAAGCAGCTGGTACGGTACGTTCCGATTATTTTGTGGCTGGTACACAACCCAACACCTATTGCGATGGGTCACTACATGTGTCTGAAGCGCCTGTGCCTGGCCCTGGGGAAGTTTTGTATGAAGACCCAACCACTGGTGAAACTTACATTTTACCGGCCCCAGATCTTGACAATTTAGATGGGTTACCCATTTTTACAGACCCACCAACGGTTGACGGCACTTTAACCAACCCAACCACAACACCGCAGCCCACGCCAAACCAACTGCCCAGCGTGACTGTGCCGCCTACCATACCAACGCCTACACCTGTGCCGGAATATGTTCCCAACCCGCAGCCGGCGCCGGAACAGCCACCTGCCGGGGAGAATGTGTCGCCAGCTTTGCCGGATTTGCCAACCATGGATGAACCCCAAAGCATGGATAGCTTTACGTATTAGGCAGTGTATTGCAATTGTGTATGAAAGGCAGGCGTACGCTTTACCAGGTACGCCTGTTTTCTATTTAATACTTTTGTTATATCTTGTCAAAAAATTAAATATTTGATATAATTATAGAAATGAAATTTTAATGATTAAAACAACTGTTGGAGTGACACACATCATGCAAAAAAAGGGCAGGGGCAAAAAACCAAAGGCAAGAAAACCTTTGTTTAGGAATAAAATGATATTCAGAAAGTTTTTATTCATGGTGGTCTGTATTGTGGGCTGCTTTTTAGTGGTAGGCTCTGTGGCTGCGTTTGGTTACATCCGGTCTGTGAATGCTGCGGCCAAGCCGTATTTTGAACACGCAGCCCAAGTGAAGCCCATAACGCCTGTTAAAGACAGCCAAGACAACGATAAAAACAAAGATGACGAAGCCGGGTTGCTTTTGCCGCCCCGAAAAACCAATTTTTTAGTGTTCGGCCTTGATGACGAAGCGTCTTTAACAGACACCATGCTGGTGGGGTGCTTTGACCGAGAAACAAAGAACATAGACTTAATTTCGCTGCCCCGTGACACGTATACGGTGCTTTCAAAAGAAATGATTAGCGACCTTCAAAAAGCAGGTCATCGGCCGCCGTCCAGCGGGGTTTTAAAGCTGAATGCGGTATACAACAATGCCGGAAAAGATGTTTCCTATTTGAAACGGGAAGTTGAAGAACTGCTGGGTATTAAAATAGACTATTATGCTTCTGTAGACCTGGACGCTTTTAGAAGCGTGGTGGATGCGGTAGGCGGCGTGGATATGGTTATTCCAAAGGGTGGCTTTTATTATAACGACCCTACGCAAAACCTGGTCATCAATATTCCTGAAGGCCCACAGCACCTGAATGGCAAAAAAGCCGAAGGGGTTGTGCGTTTTCGGGCTACATATGCACGGGGGGATATACAGCGCATTGAAATGCAGCAAACTTTCCTAAAGGAACTGTTTAAACAAACCCTTAATAAAGATACCATCATCAACAATGCACCTGCACTCATTAGCAACATCCTCACGTATGTAAAAACAGATTTTGGCGTGTCCGACGTGCCTAAATACTTACGCTATGTGAAAGATTTAAACAGCGAGAACTTAAACACCCACACCTTGCCCGGAGAAGCTGGCTATGTGAACGAGGCATCTTATTTTTTCCACGATGTTGAGCAAACCCAGGAACTGGTGCAGGAAATCTTTTATAGCACAGACAAGCAAGAAGATGAATCACCAAGCGACGATGAGAATGCGACTACGGCTGTTGACATTGCCAAGCTGAAATCCTTGCGGATACAGATTTTAAATGGGGGCATTGTGGAAGGCATGGCAGCCAAGCATAAAGCGTTGCTGGAAGAAGAAGGCCTTTCTGTACTTAACATTGATACGTATACAGGCCAGCGCAAAAACTATACCCGCATTGTGGTGAAAAACAAGGCCACAGGGCAACCTTTTCTGCATTTTTACCCAGCCGGTATGGTGGAGGAAGATGCCAATTTGCCCGCCGGTTATGACGTGGTTATCATCATTGGGACAGACGAAACTTAATGCTTACGCTTTGAAAAAAATACAAAGCGCATCTTGACAAGCAACTAATTTTTGATTACAATAATATGGTTCGCAGATAGCGGACGATATTGGGCAGTCGCCAAGCGGTAAGGCACAGGATTCTGATTCCTGCACCCGAAGGTTCGAATCCTTCCTGCCTAGTTAAGCCAAACCCCTGTAAATTTAATGTTTACAGGGGTTTGGCTTTTTTGCTATGATACAGCATCTGTTTTCTTTAATGCATCTTCAATAAAAATTATATTATTCAAAAGCCGTGGGTCGTTTGGGCTATATGTTAAGGCTTGGGTTGCATGGTCCAGCGCTCTGGTATACATTTTGAGATGGTAGCAGGCGATGGCGGCCAAGTCATTGGGGGTATAGTCCCAGGAATAGCCCATGTTTACGTAAGTGGTGGACTTGTTTTTGATTTTAAGTGCTTCTTCGGCGATAAAAAATGCAGTTGGCCAGTCCCGGCGTTCGTATGCGGTTTTGGCAAATTCCACATAAGGGTCTCGCAGGTGGGGGGCTTCCGCAATGGCTCTGTAAAACCAGCTGTAGGCTTCCGCCATTTTCCCCATAGCTTTATAAGACCTAGCAATCCACCGCATAGAGGCACACTTTTCTTCGTTCCAGGTAGACGTGGGCATGGTGATATGTCTTTTTAAGGTGTTGATACAATTTTCCCATTGCCCGGCATACATGTATTCTCTGCCTAAATAGTAGGTCATCCGGTCGTCCATAGGGTTTTCTTTAACAGCCATTTCTAAGAGCTCTAAATAAGAGCCTCTGGATTTTGAAGGGTCAGGGTAATGGTTAAGCACCATGCCTTCAATAAAAATGGTTTCTAAGGGAAGGGATCCTTGATATTTTATACATTCATGAATGGGGTAGGCCCACCGAAAATCTTGGCGCTGGTGCACCTTAAAATAATGAAACTGCACGTCTGGGGTGCCGTCTGGTTTGAGGCTCCAGTTGTAGAGGTAACGGCCTGTGCGGGATACAGTTGCAGGCACTTTGGCTTCGTTTTCAGACCAGGCTTTTTCCAAATGCTCACGCCAGCCCGGAGTGAAAATTTCGTCTAAATCGGTACAGACACAAATGTCTGCATCTTCCGGCACATGGTCTAGGGAAATGTTCCGGGCCACATCAAACCGCCATGGCTTCACAATGTCTACATATACGGTGGCACCACGGTTTTGTAATTTTTCCACCGTGTCGTCTTCAGAGCCGGTGTCGGTCACAATGATTTCATCTGCTTCTTCCATGGAATCCATCCATTTGTCTACAAATGCGGCTTCGTTTTTACAGATGGCGTACACACACACTTTATGACGTTTCATACAATCCCTCCTCCTTTAACCTTTGTTCGATAAGCTCTAAATTTTTACGCAGGCGTAGGTCGTTTTGGGAAAGTTGGCAGGCAGTTTGGGCATGTTGATAGGCCTCTGCGAAAAGGCCCAGGCGAAAAGCTGCAATGGCCGCAAAATCGTAAAAAGTGCTACCCCAGCATTCCGGTTCGGTCAGGTAACTGCCTGTTTTCTCTGTAATTTCAAGGCCTTTTTTACACATGGCATACACAAGGGGCCAGTCGCCTTCGGCGTATCCAAGCCGGGCCATTTTTAAATAGGGCTCCCGTACGTGGCCACATTCGGCAATGGCTTTATATAGCCATAACCGGGCTTGTTGCATATCCTTCTTGGCTTCATAGCAGCTGGCAATAAACCGCATGGAGGCGCAACGTTCCTCATTCCATAAAGCGGTGGGAAGGGAAAGGTGCTTCTTTAATGTTTCAATGCACTGGTCGTATTTTCTGTAATAAAAATACTCCCGGCCCAGCCAAAAGATGGTGCGGTCGTCTAAAGGATTTTCCTCTGCGGAAAGCTCCAGCAAAGGCAAATACTGGCTTCTGGGCTTGGACTGGTCTGGATAGTGGTTTAACACAAGGCCGGTAACCCATACAGATTTTTCTTCATCGGTGCCGTTGTATGCAAGCACTTCATGTACCGGGTGTACCCATCTAAAATCTTTGCGGCGATGAATTTTTTCCATGGTAAATTGTTTGTTGGGGGTGCCGTCTGGGTTAAAGCTCCAGGTAAATAAATACCGGGCTCTGGTGCAGGCGGCGTCCCAGGCGCTTTCCAAATGGTGCCGCCAACCGGGCTCAAAAATTTCATCCAGATCATTGGAAACGCAAATGTCTACGTCTTCTGGAATATGGTCCATGGCTTTGTTCCGGGCAACGTCAAACCGCCATGGTTTGATGACTTCGGAAAAGACCATAGCACCCCTGGCTTTTAATTTTTCCACTGTGTTGTCTTCCGAGCCCGTATCTAATACCACCACCATGTCTGCTTCCTGAACGGCATCCATCCAGCGGTCTACAAATTGCTCTTCATTTTTGGCTATGGCATAAACACAAACTTTGTATTTATTCAAATAATCACCTTCATTATTAGTGGGAATGCTTTGAAAAAACCGCTGACCATTGTTTCTTATGTTGCAAGGGTCAGCGGTATGGTTATCTTTGGTATGTGCCGGTGGTTGGCCTGCCTGTGGAAAAATTAGGTTAACTGTTTCGCAGACAGCAAAGCGCCAACATTGGCCGACAGTGTTAAGGTGGTGGCTAAGAGTGCCGTTACAGCCAGCGTGAGTACATCACCTGCAACCAACGGTATGATGGAAGCCAGTGTAAACACCGTGTCTGTACCAATCGAAAGTGCTCTGGTTACAACCGTATCGGGAATGGTTATACCGTTCACTTGCACTTCACTGGAAATGGATACCCCAACTGTGGAGGACCCATAAATGGCATAGTAAAGTTCGTAGGTGCCTGTTGAGTTGACCGTTACGGACGCTGCGCCAGGCGTTACATTGGTGGAAGTTAATGCATTGTTAAAAGGTATTGTTGTTGTAGACAGCGGAGCCAGTGCCAGTGCAGGGGATGCAGTGTTAAATGCACCACCGAATGCGGCTAAGCCTGCGGCTGGACCAGTGTCCCCGGTAGGGCCTGTAGGGCCAGTGTCACCAGTAGGGCCGGTAGG
>CAZCQP010000067.1:4727-11545 GCA_964500895.1 uncultured Eubacteriales bacterium | reverse complement strand
CTAAAATCATCAGGGATATTAGACAAGCGAATATTCCAAATGATGTTTTAGAAAGAAATACAGAAGGTCCCAATTTAGTTAACCTTTGGTTTTATAGGGTTTTGCAAGGTAATATGGACAGATTGTGGGCCATTATCACAGATGTTGAAAAAAGGCATAAAAATATATCGGCTGAAATACACAAATCCGAACAGGATTTGTATACCGAAGACCCCATCAACCCGAAACCCTTTAAATTCGGTACAATGATTGAAGAAAATCAACACAACCAATATGATGAAGTTAGAATGGTGAGCGGTTACAGTGTACCTCTACTGTGCAATGCTGTATATGCACAGAACGTTTATAATGTCCTGGCTCCAGGAGGAGAGTTGGTTGTCATTGGAAACCCCTCATGCCTAAGAACAAACGGGATTAAACTAAATACAACAAGTTTACAAATCCGTTATGACGCTGTTCATTTGTTTGGGGTTACTTCTGTGCAAAAGGAAATTGGCATAGACAGTCAACATACATTAACGGATGATGCAGTAACTGGAGACGTTTATAGAGTAGTATTTAGGGTTAATAAATGAGCATAAGTCCACTTGATTCACCCGCAGAAATTTTCCGCCGTGCCCAACTTTTTATATGGAGAGGATATAATGATTACCAAACTTAACCCAGACCACTTTGACCAAGTGTTTAAAATGATGGAGGAAAGCTTTCCCATTGATGAATACCGGCCTTATGAGGAACAAAAAAAGATTTTAAACAACCCCCTTTACTGCATGTACACCTTGCAGGAGGCAGAGCAAATACAGGCATTTATTGCCTTGTGGGTCTTTGAAGACTTTGCCTATATTGAGCATTTTGCAGTGGATGCACAGTTTCGGGGGGGAGGCACAGGGTCCCGGTTTTTGCAGGATGTGGTAAAGCTGGCGGGAAAGCCCGTCTACCTGGAGGTGGAGCCGCCGGAAACGGATATGGCCAAACGGCGCATAACCTTTTACCAGCGCAACGGCTTTTGCTTGAACCTGTACCCCTACATGATGCCCTCCTATGGCAAGGGCCGGAAAGCTGTGCCCCTGTTGATTATGTCGTCCGGCGGACCAATATCCCAAGAGACTTTTGAGCATTTGAAAGAGACGTTGTATACGTTGGTTTATAAAGCTTAATTCTTGGCATGGATTTTGCACTATATAATGGCAAAATTTATGTAAGGGAGTAAGTTTTACATGCTTACACACACAGGTACCCAAACCATTGAAACAGAAAGGCTCATTTTAAGAAGGTTTGCCTACAGCGACGACGAGGCCATGCTGGTAAACTGGGTTGCGGATGTAAACGTTCAGTCCTTGTATTCGGAACCGGTGTACACCACCAAAGCGGAAGTGAAAACATTGCTAGACAAGTACATCGGCAGTTATGCCCAAGATTCGGCATACCGCTGGGCAATTATCTTAAAAGAAACCGGTACTTGCATCGGCCAGATTGCGTACTTTTTAATGGACAGCAAAAACCATTTTGCGGAAATTGAATACTGCATTGGGGAAGCGTTCCAGCGCAGGGGTTACGCCACAGAAGCCACTTTGGCGGTAATCCGTTATGGGTTTGAAGCCATTAACCTGCACAAAGTGCAAATTTGCCATAAGGCATCCAATGTACCGTCTAAGAAAGTAATTGAAAAATGTGGGCTTACATACGAAGGCACGCTGCGGGACTATTTTTACATGGACGGACAGTACGTGGACCGGCTGTATTATTCCATTTTAAGAGACGAGTGGCAATAAAAGTAGGGGCGACCATTGGTCGTCCGCAACAAGGGCCGCCTGGAAACAGGCGGCCCTTATGGTGCTAAACAGCTTTTTTATCTTTAAAAATAAGTGAAAACAGAATCAATGCGCCGGTGGAGGAAATAATACCCAGGAATAAGGGGTCTTCCAGAAATACGTCATAACCCACCGTTAGGTAAAGCACTGCCGGCACCACTGTGCCCACCACAATGCTGGAGATACCGCCGACTTTGGAGGTTTTGTCTTTAAAGAACAAAGCGCCCATAAAAGCAGGCATCATGGCCGAAGCGATGACCGAGAAAACCATGTACAGGTAGCTGAACATGGAGGAAATGTACAGTGCGATGATGATGCCCAACACGCCAATGGAAATGGTGGCAATGGGCATAATCTTCTTGATGGTTTCCTCCTTAATTTGCTTGTTGAAGGAAAAGCCCAGGTCGTAAATCAAGTGGGTAGAAGCCAAAATGAGGAAAGAGCTGAAAGAGGACATAATGGCTGCAATGATACCGGCAATGCACAAGCCTTTGACCACCGGCGGATAGTACCGCATAATGAACACAGGCAGTGCGGTTTCCGGGTTTTCCAGGTTGGGCATTAATTTAAAGGCCACGCCGCCAATGATGATGAGCACAATGCCGAAGCCAAAGCCGATAAGCCCGGAAATGTAGTACGCCACCTTGGCCGATTCGGTATCTTTGGAAGCCAGCGCACGCTGGGGCATGGTGGGGTCCCCCGGCACCATAAGGAAATAGGCCAGGAAAAAGCCGATGGACCCGGCGTTCACACCGCTTAAAAATGGGTTGGTGATGGACATGCCCGCAGCTTCATAGGCCTCCACAACAGGGGTAAACCCGCCGGTTAAGGAAAGACCCAGAATAGGGCCAATGATGAAAATGCCCACAATCATAATTACCAGCTGTACCACGTCTGTCCAAACCACGGCATAAAACCCGCCCATAGAGGTGAAGGCAATGCACACGCAGGCCGCCAAAATGGTGGCTAAAGGCAGGGAAATCCACATGCCTTCGCCAAAGGCATACATAATAACGGTACGCAAGCCCGCAATGTTAATGGCCACAATGGAGATGCCGTACACAATAACCACAATGGCGGATAAAATACGGGCACCGTCTCCATAAGCAGAAGCCAGTATTTCAGACATGGTGCGTTTGCCCGTATCACGAATGGGCTTTACAATGGCCCCAAAGAACACCAGGCCAAGGCCAAACCCTAAGTACATCCAGAACACGGTGCCCCCTGCACCAAATTTATACACATTGCCTACAGAACCCATGGTCATGCCGGAGCCTACCATGGTGGCCATGATGGTGCCCACCAGGGCAAACCGGTTAAACCGTTTGCCGCCTAAGATGAAGTCGTCCATGGTTTGTATTTTACCTTTGGCATAAAAGCCGATTAAAAGCATCCCGAGCATATAGACAAACAATACAATAATATCAATGGTTGTCATGGTTTTGCCTCCTTATTTATGATTTTGGTGCAAAGAGTGGCATTTTTTCCAGCCGGTCGAAAGCCACTTTCAGTTGTTCTATCCCTACGGTACAGGCAATGCGGATGTACCCTTCCCCAGCAGCACCAAAACCGCTGCCAGGCAGCACCAGCACATGGGCTTCATCCAATATTTTCTCCCAAATGTCCATGGAAGAATAGCCGGTATCTTTAATGCAGGCAAAGAGGTAAAAGGTGCCTTCCGGGTAAAAACAGGAGATGTTGTGCATTTTTTGAATGCGTTCGTACACGTAAAAGATGCGCTTACGGTATTCCTCATAAATACCCTTTTGAATGTCTTTGCGCCTGCGCAGTGCTTCAATGCCCGCCCGTTGCACCATGGCGCTGACGGTGAAGTTTACCGCTTCGTTTAAGTTTCGGGCACAGGCAATGATGTCTTTGGGGGCGATGATGTGCCCCAGCCGAAAGCCGGTCATGGAATAGTCTTTGGAATAGCTGTAAATGGTGATGATTCTGTCCCGGTATTGGGTGTGGGCGCACACGGGCTTGTAACGGTCTGTGTACACCAGTGATGTATAAATGTCGTCTGAAATAACCAGAAAATCATGCTTTTTTGCTAGTTCCAAAATGCCCAGGATGGTTTGTTCATCGTACACCCGGCCAGAAGGATTGCATGGGGAATTGATGATGATGGCCTTTGTTTTGGGCGTGATGTGCTTTTCCAGTTCTTCTAAATTCACATCGAAGTTGTCCTCGCCCTTTGTGTTGTACACCACCAGCTTTCCTTTGGGCATTTCAATTTGCAGGGTGTAGTACACATAATAGGGCGCAATGGCAATCACTTCTTCCCCTTCGTTTAAAATGCTGCAAAGGGTTAGGTACAGGGCGTGGGTGCCCCCGGCGGTAATCATCATTTCGTCCATGGCAATCTCTACGCCGTAATCGGCTTTGTACCATGCCGCTGTTTCCAGGCGCAATTCTTCATCGCCCAGAAATGCGGTGTAGCGGGTGTGGCCGTTTAAGGCATCTGCATACATTTTGTGAATCACGTGAGCGGGGGCAGGGTAGTCTGGGTCCCCAATGCTTAAATCAATCACATCATCGTAACGTTTGACCATTTCATTGGTTTTGCTTAGGGGCGAAAGGGTCATGTTTTGAAACTGCTTGGCTACAAAAGATTTGCCCATGAAAACACCCTTTTCTATTGTCTCTTAAAACCGCAGAGACAAGCAGCTTAAACCGCCATCAATTTTTTGAAACTCGCTCATGGGGTTTTCTTTAATTTGAAAACCGGCATTTAAAAGCTTTTCTTTGGTTTTGGGGAAGTTGGCGGGCATCACCACATAGTCGTTCATGCGGATGCAGTTGGCGGCGTACATTTCGTCTTCATCAATGACAATCTTGGTGAACTTTTCAAAGTCTGGGTGGGTAATGAACTCCCCAGCCACCAGAACGGTGTTGTTCCCAATGAAGTTCACCCCGGTTTTTAAGTGGAACATTTCTTTTAATTCCACCACAGAACCGGTGTAGCCGTATTGCTCTAAAATTTTAATAAGCTGTTCTGCGCCTTCCCGGTTGGTGCGGGTGGAAAGGCCAATGTAAAAATGGTCTTCAATGCGCATCACGTCGCCCCCTTCCAGGGTGCCCGGGGCTTTAATGTACGCAAACTCCGTGTAAAATTCCTCCAAAGCTGCTTTAATGCTGGTGGTTTCCCCGTTGCGGGTTTGGGCGCCGGGGTTGGTGATGATGGCCACTTTTTCGGTGACAATGGCCGGGTCTTCCACAAAACAGCTGTCTGGAAAAGCTTCGTCTGCTTCCAGCACTTTCGCTTCCACGCCGCAGCTTTTTAACACTTCTATGTAGCTTGCGTGCTGTTGGTAGGCGGTTTCATACACCGGCTTGCCCAGGCTGGCAGTGGTTAAGCCGTCTACCACAGATTTCCCGGGTTTCTTGACGATAACATTTTTGAACATACGCAACACCCCTTCTTTAACTTTATATTTTAATTCAATTGCTATCGCAGGTCAAGTTATTCCAGTTGGCTTAAATGATGGCGGACACAGTCTGCGGCGGCCTGCTGGTTTTTGGTTTCAATGGCGTGGATGATGCCTTGGTGCTCATCATACACCATCTGGAAAGTTGCTGCATCCCCTGTAAAGCATTTGCCGAAGATGGGGTCCATCAGAAGGGAAATGCTCTCCAGCAAGTCCAGCATCAAACGGTTGCGGCTGATTTTCACAATCTGGTAATGCAGCTTTTGGTCCAGCCGGCTTTTCATGGCTGTGTCCGTGGCGTCTTCCATGGCTTGTTCAATGGTTTTAAGCTGGCGGATGTCTGCATCAGAGGCATTCATGCAAGCTTCCCGCACCGCATATTCCTCCACCGCACGGCGAAAGGAGAATACTTCCTGTATGCTGCCCCCCCGAAACTTAAAAGCCAGTGACAAAGGCTCGAAATAGTTGGTATCAATCGCGCTTTTAATGTAGGTGCCGCTCCCTTGCCGTTTTTCCACCACGTTGATAAATTCCAGCATTTTAATGGCTTCCCGCACTAACGGCCGGGAGACATTAAGCAGGGTGGAAAGCTGGCGCTCTGAAAGCAGTTTGTCCCCGGGGTTCAGCTGGCCCTCCATCATCAATTGCTGAATATACTGAATGACCCTGCCAGAAACGCTGGTATCATCCTTCACAGGTTTTCACCACCGTATCTGGGTTTAACAGCCCCTTAGGGTCGAAAAGCTTTTTAATGCCCTGCATCAGCGCCATTTCCACAGGAGACTTTTGCAGCTTTAAGTCCTCCATCCGCAGCTTGCCAATGCCGTGTTCCCCGGTGATGGTGCCCCCGAACTGAAAGCACAGGGCGTACATGGCTTCCTTTAGGGCCTCGTAATAGGAAGGAGGGCCCCCATCCACCTGCAAAATGTCGTTGTGGATGTTGCCGTCTGCAATGTGGGCGGTGATGTTGGTGCTGGTGCCATAATGGTCCATCAGCTTCCACAGCTGGTGCAAAAACTGGGGCATCTTTCCCGGTGGTACTGCCATATCAAAGGAATGGTAAATCTCGTGTTTAATTACCTCGTAGCTGCCGCTGCGAATGGCCAGCATGTCGTCCTGTTCCTGCTTGGTCAGGGCCACCACCGCTTCACAGACGTGGTTGGTATCACACACAGCGTCGATGGTGCGCAAGCTTTCATGCAAGTTTTTTTCGTTTATTTCAGATAAAATAAGCAATAAATCGGACGTGCCTAGATTTACCGGCCAACGAAGCCCCAGCAGCCGGGCAGATTCCACGTTTAGCCTCCGGTCTTGGTATTCTGCGGCCAAGGGGGCAACCCCTTTTTGCATCATGGCCAGAATGGCGTTGGAGGCATCATCTATGGTGTTGAAGGAAGCCACCACCGTGGCGGTGTGCTTATCTTCCGGGTATAGCCGCATGGTCACTTCTGTGACAATGCCCAGCGTACCTTCGCTGCCCATCATTAAATGCATCAGGTTGTAACCGGCGTTGTCTTTGAGCAGCTTGCCCCCCAGTTGCAGTACTTCGCCATTGGCCAGCACCACCTTTAACCCC
>CAZCQP010000067.1:0-4627 GCA_964500895.1 uncultured Eubacteriales bacterium | reverse complement strand
TGGTTACCACCATGCCACCCATTTGGCAACCTTCGTCCCCCGGGTGTACCGGGAAACAAATGCCCGGGTGCTTGCCCAGTTCTTCCAAAAGGCGGCTTAAGGTGACGCCACCTTCCACCACTGCCATCATGTTGGGGGCATCAATCTCCAGTACCCGGTTCATGCGCTCCATGGCAATAACAATGCTTTCATACACGGGAATGGCCCCGCCGCAAAGCCCTGTGCCGCCCCCACGCACCACCATGGGCACCTGATATGTATCTGCAATTTTCACAACGGCTACCACTGCATCTGTGCTAGCAGGTTTCACCACCACAGAGCCGCTGTGGGCGGTGGGGCGAAGGCTGGGTTCAATTTCGTCGTAGAAATAGGCGCTGGCTAGGTCGGGGGTGTCCAGCACATAATCGGAACCTAAAACATTTTTTAAGGCATCAATAACTGTTTGCTGCATCATAAACCTCCTTGCCATTGCTTTTGCTTCGTTTAACAGCGTCAATCATTTTGGGTAGAATGTGGTATAAGTCCCCCACCATGCCCACGTCACACAAGCTAAAAATGGGTGCGGAAGGGTCACTATTAATGGCAATGATTTTGGCTGATTCTTTCATGCCTGCAATGTGCTGGGCTGCCCCGGATATGCCGCAGGCGATGTACAGCTTGGGCTTCACCCGGTGGCCGCTGTAGCCAATTTGCCGGGCGCTGGGCATGAACCCGGCCTCCACCAGCGTGCGGGAAACACCCACCACGCCACCCAGCAAGGTTGCCAGTGTTTCCATAAGCTGCAAATCTTCCTTTCGCTTCACCCCACGGCCGGCCGCCACAATGACTGATGCGCTGCCTATGTCTGTGTCATCCTCTTGAAAAGTATTCAGTATGCGGGTTTGAAGGCCGGTGGTGGTGTAGGGCTGCATTTGTATGATGCGAACAGCCCGTGTTGTATCCGGTTCTGCTTCGGAAAATTCCTTGTAGCGGATGGTGGCAATTTGGGGAAGGGTAATGGTTTGAATGTGGGCCAGAATGTTGTCGCTAAAAGCGGGGCGAATTTGAATAAGCCGCCCGTTTTCGTCCACCGAAAGCTCGGTGCAGTCCGCCGTTAGCCCGGTTTTTAAGCTGGCCGCCACCCGGGGAGCCAAAGAACGCCCAAAGTGTGTGGCCCCAATGAACACCACATCGGGCTTGTGTTCACGGATAAACGCCACAGCGTTGGCTTTAAAAAGGCTTTCTTCTTGCACAGCAAAGCAAGCGTCCTGCATGAAGTAAACGGTGTCTGCCCCTTTATGGTTCAGGCTATGTATATCTGAGCATTGATCCGCCATAACCAGGCATGTAACGGTAGCCCCGTTCTCTGCCAACTGCCGCCCTTTGTTCAAAAGCTCGTAGCTCACCCGGTGGATGCGGCCAAAGCTGGTTTCTGCAAGAATTAATATATTTTTCACCATGACCACGCTCCTAACACACTGCCCCGGCCGCTTCCAGAAACACAGCTTCAAAGGAGGCATAATCTTCCCGGAAAATAACGTTTTGTTTCACAGCAGGGGGCGGTATTAAGATTTTAGAAACTTTGGTGGGGGAACCGGAAAGCCCGGCTTCTTGCTCGGTTAAGTAGCCCTCTAAGTCTGCCAAGTGTAGGGTGGAAATTTCAATGTCTAAGGATTGCAGCAACCGTTTCAGGGCGGGCAGTTCAGGGCATGTTATGTTTTTGGTTACGGAAAGCAGCGCCGGAAAAGCCATTTCCCGCTGTTGCTTAAGGCCGCCAATGTTTTCTAGGGTAACGGTGATGGCCGTGTCTGTCAGTTTGTGGATGGTTTCTACATAATAGCTGTGGGGGATGTTCAACAGTTCGGCCACTTCTGCCCCAACTTGGGCCGTGTCGCCGTCTACAGATTTATCCCCGCAGAGAATGAGATGGAAGTGATGTAGCTTTTGAATGGCTGCGCTTAACGTCATGGAAGTGGCTAAAGTGTCTGCGCCGCCAAACTTTCTGTCTGTGAGCAACAGGCATTGGTCTGCGCCCCGGGCAAAACATTCCCGCAAGGTGTGCTGGGCACGGGGCGGCCCCATGGTGATGGCTGTAATGGTAGAAGGGGTTGCGCCGGGCTGTGCATCTGCCATCTTTTTGATGTTAACAGCGGTTTGCAGGGCATAGACGTCGAAGGGGTTAATTTCCGCCGAAGCCGAAGCACGGTTCACCACGCCTTTTGTGCTGTCAAACGTCACCTTGGCCATGTCGGGCACTTCTTTCACAAGCACCAGAATGTTCATACGTTCCCTCCTTTGCAAAAGTGGTCTTACCACTTTGTGTTAAAATATTATACCAAAAATTTTATAGGTTGTAAACAATCCCTTTTAATTTATAGCGGTGAACTTGGTGCTTTTTCACAAAAGAAAAGCCACCGGGAAGCCGGTGGCCGAGATTGCGGGTGCAGACAACGTGTCTATGGTGGTGTTTTATTCAGCTTGGGGTTGGGTTAGGGTATTGAAAATATCTAATAAGGTAAGGTTGTTGGCTTTGGATAAATCAATGACGGGGGAATTCAGGTAGGCGGTTTTGCCCGTTGCGGTGATGACAATGTCGTCATTCTGAAAAATTTCTTGCCATAATGCAAGGTCATCGTCGGATAAATGCAGCACGATGGATTCGTAAAAACCCTGGGATGTTTCTCTTGCATTAACGTCTGCGCTTTTGAAAGTCTTTTTCAATGTACGTTCGCCGCCGGTAACTTCAATTTGCGTCATGTCCAGCACTTGTTTCCCCTTGTACATGAAGGTGACCGAGAACAGGGCATTGGTACCCGGCTTGTCTACGTTGTACACATACACCGAGGGGTCTACGGTGACGTAATTGCCTATGCCAAACACGCTAATGTCGGACTTTGCGGGCCTAAAGGTGATGTTACCGGTGGTTTCGTTTTGAGAAATTTCCACACCGGGGTAATCGTTGGCCAATGCTTTCATTTGTTCAGCATCCATGGCCACGTTGCCTGTGGATGTTGCGCTACTGGAAGATTTGCCACAGGCGGTGCTTAAAGCCATGGTGCATACCAGTAAGGGAATGCATACAATCTTTTTGAACATTATAATTTTCCTTTCAGTGTCAATAGAATGGTCGCCACGCTGTCGGGGTAGAGTATACCATAGAATAACTTAAAAGCCAAGCTTGCCAAAGACCGGGTATGTGTTATAATAACACAAGCGATAGCAAATGAGAGGATGTACCACACTTATGCCCACCACTACCCCCAAACCATTAACTTTAATTGCCACCACCACCTTTGGCCTGGAAGCCACCGTAAAGCGGGAGGTTACCCGGCTGGGGTTTGCCAACATTACAGCCCAAGACGGCCAAGTGCAGTTTGCAGGCGACTTAAAAGACATCATTCGTGGAAACATTTGGCTGCGCAGCGCCGACCGGGTGCTTTTGCAAATTGGCCAGTTTCCTGCGGACACTTTTGATGGGCTGTTTGAAGGCACCAAGGCGTTGCCTTGGGCGGACTGGATTCCCAAAGACGGCAAGTTCACTGTGGTGGGCAAGTCTGTGAAGTCCAAGCTTTTTAGCGTGTCGGACTGCCAGGCCATTGTGAAAAAAGCCATTGTGGAAAAACTGAAACTGACCTATAAGCAGGACTGGTTTGAAGAAACCGGCCCGGAATATAAAGTGCAAGTGGCGCTGTTGCGAGACGTGGCCACATTAACCATCGACACCACCGGCCCTGGCCTGCACAAGCGGGGGTACAGAGAAACAGCAGGGGTGGCCCCTTTAAAGGAAACACTAGCCGCCGCCATGATTGAGTTAAGCTATTGGCGGAAAAACCGGATTTTGCTAGACCCGGTGTGTGGTTCCGGCACCATCCCCATTGAAGCGGCCCTGATAGCCAGAAACATTGCTCCCGGGTTGTCCCGGAAGTTTGTGTGCGAAAGCTGGCCACAGATGGAGGAGAAATGGTGGAAGGATGCCCGGAAGGAAGCCTTTGCCGCCATGGACGTGCACGCCACGCCAGAAATTTATGGCTCAGACATTGACCCCAAAGCCATTGCACTGGCCAAAAACAATGCCAGGAAAGCCGGGGTGGACGATTGCATCCGGTTTGAAACCAAACCCATGCAGGAAGTGGCACTGCCCGGCCATTATGGGGTGGCCATCTGTAACCCGCCGTATGGGGAGCGGATTGGCACCACTTCGGAAATTGAGGATTTGTACCGGGACATGGGGCGTATTTTTAGAAAAGACAAGACCTGGTGTTTTTACATCATTACGGCTTATGAAGGGTTCGAGGCCAGCTACGGCCAAAAAGCCCACGCCAAACGCAAGCTATTTAACGGCATGATTAAAACGGATTATTACCAGTATTTTGGGGAAAAGCCACCCAAGGAACAGGAATAAAATATTTATACAAAAGCGGACGAGCAATGCTCGCCCCTACCCGATAGATGACCGTTACGGGCGTAGGGGCGGCCATTGGCCGTCCGAAACCTCAACTGGGGAAAAGCCACCCAAGGGACAGGAATAAAATATGTATATACAAAAAGCGGATGAGCAATGCTCGCCCCTACCTGATAGATGGCCGTTGCGGGCGTAGGGGCGGCCATTGGCCGTCCGAAACCTCATTTGGGGAAAAGCCACCCAAGG
>CAZCQP010000066.1:4335-11638 GCA_964500895.1 uncultured Eubacteriales bacterium | reverse complement strand
GGGGCTAACCATATTGGGCGAAACCAAGGTGGATGCACTGCTTACGGAATGAATAAAGGAAGATAACCATGAGTGAACAGCATATTATTTTTGTTTTAGAGCTTATTGGCACGGTTACCTTTGCCATTTCAGGCGCATTGGGGGCGTTTTCCCGCAGGCTGGACTTTTTTGGTGTGTGTTTTCTGGCCATGGTCACGGCGGTAGGGGGTGGCATTACCCGTGACATCATTCTAGGCAACACCCCACCCCGTGCCTTTGTGAATCCTATTTACTGTGCCGTTGCATTTACAACAGCCCTTGTCCTTTTTGTGTTGTACAAGCCGTTTAAAGACATGGTACAAAGTAAATTTTATGGCTTTTATACAGGCCTGTTTACCTTGTGCGATGCGGTGGGCCTGGGTATTTTCACCGTAACGGGCATTAACCTGGCCATCACATTAGGCCATGGAGACTCTCTGTTTTTGCTTATTTTCACTGGCATGATAACCGGCATTGGGGGCGGCATGTTCCGGGACGTGCTGGTGGGCCGCATTCCCTTCATTTTACAGCGGGAAATATATGCAGTGGCTTCCATTTTGGGCGGGCTGCTGTTTTGCCTGCTGGTGAAAATACAGGGCTTTCCTCACATTGCCGCCATGCTCATTCCGGCCAGCATGGTGGTGGTCATTCGCATGTTAACCACTTACCGCAATTTGCATTTGCCGGTGGTGCATTTACGCAATGAGAAAAAGCCCCCCAACCCAAAAATATAAATTTGTTTTAAAATTTGTAAATATTTTGCTATCTTTTGAAATTCTTTAAAAATTATAATGAAAAGAGGTGATTACCTATATTAAAAAGGAGGTTTATTCATGGAGAAGCCATTCGGTAAAATTGACAAAAGTGTATTTTGGATTTCTGCCCTTATCTCACTGTTTTTTGTAGCCTGGGCCGTCATTTTCCCTGATTCCGCCGGCCCTACCTTTGGGGTCTGGCTATCCTTTTTTACCGGCAATTTTGGCTGGTTGTATCTCATCATACTCACCGTCTTTGTTTTTTTTCTGGTTTTCCTGTGCGTCAGCAAAATTGGTAACATCAAGCTGGGTAAAGATGATGATAAGCCTGAATTTAAAACCTCGTCCTGGTTCTTTATGCTTTTTAGCGCCAGCATGGGCATTGGCCTGGTGTTCTGGAGCGTGGCGGAACCCATTTACCATTTCATAGACCCTCCCTTTGGCCAGGGCGGTACGGTTGAAGCCGCCAATATTGCTATGCGAACCACCTTTGTGCACTGGGGGCTGCACCCCTGGGCCGTTTACGGTGTTGTGGGGATGGCGTTGGCCTATTGGCAATTTAGAAAAGATAAACCTGCCCTCATCAGCTCTACCCTTATTCCGGTGTATGGAGAAAAAGGCGCACAAAGCTGGATGGGCAAAGCTGTGGATATTTTGGCCGTTTTTGCCACCATTTTCGGCGTGGCCACCTCTTTGGGTTTAGGGGCTATGCAAGTGAACAGCGGCCTTAATTATGTATACAACGTGCCTGTGACCAACACCATCACCGTTGCCATCATTGTGGTGGTTACCGTTGCTTTTATTGTTTCCGCCGTTACGGGCATTGAAAAAGGCATTTTGTTTTTAAGTAATTTGAACGTTTTTATTGCGGCACTTATCATGCTTTTTGTGCTGTTTTTTGGCGGGCAAACCGTCTTTTTGCTCAATGTGTTAACCGATTCCATCGGCACCTACTTACAGGATTTTATGAAAATAAGCCTTTGGAGCGACCCTTATAGCACAAAACCCGGCTGGCTGGGCGGCTGGACGGTGTTTTATTGGGCTTGGTGGCTGGCTTGGGGGCCTTTTGTGGGCGGCTTTGTGGCCAGAATCTCCAAGGGGCGAACCATTCGGGAATACGTTATCGGCACCTTGTTTGCGCCGGTGTTGGCTAGTTTTATATGGCTGTCCATTATGAGCGGTTCTGCCATTAACTATGAACTGGCGGGCAACACGGTAATTAGTGAAGCAGTGAACTTGAATGTGGCCAACGCCCTGTTTGCACTGTTGGGGCAATTGCCCATGGCAGCGGTTACTTCCACCATCGCCACCATTCTCATTTGCACCTTCTTCATCACCTCCGCAGACTCTGCCACTTTTGTTTGCGCCATGATGACTTCCCACGGTGTGCAAAACCCCCATAAAAATTTGAAAATTTTCTGGGGCGTTATTGAAGGGCTTGTGGCGGCGGTGCTTCTGGCGGTTGGTGGGCTTACGGCGCTGCAAACGGCTTCCATTGTGGCGGCCTTCCCGTTTATGCTGGTTTGCGGGGTGTTGGTATACGCCATGTATAAGGCTTTTTCCACAGACCCTACGGTAACCAAGGATAAGCAAGCAGGCCAGGCGTATAGCGGCACAAGTGAAGCCGGGCAAAAAATGTCACTGTAAAGATATTGGGAAACTTTTTGGAGAAAAAGTTTCCCAAGCCCTTCAAAAAGCTTTTTCCCTAAATGCCGCTTTGCGGCATTTAGCAAAGTTTTTGCACCGCTTTTTTCAAAAAGCGGTTGGGGTTTGGGGCAAAGCCCCAAGGTCTTTTGCCAACAAAAAGAAGAGCCCAAGCACAATTGCTTGTGATGGGCTCTTTTCCTATTCGTCTTAGCTAACAGAAGAAGCTTTTCTGGTCTTACGCTTTCTGCGTTTTTTAACCAAAGGCTCCCGGTTTTCATTATGCACAATTTCAGGGGGCGTTTTGTCAACAACCGTATCCTTGGTGATGATGATTTTTTCCACCGTCTCGTCGGATGGGGCGTCGTACATAATATCCCGCATAAAGCTTTCAATAATGGCCCGCAGCCCTCTGGCCCCGGTTTCCCGCTCAATGGCCAGCCCGGCAATGGCCGTCAACGCTTCATCTTCAAATTCCAGCTTCACGTCATCCAGCTCGAACAAATGCTTGTACTGCTTGGTCAGCGCATTTTTAGGCTCTGTTAAAATGGCCTTCAATGCGGTTTCGTCCAGGCTGGTTAATGTAACAATCACAGGCAAACGGCCGATGATTTCAGGAATAAGCCCGTATTTATGCAAGTCTTGGGGCAAAATGTCTTTCAACACATCGTTTTCAGTGCGTTCCTTTTTGCTTTTCAATTCGGCACCAAACCCGATAACGTTTTTATTTTGCCGCTGTTCAATGATTTTATCAATGCCGCCAAAAGCACCGCCGCAAATAAACAAAATGTTGGTGGTATCAATTTGGATAAAGTCCTGGTGGGGGTGTTTCCGGCCGCCTTGAGGGGGCACTGAAGCCACCGTGCCTTCCAATATTTTAAGCAATGCCTGCTGCACGCCTTCCCCGCTTACATCCCGGGTAATGGAAGGATTGTCGGACTTTCTGGCAATTTTGTCAATTTCGTCTACGTAAATAATGCCCCGCTCTGCCCGTTCAATGTCGTAATCTGCCGCTTGAATAAGCTTGAGCAAAATATTTTCCACGTCCTCGCCCACATAGCCCGCTTCTGTCAGGCTTGTGGCATCGGCAATGGCAAAGGGCACGTTCAGCATTTTCGCCAGGGTTTGGGCTAAAAAGGTTTTACCCACACCGGTGGGTCCAACCACCAAAATGTTGCTTTTTTGCAGCTCCACTTCCTTCACGTAGTCACTCATCATGACCCGTTTGTAGTGGTTGTACACTGCCACAGCCAGCGCTTTTTTGGCTTCGTCCTGACCCACCACGTATTCATCTAAAAATGTGCGAATTTCTTTTGGCTTTGGCAGCTTAAAGTCTTCGTCCACCGGGCTTTGAATGTCTATGCCTTCATCGTCCAACAGGTCGTAGCACAAATCCACACATTCGTTGCAAATGTATACGTTAGGCCCGGCAATCAGCTTTTGAACCTGGTCTTGTGTTTTGCCGCAAAAGGTGCAACGCAGCATTTTTCTTTCTTCAAATTTTGTTGTCATCATAGCCTCCTCGGCCTAGTTCAAAATGGTCGTTATCTTTTTACAATAACGTCAATCAAGCCATAGGCCAACGCTTCCTCGGCAGACATGAAGAAGTCTCTGTCAGAGTCTGCCGCCACAACGTCTACGGGTTTGCCGGTGTTTTCGGCAAGAATCCGGTTTAACTTTTGTTTTGTTTTAATGATGTGTTCTGCATGAATCTGTACATCGGATGCTTGGCCTCTGGCCCCGCCCATGGGTTGGTGAATCATAATTTCGGCGTTGGGCAGTGCGCTTCTCTTGCCTTTTGCCCCGCCGGACAAAAGCACCGCACCCATGCTGGCTGCCATGCCCACACAAATGGTGGCCACGTCGGATTTAATGTACTGCATGGTGTCGTAAATGGCCATACCCGCGGTTACAGAGCCGCCGGGGCTATTGATGTACAGGTTAATGTCTTTGCCCGGCTCTTCTGCATCCAGAAACAACAGCTGGGCAACAACCACATTTGCAGAAATATCGTTTACTTCTTCACCTAAAAAGATGATGCGGTCTTTCAACAGCCGGGAATAAATGTCGTAGGAACGTTCGCCCCGGTTGGTTTGTTCAATAACGTAAGGAACTAAACTCATAACAGCCTCCTTGAATTATTCTTCTACAGCAGTTTCCTCAATTAATTCATAGGCTTTTCTAACACAGACGTCTTCTTTAAGCTGTTCTCTTTCATCGGCACCAATCAGGCCTAAAAGCTTTTCTTTGTCCATGCCGTAGCCTGCAGCCATCTTGCCAATTTCTTCATCAACTTCTTCTTCTGTAACGGCGAAGCCTTCAGCTTTAGCCACAGCTTCAAGCGCTAACCGGCTTTTCACTTGGGCTTCTGCTTGGGGGGCATACATTTCTTTCAAGGATTCCATGGTTTGGCCCATGTATTGCAAATAAGCTTCCGGTGGAATGCCTTGCCGTCTGATGCCTTCTAAAGACCGGTTGACCATGTTTTCCTGGGTGGTTTCCACCATGACGGCAGGCACATCCATTTCAGCATTGGCCACCAGTTTTTCCAGCAGCTGGGTTTCTTTCTTTTCTTTGGCAAGCGTGGCTTTTCTTTCCTCTATTTTTGCCTTTAAAGAGGCCTTGTATTCTTCCAAAGTATCAAATTCGGAAACATCTTGGGCAAATTCGTCATTCACCTCTGGCAGTTCCTTCATTTTTATCTCTTTGATGTCCACTTCAAATATGGCAGCCTTGCCTTTTAAGGTTTCGGCGTGGTATTCTTCAGGGAAAGTAACGGTCACTTGCACGTGGCTGCCGGTTTCTTTGCCCACCAGTTGGTCTTCAAAGCCTGGGATAAACTGGCCGGAACCAATGGTTAAGTCATGGTCTTCGCCTTTGCCGCCTTCAAAAGCGACTCCGTCGATGAAACCTTCATAGTCGATGGTGGCAATGTCGCCGGTTTGCACTGGGCGGTCTGTAACGGTAATTAAACGGGCGTTCTTTTCACGGGCTCTGTCTAAATCTGCCCCAATTTCTTCTTCTGTGGCTTCCACATCTGGTTTAGGATAGGTGAGCCCTTTATAGTTGGTGACGGTCACTTCGGGCTTAATGTACACTTCGGCTGTAAATACAGCCCCTTCTTCCGAAGACACACTTAACACGTCTATTTCAGGCTTGGACACCACGTCCAGCGCTTGGGCTTTCACAGCTTCTTTGTAAGCATCCTGTAACACAAACTGGATGGCGTCTTCAAATAAAATTTCTTTGCCGTATTGGGCTTCCAACATTTTACGAGGCACTTTGCCTTTTCTGAATCCGGGCAAAGACAAACGATTCTTATTTTTATTGTACGAAAATTGCAAGCCCTCTTCAAAACGTTCTGCATTCACTTCAAAGGTAAGCTTCACCTTATTTTTGTCAACGGTTTCCACCTGCATTGCCATGTCCTCCTTTGTTTGCTTCCGGTGTATTTTATAATGTAAAAACAATACACAATTTATAAATTATAACATAGCGTTTTTTTATTGTAAAGGGCAAAATGTCATGGTTCTGCGCCAATTTTACCCTTTAAAATACACGGTTTAACCGGTGATTGCCCCCTTGGTTTTAACCTTGTCCTTTGTTGTACTTGGCCAATTCCTTGTGGGAAATGGTGGGGTTGGTGTACCGCCCACGGCTTTGGGTGGCCTGCTTATAGTTGATGGCCTGTTTCGGGCAAAACTGTATGCAAGCGGTGCACTGTTCGCAGCGGTGGGCAAAAACAGGTTTCCCTTCTGCCAACTGAATGTTTTGCACCGGGCAAACGTCCCGGCATAAACCGCAAGACACGCAAGCATCCGACACATGATAATGTTTGTCCATATTTGGCCAGCGTTTGGACTGGCAATGGTGATAGCACTCAAAGATAGGGGCAGGTTTTGGCGTGGCATTGGTGCGCCTTGCCTGAATGTCTGCCAAGATGGGCACCAAATCTTTAGCGGCCTGTTCTGCCTTTTCCTGAACCTTAGTACCCATCTTGTACATGACCACATAGTTTGAAAACATGGCCAGCTTAGCCCCGTAATGCAGCTGAGCGCCTTTGTCCTTTAAAAGCTGGCCCAGCTGTGGCAAAGCATTTCCGGCCATGCCCCCCATGGTGGTGATGGCGTAAAAATAAGCAGATGTACTGCCGGACACATCCAGCCCCTGCACAAATCTGCGCACAGCCAAAGGCACACCTAAAAAATAGGTGGGGTACACAAACCCCACGCTTTCACAACCGGCATCCAGTTTTGCCGGGCCAGCAACCCCCATGGATTGTATGGCGCTTTCTTCTAACCCAAGGGTGGCGGCAACGGCTTTGGCCACTTGCAGGCAGTTGCCGGTTCCTGAAAAATAATAAATCATATGTTTTGGTTTACACATTATTATTCCCTCCTGTTATCATGCTGTGGTAGGCCCGTTTCACCAGCATATCCACTTCCCCCGTGCAGCTTTTCCCCTGCACCGCTGCCACAGAGGCATCAATGAGCTGCACAATGCTTTTTAGCGATTCAATTTTGTTTAAGGCTTCCTGGCGTTTTTCACCGAAAAGGGCCAGTGTGTCCCGGACGTTATCTTCCACGGCACAGTTCCCGTTTTTATTGCGCAGCACCCGCTTAATTTCTGCCAGAGACAATCCGGCAAATTTCATCACCTGTATATACATTAAATCCAGCATATTTTCCGGTGTATAGTACCGATACCGGTTTTCTCCCCGCACAGGCATTACCAGCTGCATTTTGTCGTAATAGCGCAACGTTTCTTTTGGAATGCCCAGTTCATGGGAAACGTGTTGAATGGAGTACTGTTCCATCGCCCTTTCACCTGCCTTTTGACCGCATTATAACATTGGAGTAAACTTTAATGTCAATGACAAATTTTAG
>CAZCQP010000066.1:0-4235 GCA_964500895.1 uncultured Eubacteriales bacterium | reverse complement strand
TTAGTTTTCAATTTCAATGGTAACCAACGTGCCTTTTTGGTACGTGCTTTGCATTTGAAAATTAAATGAAGGCCCGTATTGAGACATCAGCCGGTTTTTAATGTTCACCAGCGCAATGTTTTCAATGCCCCCGGATTCATAACCGGTGGCATTTATTTTGGCCAGCAATGCAGAACAGGCTTGTGCGTTCATGCCCTCTCCGTTGTCCCGAATGGTAATGCGCATGTTGCGCCCCGGTAACAATTGGGCGCATACCTCTATCACACAGCCCTGTTCCATGTTTTTAAAGCCATGGACCACAGCGTTTTCCACAATGGGTTGCAGCAGCATCCGGGGCATGGTGCTGTCCATCAGCCGGTCGTCCACATCAAAACGCAGCTCTATTTTGTTGTTGTACCGAATGTTCATAATGGCCACATACTGGGCCAGCAACGCAAACTCGTCCCACACGTTGATGGTTTCGTCTTTGCTGTAGGCGTACCGAATCATGTCTGATAAATCGTCTATGACGGCCTCTGCATTTTCCAGCCGGGATTGTTTCACCAATATTTTAATGTTGTTTAAGGTGTTGATGGTGAAATGGGCGTTAATTTGTTTTTTCAGGGCATTAATGATGGCCTTCTGCTTTTCAATTTCCGCATTTTTAAGCAGCAGCTGGGAACGCACCACTTCCTCGTTCTTTTTATCCAACCGGCACAACATGTCGTTAATTTTATTCACCAGCCCGTCAAACTCTGTGTTATCTGTGGGGGGGAGCGCATTTTGGCCGCTGTAATATTCCAACGCCTCCATGTTTTGTATAATTTTATAAATGGGCACAAAAAAACGCTTGTTTTGCACTTTGGCAAAAGCAAACAAAACAAGGGTAAAGGCCAAAAGGGTCACCCCGTTCGCCGCCGTGAAATAATAATAAGAGGCTCTTAAATAGTTTTTGTTGGCGGAAACAATAATTTCAAAGGGTGTAATGCCAATTTGTTTTTTTTCAAGCATTAGGGTGTTGGCGTTGTCTAGGTGGGTGATGTCTGTTAATTGGGTGGAATTGGCTGCAATAATTTCATTTCCGGCAGCAATGGCAATGGCCAGGCCGTTGTCTGGGGCATAGGCATAAAACAGTTCGTGCAGTTTGGCTTCTTCAATGAGCAAAACAATGGTGCCGGTCTGGTTGCCATCATCGGTGACACCCATGCCGTAGCCGATGTAATTGTTGCCTTCCAGCTGCACGTTGATATGTTCCGGCAAATTAATTTTCTGAAGCATGTGGCCAAGGTAGGCGCAGGAGGTGTTGGAAAGCTTTCCGGCAAAACGGTAAAACCGGCCGCTGCTGTCGTAAATCAACACATTGCCAGTAAAAGAAGGGTTGAAGCTGCTGTGGTTTAAAAATTCCCCAATGTTTTTGGCCCTTGCAAAACGGGCCTGTAAGTCTTTTTCCTTTACAAAGGCCTTCACTTCGTCCAGGTTGGCCAAGGCGTAGGAAACCCGGTCTAGGTTTTCAAATTCCGCCCCCAGGTCTGCCATAATTTTTTGCACAGTAAACGCCAGCTGTTTCCGGGTATTGTCGCTGATGCTGCGGGATATAAACATGTAAAACACACCCCACACAAACACAATTACCGCAAAAAGCAACACAAACAAAAAGGTCATGTGGTTTTTAAGCGCATATCTCATTCATATTGTCCTCGCCGGGCTTGTTGCCGGTATTCGGTGGGGGAAGCGTCATGGTAGCCTTTAAACACCCTGCAAAAATAAAAATAGTCGGTGTATCCGCAGCTTACAGCCACTTCTTTAAAAGGCATGTCTGTGTTTGCAATAAGCCCGGCCGCCTCTTTCATGCGCAGGTTGGTGACAAAAATGGTAAGGGTAGACGCATAATACTTTGAAAACAAAGTGCATATGTAAGACGTTGAAATGTTAAACCGAGCGCTTAATTTGTCTAAAGATAGCTTTTTATTAAAATTTTCCGTCACATACGCCACCAATTCGTCAAAAACCGGCATTTGGGTCTGGCAAAAGGTTGTGGTGGGGTGCCGGTCTTCTTTCTCCGAAAGCTTGCGAGAAAGTTTTTCCAAAACAATTTCCGCTTCCTGTACCTTTAAGGGTTTCAGCAAATAATCAAACCCGTCCATTAGGAAGAAACTGCGGCTTGCTTCAAATTCCCCAAAGGCGCTTAACATCACCAGCTCACAGTCCATTTGGGTTGCCCGCAGCCTTTGCATTAGGGTTATGCCGTCCATTCCTGGCATTTTTAAGTCGCAAAAAACCACATGGGGTTTAAGGGCGAATATTTCATCTAAAGCGGTGATGGGGTTGGTATGGGTGCCCACCACCTCGAAACCATTCTCTTGCCAGGCCATTACGTCCACAATATGATTGATAATCAGCCGTTCATCATCCACGATGTATACCCCGTACATTGCCCCGCCCCCCAAGACCAGTTATATTTTATCCATTAACATATCTATAGCACAAATTACAGTTTTTTTCAACACACCAGTTTTCAAAAGCACTTACACCATGGTATAATAACAAAAAATATAATTTTTTAACAGTCATAGGGGGGGATACGTATTAAAAAATATGCACTCATCGCTGTGCTGTTGCTCCTTGCCATCCTTATGTTTTTAAATGCAGAGCGTCTTTTTCCAAACAAAACCCCTCAAACACTGGTCATCACCATGCCTTATAGCCCCTACATACGCAACATAGACACCAATGCCTACAAATGCTGGCTGGAACAACAAACTGGCCTGCAACTCACCTTTAACATCATTCCCGAAAGCTATTCGGTGGATGATTTAGAAAGGTTCATGGCCTCTGGCAATGTGAAAACAGACATTTGGCTTTCCTTTAACCCCCAGGGGGATTTTCTTTCCAACCATGCCCTCATGGCGGCGTATGGGGAAAAGGGCTACATCCTTCCACTAAACCCCTACATCACCCCAGACACCAACATGAGCCGCATTTTAAATGCCTTCCACCTTTACGACCTAAACACCGTCATTGCCGCAACCGATGGCAACCTATACTACGTGCCGGCGCTGGACGTTTCAGACAACCGCCAAACCGCCCAAGTGTTCTGGATGAACATTAACTGGCTGAAAAACCTTAAAATGACCATTCCCCAAACCACAGAGGAGCTGCATCAGGTTTTAACCGCCTTTAAGCATAACGACCCTAACCGCAACGGCGTGGCAGACGAAATCCCCCTAGCTGGGGCCATGAACGACACCAGCCTGCAAAGTTACCATTTCATCATTAACGCCTTTATTTACAACGACCCCAGAAATTCCTGCATGTACATGGATAAAGGTACCGTGCAGTTTGCGCCGGTCACCCAACAGTGGCGGCAAGCCATGCAGTATTTGCACGTTCTATACGAAGAAGGGCTGCTGCACCCCCTGCAATTTGAATTGGACAACGCCCAGCTTTCAGAGCTGGCCAACAGCCCGGAAAACATTTTGGGGGGCTTTACCGCCAACAACATCACCCATGTGCTAAACCAAAACACACCAGAAGTGATGAGCAATTTCATTTACCTGGCCCCTCTGAAAGGCCCGGATGGGGTACAGCTTTCAACCGTGCAAACCCCCTTGCCCACCATTGGGGGCATTATTACGTCCGCTTGCGAAAGCCCGGAAGATGCCTTTAAACTGTTAGATTTAATGCTGAGTGAAGAAGCCTACCTCATGTCTTGGTACGGGGAAAAAGGCGTAGATTGGGAATATGCCGCCTCCACAGACATAGACGCTTACGGTTACCCAGCCAAAATTAAGGTGAAAAATTCTTTAACCAACAAGATGCAAAACAAGCACCTGGCGCAAATAGGCCCCTTCTACACCTACACCGCCTATGCCAACAGCATGACTTGGAGCGGCTTTGAAGCAGACCCTTCCTACGTGAATGCCCGGGCGTACCGCATTTATGAAACGTACCGGCCAAAGCCCCCCCAGCAGCATTTAAGTATGATTATGTTCAACGGCAGCAACAGGGAAGCCATGCAAGCCTTGCGCCAGGAGGTGGATGCTTACACCGGCCAAAGCATTCAAAGCTTTATAATCGGGGCTAAGGACCCGTATGACGATGGGGATTGGAATGACCATGTGGCCCGTTATGAAGCGCTGGGCATTGACGATTTAGTGGAAGCCGCCCAACAATCTTATGACTTGTTGTTAAGCCAAAATTAGAACCTGTATGCATAATAAGGAATGCTGGATTTTCGAGCGAATTTTTTGCCAGGC
>CAZCQP010000065.1:0-11742 GCA_964500895.1 uncultured Eubacteriales bacterium | reverse complement strand
TTTTGCTTGTTTCTCCTTACTACAATGTTTTCTGTGTTCGGTTTTCAGGGTATGGTAATTTGTAACATAACTTTAACTTGATAATTTTACTTACTTATGGTATACTAAATAAGCAATATTCCTCGATAGCTCAGCGGTAGAGCATCCGGCTGTTAACCGGAGGGTCGTAGGTTCGAATCCTACTCGGGGAGCTTTTTTATGCCTATTTTTAGTGTATAAACAAAAAGGAGGCATTCCATGACACAGTCTTCTAAAACGGTTTTATCTACCATAGGTTTAGCCCTTATGGCTGTGGCGTGGGGCACCAGCTATGCGGTGATGAAGGATACGTTGGATGCCGTGCATCCCTTCACCCTCATGTTTTTTCGGTTTGGGCTTTCAACATTGGCGCTATCGGTGCTCTATGGTTATCGTATAAAAAAAATAACAATGGTAGATTTAAAAAGAGGTGCGTGCATTGGCCTGTTTTTATTTTTATCTTTTTTGACATTGGTCTTAGGAATGCAAACCACAACAGCATCGAAGTTGTCTTTTATTGTGGGGGCTTATGTGCTGGTGGTGCCGTTTTTGGCATGGTTTTTTAGCCGAAGGGTGCCGGACCGGTATGCGGTTTTGGCTGCGCTTATGGCCACAGGGGGTCTGGCGCTTTTAACGCTAGATAAAGGCTTTCAGATAAGCTTAGGGGATGTATTATGTTTGGCCTGTGCCGTATTTTTTGCGGCACACATGGTAGCCATTGAGCATTTTGGCAAAGATTCAGACCCTATCCTGCTTACCATTATCCAGTTTGGGGTAACTGCTGGCTTATTTGGGCTGTTGGTTTTATGGTCTGGCAACATGGATGCTTCCGTTATTTTTAAGGCCAAGGGTTCCCTGGTGTATTTAGTGCTTATTTGCACAGTCATTCCCTTTGCCATGCAAAACGTTGTACAGAAGTTTTTGTCTTCAACCAGAACAGCAGTTATATTAACCCTCCAGTCTGTGTTTGGCAGTATTTTTGCAACCTATTACTTAAAAGAAACCATGACATGGCCCATGGTAGCAGGATGCGCAATTATCTTTATTGCCATTTTATTGCAGGAAACCAAGTTTCAAATTTTCCCTCATTCAGGCTTGTAACACTTTTCCACTTTTCTCATAGTATAAAGCAGGAGTGTACAACTCCAGTTGTTATTCTCGGAAAAGGAGGAAAGATGATGGAGGGTTGGATTAGTTCTTTATGCGAATGCATGGTGCGCTATATCGGCCAAACCGTAACTGTGTTTACCACAAGCGGTGGCCTTTCCGGCTGCGGGTTTACAGGCGTTTTAATTTCTGTAGACTGTAATTGCATCCGGCTTTTATGTGACGTTGGCGCCCCACCTGCTTGCCCGGTTGGTAGTGCTTGCGGCGGTTGCAGTAATCTTGGCAGCTGTGGTTTTGGCTGCGGTACTGGCTGCGGCTGTGGATGCCAAGGCAATCCGTTCGGTGCAATCTGCGTAATTCCCATGTGCGCTGTTGCAGCATTTACCCATAATGCTCTGTAACAAATGAAAAAAAGCGCCGGTCCATGGACCGGCGCTTTTTGGTGTATTCATACACAGCTTTGATACCACGCCAAAGCCTTTTGCTCTAAATCTTTTACAAAAGCATCCTTGCCATCGCAGTATGCTTCAATATCATTTGGAAACATACAAGCAAGCCGTTCTTTAAGCTGGCCATACGCCTCGGCTGCAAGAGGATGTGCCCTTAAATAATCTCTGAACGCTAAATGCCGAAGGATGTTCTGTTGTTGGTGGACGTCAAAAATGTGCACATGATGGGTGCGGCAATCATCCCTTTTACGGAAATAGCGCCGGTTGGTTATGCCAAATTCCCCCATACATGCATAACCCAGCTGACTAAAGGCCAGGTTATAGGCATCCACCTTTTCAATATGGGTGACCACTGGCATGATGTCGATGATGGGCTTGGCCTTTAAGCCTTTCACTGCCGTACTTCCGATATGGTGAATGTCTATGCATTCTTTTCCTAAAATGGCTTGGATTTTAGCAGCCTCTTCATCAAATAAAGCAGGCCATTTTGCATCGTATGCTGTGATGACAACATGCATGATGCAAACCTCCTTATAGCAGCTAATGTTGAACTTTTATACATTGACAATTGCATTAAAATAAGTTTCAATAGATAGCATAAAAGTATTGGAGGACATCATGGAAGAACCAGTGGCAAAACCATTATTCACGCTGAAAACAGTAACCTTTTTAGATGCTGTTACATACCCAGACATCAACATTCAACCGGATACAGCAACCTTCATTACCGGCGAAAGCGGCTGCGGCAAAAGCACCCTTTTAAAGCTATTGAATGGTTCAGCCAAGCCCACCAGCGGTATGGTGACGTATTGCGGCAAAGATATAAACCATTGTGACCCGGTGAAGCACAAACGGGAAGTGCTGCTGGCAGGGCAAAACGTTTATTTGTTTGACGACACAGTGGCCAACAATTTTAAAACCTTTCATGCCTACCGTGAATTGCCTGCGCCTCAGCCGGAAGATGTGGCGTTGTATTTGCGCACCTGCTGTGCGGAATTTCCGTTGGACAGCCTATGCACCACCATGTCTGGGGGGGAACGTCAACGTATTTATTTGGCCATCTGCCTGTCTTTCATGCCCCGTGTGCTGATGTTGGACGAGCCCACAGCCGCACTGGATGATGCCACGGCGTTTAGGTTTTTTAAGCAGGTGAAAGCATTCGCCCAAGAAAACAACATCACCCTTTTGACAGTTTGCCATAACCAGGCTTTAGCCCAAGCATTTGCAGACCATTTGATTGTTCTGAACAGAACCGGGCAAAGGGAGGAACAACAATGAACGGAGCCGTTGCTTTAAATCTGTGGCAGTTTAGCCTGGTGTATGTTTTGCTGTTGGTGGTGCTGGCCATTATGAAAAAGTGCCGCATCAATCAGACCCGGCTGCTTTTGGTGGCCAGTTTCCGCATGAGTGTGCAGTTGGTGTTGGCAGGGTTAATTTTAACGGCCATTTTCCAAAACCCTCATCCCATGTTTGTGGTGCTTTACTTGTTTGCCATGACCGCCTTTGCCACGTACATGGTGCTGTCTAAAAACCCTGGCTTGAACAAAATGTTTAAGCTGATTGTGACGTTGTCTCTAGGTGTGTGTGGCTTGGCTGTGGTGGCCTTTTTCGTGATGGTGGTGGTGGGGGAAAGCCTGTTTAACCCTCAATATGCCATTCCTATCAGCGGCATGGTCATTGGCAACGCCATGACCGGGGTTAGCCTAGGTATCAAGGCTTTTTACGACAGCTTAACCACCCAGCGCAACAAAGTGGAAACCCTTATCAATATGGGTGTGACCCCTACAAAAATTTTAAATCCTTTTGTGAATCAGGCGCTGGAAACCGCAATGCTGCCCACCATGAACACCATGTTGGGCATGGGGATTATTTCCCTGCCGGGGATGATGACTGGGCAAATTTTGTCCGGCACATTGCCCACCACGGCCATCTTGTATCAAATTGCCATTATTATTGCCATTTGCGCTGTGACCAGCATATCAGTGTTTTCAACGCTATATTTTGGAAGCAAAACGCTGTTCCATGGGAAAGATCAGTCTTTGGCCCTGTTTTTTACCAGTCATGCTTCTTCCAACAGGGGGACCAAATGAGGGGTGCCATCAATGTCTAGCATCCGGGCATCCACCCCGTATATCCGGCGAATCATTTCGGGGGTGAGCAGGGCTTGGGTTGTGCCGCTGATGACCGTGCCTTCTTCCACAAACACCACCTGCTGGCTGTAACGCAACGCCTGTGCAGGGTCATGGAGGGTCATGATGATGGTCTTGCCTGCTTCTTCATGCAGGCGGCAAATAAGCTGCATCACCCGGGCTTGGTTTTTTAAGTCTAAATAGGAAGTAGGCTCGTCCATGCAAATGAGGGGCGTGTCTTGGGCAACCGCACGGGCGATGTTCACCAGCTGGCGTTCACCGCCGCTAATGCGGGCATAGCTTTTGTCTGCCAAATGACCGATGTTCAGCTTGTGCAGGGTTTCCTCCACAATGGCACGGTCTTTTTTTGTGGGGGAAAAACGAATGTAGGGGTTACGCCCCATGAGCACCACATCCCGGACAAGAAAGTCAAAGGGTATATGCTGTATTTGGGGTACAGTGGCCATATGGGCGGCTAATGTTTTGGGGGGCATATTTTTGATGCTTTGGCCTTCTAAAATAACGTCCCCGCCCAGTCGCCGCCGTGGATCGGTAATGGCAGAAAGCAAGGTGGTTTTCCCAGAGCCGTTGGGCCCCAAAATAGCCGTCACAGTATGCCGGTGAAAAGAGAGGTTCAGCTGCTGGAAAATGGTTTTCCCAGGGTAACCAATGGTACAGTTGGAAAAGGAAAGTATCTGACTCATCCCTTCATCACCCGCCTTAATAAAAAGATGAAAAACGGTGCGCCAATAAGGGTGGTGAAAATACCCACCGGCACTTCATAGGAAAATAAGGTGCGGGAGAAGGTGTCCACCAACGTTAAATAGGAAGCGCCCAATGCCATACACAAGGGAAGCAGCTGCCGGTTATCAGCGCCAAACCGCATACGAATGATGTGGGGGATAATCAGCCCCACTAGGCTAATGATGCCCGCCACCATCACCGCAGAGGTGGCCAAAACGGCGCTGGCCACAATAAGAATGGCTTTGTCCCGGCGTACATGCACACCTAAAGCCTGGGCATCTTTGTCCTCCAAAGCCAAAATATTCAGCCGCCAGCCCATGGCCAACACCACCACCAGCGCCACGGCAATGAAAGGCAGCACGTCTTGCACCTTGTCCCAAGAGGCGGCGTTAAAAGAACCCAATGTGTAGTAAATAAGGCTTTGCAGCCGCAGTGGGTCGATGATGATTTGCACAATGGCCAGCAAGGCTGTGAACACATAAGACACCATCACCCCGGCCAGTACAAGGGCTAAAGATGCGGTTTCTCCCCCGTGGGAAGCAAACCCATAGGAAATGCCCACCGCCAGCAGACCAAACACCAAAGCAGCCACCTGGGGGGGCAGCAGGTTGGTGAGCAAAGAAAAAGCACCCACCCCAAAAGCCGCCCCAGAGGAAAGCCCCAAGATGTACGGGTCTACCAAAGGGTTTTTTAAAATGGCTTGAAAGGTAGCGCCGGATAAAGCCAAGCTCATGCCCACCAGCCCCGTTAACAATATGCGGGGCAGGCGGATGTTTAAAAGCACGTTCATGTTTACCGGGTCTAGGGTGGGGGTAAAAAAAGACTTGTTGCTTAATTTAAAGGCCACAATATCAATGATTTCAGTGAAAGGAATCACCTTGCTGCCTATGGAAAGGGCCACCAACAACACAAGCACAGGGGAAAGATAGATGCATATTTTAAGTTTACTGGTCACGGCTTGTGTCTCCTTTAAAGACTAAAGTTTTTGCCCATATAAAAATTCTATAAACGCCTCTTCTTCGGCGCTTAAATTCATGTCTGTAAAATATTCTGGGTAAAAAGAAAGTGCAATAATTTGAATGGAGTTTAAGTATTTCACCGTCCATAAGTCGCAATAAAAATTGCTGGGCAGTTCAAGGACTGCTTTGTTCTGAACAGCGGCAATGTCCTGCCATTGGCTGTTGGCCAGCATATCTTGGGGGTCTAGCGCATTGCTGTGCCACATCACCAGCACGTCTGGGTTCCAGTTTACAATTTGCTCCATGGTGGCTGTGAAATTTTCCTGCTCCACTTCCGCGGCGGCATTCCGCAGGCCACTTTGCTCCAAAATGCTGTTGCCAGTGCTGTTACTGCCCGCAAATTGCCCCTCGCTCCACATAAACAAAGAAGATTTCAAGCTGGCCGTGGGAATTTCCACCAAAATAGAATTTAAATCCATTTGTTTCTGGGTGCAATGTTCAATGATGGCATCGGCCCGCTCCATGGTGCCTGTAATTTCAGCCATAAGCCGAAGCTTGTCATACACTTGGTCAAAGTTGTTAATTTGCATACCAATAACGGGAATGCCCTGGGCTTCTAACGCTGCAATTTCAGGGTTTTCCGCCCACATCACCACCACGTCGGGGTTTAGGGCAATAATGGCTTCCACATTGCCGTCTACCGCAGGAATGGATTTATTTTTGATGCGGGGGTCAATTTGAGACATCACCTCATAAACGGCAGTGGTGTCGTATGTCCATTTATCAATGCCCACCACCCGGTCTCCGGCACCCAGCATGTATAAATCGTTCAGCCCGCTGTTTAAAGTGCAGACAATGCGCTGGGCAGGGAAGGGCACCGTAACGTCTACCCCACGGGAATCTGTAACCACAATGGATGTTTCCTGTGCTGCTGTTGCTGTATCCTTCACCTCTGCGGATTGGCAACCACCAAATATACCCGCTGTCAGCAGGCAGAGCGCCGTTAAAAATGATAACCCTTTCATGTGCATAAGTGCATCGCCTCCAGTCTTTTACATTAATTTACCATATGAAACAAAATCACGCAACAATTACTGGAAATAAGCATAAAAAAGCCGAAGCGTATGGGGGCGCTCCGGCTTTCCTGGTGTAGGGATTATTCAAAAATGGTTGAAGCTTTTTCAGAAATATTCGCCAATTGATTGGTTGTTAAGTCAATCACGTTCACGCTTTTGTCTGCTGGGATAGCGATGGAAGCGGAATCGGTTGGCATGATGGTAATGTTCATCTGCACGTTCAGGTCGGTAGGTGCATATAACGCTCTACCAAATGTAAAATCAGAGTTCAGGTTAATGGTGTAAACATGCTGTACATCATCAATGGCAATGTCACCATTAACCATCATGGTGAACATGGTGCCCTCTGGAGTGGAAAGGTCTGAACCCACCTCAAGGTTTAAATGAAAGTTATCTGCGGTTGCCTTTAAGTCTTGGTCATAGGTCATGTTGAACAGGGTAGTGGTTGTGTCGCCGTCTACCATGGCTAATGTCATGACGCTGTCCACTTTGCCATCTTTAGGCATGTGGTTGCCTTCAGCAGTAAAGATAATTTTTTCGTTGGTTTTCAAAGATTCTGCAAAGAACACCATTTTGTTGATTAAAGCATCTTTGCCCACGAAATCGGCGCCCAAGGTCAGGGTGTCACCGGTTGTGCTTTCAACGTAGGAAAGCGTTTGGCGTAAAGCAATGCTTTCTTTATTCACATAAAGGGTGTATGTAAGGTCTGAATCTACGGTGTAGCCCCTTAAAGAATTAGCCATCTGGTCAATCACCATGTCGGTGATGGTATAACCTGGGCTTAACTGATTGTAGCTGGCATAAACCTGGTCTAAAAGGCCTCTTAATGCTTCGTCAGCTTCAATGGTGTTGGCCAGCTCTTGAATGTAGGCGTTAATTACATCTGCCGTTAAAACGCAGCTTAATTTTTCAGTTTCAACTGGGCCAGCCTGGGTTTCAACAGTTTGCTTGCCTTGGCTTGCAAACTTGCCTTTGTTGATGTAGTCGGTGGTCAGTTTTTGGTAAGGCTTGGTTAAATCTTCGGGCAATTCTGTAAGGAAGGCGTTGCTTTGTTTTGTAAAAGCATTGAACCCTTCATGGATGGTGGCAAAGGTTTCCTCGTCGGCCGGCATCAGTTGGCCGATGGGTGCAGCATTCCATTCTTCCGTGGTGGTATCTGCTTTTAAAGTGTAGTATTTGTCTGAAACAGCCGGCAAGTTCACGGCCACTTGGTTTTCGTCTGCATATGCATTAATAACAATGTCGTTGCTGCCGCCGGTAAGCTGCTTAATATCCAATTGCAGCTGGCTTAACATTTTGTTCGCTACATTGTCAATCTTCATGTCTGCATTAAAACCAACGTTAAAGGGTTCTTCCCCAAAGGTTGAGGAAAGTTTCATGTCCAACAGCAGTTGGTATGCGTTGTTTAACAAAAACTTTGTGGTTTCCGGTGAATTTGTGGCATTGTAAGATTCTCTGTTTTCCTTTTCCAGCTTACTATAGGTGGTTTTAAGCGCCAGCAAAAATTTGGCTTGCGTTGTATCGGCAAACGCTGTGGTAGCCAAAGAGAAGGACAGCGCAACCACCAGAAGCATAGATGTCATCTTTTTAAACATTTTGTAACCTCCAACTTTTTTATTTGTATTTAAGAGGTTATTAAACCCTTAATACTGTAATGATTATAACGCACTTGCTGCATCTTTGTCCAGCACAATTGTAACATCATGGTGCAATTGCAGCACAGATGCAGGCACAAGTGGCGTAATAGGGCCGTTAATAAGGGTATTCACAATTTCTGCCTTGCTTGCACCGCTAACAATCATTAATACCTTTTTAGCGTGCATAATGGTTTTAATGCCCATGGTCATGGCTTTTTTGGGCACGTCTGCTTCGGTTTCAAAAAAACGTTTGTTGGCTTGAATGGTGCTGTCGGTTAAGTCTACCAGATTTGTTGCACGGGAAAAGCCCTCTGCTGTAGGTTCGTTAAAGCCAATATGGCCGTTAAGCCCTAAGCCCAGCAACTGCATTTCAATGCCGCCGCAAGCTTCAATGGCTTGCTCGTAGGCACGGCAGCAAGCAACCGGGTCGTCCGTTTCGCCATTGGGAATGTTCATGCGGCTTTTGTCAAGGTTCACGTGGTTGAACAGGTTATCACGCATAAAAAAATCATAGCTTTGGTCATTGTCTTTTTGTATGGGGTAGTATTCATCCAGGTTAAAGGTGGTTAGCCCGGAAAAGTCTACTTTTCCTGCCAGATGCATGTCAATCAGCGCTTTGTACATGCCCACAGGCGTACTGCCAGTGGCAAAACCAAAGCATCCGTTGGGGGTTTCGTTTATTGCATCGGCCATTATTTGCGCCGCACGAAGGCTCATTTCGTCATAATCTTTGGTTATAATCACATTCATACCGTTTGTTTTGGTCACAAAACATCACTCCCTAAAAATTTCTTTACATTATGCTTTAAAAATATTATAATCCAATACATGTAAAAAATCAATTGTTCGTTTTGCCAGATTTAAGGGGCTTTTAGCATTTTTAAGGAGGAGTGGCAAATGAGAACCATAGGAACAAAAGCGCAGGGCATTCGGCTGCCTATTATTGGTCCAGGGGATGACCTGGCCCAGATTGTGGCAGACAGCGTGCTTTTGGCAGCCAAAACTGAGGGCATAACGTTTCAAACCTCCGATGTTATCGGCGTGACGGAATCCATTGTGGCCAAGGCGCAAGGCAATTTTGCTACGCTGGACCACATTGCTACAGATATTGCCCGAAAGTTTCCCCAAGGGGAGGTTGGGCTGGTATTCCCCATCTTTAGCCGAAACCGGTTTATTAATATTCTAAAAGGCATTGCACTGGGTGCCAAAAAAGTATATGTGCTTCTGCAATACCCCACAGATGAAGTGGGCAACCCCATCATGGACACTTCTCGCATTGATGAAATTGACGATGCCTTTGAAAATGAAAAACTAATCACTGCCAAAAGATTTCTAGAAATAAATCAAGGTTTTACCCATCCTTTCACCGGCATAGACTATATGAAGCTTTACGACCAAGTGGGCGACCATGTGGAAGTGTATCTCTCCAAAGACCCCCGAGAAATTTTAAAACTGACCAAACACGTGTTGGTTGGCGAAATACATAGCCGGTTTGTTACCCAGAAAAGGTTGCTAAAGGCCGGCGCAGAAACGGTGTATACCTTATCAGACATTTTAAATGAACCTGTGGATGGCAGCGGCTACAACGCCCAATATGGGGTGCTTGGTTCTAACATTTCCACAGACAAAGCATTAAAGTTGTTCCCCAGAGACTGCCAGCCTTTTGTGGAAAAGGTTCAAAGCATCATGGAAGAAAAAACCGGGGTGAAGCTGGAAGTGCTGGTGTACGGGGATGGTGCCTTTAAAGACCCTATGTGCGGCATCTGGGAACTGGCAGACCCGGTAGTTTCTCCAGGCTTTACCCAGCGGCTGGGTGGCCAGCCTAACGAAATAAAGCTTAAATACGTGGTGGACAACGAATTGGCCGATTTAAGCCCGGAAGAAAAGCAAAAAGCTTTAGCGGAAAAAATAAAGGCCAAAAATTCCGGGGTTAATAACTATAACGACGGCACCACCCCCAGAAAATATGCAGACTTGTTAGGCAGCTTATGTGATTTAACAAGCGGAAGCGGCGATAAAGGAACGCCGGTTATCCTAATTCAAGGTTATTTTGATGATTATACGGCAGAATAAACATGCAACAAGGACGTTTGTATGTGCGTATTCATGCATTTAACTGAATAATGTTGGGCGGTTACAAAACGGATTTTGCGTACTGGTCAGGGAAGGGTTTATCCAAAATAAAAGGCTATGCTTATACTTTTATTTGGAGAGGCCCGGGGGACAGTATACACGTTGTGTAGCCGCCTTTTTTCTTCTAAATACCCCAAATAATGGGAAATTGAAGGGCTTGAAATTCATGGTACACCCCCTATACAAATTGCGTATTAAAATGAAGCTTCATTAAAATTCATGAACGCCCATTGACACTTAACGATTAATATGGTAAAACTATTTTAGCTAAACTTAGTAAATAATGAAAAATTTCCCTGTACATATATCGGAAAAATTTTTGATAAATTTCTGCAAAAACACCATAATAATGCAAAAGGGGATGCTTTTGTATGCTTGACAAGTTAACAGGCAGAAATGACATTTTAAAAAGTGCTATGCAGGCAAGCATGATAAAAAAAGACGTTATTTTAAACAATATTGCCAATGCAGATACACCGGGCTATAAAAAGAAAACCGTGGTTTTTGACCAGCTTTTGGACCAGGCTTTGAAGAGGGAAACCTTAACCGGCCAGCTTTCTTTGGATAAAGTGAAGCCAAGGATTGAAACCATGCATGAAGGCTTTTCCTACCGCTTGGACGAAAACAACGTGAATATGGAGCTTGAAATGGTGGATTTGTATGCCACATCTGTCAAGTATGACACCATGGTAGGCAGCGTTGTGAATAACTACAAACGTATCGGTCTGGTGGTTCGTGCCAGATAATGACTGATTAAGCGTGCATAAAGGAGGATACGCAATGTCGTTTTTTAACGCATTAAATATTAGCGCAAGCGGCCTTACGGCACAAAAGCTCCGCATGGATATTATTTCTGAAAATATTGCAAACGTGAATACAACCAGGGCGGAAGGGGGCGGTCCTTACAAGCGCAAATCTGTTTTGTTTCAAGAGCAGACCGACGCAACACCCTTTTCGATTCAGCTGGATAACATCATGAACAAACCCGTGCAAGGCCATGGGGTTAAAGTATCGAAAGTGGTTAAGGACAATAGCACGGGAAGCCGGGTTTACGAGCCAACCCATCCAGACGCCGATAAAGACGGCTATGTGTTAATGCCCAATGTAAATATTGTTACTGAAATGGTCAACATGATTTCTGCCAGCCGTTCTTACGAGGCCAATGTTACCGCTTTGAATGTTTCTAAAGCGATGATGGCTAAGACCTTTGAGATTGGCCGGTAATTTTTCATGCAAAGATAAGCCGTACGGATATGCATTGTTGCCAACACATTTTCGGAGGAGTGCAATATGATCACCACACAAGAGATTAGCCCTATAGGAATCTCCAGCTATGGCACCCACATGCCTGTTTCACCTATAGATCCCCATTCTGTCAGCCCCGTATCTCGGCAGGACAAAACCGCCGGCAGCTTTGAAGACGTGTTTGCTGCCGCTATGAGCCTTGTTAACGAAACCAATCAGTTGCAGAAAGTTGCAGATACAGCCCA
>CAZCQP010000064.1:0-11787 GCA_964500895.1 uncultured Eubacteriales bacterium | reverse complement strand
ACAGCTTACCGGTATGAACAGCAGTTTTCAAGACCGCCGCGTTATGACCACTTCGATACTCCTCCACATAAATCCCGGGCACTTCCTACTTAAAAAGTAGAATAGCCCTTAAAGACCATTTACAATGAACATTGCACATTATACGCTAAAACAAAATTAATGTCAAGGTTTTTAGCATGTTGTGCTGGACAAGTTTTTCCTTAATTTATCAATCGTTGGCGTATGCACTCCGCTTTTTGCAATTAAGGCATCAAATTCTTGTTGAAGCCATATCATTTCAGGCTTTGCAACCATGCAATGTTTGGCCATGGTTGTTTCCGCCATTTTTGTCTTCATAAAGATACAAAATATCATAGCCAGTATTGGGGTAGGAAGGTTGAACCACCACAGCTTTTGTGGTGTAGGGTGAACCCCATTTTTTCTAAGGACCCGAAAGCCTTCCTTTATGCCATTCACCATTTCTATAACCTTGCCGTAAGAGCGCCCCAATTGAACGTTGCAGCAATTTACCCCGTATAATGCATTGGCGATGCTGGTTATCACGGCAACATGTGTTTTTTGCCATGCATCCATGTTAGCACAATAGACAGATGGTATTTCCGCTCCATTAAACAAATGAATAAGTGTTTGCACACGTTCTGTTTTTTTTCCTGTGTATTCCCCGAATGTTGTGGTTTGAAAAATTCTTTGAATGCCTTTACCTATAAAGTAGTGCACGCTGCCTGCGCTGCGTTCTCCGCCTGCCGATGGAAACCCAATCATCAGGCGGTCTTTGCCAACGGCCTTTACCCAGTTGTCATATCCACTTGCGGTGTTCACCACAAACACCATGTTTTTTGAACAATTTTGGGATAACGAGGGTAAAATTGCATCAACTTGGGTGCGCTGCATGGTAATCAGCACATAGTCGAAATACATTTCCGGCAATAGTTCGTCAATGGCATTAACGCATACCTGTTCCTTTTTCTGGGTATGGGGATTCACAAGAACGATGCCCTTGTTTTTTATCTCCTCAAGCCTTTTGCCTCTTGCTAAAACCGTGACCTGATGCCCTGCAAGGGCAAGCTTTCCTGCAAAAATGCTTCCAATAACGCCAGCACCGTATATGAGAATTTTCAAACTGCCGCTCCTCTCAAAAAGCTATTGAATGATGGTGTACAGTTCCTGGCACGGGTAATCGAAAACCGTTAGCAGTTCACCATCACAAAAGCCCAGGCTTTGGTAAAGCTTTCGAGCAGCAACCCCCAAGGGGTCGCCATCACGATAAGTGACAACGCTTAGCCTGGTGCCAGGCGGAAATTGGGACATGCACGCTTGAATAAGGGCCTTTCCAATGCCTTTGTGACGATGCTGGGGATGAACCGCTAAAAAAGTTAATTCAGCATCTTTTGAAAAAATCAAGGCACCCCCTAAAGTGTTGTCCACTTTAGCCACCAGCGCTTGCCTGTCATCCATACACTGTGCCAGCCCAGTTTGATATTCCCTCATGTTTAAGCCGGGAAAAGAATCCTGCACCAGGTGCAATAAATCCATCCAGCTATTCATATCCTGTTGTTGCGCAAATGCAATGTGCATCACATCACCCCTAAATCTTTGCAATCACCCTGCAAGGCAACCCTGTCATTTGGGCATAACGCATGGGGTACGTGTTGGCAGTGAACCTGCCCCCATGGCCAAGCACTTCCTTTAAATTACAAAGGTTTTCCACAATGAAAACCCCTCTGTCTGCGCAATACTGGTCTTTGGGCGTATGTTCCTTTCCTCTGCGCACCCCGGCAAAATCCACACCAATGATGGATACCCCCCTTTGAACCAGCCCATCAATAAGCCCGTGGGAAAGCTGGGGGTGATTGCTGAAATAATCCGGGCTGCCGTAACCTACTTTTTCGATAAAGCCGGTATGAAAAGCCACAAACATGTTTGCTTCTATTTTAGCTATGTCAATATCCCCAAGGTCAATGTCCCGGTCTTCCACATGGCTTACGTCAAAGACAACACCTATTCTTTCCGTATAGTCCAAAGGAAATACATGGTTCATCACATCAAAATGGGTGCCAAGGTGGCCCACAAGCGCTTTGTTCTCGTTGTGCTGTGCGTGAGCCACCATCTGCGGCGTAAGTTCTAGTGTTAAGTCCAAACGCATGTAAAGCCCCTCCTGTGGGATGTGCTTACGGCACCATATTCCGCAACCCCGTTTGAATGCTGGGGTTTGAAGCGGAGAAAGCATAGTTAATCACCAATACATCGTTCACTTGATGGTCATTCACAAAGTTAGCCAGGTTGAAACTAGGCTGGTTGGGGCCGTTAAAGGTTCTTAAATCCACCACGTAAATGTTCTCGTAATGGGCGGTTAAAAAGGGCACAAAAGCGTTGCCGTAAGATTCCTTCAACACCACAATACTTTTGCCGTTCTTCTGGCTGGTGGTGATATGGGTTAAGGGGTTATCCCCCGCGATAAAGCACAAATACTTGTTGCCACCAGTGAAAGCTTCGTTGACCACAGCAATGGAGCGGCCGTTTTCCATGGCCGTATTGGCGTACACCAGCGCTTCTGTTTCCACAATGGGCACGAAGTATTCTATGTAGTCCTTGTTGGTAAGCAGCCGGTCTTTCCGAGGGTCTGACCCTAAAAACTGGTACATGGTGCCCAGGAAATCATCGTACTGCCCGGTTTTGAAATCCTCCAGCTGTACAGGCTTAAACCCGGCGGAGCGGCACAGTGCCACATAAGCGTAATAGGCGCCCCGGGCTGTCCAGTGGTGGTCTGTACGCAAATAAATGTATTCGTCCACATGGTAGGCCAGTTCCGTCCAAGCGTCTACGGTGATGGGGCCTTGCAACTTTTCCTGCAATGCTTCAATGGCCATCTTCACCGACCGCCTGCCTTCCCGGTATTCCGGGGGTGCGTAATATTCCACAGACGTAGGAGCCACCAGGCTAAACACCCGCACATCCTCCGGCACAGCTGCTTTCATGGCATTAATGATGGTGGCGTATTCGTCAAAACGGGCTTCGGAATAGGAAAATATCTCCATGGCCCGGTCTTCGGTTAGTAAAATGGTGCCGCTTTTGTTTTCCTCTGCCGTGCTGTTAAACTCGGGTATCACCGGCGGCGGCGGCGGGGCTTCCTCTTTCTCAGGGTCTAAAAGCCCGGCGGCCAACCCTTCTTCCCAATGGGGGCTGATGGTGTTTCCCCAGCCTGTTTCTTCCTCCGGCACAGCGTCTGGTTCTGGGGGCACTTGCACGTACTCCCCAAGGGCAGAGGTACCCATGCCCATGTCCAGGTTCTGGCTGGAAGCCGCCATGCTCACCAAGGCGCTTTCTTCCCGTGAGGGGGAAAAGGCATAAAAGCCCGCCAGGTTGGCATTGGCAGCAAACAATTGGGTTCTGAAAGGAAAGGTGTCTGAAAAATAGGCCTCCACCTCCGGGAAATAGTGGCCGCTAAATAGGGCCTCCACAGAAAAAGCGGGCATTTTGGCCACACGCTGTTCGTTGGCCAGCACCGTTTCGTGGGGCAGCAGCACATATAAAAGGGCCATCATGCAAATGGGCACGATGAAAACCAAACAGCATACCAAGTGCAATATTTTAGAAAGCTTCAATATTGTAGAAAGCTTCAAAGTAACCTCTCCTAAAACCTAAAATATAAAAAGGGGTTGAATCCGCTGCTCACCATAGAGACGGTGCAGAAAAACAACAGTGCGGCGTTGTACACCGTTTGGGATGCGGAAACCACCAAGTCTGCCACATGTTTTTGGGACTGCTCAACACGCTGAACCAGCCGTTCCTTGACCCACATCCCTACCGGGGTACAGGCCACCACGCACGCCAGCAGCAACAAACTGTTCTGCATCAACATTACCCGGGTGATGCCGTTAAAGAACCCTGCCCGCCCAAAGCCAAACAGCACCGGCACAAAGGCCGCAATGTCTTTAAAGTCTGTAAAGTAGAACAGCCCCCAGCCCACAAGCACCACCGCCATGGTATAGGCGTGCCGAAAGGCTTTCGGCAACTTGGCCAGCACTTTTTCCGCCAGCACCTTTTTTTCCAAAATGAGGAACAAGGCATAATACAGGCCCCACAGCACAAAGTTCCAGCTGGCCCCGTGCCACAGCCCGGTTAAAGCCCACACCACCACAATGTTGGTGATGTGATGTTGGCGGTTGCCCCCCAAGGGAATGTACACATAGTCCCGGAAAAAGGAGGACAAGGAAATGTGCCACCGCCGCCAGAAGTCTGTAATGGAAGCGGCAATGTAGGGGTAGTTGAAGTTTTCCAGAAAAGAAAATCCAAACATCCGCCCCATACCGATGGCCATGTCTGAATAGCCGGAAAAGTCGAAGTACAGCTGGAACGCATACAGCACCAGCACCAGCCAAGCATCCACGGTGGTCATGGATATAATTCCCCCGCCCACCACATGGTTCAAGGCTGCCCCAGCGTAGTTGGCCAGCAACACTTTTTTGCCCAGCCCGCATAAAAACCGGGTAACCCCGCTGGAAAACTGGGACAAGGTATAAGCGCGGCCTTCAATTTGAGCCGCAATGTCTACATACCGCACAATGGGCCCGGCAATAAGCTGGGTAAACATGGATATATACAAAAGAAACTTGGCAAAGGACTGCTGCGCCTGTACACGGCCCCGGTAAACGTCAATGGTGTAGGTTAAGGCCTGAAACGTATAAAAAGATATACCAATGGGCAAAGAAAGCTTCCAGCCGGGCAAGTGTACCGTGGGCAGCAGGTTCAGGCTGTCTATGACAAGGGTGGTGTATTTAAACACCCCCAGGCCCAATAAACTGGCCACAACGCCCACCAGCATGGCAGCCTTTGCTTTCTTGGCATCTTCCGCTTCTTGGGCGGCGGCAATTTTTAGGCCGCATATATAGTTGGTATAGCTGGTTAAAACCAGCATGAAAATCCATTTTGGCTCTCCCCATGCGTAAAAAAACAGGGATGCGGTCAGCAAAACAGTGTTTTTCCACCGCAAACTTCTAAACAAAAAATAAAGCCCCAAACAAACCGGCAAAAAACCATACAAAAATAACGGGCTGGAGAAAACCATATGTCACACCCAATTCTAGTCTAGCAAGCTTAAGGGCCCAAATGCTTTTGGCAATGTTCGACCCCCGGAGTTTTATTATAATGAAAGGGTACGCTTTCTGCAAGTAAAAATAAGGGAAAACTTGAAACTTTTTAAAATGCTGTTATAATGGTTTTGAATGGCAATTTGATTGGTGTTAATGGTTTAGTTTAACTAAAGGAGTGTGTCTGTGGAATGCAATATAGAAAAATGAAGAAATCCGGGGTAGATGTGTCTGTTTTAGGGTTAGGCTGTATGCGTTTTCCTACGTTAGACGGCAACAAAGACGGCCTGAATGTAGATGAAGGTCAAGCCATCAACATGGTGCGCACCGCCATTGACAATGGCGTGAATTATATTGACACCGCTTATGTGTACCATGGGGGACGCAGCGAAAGCATTGTAGGGAAAGCTTTGAAAAAAGGATACCGGAACAAAACGTACCTGGCCACCAAAAGCCCGGTGTTTATGATGAAGAAAAAGGAAGATTTTGACCGTTTTCTGGACGAGCAATTAAAGCGGCTGGGCACAGACCACATTGACTTCTACCTGCTTCACGCTTTAAACGAGGCCCGCTGGAAACATTTAATAGAGCCGCTGGAGTTGCTGCACCAGGCAGAGCAAGCCAAAAATGCCGGTAAAATCGTACACCTGGGCTTTTCCTTCCACGACAAGCTGGAAGCCTTTTACCCCATGGTGGACGCCCACAACTGGGATTTTTGCCAGATTCAGCTGAATTACATGGACGAAGAAGAACAAGCCGGGCTTAAAGGGCTGCGCTATATTGCAGACAAGGGCCTGGATGTCATCATTATGGAACCCTTAAAAGGCGGGCGATTGGCTGGGTTAACCCCGGGAGCACTGGCAGAGATGGAAAAGTCCGGCATGGACAGAACACCGGTGCAACTGGCCTTGGATTATTTGTGGGACAAGCCGGACATTCACTGTCTTTTGAGCGGTGCATCCAGCATGGAACAGCTGATGCAGAACATTGCCTACGCAAACAAAGCCCAAGCCAACAGCCTGACGGAAACAGACATTGCCGTCATTGCAAAAGTGCGCCAAGCATTGGAAGCCGCCAACAATGTATCTTGCACCGGCTGCGGCTACTGTATGCCTTGCCCACATGGGGTTGACATTCCTAAAAATTTTACCATTTACAACGATGTGCCCCGGTATGAAACGCCCCATTTAGCCAAAGGGGATTTTCACTTCATGAAGGCGCAGGATGCCCGTAAAATTGCTGGCAATTGCAAGGATTGCGGCCAATGTTTAGACAAGTGCCCCCAAAGCCTGCCCATTGCTGAACTGCTGAAAAAAGCACAAGCCGTTTTTGACACGCTTTAACAGCATAAAGCCAAAAGTGAAGAAATTTACAAAAAAATAGTGCAAATCATTTGAATATTTGTTATGATATGGAATAATGTCCTTTTTGCGGCGAAACCGTATCGCAGAAAGCTGAATGGATAAACATTACGAAGGATGTAGGGGGAAACACAATGAGTGAAGTAATCGTCATAACGTCTGGCAAAGGTGGCGTGGGCAAAACCACCACGTCTGCAAACCTGGGCACCGGCCTGGCCGCTTGCGGCAAGAATGTGGTGCTGGTGGACGCAGACATCGGCCTGCGCAATTTGGACGTGATTATGGGCCTTGAGAATAGAATTGTATACGATGTGATTGATGTGATCGAAGGCAACTGCCGGTTAAAACAAGCGCTCATTAAAGACAAGCGCTTTCAAAACCTGTGCCTGTTGCCGGCGGCCCAAACCCGGGACAAAGACGCCATCAGCCCGGAACAAATGCAAAAACTGTGCGAAACGTTAAAAGAAGAGTTTGATTTTGTGCTTATCGACTGCCCTGCCGGTATTGAGCAAGGCTTTAAAAACGCCATTGCCGGGGCAGACAAAGCCGTGGTGGTCACCACGCCGGAAGTTTCCGCGGTTCGGGATGCAGACCGTATCATCGGGCTTTTGGAAGCAGCCGAAATTAAAAACCCGCTGCTTATTTTAAACAGAATCCGCACAGACATGGTCAAACGTGGCGACATGATGACCTTGGAAGATGTAACGGACATTTTGGCTATAGACGTACTGGGTGTGGTGCCAGACGATGAAAGCATTGTGGTTTCTTCTAATCGTGGCGAACCAGCGGTGCTGGACGATGTTTCCCGTGCCGGGCAAGCCTTTAGAAACATTAGCCGCAGACTTTTGGGGGAAGAAGTGCCGTTGATGGATTTAGAAGTGACGGAAAACTTCTTTAGCAAGCTGAAGAAATTTTTTAAAAAAGGGTAAGTTCGCAAGAAAGTAAATCTTGAGGGATATAAAAGGATGTGGCTTTGGTGGATTTTTTTGGTTTTTTTACAAGAAAGCAGCCCTCTAAAGATGTGGCCAAAGACCGGTTGAAACTTGTGCTTATACATGACCGGGCAAATTGTTCCACACAGCTTTTGGAAATGCTGAAAACGGATATAATAAAGGTAATCTCTAATTACATGGAAATTGACGAGGAGGGGCTGGACATTCAAATCTCTCAAGCCCCCTCCGACATAGACGGCCAGAACGTACCCATGCTTTGCGCCAATATTCCAATTAAAAACATGCGGAAGGCGCAAGGCAAATGAGTGTTTTTACAAGTATGGCCGCTAAGAAAGGCAAGAGTGGCCCATGAGAAAGCTGCTGCGACAATTGGACTATACGCTGCTTATTGCCGTATGTCTGCTGGTCATCTTCGGTGTTGTTATGATTGGCAGCGCCACCTACCAAGACGGCAGCAACGAAAGCATGAAACAGCTGGTTTGGTTTGGGCTTGGTTTAATGCTGATGACGCTGGCCGCAGCCATTGATTACCGTTTTATCAGCCAGTTTTATATTGTCATTTATATAATGTGTATCCTTCTTTTGGTAGCGGTGTTGATTTATGGTTATATTAAAGGGGATGGTGTGGCCCGGTGGTTTGAACTGGGCCCCGCCAAGCTACAGCCCTCGGAATTTTCCAAGCTGTTTGTGATTATCTTTTTGTCTGCATTTATCAACAAATATCATGAAAGCATGGATGAACCCGCAACCTTGTTCGTGCTGGCCGTACTGGTGGCTTTACCCGTGGGGCTGGTAATGGCGCAGCCTTCGCTGTCTGCAGCGTTGGTGCTGCTGGCCATTTCTCTTGTTATCGTGTTTACAGGTGGCATACCTTTTAAATATGTGGGAGTGGCCACGGCGGCCACAGTTCCCGCCAGCATCTTGTTTATTCAGGATGTGCTGCGCCCAGACCCTTTGTTTGCAGACAAGCTCATTGGCGGGTACCAGATAAAGCGTATTTTAACCTTTGTAAACCCTGCTGAAGACTCGGACGCTTATTACCAGACCTTAAAGTCTATTGAAGCCATCGGCTCTGGGCAGTTGGAAGGAAAGGGCCTGTACAACGGGCTTATCATCCAGTTTAGCCGGCTTCCCTTTGACCACACAGACTTCATCTTCTCCGTTATCGGCGAAGAACTGGGCTTTATGGGGTGTATCGCCGTGCTGGCGGTGATGCTTTTCATCATCATCAAGTGCCTGATTGTGGCCCAAAGCAGCGCCGACCTTTTGGGCCGGTTAATTGCCTCCGGCGTGGCGGGCATGTTTGCGTTTCAAGTGTTTGTCAATGTGGGGGTGGCCACGGGGCTTTTGCCCAATACCGGAATGCCCTTTCCTTTTGTCAGCTATGGCGGCAGCTCTTTGTGGATAAACATGACGGCCATTGGGCTTGTACTCAATGTTAGCATGAGAAAAAACAAATCTTTATTTGAAGGATGATAAAATGAACGTTGCGCTGATTGCTCACGACAATAAGAAAAAACTAATGGAAAATTTATGCATTGCTTACCGGCATATTTTAAACAAGCATAATTTATTCGCCACCGGCACCACCGGGCGGTTGATTGAAGAAACCTCTAACTTAACGGTGCATAAATACCTGGCTGGGCACCTGGGGGGCGAACAGCAGATGGGCACACAAGTGGCCCATAACGACATTGACTTGGTCATCTTTCTGCGTGACCCCGTAACCCAAAAACAGTACGAGCCGGATATTAACAGCGTTTTGCGCCTGTGCGACATTCACAACATCCCCTTGGCCAGCAACCTGGCTACTGCTGAGGCGCTGCTGCTTGCGCTGGACCGGGGCGACTTGGATTGGCGTAAAATAGTGAAGTGAAAAAAGGCGGCTGCAGGCCGTCTTTTTTTATCTGATGTACCATTTAAAGATGTTTTGAGAGAAAATTGGAGGAACGACATGATACTTAAGCGCAAAGCCAAAATTAACCTGGACGACTTCAAGTTCGGGGCGTATCTGCTGAATGCCCCGGCAGAAACCAAGATGCAAACCGTGAAAAGCCTAATTGAAATGCAGCAGGTTTTCAGCGCTGCCATTAAAGAAGTGAGTGCCAAGCTGGACATTTTGGACGATGAATTTAATGTGAAGTTTGCCCACAACCCCATTCACCATATGGAAAGCCGGCTGAAACAGCCCCAAAGTGTTTTTGAAAAGCTGGCCCGCCGTGGTTTGGCCGCCAATTTAGACATTGCCATGGAACACTTAACCGATATTGCGGGCATTCGTGTCATTTGCTATTACATTAGCGATATTTACAAAATTGCAGAGCTTTTGCTGAAGCAGGACGACGTTACCTTAATCAAACGCAAGGACTATATTGAAACCCCAAAACCAAACGGCTACCGCAGCTTGCATTTGGTGGTGTCTATTCCTGTATTCTTGGCGGAAGAAACCCGGCGTGTGCCTGTGGAAGTGCAAATACGCACCATTGCCATGGATTTTTGGGCAAGCTTAGAACACCAACTGAAATACAAAACAGATTCTGTGGTGAAAGAGGATTTGCATCGGGAGCTGGCGGATTGTGCCGAAAACATTGCGGCACTGGATGAAAAGATGCAAGACATTTATAAAAGGCTGAACCAAGATCATGCATAAACAGCCGGATATTTCGAGGTGGGTATAGTGAAAATAAAACCGCTGGATAAACTGATTATCCGCTATTTGTGCCTTGCAGCGGGTTTGGTCTTGATTATTTTATATTTTGGAAGCATTTGGGGGGTTGCCGCCACCCTTTGGAACATTGTTCGCCCCCTGTTGCTGGGGTTTGTAGTGGCGTATATTTTAAACATTCTTATGATGCAGTACGAGCGCCTTTATTTCCCCAAAAGCAAAAAAATAGCCGTTCAAAAATCTAGACGGCTGGTTTGCTTGTTGTTGTCTTTGGTGACCATCGTTTTGATTGTGCTGCTGATTATCCGCATTGTGCTGCCCCAGGTTGTGAACACCATGGCCACCATTGCGGCCGTTTTCCCGGGGTTTGTAAACCGCATCAACCAATGGATAACTGAAAACCAAGCCGCCTTCCCCTCCGTTGCAGAACGCATGGGAGAAGTGAACATCAACTGGGAAAGCCTGGTGAAAAATATTGCCAGCTATGCCACCAGAGGCATTAGCAACATTTTCAGTTCCTCTTTTAGCATCATTGGGGTTGTAACCTCTGGGCTTTTTGATGCATTTGTGGCCTTTGCCTTTGCGGTGTACCTGCTCCTTGGCAAAGAACGGTTAATGGGCCAACTTCAACAGGTGCAAAAAGCTTTTATGGGCCAAACCCATGCCAAACGGCTGAACCATGTGCTGCATGTGGCCAATGAATCTTTTACCAGCTTCATTACAGGCCAATGTGCAGAAGCCGTTATTTTGGGCTTGTTATGCGCCACAGGTATGTGGCTGTTCCGGTTCCCTTATGCGGCCACTGTGGGCGTGTTTGTTGGGGCCACAGCGCTCATCCCCATTTTGGGGGCTTACCTGGGGGCAGGGGTTGGTGCCTTTCTTATTCTGGTGGTAGACCCTGTGAAAGCGGTGCTCTTCATTGTTTATATTCTGGTATTGCAACAGCTGGAAAACAACATCATCTATCCCCGTGTGGTGGGCACATCCATTGGCCTTCCCGGCGTATGGGTATTGGTGGCCGTAGTCATTGGCGGCGGCATGGGGGGCGTTATCGGTATGATGCTGGGGGTGCCTGTAATGGCAACCCTTTACAAACTGCTGCGTTCGGCAACCAAGGAAAGGCTTGCTTATTTGCAAAATGCTGCCAACACAAAGTAGTAACCAAACAGGATGATACAATAAGTCATCACCACCGGAATGGTTTTTTGAATCAGTTTGCCAAGCCCAATTTTATAATATTCGGCAACAACACTTAAGCATACATGAGTGGGAGACAGTTGGCTTGCCGCCCATGTTACCCCCATGAGCAATACCAGCAACGGTAACCCTGCTTCTGGGTTGGCCGCAAAAGCAATGGGAATGCCCAGTGCCACGGTGGCTTGTGTGCCGCTAACCAAAGTGCCTGTAAAGAAAATGAGCGCATAGATAAAAATATTAGGGATGGGCAGCGCTGAAAAGATTTCCGGCAGAGCAGAAATCACCCCTGTTACACCCAGCACGTCTTTAAAAATCATAATAAAAAAAGAACTTAACAAAAGCTTGGCTTCAAAAGCATGTTTAACGAAGGTGCCCAGTTCCCTTAAAGAAAACCGCCCCACATAGATAAACAACCCAATGGACACCAGCGTAGCAAAAGAAACTGGAACTGAAAACGATAAAATTAATAGAACAATAAGCGCAATGGGCCAGAACCCCTTGAACAAATCTGTGAGATGCATGGT
>CAZCQP010000063.1:0-12219 GCA_964500895.1 uncultured Eubacteriales bacterium | reverse complement strand
CATCGGAACAGCCCGCCAAAGCCCATACAATTGTCAAAATACCAATCGCTGCAAAACCCCAACCGTTATTTTCCTAATCTTTTCGTTCACTGTCCTCCCCTTTCAGAAAAGCAAGTAAAACTGATTTTTCATGATTATAGATGACCCACCGAAACAAAACAATAGAATTTAACTAAATAGTAGTATTTTTATTTATTTCACAGCATAATATTTCCCTGCTTGGATAAGTTTCTGCCTTAATTTTTTATAACAATCGTTTTTTAATTGAATATAATGCATGAAACCATAAAGAAAGGCTGTGCAAAAAATGGCGCTGGTGGTTGGCTATTACACATCCTGGTCAAGCTATGAAGGTTACAAGCCTGATCAAATCCATGCCCAAAGATTAACCCACATTCACTATGCCTTTGCAGAAATTAGCCCCGAGCTCACCGTGCGGCTGGCAGACCCGGACAACGACATTCAAAACTTTGCAGCATTCCAGCTGTTAAAATCCAGAAATCCGTCCTTAAAAGTATTAATTTCTGTTGGTGGCTGGGATTACTCCCGGCTGTTTTCCGATGTTGCCTTAACCGAAGCTTCCCGCACAAAATTTGCCCAAAGCTGTATAGAGTTAATCACCACCCATAAACTGGATGGGGTGGACATAGACTGGGAATACCCAGGCAGCGGGGGCAGATCCGGCAACATCACCCGCCCAGAGGACAAGCAAAACTTTACTTTGCTGTTAAAAGCCTTACGGGCAGCATTGGATGCCCAGGGCCAAAAAGATGGTAAAAAATATGATCTGTCCTTTGCAGGGGGTGCTTTTAACGAATACTTAAACCACATTGAACCTGCGGCAGCAGCAGCGGTTGTGGATTATGTTTTTCTTATGGCCTATGACTTTAACATGGAGTTTGCCTATTCAGGTTTTAATGCCCCGTTGTTTCAGCCACAAAAAGAGCCACCCAGGGAAACAACTACAGTTAGCCAGTCTGTCCAACTCTACTTGGATGCCAACATACCCGCAAACAAAATTGTTCTGGGTACGCCTTTTTATGGCTACAGCTATGACGTAACCACCGATGAAGACAATGGCTTATATAGTACGTACACATTTAAAAAGCCCATAAGCTTTAATGAGGTTTTTTATAGTTATCTTTCAAAACCGGATGTGGATGCCCTATGGGAGCCTGGTGCAAAAGTGCCCTACATCTTTTACGACTTTACATTTATTTCCTATGACGATGCAGCCTCTTTAGCCGAAAAATCCAGCTACGCCAAGTCCCAGAACCTGTTGGGCATTGGTGCCTGGGAACTTTCCAACGACCGCAGCGGTATGCTGCTGGATGCCATTTCCAAATAAGCAACAACATGAAGAACCTACCCGGCCATTTGATTGGTTGGGTGGTTTTTTAGCGTATTTTTTAAACAGGGTTGCTCTACTTCTTAAAAATTATATAATATAAACATTAAATAACTTAAATATTTCATAAGAGAAGGAAAGGTTTTGAAAAAGCTCATCAGTTTGCTTTTAGTTTGTGCCATGGTGTTGCAGGTAACCCCTGTAATGGCCGACACCGTGCTGACAGACAGCAATCAGGCCTCTATTGCTGCCACCCGGAATTCGGTGGGCAAAGACGGCCAAAACAAGACTGTTTACGGCATTCTGGTTAACCAAGGGGTTAACAATATGCGGCAAGTCCCCTCTGCCCCCCTTACGGCAGCCATGGCAGAAATTGTGGCAACGGCATACAAAAACCAAAAAACACCTTGTAGAACTTCAAAAAGTTCTGCAAGGTGTTTTTTGGTTTAAACCGTAAAGTTGGCCACCATATTGGCAAGCACCTCGGACTGGCTGTTCAGTTCCTGGGCTGCCGCCGCAGACTCTTCAGAGGTGGAAGAGTTCATTTGAACCACTTCTGAAATTTGGTTAATGCCTACGGTAATTTGGGCAATGCTTTCCGTTTGGTTTGCGGTTTCCTGGTAAATTTCATCAATGATGGATGAAACAGCATTCGTATCATCCACAATTTTCCTCAGCGAGTCGGCTGTGAGCTTGGCTGTTTCGGTACCATCGTTAATTTTTGAAATAATGTCTTCAATAAGCACAGATGTATCTTTAGCAGCTTGCTGGCTTCTTCCGGCCAAGGAACGCACTTCCTCAGCAACCACGGAAAAGCCCACGCCGTGCTGCCCTGCTCTTGCCGCTTCCACCGCAGCATTCAGGGCCAATAAGTTGGTTTGGAAGGCAATGTCGTCAATCACTTTAATAATCTTAGAAATATTATGGGATGCCTCTTTAATGTCATCCATAGAGGAAAGCATTTTGGCCATTTCCTCGTTGCCTGTTTTGGCGCTTGTAATGGATTGTTTGGAAAAGTCGTTGGCTTTTTTGGCCTGGTCTGCATTTTGCTGGGTCTGCTCATTAATGATTGTAATGGAGGCATTCAATTCTTCCACTGCGCTAGCCTGGTTGCTGGCACCGTTGGCTAAGTCCATAGCGGTTTCGGAAATTTGCCTAGACCCAACATTCACATTGTCGGAAGACGCCTTAATGCTTGCAATGGTGTTGCGCAATGTTTTCGCAATTTTATTAATAGAGTTTTTAATGTGGCTGAATTGGCCCACATATTCCCTGTTGATGGAATTGGTTAAATCCCCTGTGGCAATGGCATCCAGTATTTCGGTTATCTCGCTAATATATGAGCCAATGGCACTGACCATCGTGTCTAAAGAGCCCATCATGGCAGCAAAACTTCCCTTGTAGTTTCTGCTTATTTCCACATTAAAGTCACCCTGGGCCAGCTGGGCCAACACTTTGTTGGACTCTTCAATGGGCTTGCTCACATTTTCAAGCAGTTCATTTAAGCCTTGGGTTAATACACGCCAATCCCCTGCATACAATGCGGTGTTCACCTGGGTGTCCAGTTCTCCATTGATTGCGCCGTCAATCATGCTGGTTACATCACGGTTTAGGGATTTCAAGTTGTTTTTCAATTCCTCAAACATTTGGTTGGCAACTGCTTTTTTCCCTGGGAACTTTTCAAGTTCTACGCTGAAATTGCCGTTGCCCAGGGCATTAAAACCTGCCAATATTTTTAGCGTATCGTCAATCAAGTCGCCTACAGAGCTGTTAATGGAATTAGCCACCTCTTTGTATGCACCTTCAAAAACATCGGCATCAATGCGTGCTTCAATGTCCCCCTCATTCATTTCCAGGGCCATGCCGTTAATTTTATCTGTCAACATTAAAATGGAGTCCCGTACTTTAGCAAAAGAACCCACCAGCATGCCAATCTCATCTTGACTTCTTTGTTTCAGGTTCACATTCAGGTTGCCCCCTGCAATGGCTCTGGCTGCACCTTCCAGCAACACAATCGGCTTGGCAATGGCTTTATTCAGCATGGAAATAATCAGTAGCGTAATGATAAAACTGGCCAAAAGCACAACAGCCACAATAAAATAAGCCGTTTTAATATTAATTGCCGCTTTTGCATCTAATATATTCACAATGCTATCCTGCTGCTTCTTAATTTCATCCAGCTTTCCAAGGGCTTTGTCTACAATCGGCTTATATTGATTTATAAACATTTCATAGGCTTTCAAGTTTGTGTCTGGCTGGTTTTGCTTTGCATAATCTTCAATTGTCTTTCTATATTCGGTGGCCTCTTTTACCAAGCTTTCAAAATCTGTCAGCAGAGCCGGGTCTGTCTGCATGGTCAGTTTAAAATTATCAAGCGCTTTATTTAAAATGTCTCTTTCGGTCTGTACATCTTCAATGCACTGGTCTGTCACGCTTTGGTCCGGGGACACAGAAGCCAGCAACAAGTCTCTTTGTATGGAAATAATGCTTCTTTTAATAATGGCCAATGCGTCCACACTGGGCAAGTTTTTATTCTTATAATCGGATACCACAGCGTTTAAATTGTTAATACTCACAAAAGCAGACACACCAATAACCATCAGCAAGGCCAGAACCATACCAAAGCTTAAAATAAGCTTTGTCTTAATCTTAATGTTTTTCATAATTGACCTCCAATATTTTTATGTTTGTATAATGCAACGTTCTAGAATTTATCTTCAATTAGTGTCTATATAAACCCTACAAACAATACAATGGAAATAATTCTGCTCATCCAACCAGCCCCTTAACATCCAGAAAATGGCTATCCTTGTTATGCCATAATTATACTGTGTATATACGATGCTTGCAAGGTAAATAAATGATATTTTATAATTTTTATACCATTTTTGCTTTTTATTACTATTCATTATAACGCAAAAACTGCCGGACAATGGCTGCCGGCAGTTTTTGTATGCACCTACGCTGCTCCGAGAACTACCCACCCCTTGAGGCGGGGTAGTTCTCTGTTTTATAGTTTAAAGAAAGAAATCATTTGTTTAAGCATTTCAGCTTGAGAATTAAGCTCCTGAGCAGCAGCAGCAGATTCTTCAGAAGTTGAAGAATTGCTTTGAACCACTTGGGCAATCTGGTTAATGCCCACTTGAATTTGGGAAACTGCCTCGGCTTGGTCGTGGGTGGATGCGGCAATTTGTTTAATCACCTGGGAAACCTCGCCGGCACTTTCAAAGATGTTGTTAAGGGCAACTGCCGTCTCATTGGCAATTTGGGTGCCGTTGTTTACTTTGGCAATAGAGTCCTCAATAAGCACGGTAGATTCCTTCACTGCATCCTGGCTTCTAATGGCCAGGTTGCGCACTTCTTCTGCCACCACGGCAAAGCCTTTGCCCTGAACACCTGCCCTGGCTGCTTCCACCGCAGCATTAAGGGCCAAAATATTGGTCTGGAACGCAATGTCTTCAATAACTTTAATAATTTTGGAAATGTTGTCTGAAGCCTGTTTAATGCCGTCCATAGATTCCAGCATGGCCTTCATATCCTGCTGGCCCTGGGTTGCATTTTCCATAGATTTTAGTGAAGACGTATTGGCAGATTGAGCGTTTTGGGCGGTATCTTGAATTTGCCCATTCATCTGTTCAATAGAGGCCGTAAGTTCTTCAATAGCACCGGCTTGCTCTGTGGCACCTTCTGCTAAAGACATGGAGCTGGACGAAATATGTCTGGCACCGTCAAACACTTGTTCGGAAGCAGAAGAAATTTCAGCCATGGTTTTATGCAGTGACGCTGCAATGGTATTAATGGATTCCTTAATGGATGAAAATTCGCCAATGTACGGCCTGGTTATTTGAACGTTTAAATGTCCGTCTGCCATGTTAGCCAGTATGCCGTTAATTTCTGTAATATAAGAAGCAATGGCCGCAACCGTTTCGTTCAAAGACTGCTGAACAGCGGCGTATTGGCCTTTGTAATCGCCGTTTAATCGCACATTGAAATTACCTTTAGACATTTCCGTCAATGCTTCCGATACACCGTTTAAAGGATTGGCCACCGTGCTTAACACGTTGTTCAACCCTTCCATTAAACCGATCCAGTCCCCTTTATATTGGGTTGTATCAATACGCTTGGAAAGGTCACCCATCATGGCGTATTGGGTTAATTCTATTACTTCGTTGTTCACTGATTTTATGGCACCCCGCATGGCTTCAATAGCTTCGTTAATGAATACCTTTTTGCCGGGAAGCTGCTCAATATTGGCCTCAAAATCACCGTTAACCATAGACTGCACACAAGCCATAGCTTTTCTTTTCGTTTGAATATGCCCTTCAACCATTTTGTTTACCGATTCTGCCACTTGCTTAAAAGTTCCAGCGTATGCGTCTTCATCAACACGATGGTCAATGTCACCTGCATCATGGGCATCAGACATTTGGGTCAGTGCATCCATCATTTGGTTGAACACTTCCGTCACCTTACGGAAATTACGGGTTAACTGGCCAACCTCGTCCATTGCATTGTTGGTGCGAATGTTCACATTCATGTTGCCATTGGAAATGTCGGAAGCAATGCCAACAATTTCTTCAAGAGGCCTAGAGATGCGTCCGGCCAGAATAAGCGCAACCGTAATAGAGATAACCATAATTGCCAAAAGAATAGCCAACATAAAAACAACAGAATTTTTGACTGATGCAAGGGTTTTGTTAGAGTCTGAATCGATTTGGTTATACGCACTTTGAATTAATTCTTGTATCTCCTGGTCTACACTTACATCAATTTTACTACCCTGATTAATGTATTGCGCAATGATTTGCGGATTGTTATTGTCCACCGCTTCCATCACTTTGTCATATACATCGGTTTTATAGTGCGCAATACCATCTTGTATTTGCGTAATAACGCTTTTTCTTTGCGTTTTAATTTCTTGGGTCAAAACAGGGTCGTCGTTAACGTAGGTGATATATGCATCGATGTGGCTGTTGATATTCTTAAATGCAACATCGAAAGAATCGGAAGCCGATTGAACCATTTGAGGGTCGTCTGAAAAGTATGCAATGCTGGCAACGCAACGGCGCATTTCTTTAAAATCACCAGCTGCTTCAAGCAATGCATTGATTCTTGATTCAGGAAAATCAATCAAATATTTGAATTTGTTTGTGTCGTTGGTTAAATTCATTATGGCTACTGCGCCCATAACCATCGCCAGCACAATAACCACCGAAAAACCTAATAACAATTTTGTTCTAATTTTAAAATTGTTCATCATATGAAAAAGCCCACCCTTCATTATTGCAGTCTATTTCATTTTTACCCATATACATACATATTGTAAACTAAATTATTTTTTTAATGCACACCTCTTTTCCTTTTAATGGCTATTGTGGATGCATAGACCCAAAGCCTCCACTTTTAACCACCCACTCTATTATAAGGATAATGAAAACAAATTTCAATACATAACCGCATCTTTCATTAAATAAATCGTTTTTTGCTGAAAAAAAACCTGGGTAGATTGTTGAAGGAATCCCGTTCAACGGACAGGGAAAAGACGCCCTATTGGAGAATAGCCCAAAATTACGCAGGCTGGCATCGGTTTTCATACGGTGTCAGTTTTGTTTTTAACTGAATCCATTCAAGAATTCACATTGTTTGTATTGGATATTTCTCTTTGTGCGTATATATTGCTAAATATTTTAACCATATCCTTAAAAATAATTGAACCCTCCTGCGCTTTTGGGCATTCCGTCAACTGTTCAAGGTTTAAGAATTATGGTAAAATAAAATAGAAATATTTACAAAGTTAGGTGGTTAACATGTCTATTTATAGAAATTTAGATTATATTGACGGCATCACCATCATTAACAGCGAAGGCATTGTTTTATTCACCATTAAATTTGACCCTACCATCAACAAGGAAATTGAAGAGTCCATTGTGGGCAAGCATTTGTTTCATGCCTTTCCTAACATTAATAAGGCCAACAGTTCTTTGTTTGAGTGTATTGAAAAAGAAGAGCCTGTAGAGCGTAAAGCCCAGTATTTAAAAAACCTTTACCTGGACGACACCATTACAGACAACATTTCCTTCCCCATCCGAAATAATGGCCGAACCATCGGTGCCATAGAACTTTCCAAAGACATTTGCATTGTAACCAACAAATTTAAAAATCAGGGGCATGTGGAAGCCCATAACCTAGAGGACAGAAGCTTTCGGCTGCACGACGACCGGGACTGCACCCTAGACAACATCATTTGCGCAAACGACACCATGGTGCAGCTGGTGCAGTTTGCCAAAAAAATTGCCCATAGCCATACCCCTGTTTTCATCACGGGAGAACCGGGCACAGGCAAGGCTTTGTTTGCCCAAGGCATTCACTTGGCTTCTCCCCGCCGGGACAAGCCTTTTGTGGCGCAAAATTGCTCGGCCATCCCCGAGCATTTGCTGGAAAGTGTATTTTTTGGGGTGCGCACCCAGAACAACAACGGTATGGTGGACAACAAAGGGTTGCTGGAAACCTGCGATGGCGGCACCCTGTTTTTAGACGACTTGGAATGTTTGCCCTCCTTCATGCAAGCCAAGCTTTTACGTGCCATTGAAGCGGGTATGGTGCGGCCCCTTGGTGGGCAGGAGGACATTTGCTTTGACGTACGCATCCTTGCGGCATCCCGGCTAGAGAAAAAAGAGTTGTTGGACCAAAACCTTATCCGCCAGGATTTGTTCTACCGCCTTTCCACCATCAGCTTACATATCCCTCCTTTGCGGGAAAGAGGGGAAGACATGATGCTCCTCACCGACTTTTTCATTCAAAAATACAACAAAGTGTTTCAAAAGAACATCAAACGGGTTTCTCACATGCTGAAAAACTACATGCTTTTTTACGCATGGCCGGGTAATGTGATTGAACTGGAAAACTTTATTGAATCCGGGGTTTTGTGTGCAGAAGATAATCAGACGGTACTGGACGACAAAAAGGTGCGCATCAATGCCAATGACAACTTTAAAAATTTAACGTCTAAGCCCCTTAAAACGCTAGTGGAGGATTATGAGCAAAAATTAATACGGGAAGCCTTGTCCTTAACCCGGGGCAACGTGAAGAAGGCGGCAGAATATTTGGAACTGCCCCGGCAAACTTTACAGCAGAAAATTGCAAAATATAGCATAGAAGCTACTGGAGCAAAAAATTAAGCGCCGTAAAACCGGCACTTTTTAGAAGGTCGTGCCGTAATTGCGGCACTTTTTTCTTGTGTATTGCGCCATCAGCATCTTTATAAGAAAAAAGCGCTTGTTTTACGGCACTTTTAACACACCCCCTCTTTCCATTGTCAGTTGATATTGTCTTTTTGCACAGGTACAATTTATCTATAGATACTTTTTTAACAATATTTGAAAAAGAAAGAGGGGCATCTAATGAGGCCAACAATTGATTTTCTTTATTTAAATGAGGCCGATGCGTTAAAAGCCGGTGTGGATAATTTGCCACGCTGCGTGGAAGTAATGGAAGAAATGTTCCGGCTGCTGGGCGAAGGGGACTACGTGATGGGTGGGGCCAACCACAACTCCCACGGCATGAAGATTTTCTTCCCGGAAAGTTCACCCTTCCCCAACATGCCCATCAAAGGGCCGGATAGACGTTTTATGGCGCTGGTGGGTTACCTGGGGGGACGGTTCAACGTTTGCGGCCAGAAATGGTACGGTTCCAACATGGCCAACAAAGAAAAGGAACTGCCACGCTCCATTTTAACCTGTATGCTGAACGACCCAGACACTGGTGCGCCGCTGGTGCTTATGTCTGCCAACATTTTGTCTGCAGTAAGAACCGGGGCTGTGCCTGGGGTAGCAGCCAAGTACATGGCGAAGAAAGACGCTAAAGTGCTGGGCATTATTGGTGCCGGGGTGATTGGCAAATCCTGCACGAGAGCCATTTTAGAAGCCTGCAAAAGCGTGTCAGAGGTTAAAATTTACGACCTATTTCCGGAATTGGCCCAGCGTGTGGCGGACGAAATGAGCCGTACATACGGGGTGAAAGCATACACTGTAAACACTTTGGAAGATGCCATTAAGGATTCCGACATTCTGAACTTTGCCACCGCCGGGGAAGATTCCCCAGAGCTGCGTGAAGAATGGATTAAGCCTGGGGTGTTGGTATTGCTGCCTGGCAACGCGGAGATGACCAAAGCCTTTTTCACCAAACAAACCATTGTGGTGGACAACTGGAAGATGTATGAAGCCTACAAAGAAGAACAGCAAAGCCTGGAAGGCGGCTTCGCCAAAAACAACAGCGGCATTTGCGGCTCACTCATGGACTATGTATTTGAAGGCAGCCTTCCCCTTGAAAAAGTGATTAACCTGGGTGACGTGGTGGCCGGAAAGCACACCGGACGGCAAAGCGACACTGAAAACATTATTTTCATCACCGACGGCATGTGCGTGGAGGACCTTGCATGGGGATATGAAGTATACCAAAACGCACTGGCAAACAATATCGGTACCAAACTGAATTTGTTTTAAAATCACATGACGCAGGGGGTATCAAGGAATGACAGCGAACTCATTAATGGTGGATTTTTGCTTTGCTTCTTTATTAATACTCATTAGCCAGTTTTTTAGAGCAAAAGTAAAGTTTATTCAAAGCAGTTTTATTCCGGCCAGCTTGCTGGCAGGGTTTTTAGGGCTGTTGTTTGGTCCCAACGTGCTGGCGCTGCTGCCTTTTTCAGACAGCATTTCTTCCTATGCCGGGGTCATCACCATTTTGGTGTTTGCATCGGTAGGGATTAACGGTTTCCATTTTTCTGCCCAAAGCATGAAAAGTGATGTGAAACGCATGGGTTCCTATGCCTTTTACAAAACCTATGTGCTGGCTGTGCAAATGTGCATTCCCGTTATTTTCGGTATTTTAATTGTCTCAAAAGTATTCCCAGACATTAATTATGGTTTTGGCATTTTGCTGGCAGCCGGTTTTTACGGCGGCCATGGTACGGCCGCTGCTGTGGGCAGCACCTTTGAAAAACTGGGCTGGCCAGCCGCCACAGACTTGGCCATGACCTTTGCCACCATTGGCATTTTAACCGGCATTTTCGGCGGACTGTTGTTCATCAAATGGGCTACCAGAAAAGGCTACACCCAATATGTGAAAGATTTCTCTGCCATCACTGATGATTTAAAAACCGGGCTGATTGAGCCGGGGCAAAGACAGTCCATGGGTTCCGAAACCTTTTCCTGTGTGGCCATTGACACGTTGGCCTTCCACTTTGGGCTTATCTTAATTCCTGCCGGGCTTGGTTATTTGGTGAACCAATGGATTGCCAACACCTGGGCCTTAGACTTGCCGACCTTTACGGTTTCCTTCATTGTGGCCCTTATCATGTTCTTCCTGCTGGGCGGGCAAGGCAGAAAAGGCATTTACAAGTATGTAGACAGCCGGATTGTCACCCGGATTGGCAGTGCCGCCACAGACTTTCTGGTGTTCTTTGGGGTTGCTTCCATTAAAATTGCGGTTATTGTGGAATACGCTATGCCGTTGTTGCTGTTCACCATTTGTGGCATTGCCATTGTGTTCTTTGGTATGCGGGTACTTGGCCCGGCCATGAACAACGAAAGCTGGTTTGAAAGAAGTTTGTTTGTGTGTGGCTATTCCACCGGGGTGTTTGCCATCGGCTTAACCCTTTTAAGAATTGTAGACCCTGAAAACAAATCCAAAACCTTAAACGACACCGCCATCACTGGGCCTTTAAACACACCCATTGAAGTGTTTGCCTGGGCTTCCGGGCCGGCCATGCTGCTAGGCGGCGCACACTGGGCGTTTGTGGGCATTTATTTGGCCATTACCGTGGCCTGTGTGGCACTGCCCAGGGTTTTGGGCTGGTGGTATACCAAAATTCCTTTAACCCAAAGGGAAGCTGTACCAGAAGATTAAAAATGACCTTAAACACTTTTTAAAAGCGCTGCAGCCTTGTGAAAGATTGCAGCGCTTTATTTTACAGTTGTTTTGGGAGGCGGTTATGCAATGCACGTTTCATAAATGGCTTCTTCCCACCACCCGAAAGCTACCCGGCCAGATGCAGCCGTGGTAGGGGTTTCCGGGGTGGACAGAAACACCAGCAAAGAGCCACCCGGCGGGAAAATAAGCTTCCCGTTTTCAGATTCTACCAAGGTGGTTTCCGGCTGTGCTCTGCGCACAAAAGCTTTGATGCCACCCTCCGGCTCACCCACCACGTTGCTGGCGTATTGCAGCTTTACTCTGGGTTGGGGCAGCGGGCAAATGGCTGTGTTAGACGGGGTGACCAATGTTGAATCCGTGGGTTCCCCCGGCGGGTCTGCATTAAACCAGAACTGCACCCGGTAAGGGGCTTCCGAAACGTCGGTCACTGTCCAGACATTGACAAACAAGTCAATTTTAGAGCGGCAGGGATTATAAAGCCTGGCCCAGGCACTGGTACCGTTACCAAAAGTTAAATTGTCGGCATATCCGATAAAATATTGCCCCCGAAGGGATTTGTACAGTTCAATGGGAACGTCCACTTCCTTGGGCAACCTGCATAATTCGTCATCATATAAATGTTTAATCAAAATATCACCTTTCTTGTATATCATACACTTTTTATCCTGTGCATCTTACCATTACATTCTATTCTGCTTGGCAGCAACTGTGAACAAGCCAGTGGCCATTCTTGTTTAACACGAAGCGGATGCGCAGTCACGTTCGATTCATAAATTTAATATTGCATAAAACAACGTATTGTTTCGTAGGGACGCACCTGTGTGTGTGCCCGGAAATACCATAAACCATTGCGAATGTGTCAAGTAAGAACTAACCATTTTAAATATTTAAGACAAAAACAAGTGCGCCGAATTACTCCAACGCACTCACACGGTATAAAC
>CAZCQP010000062.1:0-13048 GCA_964500895.1 uncultured Eubacteriales bacterium | reverse complement strand
TATTCATTCCGTAAGCAGTGCATCCACCTTGGTTTCGCCCAATATGGTTAGCCCCATCGCTTCCAGCCTTTTTGCTGTTAATCCGCTGCCTTCAATTAACTGGCCGCTAAAGCTACCATCATAAACTTGGCCGTACCCGCATGATGGGCTTCTTTCTTTTAATATGGCATATGTACATTTGAATAAGGTGGCCAGTTTTGCCACTTCTTCTGCCCCATTTATAAATGCTTGTGTAACATCTTCGCCGCATACCGTTTTCACTTGATTGCCCTGCAGTTCAGCCGGCAGGCGTGGGGTTGAAAGCCCACCCATTTGCTCTGGGCATATGGGTATGCAGTGGTGTTTTTCTAATAACTGCATCACTTTATCGTCTGCTGTTCCGCTTCCGTCATATCTGCAATTGATGCCCAACAAACATGCACTGACTAAAATGTTCATAGCCAACACCTCCGTTTCTTCAAGTGTGAAAAAAGCCCGCCACATAATGGCGAGCGGTTTAAGTTTAAGTTCATCTTTAAGGCTGCATTTTCTTATCTTTTTCCACAGCCGCATCCACCGCATGAACCAACGCGCTTTCAAAGCGGAAGTCTTGCAAGGTGCACACCCCTTCAATGGTCACGCCCCCGGGTGAGCACACTTTGTCTATCAGCGCCTGGGGATGTTCGCTGCTTTCCAGCAGCATTTTAGCGCTGCCTAACGTGGCCTGGGCGGCAATGCGCAACGCCTGGGCTTTGCTCATGCCGTTCTTGTGGGCACCTTTGGCCAAAGCGTCAATGTATAAATAGGCAAAGGCAGGGGAGCACCCGGCGATGGCGGAAAACACCCCGAACAACCGCTCCTCAATGTCCATCACCAGCCCTGTGTGGCCGAAAAACTGGCGCACAGTTTCCACTTGCTCTGGGGTGGCTGTTGCACCGGGGCACAGGGCAGACACCGCTTCACCTACGGCAGCATTCATGTTGGGCATTACCCGGCACACAGGCACATCTGCCCCTAAGCCGTTGGCTATGGCCTCCAGCGTATACCCGGCAGCCACAGACACCAGCAACGTGCCTTTGGCGGCGCACAAGGGCCCTAGTTTTGGTAAAACAACCGGATACACCACCGGCTTCACTGCCAGCACCACCATGTCCGACTTTTCCACCAACGCCTCCATGTCTGGGGCGGCCGTCACACCAAAACGCTGAACGAACCCCTCCAGCACCTGGGGCTGCGCATCGTAAGCCACAATGTCCGATGGCGCACAGCCGCCTTTAAGCAAAACGCCGCCCACAATGGCCCCGGCGATGTTCCCCGTACCAATAAAACCAACCTTCACGGTATCCACCTCGTTTTTAGTCTTGTCTTGCCTTAAATTATAGCAGAACGAGGTGTAAAACACAAATCAATATTCGTTTGGCAGTTCCCCTAGCTGGGCCAGGTTAAACACCGGGCCGTCTACACACACATAGCAACGGCCAATGTTGCATTTCCCACATTTGCCCACCCCGCAAGTCATGCGCATTTCCAGGGTGGTGTAAATGCTATGGGCAGGCAGCCCCATCTCCAGCAACTTTTGGGACACAAACTTAATCATAATGGGTGGGCCACACAATACGGCCACCGTGTTTTCGGGGTTCACGGGCATTTTCCCCACCAGGTTGTGGGGAAAACCCACCCGTTCCTGCCATCCCGGTTCCTCTTTGTCTATGGTGAGCATCACGGTGGTGTCCTTCTGGTTCCGCCACTGGTCATATTCTTCAAAGTACACAAAATCCTTGCTGCTCCGTGCGGCTATCAGCATGTTTACGTTGCCAAAGTCCCCCCGGTTGGTTTCGTGCAACACATAGGTAATGAGGGGCCGCAAAGGGGCAAGACCCAGTCCACCAGCAATGAACAGCAAGTTTTTACCTTCCATAGGCGGCAGGGGAAAGGTATTGCCCAAAGGCCCCCGAATCCACACATAGTCCCCCACATTGAGGGCGTGGATGGCCTCTGTGAGCATTCCCGTGCGTTTAATGGTGAGGGCAATGGTGTCCTTCTCCAGCGGGCAGGAGGCAAAGCCAAAAGGCGCCTCCCCAACGCCGGGCAGGCTTAACGCCACAAACTGCCCCGGCATAAAGTTGATGGCGGCCCCGTTCACAAACCGGAGCCGGTATGTTTTAATATCAATGTCCGACGTGGTTTCTTGGGTTATTTGAATAATCTCCGCCTGCATGGGCACATATGGGTTTTCCCTCATGACAGCAACTCCTCCATGATTCCTTGGACAATGGTTTGGATGTTCATGCCGGCCGGGCAGCCTCTTACGCACCGGCCACAGCCTGTGCAAGCCGCAAGCCCAACGTTTTGTTTCACATACACATACTTATGTAAAACCCTTTGGCGGTAGCGTTGCATTTTGTGGTTCCGGGGGTTGTGCCCCGAAGCGTGGAGCGTGAATTTAGGAAACATGCAGCTGTCCCAGCGGCGGTAACGGCTGGCCGTATCCCCTTGCGCCACATCTTTAAAGTCGAAACAATGGCAGGTGGGGCACACAAAAGTACACAAGCCGCAGCCCTGGCAAATTTCAGTAATTTTTCCCCAATCGATGGTGTCAAACACTGCATCCGCCTGGTCTGGCAAAGACAGGGTTTGGTCAAAACACTTCTCATGAAAGCCCGAGTTTTCTAAATGTTGAAGCTCCGGGAAAAAGGGCACAAAACGTTCTTTGCCTTTATGGGAAACAAACAGCACCGCATAATGTTCCCCTTTATCGGCCAAAAACAAGTCGCAGTTTTGGGAATAGGCCATAGACACCTGCAAAAGCTGGCAAAAGCAGCCGGGCTTTTGTTCTTGGCAGTCCACCCCAATGATGGCCGTATTGTCCCAGCGGGCTTGAAAGAACGGGTCTTGAAACGGGCCGGTGGTGAAGATTTCATGCAGCACCTGAAACGCCCGCAAGTCGCAGGGTTTCACCCCAAAAAGCACAGCCGGTTTTTCCGGGCTGTCCACTTCCGCTTCCCCTGTTTTGCTGTTAAAAGCCATCAGTTTTTCACAGGGGGGAAACAAAAACTTTTTGGGGGACTGGTAAGCCACCACATCGTCCATGATGAGGCTTGAAACATCCATCACTTGGGAGAAGTCCACCGTTTTTCCGTTTTGAATAGGCCCCGCCACCAGCTGTGTTTTGGCCATTTCCCCAAGCATGGCCTGCAATTGGCTTTTGGTTATGTTCAGCTCACGCATGGCCTTCACCCCCTAAAAAGCCCATTTCTCTGTCCTCCGGTTGGTGGGTGAGCAGTGCGGCGGTGGTTTCCAAATCCATGCCTGTGCGGTAATCGTACTGTTCCCCAATAAAGTCCGTCACCGCTTGAATGATGTAGCGCACGTTCACCCCGGAAGCGCAAGCGGCTTCACAAGAGCCGCACTCCACGCACCGCCCGGCCAAATGCATGGCCCGGCCTAAGTGGAACGTCATTTTGGTGCCCATGTCCACGTCTGTGGGCTGCCAGTCCGGCAAATTGCGCTCGATGAAGCAAGTTTGGCAATAGCAGCCGTAGCATGTTTGCCGGCAAGCAAAACACAAAATGCATTTATCCATTTCCTTTTGAAATCTTTCCCAGTTTTCAGCGATATTATTACCATTTAGTTCCTTTTTAGAAAAGGAAACGTTTTTTGTTTCCTCCAAGGGAACATGGGTGTCGTATATTGGCGGCACAGTGACGCTGCACGTATCGCAACCGGGGCGAGGTGCGCCTTCAGCGTCCACCATCCCCGGGCAATCCACCCCAATGATGTATATATCCTCCCGTTTCAGCTGTTTTTCGTGAATCAGCTGCACAATGGCCCGCACGTCACAAGGTTTTGCCACAACGGCCACCTTGCCCTGGGTTTCCGCTAAATAAGGGGCCAGCTGTTGGGTGCAACGGTTGCCCCATTGAATACGCTCCACATCCTCTAGCGTTCTCACAAAATAGGGGATGCACATGCCCGAAACGCCGCCCCCGGTATAGGCCAATATCAATTCTGCTGTTTGGTCTTCCAGCAGCTTTCGGCAGCAGGCTTTAATGGCAAGGGTTTGTTTTTCTTCAATGCCCATGGTCATGGTCGCTCAAGCCTCCTTTTCGGCCGCTTGCAACGGCGGCTGGCATGGGTTCGGCCCACATGCAAGGGCACGCTGGGTCACTTCCTGTATCACCTGGGCAAACCGTGCCCCCTCAGAGGCAGACACCCAGGTGAAATGCACCCGGTCTGGGTTGATGCCGGCGGTGGTTAACAGCTTTTTAAGCACCGCAAACCGGCGTCTGGCAAAAAGGTTGCCGGATAAATAGTGGCAATCCCCCGGGTGGCAGCCGGAAACCAGCACCCCGTCTGCCCCTTCCAGCAGCGCTTTCATGATGTACAACGGGTTGATTCTGCCGGAGCAGGGCACCCGAATCACCCGCACGTTGGGTGGGTATGCAAGCCGCCCTGTGCCCGCCAAATCTGCCCCCGCATAGCTGCACCAGTTGCACAGAAAGGCGATGATGGTGGGTTCCCATTGATTTGCGCCTTCTGCAACAGTTTGTGTGTCCATACATCCACCCCCTTAACCAATTTTGGTGTTGCGTTTGCGCAACAGGTATTCAATTTCTGAAAGCACTTGCTTGTCGGAGAAACCGCCCACGTCCATGGCCCCGCATCGGCAGGTGGCGGCGCAAGTGCCGCAACCTTTGCACAACACATCGTTCACCACGGCTTTGGTCACCTTTTGCCCCCGCAATGCTTGCTCTTGCATTTCAATGGCTTTGTAGGCGCACACTTTTTCGCAGTCCCCGCAGCCTTTGCATAAGCCAGCATCTACGGTGGCAATGGCACCTTCTGTTTCCAGTTGTTCCTTGGCAATAACGGTAGCAGCCCGGCCGGCAGCGGCTTTTCCTTGTATGATGGATTCCTTCATGTTTTTAGGGGCGTGGGCCAAACCGCACACATACACCCCTTCGGTGGCGAAATCCACAGGCCGCAGCTTCACGTGGGCTTCCAGGAAAAAGCCTTCCTGGTTCAAGGGCACTTTCAGCATTTGGGCAATGGCCGTGTTGTTGGCAGTGTCCGGGGCAATGGGTGCGCTGACCACCACGCAGTCTGCGGGAAGGGTGACCGTTTCCCCTAAAATGGGTTCAAACACCGTCACGGAATCCTTTTCCACCACCGGCTTGTGCTCCGGTTCATACCGTACAAAGGCTACCCCGGCTTTTCTGGCTTGCCGGTACTGCATTTCATTTAAGCCATATGCCCGAATGTCCCGGTACAGGACGGTAATGGCCATGCCCGGGTATTGTTCTTTCAGCAATACGGCATTTTTAAGAGCCTGGTTGCAGCACACCCGGCTGCAATAGGGGCGTTGTTCGTCCCGTGAACCGGCGCACTGAATCATCACCAGTTGCTTGGTATGCTGTAAGCTGCCATAACCGTCAAGGGCGGTAGCTTCCAAATCCAGCATGGTCATCACCCGGTTGTCTTCTGCCATGTACTCAGTGGGTGGTTTTTCCTGCGCCCCCACCGCAACAATCACTGCGCCATGGTTGATTTCCCGGGGAATACAGGCATTTTCCGGGCTTAATAGTTGGGTGGTAAAGTTGCCCACATAGCCGTCAATATTTTCTACGGTGGTGTTTAAAAACACTTCAATGTTTGTATTTTGCTGCACCTTTTCCATCATGTCTAAAATGTATGGCCGGGAAGGGCGCAACGTATTGCCGTGGGCCAGTTTGAAAGCATTTCCCCCCAGCTGGCTTGTTTTTTCCACCAGGTACGCTTGAAAACCCATGTCTGCCAGCTGCAACGCCGCAGACATGCCTGCAACACCCCCGCCAATAACCAAAGCGGATTTGTTCACGTTTATCTTTTTGCGGGTTAGCGCTTTGGCAAAGGTCACTTTGCCCACAGCCATCCGCACCAGCTCTTGGGCTTTGAGGGTGGCGGCATCGTATTGGTCCATATGTACCCAGGTGCATTGGTCCCGAATATTGGCCATGGTGAGCAAGTAGGGGTTTAACCCGGCTTTGGCCATCACGTCTTGGAACAGGGGCTCATGGGTGCGTGGGGTGCAAGAGGCCACCACCACCCGGTTTAAGCCGTGCTGGGCAATTTTTTCTGCAATGATGCGCTGTGCATCTATGGAGCAGGCGTATAAAAATTCTTCGGAAAGTGCCACAAAGGGCAGGGTCTTGGCGTAGTCCACAATGGCGGGCACATCTGCATAGCTGCCGATGTTCACCCCACAGCGGCACACAAACACCCCAACTTTAATGGGCTCTTTGGAAACATCCCGCAAGGGCGGGGCGGTTTCTTCTTTAAAAAAGGCGCTGTAATCTTGGTACAGGTCAACGGTTTCGTCCTTGGCCATTTCAGCCGCAGAAGCGGCGGCGGCACTGGCTTCAATAACGGTTTCGGGAATGTCTTTTGGCCCGGCGGCCACACCGCAGGCAAAAATACCGGCTTTGGCCGTGGCAGGGGCGTTGAACTCATGGGCCCAAATGAAGCCGTATTTGTCCGTTTTAACGCCCATGTTTCGGTATAATGCCACGTTTTGGGCATCTGGTTTCACCCCCACAGACAGCACCACCATGTCATAGGGGGCGGCATCTGCTACGCCCTTGTGGTTCACATGGTGTACCGCCAGCTGGCCATTTTCCTGCCCTTTAATTTCCGAAATGCGGCTTTTTACAAATCCAATGCCATATTTGTTCTGGGCCGAATCCACATATTTATCGAAGTCTTTGCCGTGTGCCCGCATATCCATGTAGTAAATGTCCATGTGTTCAATGGAAGGCAAATGTTCCTTGGCAATCATGGCTTCCTTGATGGCGTACATGCAGCACACAGAAGAACAGTAATCGGTGCCGCAACGGCTATCCCGGGAGCCTACGCACTGGATAAAAGCAATGCGCTTGGGTTGTTGCCCGTCGGAAGGCCGCTGAATATGCCCCCCAAAAGGCCCCCCGGCGGACAATATCCGCTCAAATTCCAAGCTGGTGACCACATCTTTGTATTGGGTATAACCAAATTCCGGCGGAATGTTTTCGGTGACGGCATACCCTGCCGACAACACCACGGCACTAACGGGAATTTCCACAATGGTTTCCGTCTGGGTGTGGTCGATGGCTTTGGCCTGGCACGCCTTATCGCACAAATGGCAGTTGCGGCAGGCTTCCTTGTCGATGATGGCTTTGTTAGGCACGGCCTGGGCGAAAGGCTTATAGATGGCCTTTCTTGTGCCAATGCCCATGTCAAATGCATTTTCCACCTTCACCGGGCAAGCTTCAAAACAAGCGTCACAGCCTTTGCACAAATCCATGTTCACGTACCGGGGCTTTATGTTCACCACGGCGGTAAAGTTGGGGGCAGTGCCTTTCACCTCCAGCACCTGGCTGTTGGTCAGGGTTTTCACCAGGGGATGGTTAAAGCAGGCAGTCATCTTGGGGGCCAAAATACAGGCAGAGCAGTCGTTGGTGGGGAAGGTTTTGTCCAGCTGGGCCATGCGCCCGCCGATGGAAGGGGAGGCCTCTACCAAAAACACAGGCACCCCCATTTCCGCCAGGTCGTGGGAGGCTTGAATGCCTGCAATGCCGCCACCCACCACCAATACTGGTTTTTTCATTACAATCCTCCTTGCTCTGCCGACTTTTTGTGCACAAGGGCGTTGATGTGTTGCAGCCGTTGCTTTCTAGCTTCTAGGTCTATGGCGGCCACGGCGGCGGGCAATTCTTCGCCCACCAGCCCTTGGGCCACCGCCAGCTCCCGCAAGGTGCGCAACACGTCTGCAAAGCGCACGTCTTGGGGGCAATGGGCCACGCAGGTGTGGCATTGGTTACACTTCCAAAGTTCTGGGGAAGCCAGCAACGCTTCCTTTTGGTCCAGCAAAATCATGCGCATAATTTTCCGTGGGTTGTAGCTGTCATCTATCTCGTTTACCGGGCATCCTGCGGTACAGGAGCCGCACAGAAAGCAGTTTAAAACGTTGGCGCCACCGGGGGTAGACCGCACTTCTTCTTTAAAGGTGGGCGCTGTTTTCTTATTTTTGCTCATAGGAACCACCTCTTATGATTGGTTGGCTAGCTGTAGCTGTGGCCGTGGCAGCAGGCCTGCTTTTTCCACCACGGTAGGCACAATGCTTTCCCAGCCCACCGCCATGATGTGAATGCCGCTAACCCCTTCAATGGCTTTAATTTCGTTAATCAAGTCCACCGCAATGTTCACGCCCTCGGCCTGTTTATCCTCGGCTTTTTCCATGCGGGTTATCAGGCTGTCCGGCACGTCCATGCCGGCCACCAGCTGAGTCATTTGCAAAGATTTCACAGACTTGTTCACGCAAACCCCGGCTTGAATATAGGTATGCTTGTGCAGCCCGTTTTCCCTCAAAAGTTCCATCCAGGCTTTGAACTTGTCAATGTCGTAAATGGCTTGGGTGGTGATGAACTTGGCACCACCGGCCACCTTTTTGGCCACCCGCATCATTTGCAATTCCTGGGGGTCTGCAAAAGGGTGCCCAGCACCGCCAATGAAGAAACGGGGAGGGGTTTTACATTCGCTACCCCCCATGAACTTCCCTTCCTCCTGCAAACGGTTCAGTTGTTGGATGAGCTGGGTAGAGTCCACATCGTACACATTTTTGGACTGGGGGTGGTTTCCAAAGGACTGATGGTCCCCGGAAAGCACCAGCAAATTCCGAATGCCCAGAGCATAAGCCCCCAGCAAGTCGCTTTGAATGGCAATGCGGTTTCTGTCCCGGCAAGTCATTTGAATGACCGGCTCTACCCCTTCGCCCATCACCAACATGGCGGCAGCAATGCTAGACATCCGCACCATGGCCGTCTGGTTGTCTGTTAAATAGGCGGCATCTACAAAACCTTTCATGCCCCGGGCTTTCTTCCGCACCATGTCGGCATCGGTGCCCATAGGGGGGCCGATTTCCGCCGTCACGGTAAACTGCCCGGCTTCCAGTAATTGTTCCAAGTGGCTTTTATCGTTGGACATGCAATCATCCCCCCTTTACTCTTCTATCATTACATCAGTGCGGCGTACGCTTCTTGGGCCGCCATCCCGGCTGGTGCGCCAGTCCCGCAGCTCGAAGGTGGTGGCCAAGCGGTCCAGCCGGTTAAAGCTTTTAAGCTTGTCGTAAATCTTTTGCCAAGCACAGTCGATCTCTTCATTAATTTCGCACTTTCCCCTTTGGGAACCGCCACAAGGGCCGTTAAAGTTGCTTTTAGAGCAGCGGGTCACCGGGCAAATGCCCCCGGTTTTTTCCAGCAGGCAGTTGCCGCAGCCCTGGCAGTATTCCGTCCAGTAGCCCAGCCCTTGGGCTGCGCCGTAGAACTTGGTGTTTAACCCCGGCAGCACAATCTTTTCCGGGAACTTTTCGCTCATAAACTGCACGCCCACGCCGCAAGCCAAAGACAAGATGATGTCCCCGTCTTGCAATTCTTCGGCTAGGTCATCAATAAATTCATGGTCACACTGGCGTTTGCAGTTCACCACGTGCACTTCCACGTTTTTTTCTTTTTCAGCACTGTCCAGCTCTACAAGCCCTTTCACTTTCAGGGCTTCCTTTTCCCCGCCGGCCATGCACACCGTTACGCATGTGCCGCAAGAGGCAATAACCACCCTTTTGTAGCCGTCTAGGGCGGCCAGTATTTCTTCTATGGTTTTTTGTTCAGCCACAATCACGGTAAAAAATCCCCCCCGTCATCCTGTAAAAATGCTTTCACTTTTTCCACTAAATCTTGTGCCATGGCATGGGAGGTGTGGACCACGCCAATTTTTTTGCCTTCTACGCCCATGGAAGACAGGGTTTTAAGCATCTGTTCCACGTGCTGGCACGCCCGTTTGTCCCCAACCATATGGCGGCAAGCATCTTCCTTGCAGACGGCCACCAGCACTTTGTTGTAATGGGGCAGGGCGGCGGCCACCATGTCTTGCCCAAGCCTTCCACCGCATGGCAGGGGCGTGATGTCCAGTTGTTTGTACATGTCACCCAGAGCGTCTGCGGAAGCCACCAGCGCCGGGTAGGCAGAGTTTTCGCAGCCGAACACTTTACACGGTGCGTTTGGTGCTTTTTCCCCATTGGCTTCTTCTGGCATGGTGATGGCCTGGCCGGGGCAAATGGCGGCACATGCGCCGCACCCTTGGCAAGAAACTGCCACGCAAGCCATGGCATTGTTTTCAATGTCCGGCTCAAGTGCACCATGGGGGCACACCCGGTAGCAGGAATAACAAAAAGCGCATTTGTCTTTGTCTATGGACGCTGTGGACTGGTTTTCCCTTTGCATGGCTTTGTCATGGGTGCTTTCCGTTAAAATGTGCTGCCAAAGGGTTTCCGCAGCTTCCGTTGCATCCCCCGGCTGCCCTGTACCATGAAAGTAGTAAATGCCTTTCCGGCTGGTAAGGGCAGAGGTTAAGAAAAATTTGTTGCCGTTGATGGCCCCTTTGTTATGAGGGGTGAGCCGGCATTTTTGAATGATGCCCTTCAATAAAGTGTCATCTTTTGCTCCAGCCGCCACCACATATGGGGTGGACACTTCCATTTCAAACACCCCATCAAAAGCCTTGATGGTAAAGTGGTGGGTGTCTGCATCCCCCATTATATCAATGTTTTCATACTTCATAAAGGTTACCCCAGCTTGCCGTGCTTGCAGGTAAACGGCTTCCATCCCAGGGGCGGCGGTTTTCACAAACATGGATAAAAACAGCACTTTTTTGCCCTGTTTAGCCAAAGCCAACGCCCCATGCAAGGCTTGGGATGCCAGATGTTCAGGGGTTTCTTCCGGGGTGTCCAGCACAAACACAATGGGGTGGGCCATTTCCTTTTGGCCTAGGCCAATCAGCGCCTGAATGTCTGCGGGGTTAAACAGGCGGAATGCCGTTGCACCCTCTACCGCCAAGGTGTCATAAGCGGGGGGCTGGGTTACCACCACCCTGTCCGCTTCAATTTCGGCCTGTGCGGTAACAGCCACAAATGCCCCGGGTTGGCCCTTTAAGCGGCGCACGTGGTTCATATCTGGCACCACCACGGCTTGGTGGCCGCTGTTGGTCACCATTTGCACCAGCGCCCCATTGATGGGGTTTTCGCCAACAATTAACAGGTTCATAAAAGCCTCCTATACGGGATTGCACAAGACCTTGGCCAGTGTTACAGCCTCATGATAAGTTTCTTCAATTTTTTTGGGGCCTTGGGCGCAACCGGTAACGTGAATGCCCCCATTCCCGGTGATGGGTTGCAGAAAACCGGCTTCGTCCTGACCCATGCCGCATATTTCCGCTAGGAACGGGGCGTCTTGGGTGGGACGAATGCCGTCCGAAAGCACCACCAGGTCAAAGGACTGGGTTTCCCGTTTGCCTGTGGCCGGGTTGTCATAGGTAACGGCGGCGGGATGGCCGCCGGTTATTTGAATGGGGCGGCATTTCATAAATTTAATGCCCGCATCCTTTAAGGATTGAAAATAATTTCCGGGTTCCACCATTTGCATTTCCATGTAGAAAAACACAACCTGGCAATCCGGGTATGCGTATTTAATGGCCCTTGCGGCCCTTGTGGCATAGTTGCAGCACACCCGGGAGCAGTACATGGCGTGTTCCCGGCAATCCCTAGAGCCGTAGCATTGAATAAACGCCACCCGGCTGGGCGGGGTTTCAAACAGCTTGCCTTGGGTGCGCCCTTTGAAAAGTTGTTCCAGTGTGCTGCCGGTGATAAGCCCTTGGCTGCCCTCCAGTTCTGCAAAGCCATTAAAGTTTTCCAGTGTGGTAGGGGAGAAGCCTGTGGCCAACACCACCTGAGCAAAATCTTCTTCTAATGTTTGGGTGCCCTCTGGTGTTCGGATAGTGGCTGTAAAACAGCCTTTTTTCCCCCGCACATCCACCAGCTTTGCGGAATACATCAGCCGGATGTTGGGGTTGTTTTCAACTTTTTCCCACAACCCCGCTGCCAGGCAAACGCCGCAATTCAGGCATTTGTCTGTGGATTTACAGCCGTAGTTTCGCACTTTTCCCCCAATGGTTTCGGATTGCTCCAAAATGGTGCAGGCCACACCATTTTGGGCCAGTTCCAGTGCAGTGGTGCAGCCGGCCAATCCGCCGCCTACAATTAAAATGTGATGCATACGTCCATCACCCTTCTTCCTCTTTCTGCTTAAACCTCTATAAGCCCTTCACGGAATTTTTCCAGGTAATTTAAGCAGTAATCATCCAGCCCTAAAATGGCTTCCCCTGCGTATAAAAAGGTCATTAGTTTTTTGTCCAGGGGGTCTAAGATGGCGCCGTCCATACCGGCACTCATGGCGGAAATAAGGAATACCTGGTTTAATATTTTCCGAGCGGGTAAGCCAAAAGAAATGTTGCTTAGGCCGCACATGATGTGCACTTCTGGGAATTTTTCTTTCACCTGGCGCATGGTGTTGATGGCCACTTGCCCGTAGTGGGAGCCTGTGCCGATGGGGCGAATCATGGGGTCGATGTAAATGTCGCTGTGTTTCACGCCTAGTTTGGTCAGTTTGTTAATCAAGCTGTCTGCAATGCGCACCCGGTCTTCGGTGCATTCGGGCATACCGTTGTCGTCCATGCAAAGGGCGATGATGCCTGCTTCATGTTCCGCAAGCAAAGGGGCAATTTGGTTGAACCGTTCTGTTTCGTCCGTGATGGAATTGATGAGGGGTTTCGGGTTTTTGTTGGCCCGAAGCGCCGCCTTAATGGCTTCCGGGTTGGGGGAGTCTATGGCCAGGGGAGTGTCTACGGCCTGCTGCACCGTTTCCACCAGCCAGGTGAGCACTTCTATTTCTGTGCCATGGAACATCCCCGCGTTCAGGTCAATGTAGGAAGCCCCTGCCTCCACCTGTTTTTTTGCCAAGTCTACAATGGCTTGGGTGTCCCGGTTTTCCATAGCCGGGCGAATGGCCTTCAATGTGCTGTTCAGTTTTTCGCCTACGATAATCATAGCCGTCCCTCCATTTTAAATAGTTTTTTACTTATATTTAGCATAGCGCATTTCTGATGAAAAGGTCAAGGGAATAATGTATAAATTATATAAAAATTTTATTATTTGGCTCAAATTGTTGTT
>CAZCQP010000061.1:0-13114 GCA_964500895.1 uncultured Eubacteriales bacterium | reverse complement strand
GCTTTTTGAAAAAAGCGGTGCAAAAACTTTATGAAATGCCGCTTTGCGGCATTTCTGTAAAAGCTTTTTGAAGGGTTTGGGAAACTTTTTCTCGAAAAAGTTTCCCAAGAACTTTATGTCAGCAACTTCCTGCGGCTAATGTTTAGCCGCTTTTTCCTGCTGTTTAATTATGAAAATCTTAGGGGATGTCATCTTGGAATACAAAATTTTATTAGACCTGGCCATTATTTTAGTGGTGACCAAAATTTTTGGGCTTTTTACCCGTACCATTCGCCTGCCCCAAGTGGTGGGTGCCCTTTTAGCGGGTATTGTCATCGGCCCTGCTTGTTTAAATTTATTTCAAAGCACGGATGTGTTATCGTTTCTGGCGGAATTGGGTGTTATTTTAATCATGTTTACCGCCGGGATGGAAACGGACTTGTCTGAACTTAAAAAATGCTGGAAGGCAGCGCTGGTTATTGCTTCTGTTGGGGTTGTAGTGCCCTTGGTTGGCGGGCTGGTCTTGGCTTATTTTTTTGGGGAAGGCATTTTGAGAAGTATTTTCATAGGGGTGATTTTAACCGCCACCTCTGTGGGCATTACGGTGGAAACACTGCAAGAACTTAAAAAGCTAAAAACCCTTTCCGGCACCGCCATATTAGGGGCCGCCATCATCGACGATATTTTGGGCATTATCATTTTGTCTGTCATCATGTCCTTTTCCGGGGGTTCCCATTTTTCTGTGGTGGCCATGGGCACCATTTTAATTAAGATTGTACTGTTTTTTATACTGGCCGTGGTGCTGGGCTACATAGCGCTGCAATTGCTTATGCACATCATTAAGTCTAAAGGCCGGGTGCACCGGCTGTCCATCTTTGCGCTGGCTTTTTGCTTGCTGATGGCGTACTTGGCAGAGCAGTTCGGCATTGCAGACATTACCGGGGCCTACATGGCGGGGCTGATGCTCAGCAACAGCAAGGCTTCCCCGTACATTGAGGAAAAGACAGAGGTTCTGTCTTACCTGTTCTTTTCCCCCATTTTCTTTGCCAGCATCGGTTTGAAAATAAGCTTTGCCGGGCTGAATGCTTTTGTGCTGATGTTTTCCCTGTTGCTGCTGGTGGTGGCCATTGTGAGCAAAGTGGCAGGGTGTGGCTTTGGGGCAAAACTGTGCGGGTTTTCAACCCAAGAGTCTTTGCAGATTGGGGTGGGCATGATTTCCCGTGGTGAAGTGGCGCTGATTGTGGCCAACAAAGGCATGTTGGTGGGGCTGATGAACCCGGCGTTGTTTTCTGGGGTGGTTGTGGTGGTGATTGTGACCACACTGATTACGCCCATACTTTTAAAAATGGCGTATAACGTGAAAGAGCAAGGGGCCGTAATGGCTTAAATAAAAATAAGGAAGGGATTCAGAACAAAGTGGTTCCGAAGCCCTTCCTTTTTTATTTGTGCTCCCCCCATTGACATTCCCCAAAAGTAATATGAGAAAATGTTGCGGTAAAGCTTGAGTTTTCCGGACTGCAAGCGTAGATGCCCATATTGATTTCCTCCACATCTAAAAACAAATGGAATATTCTCATCTGTTTAAATGTTATGCCGTCGTAGGAGCACTCAATGCAAAAATCACTGTCCCGGCGACTTAATCTGTAAAACATATGCTGCTGTAGTGCTGGAATGTCTGTTGTTGCCCAATCCGAATAGCCATGATTGGTTACAACACTACCAAGGCGCTGAAAATCTGCATTTTCATATTCAATAGATGCTTTGAACCAGTTATCGCTGTTTTGGTAGATGATCACGCCACACTGGTCAAACCGTTGTTTGGAGTTGAAATCTGTCCGCACTGTAAAGGAAAACTGTTTATCTTTTACGGGCAAAAGCAATGCAGGCCCGTTGTCGTTTTGAAAGCCATAGTAGGTGCGCTGCCAAAAATCGGTGTATGGCTCGGTGGTTATGGTTACTTTGCCGTCCTTCACCTCAAACTGTTTGGGCTTAAAAATCCATTTGCTGTTTTCAAAAAAATCCATGCCATGACCTCCAGCACATAAAGGATTGTTTTCTTTACTTTACTGTAGGTCATCGGAAGATACAGGGGTCGTTCCCTACAGATTGGTCACATCAGTTCCAATGTACAATCATGCCCAGAGTCATCAGTGTTAACAATAATTTCTGCAATCATGTCCATTAAAGTCTTGCCTTTATGCTGTTTTGCCATTTTTAGCTTGTGATAAACCGATGCTCTATTTGTTGGGTGGCAACATGCTAGCATGTTTTTATAATACTTTACTGTTGCATCATAACCAAGGTTTAATTTGCTTTTATCAGCGCTAATCCAATGAATGGCCAAAGGCTCTCCATATTCATGCACCCCGAATCCTCCACGCAGCAAATCATTCAATGCATCTAAATTACGACCTGCCTGCCAGGTTAAATCTTTTGTTAGCAATCTGTCCATTTCATCAAAAAATTCTTGCAAGTTAGAAAATTTATTACCATCAATAATAATTATTCTTCGATGCATGGGCTGCATGGCCTCCCATTTGAAATTTAACGGAACGACACAGGGGTTGTTCCCTACAACCGCCTGGCTGTGATTTCGTTGTTTAATGGGTTTGTATCAATATAATGCCATACCTGTTGATAACCTTCTGCGTTGCGGATTATTCTGGTGATAAATGATTTTTGCCAGATTTTCTTGTCAAAAGGCGGAAATGCACCGTTTTTTGGTTAGGCTTTCATATAATTGGGCATACCGCAAGGCGGATGCTTTCCATGAAAAATCGCTGTTGATGGCGTTGGACACCACCTGCTGCCAATCGTCTGGGGCATTCCAGTACGTTTGCAGCCCTTGGTGCACCGCCCACATCATGCCACTAGCCACATAGTCGTTAAACACAAAGCCGTTGCCTTCTCTGGTGCAGCTGTTAAAGTGGGTCACTGTATCCCGCAGCCCGCCAGTTTGCCGCACAATGGGCACCGTGCCGTAGCGCATGGCAATGAGCTGCCCCAAGCCGCAGGGTTCAAACAGAGAAGGCATTAAGAACATGTCCGACGCTGCATAAATCTTTCTGGCCATGGGTTCGCTGAAATAAATGTTGGCGGAAAGCTTGTGGGGGAACCGCCAAGCCATGTGTTTAAACAAATGCTCGTACCGGCCGTCTCCTGTGCCCAGCACCACCAGCTGAATGTCCATGCCCATCAGTTCTTCCAGCGCCACGGCCACTAAGTCCAGACCTTTTTGGTCTGCCAACCGGGAAACAATGCTAATGATGGGGGCGTGGCTTTCAGGCAGCCCCAGCTCTTTTTGCAAGGCATGTTTGGCTTCTTTCTTTTTCTCCATACTCTGGCTGTTGAAGTGAAACGGAATGTGGGGGTCTGTTTCCGGGTTATAGTCCCCCACATCTATGCCGTTTAAAATGCCGTAAAGCTTGTGGTTGTAGGCACGCAACAAACCGTCCATGCCGTAGCCGTACTGGGCGGTTTGAATTTCCCGGCTGTAGGTGTTGCTCACGGTGGTTACCGCATCTGCATACACAATGCCCGCTTTCATAAAACTGATGCGCCCATGAAATTCCATTTTCTTGGTATCGAAATAGCCGTCGTTTAAGTCTACATGGTGCAGGGCTTCCCGGTCAAAATTGCCTTGGTACTGCATGTTGTGAATGGTAAAAACGGTTTTCATGTCTTTATAAAAAGTAAAACCGCCGTAATTGTCTTTTAAGTACACACTGCCCAAGCCTGTTTGCCAGTCGTTAAAATGCAAAATGTCTGGCTTAAAGTCAATGTAGTTTAAAAATTCCACTGCGGCTTTGGTAAAAAACGCAAACCGCTCGTCATCATCCCAATAGCCATAGAAACCGTCCCGGCCGAAGTAATAGTCGTTTTCAATTAAATAGGTGGGAACGGAGTTATTGAGCATGTGGATGCTTGTGTTTTGATGCCGCCAGTTTAAACTGGTTACAAAAGAATCTACAAAGATAAGGCCCGCTAAGCGTTCCGGGTTTATAGATTTATATTTAGGAAAAACCACCCGCACATCGGCGCCCAGCGCCTTAAGCGCATGGGGAAGAGAGCCGATGACATCCCCAAGCCCGCCGCTCTTAGCATAGGGTGCTACTTCCGAAGCCACAAATAATATTTTTAAATCGCTTATGCCGGCCACCAGGATGCCCTCCCTTCAAAATATGATTTAATATACTATTATTTACCCTTACCCGTCAAGCCGGGAAAAATATAGCAAAGAACCATAAAACAGTCCCGTTTGTTTATTTTTCTGTATAAAGCCGTTCGATTTGTTCCAAAACATCGGTGTCCAAAGCCAATAATTTACAGATGTTTAAGGCGTCTTTGGGCGGGTCTTTCCGGCCGTCTGCTTTCACCAGCCGGTAATCCATGTGCTGGGCAATTAAGTCTACACCGCTGTGGGCGCTGTTTTTCAGCACCATGGCGGCAAAATCCAAGTTAGACAACCCGGCCACCTGATAATGGTTAAAGCCGTCCTCCACAATGTTGTCGTAGTGGGTGGTAAGCAGGCAAATGCTTTCCAGCCCGTGCATATACCGGGCTACAGCTTTTACAATGATGGCCCCTTCTTCCGGGTTTGTGCCCCGGGCCAGTTCGTCCAAGGCAATAAAGAGAAAAGCATCCTTGGCACTTTTTAAAATATCGTTTAAGCGCAGCATTTCCGCACCAAAAGTGGAAAGCCCCTTGTGAATGGACTGCAAGTCTTCCGAAATTAAATGCACCCCGTCAAACAAAGGCAGTTCGGCCTTTTCTGCAAACACAAAGAAACCCATCTGGCATAAAATCACGTTTAAAACCGCTGTTTTCAGCGCAACACTTTTGCCCCCCATGTTGGCACCGGTTAAAATGGTGGTGCCCTGGGAAAGGGTGATGGAAACAGGGGTGAAGGTTTTGCCTGTTTGCTTTAAAATCTCCGAAATTTGAGGGTTGAACATGTTTTCAAGGTAAATGGATTCACCCTCTGTGATGGTGGGGCAAATGGCCCCGTATTTACGGGCTAAAAGCCCTTTTTGGATGGTGGCATCCAAGTTGCCCAACTGTTCAATGTTGGCGTAAAAATCGGGCAGGAATGGCACAAGGCTTTTGGAAAGTGCCTTTTTCAGCCGGGTTTCTTCCTCTTCTTCCTTGGCCACAATCTGGGTGCGCTCAAATTTAAGGGCCTCCACCTTCTCTGGGCTTTTTTCTGCGTAAATAAGCCCTTCAATGTGCACCTTTTCTTTGCGAATGGCCCATAGGGTGGGGGAGTTCATGTCGCTTAAAGAAAAGGGGGCCACCCGTTTTTGCTGGGGGTCTAAAATGTCCAGCGCCGGGGTCATGTCTGTGAAGATTATGCCCTTAAAGGCGGTGACGGCATTCATGGTTTCAAATTCCACCAAAAGCTTTGAAAAGGTAAGCAAGAAGTTTTTCACTTCAAAAAGCTCTACTTCATGCAAATAGGAATGTTCGCATTTCGTTAGAGAGTTGCGAATGTTTTTAAGGCGCATTAAAAGCCGCCGCACTTTGTCTAGCTGGGCCAGGTTTTCCCCAGCAAACGCCACCACTTGCGCCACGTTGTAGTGGGCAACCAGCAGTGCCTCTTTTTCGTGGCGGCCATAGATTTTGGGTTTTTTCAGCTTTTCCATGCCGAAAGGAGAGTCTGCCAGCAGCTCCCCGGTTAAAAAGGACAGGCCAATGGCCTTTTTTTGTCCATCGTCAATGCTCAGCATAGGGTAACCCCTTTCTTAAAAATCCTCAACAGCGTTATACACGGGAATGCCCACTTTTTGGCACATGGCATCCATAAACACCTGCTTGTCAAAGTGGTTGCCGTAAGCAGACACCGGGTTAATGGACAAGGCCACCACATTAATTTTGCTTTGAACTTCCAGTGTTGCGCCACTGCGCAATAGTTTCTGGTATGTAGCCGGTTTTAAAAAGATTTTGCTGGCGTCTTCCACCACCAGCGTCACCCCTTTAAGCACCATGTTGGACATAATCAGCTTATCCATCTGTGCATCGGACATAGCACCCCGGATGAAGATGCCAGCCGTTTCGCCTTCCGGCTTGCCTTCGTGCTGCATCAAGTTCATGGGTTTCATGGTGCCGTCTGCCAGCAGACGCACAGCTTTTTCCTCTGGGGGTGCTTCGGCTTGAAGCCGTGCCAGTAAATCTGGGCTGGCTTGGGGCAGCATGAGCATATTAACCGTATGGGCGGTTTCCTCAAGCACCGTTTCCATGTTGGTGTTTAAAGAAGCGCCTGTACACAAAACGGTGGCATCTGTGATGACCGGGCTGGCCATGGTTTTGCGGCTGATGGCCCCGTCCACCAGCATTTTTTTTCCGCCTAAGGCTTTCAGCTGGGCGCAAACTGTTGCAATCTGGCTGTTGATGGAAGCCCCACCCAGCTGCACATAACCGTCGCTTAAAGCCCGGACGATGACCACTTCCCCCATGGGGGTGTAAATGCCGGTGGTGTAGCAAATTTCTTTGGAAATGTCGCACAGTTTTAATAAATCGGCGGCAGTGGCAATGAGGGTGCCCTTTCGCACATAAATTTCCGGCTTATCCGTGCCGGTAACCACGTCCACACTTTCCCCATCCCGGCCAATGGACGTAAGCCCCAAGGCAATGCCCGCTTGGTCAAACTGGCCGATGATGGCGTTCATGGTTGTGGTTTTGCCCACGTTTTTGGCCATGCCAATAATGGACACAGCTTCATAGGGCGCAAGTAAATCAATCAGCTTTAGTTTCATATATACACCACACACGATCATCGTCTACAGTAAAATTTCGCCAACCAAATAGGTGACGGCGTACCCACCAATTTTCACCCTGTCTCCCACGGCCTGGCAGGAAAGCCGGCCGGAGCGGGCAGAAAGCTGTGCGGCTTCAAAGCGGTCTTTGCCCATTACTTTTTGCCAGTAAGGGGTCATGATTGTGTGGGCGGAACCGGTGACAGGGTCTTCGTCAATGGCAATTTTAGGGCCAAAACACCGGGAAACAAAGTCCATTTCCTTTCCCGGGGCCGTAATGATGATGCCGTCCAGTTCTTCCACATACTTCATTTTATGCAAGTCCGGCTTGATGTTCACAATGGTGTCCTCGTTGTCGTACACAAACAAATAATCCAAGGAGGTTTTGTAAACCTCCAGGGGTTTTATATCAAAACAATCTAAATTGTCGTTGAGTTCAATTCTTTCCAGTTTTTCCATGGGAAAATCCAGCACCAGCCGGTCGCCGTCCTTTTCCACATGCAACGGCCCTTTGACAGATTGGAAGGTTAACACAGGCTGGCTGTAGCCTTCGTGGTTAAACAGTACGTGGGCAGCGGCCAAGGTGGCGTGGCCACATAAGCCTGCTTCGGTGTTGGGGGTGAACCAGCGGATGTGGTATTGCCCCTCTGCTAGCCGCACAAAAGCCGTTTCAGACATGTTGTTCTCCATGGCAATTTGCTGCATTTGGGTTTCCGGTAGCCAGGCATCTCCCAGCAAGCAAACCCCGGCCGGGTTCCCTTTAAACAGTTCCGTGGTGAAGGAATCTACATGATAAAACTTCATATATTTAGCCCCCTAAAGTAAAATTTTTGAAAAAAGAAACGCCCTACAATTTGTAGAGCGTTCCGGGTGCATCGTCTGCGTTAAAGGCGCCACTCGGATTTGAACCGGGGATAAAGGAGTTGCAGTCCTCTGCCTTACCACTTGGCTATGGCGCCATATGCTAAACATAGGGCAAATACCCTACGAGCAAGTATTATAACGGGTTTCATTTAGTTTGTCAAGTACGTAATTTAATTATTGTTTTTTTAAAATATTTTAATATAAATTATTGAAAAATTTGGTAGACGTTGCTATAATAATTGTCGCTACATAAATATAAAAATATTTTATTTAAGGAGGAAAGGCATGATTCAGTATGGTTTATCATGTTCTAAAAGGCTAAAAATAACCCTTTTATTGGTTATTAGCCTTGTTTTTGGTATGCTTACCCCAGCCTATGGCGTTGAGGGAACATCCAGTGCTTATCAAGCCACCAACGCAAACAACCTGGATGGGCATATGTCGCACCTGACAAACACCATTGGGGCACGGCTGATGGGGTCTGATAACGAAAAGTTGGCTGCTGATTATATCCTGGCGCAATTTAAAGCTGCGGGATATAGCAATGCAGAAATGAAATCCTTTGCGCTGCCCACTGCCAGCACTGCTGGGGCTGTGAAACTTCAAGGTGGTAAAGAGTTGTACACCAACCTTTATTTCAACGGTACAAGCAAAACACCGTTTGCAGTTGCTTCTCCAGGTGTGGTAGATGGCGGTACATTGGATGCATTGGTCACAACAACTGCAGCAGCCAAAGTTGTGCTGCTGGATGTGACTGCAGCTATAACTACAACTACAACTACAACTACAACTAGTAGTTCCCTAACAGTGACCGATGCTAAGTTGGTTTCTGCACTGAACACTTTAAGAACATCAGGTGCGGCTGCTGTGATTATGTACCATAAAACACAGGGGGTTGAGGCCAAATTACCCTCGGTAGCCAACACATTTGCCCCTTCTCTGCCGGTGCTTGTGATGACGTACAAGCAAGTACAGCAAATTCAAAACGCATCTTCCATTACGCATGTAAAATCCATTAACAAAACAACCTCCTACAACGTGATGGCCATTAAGCCGTCCACCACGACAACCCAGGCCATTATCCATGTTACAGCCCACTTTGACAGCGTGCATATTGCAGACGGCGCCAGCGACAATGCTTCCGGTGCGGCTGCCCTTATAGAACTGGCAAGGGTCTACAAAAACGTAGACACCAAGGGCATTGAACTGCGGTTTGTGGCTGTTGGTGCAGAAGAAGGCGGCCTGAACGGCTCTAAAGCCTACGTGGCCAGCTTGACACCCGAGGAAAAAGCCATTAGCATTAACTTAAACATGGATATGCTGGGCACTTCCTGGGCAGATGCGGATGTAGTGTCTATGGACATTCCCGGCAGAACAACTGCTACCCCTACACTAAACCTTCCGGCTGCTTTAGTAATTACAGCGTCTAAGGAGCTGGAACCTTGGCTGCCAGGCACCAAAAACGTAAGAATGTATGGCTACGGTGGTTCCGACCATGTGTCCTTTTATAATGGAGGTATGGATGCAGCCAGCATGATTCGGGCAACCGAAGAGGATGACGACATTGAGCCAATCAATCATTCAACCGATGATACATACAACAATAACTACAGCAAAGATAGGCTTCACGAAGCCACGAACATGATGTCTAAGGCTATTGCACGGGCAATTGATTTGGGCTTGACCAAGCGCATTGACTGTGCAATTGATGCAAAAGGTAACGTCACCGTGAACAACGCTTCCCAATTAAAGGGCCTGTATAGCAGCATTAAAGTAACTTTAACACCAAAAGTGGGCGAAAGTGTAACCTTTACTGCAGAGGCTGCCCATAATTTTAGCTTTGTGGTGCCTGCTGGCTCGTACACCATGTCTATTGCAGGCGTTGGGGTAGGCACCAGCAACGTAAAAGGTACATTGGGCAATACAGAAGTAGCAAAAACTGCAACATTTACCACCGTACTTGCCTCTAACCTCACTGCCGTGGAAGTTGCAGGAAATAGTAACGATGGTGGCAGCAGCAGACCATCCCGTGGCAACAGCGGCTCTGGTAGCGCTGTGACCAGCAAAACACAGGCAGCTGTTAGTGATATTGCAAAAGCCAAAGCTGGCGACACCGTTACGGTGACCATGGGCACATCTGGTAGTGTTCCTGTGGAAGTTCTGAGTGCTGCAAAGGGCAAAGATGTAAACATTGTGTTTAACTACAACGGCTACACATGGACAATCAACGGCTTAACCATCAAGGATATGCCGGCAAACATGAAAGACATTGGTTTAGCCATTAGCACCATGAAATCAGAGCAATATTCAGAAATGGCACAAGGTAAAGACATTTTGCAAATTGAAATAGATCATAGCGGTGAACTGCCGTTTACTGCATCTCTGGCCTATAGCATTGGTGATGCATACGATGACAGCGACGTTTACCTCTACTTTGTGAATGAGAAAACTGACAGCTTGGAATATGTAGCAGCAAGCACCTGTAAAAACGGCAAAGTGGTCTACGATTTTGACCATGCATCCAAGTATGTGCTTACCGCTGAAAAACTGGACGAAACAGTTACCAAAGAGGAAACAACAGTTAAAGCCAGCAGCCCTTACTCAGATGTAAATACCTCTGATTGGTTCTACGATGCAGTGATGACCATGCATGAAGAAGGTTTGGTCTATGGCGTTGGCGAAGGCAAGTTTGCCCCTAACGGCACCATGACAAGAGCCATGTTTGCCGCAGTATTGGCACGGCTTGACGGTGCAAACTTATCCGGGTATACAACTTCCCCATTTGCAGATGTAGACAGTAAAGCTTGGTACGGTTCATCAGTTGCTTGGGTTGCTAAACAGGGTATCATGGGTGGGTACGACAACGGTAACTTTGGCCCCAATGACCCCATCACCCGTGAACAAATGGCTGTAATTTTGGCCAACTACCTGAAGGTTAACGGTATTACCTTAGCGCAAAAGAATGCAGGAGCAACCGTGAACGATATGGACAGTGTCAGTGCATGGGCCAAAGATGCTGTGGCAGATATGCTGGGCTACGGCATAATCTCCGGCATGGGGAATAACAAGTATGAACCCAAGAACACGGCTACAAGAGCCCAGGTGGCACAAGTGTTTATGAATCTTATAAACGCAATGGAATAATCAACAAAGGCGCACCACCCGTTTTAGGATTTGAGGCAGTTATCATTGTTGATAACTGCCTTCATCCGTTTTAAGCATATTCGCGTTAGCTTTAGCAAAGAATGAATCCATATTTTAAAGAAAGAAGGTTGCCCATGTTTGCATTTGACCAGCCGGTTCCATTGCCGAACAACCCCCTTGACCTCCTCACCGTGGGCGAAATGTTGGTGGACTTCATTGCCGACCATGAGGAAGCCAGCCGTTCTTTTTCAGAAGTAGGCTACCATCCCTATTTTGGTGGTTCCCCGGCGAACATTGCCATGAACACAAACAGACTGGGCATTCAGGCACAAGTGGCCGCCGCTTTGGGTAACGATGCTTTTGGTGCGTTTTTAACTCAAAAGCTAGCCGAAAGGGGGCTGGATACTGGGTTGTTGCAGCAATCCGCTATGGCCACAAGCCTGGTGGTGGTGAATCGTTCAAAAGCCTCCCCCGTGCCTATGTTTTATCGGCGGGCAGACCGAGGGCTGCAATGGACGCCCCAACTGCAAGAAACCGTCAGCCAAACTAAGATTTTGCATTTTTCCTGCTGGCCCATTTCGGCTTTGCCCGCACGGCTGGCTGTGGAACAAGCCATAGAAACGGCCAATTCCGCCGGGGCCTTGATTGGTTTTGACCCCAACTACCACCCCGGGCTGTGGGAAGCGGAAGATGATGGCCCCGGTTTCATCCGCACATTGCTGCCCCGCGTGCATGTGGTGAAACCTTCAGAGGACGATGCCGCCCGGATTTTTGGGGAAGCCAGCCCTGAAAAGCAAGTGGAACGCTTTCTAAGCCTGGGGGTTGGGCTGGTGATGCTCACCATGGGGGAAAGGGGCTGCATGGTGTCCAACGGCAAAGAAACATTCACTCTGGACAGCCTGGCAGATACGGTGCAAGACACCACCGGCGCAGGGGATGCCTTTTGGTCTGGCTTTTATGCAGCGGTGGTGAAGGGCCGCCCGCTAAAACAAGCGGTGATGCTGGGCATGGCCGTCAGCGCATACAAGCTGCGTTATTGCGGCGCTGTGGTGCCCCTGCCGCACTTGGATGCCATTGAAGCAACATTTTTACGAAAGGATGGTTGTGATGCCTAAGCCCAACAATAAAGTGCAGTTAATCACCTACCCGGACAGCATGGGGGGAAACCTGGCCGCATTGAACCATGTGCTGGACACATATTTTCCCGGGCTGTTTCCTGGGGGTATACATCTTTTGCCGCCCTTTCCTTCCTCTGGAGACAGAGGGTTTGCCCCGTTAACGTATTTTGACATAGACCCTCGGCTGGGCAGCTGGGAAGACATTCAAAAGCTAGCGGAAAAGGGGACGGTGATGCTGGACTTGATGGTAAACCATCTTTCCCAGCAATCCCCATATTTCCAAGACTATTTAAAAAAGGGAACCAATTCTACTTACGCCGATTATTTTATGAACACCCACAAACTGTGGCCAGATGGTATACCCCAGCAAAGTGACATTGATGCCATGTTTTTGCGGCGCACACAACCTTATTCAGAATTTACAGTGGAAGAAACCGGAGAAGTGCTGCGGGTGATGACCACCTTTGGGAAAAGCACCCCTTCCGAGCAAATAGACCTGGACGTTCATGCCCCTCAGGTGCGGCAGCTTTTTAAAGATATTTTAGCCCACTTTGCCCAAAACAAAGTAACCATGGTGCGTTTGGATGCGGTGGGGTATGTGATTAAAAAACGGGGCACGTCTTGCTTTTTTGTAGAGCCGGACATTTATGAATTTTTAGAATGGATAGGTGCAGAAGCGGAAAAGCAAGGGGTAACGTTGTTGCCGGAAGTTCATGCCCACTATACGGTGCAGTATGGGCTGGCCAACCATGGCTTTTGGATTTACGATTTCATATTGCCTTATGTGGTGCTGGATGCGCTGGTGCACCGGAATAGCCGGATGTTGTACGATTATTTGAAAGACCGCCCGCAAAAGCAGGTAACCATGCTGGATTGCCACGATGGTGTGCCGGTGAAGCCGGATTTGGACGACTTGGTTTCTGCCGCAGATGCCCGGGCTTTAACGGAATATTGCGCCCAGCAGGGGGCAGGGTTTAGCCGGGTGTTTTCCGAAAAGGCCAAAGGTGAGGGTGGCTTTGATGTTCATCAAATACGGGGCACTTACTATTCCTTGCTGGGGGAAAACGACGATGCCTATATGGCAGCCAGAGCCATTCAGTTGTTTGTGCCGGGCATTCCCCAAATTTATTATGTGGGGCTTTTGGCTGGGGCAAATGATGTGGAAGCCGTTGAACTGAGGGGCGATGGCCGTGAAATTAACCGGCACAATTTTACAGAAGCAGAAGTGGCCCAATGTGTGCAAAAGCCAGTGGTACA
>CAZCQP010000060.1:7366-13595 GCA_964500895.1 uncultured Eubacteriales bacterium | reverse complement strand
TGGCTTTGGAACGGAAGTTCAAATCATTTTGTCACTGCCAAAACCGGCTTAACACCGCCAACACTTGCTCCACCCCGTCCCCCGCTGCACTTTTGGCCATGGCCTCTGCCATTTGGCCGCAGTGGTTGTAGGCATCGATGATGGCGGTTAGCAGACTGTCCGGGGTCAGTTCCTCCTCGGGCAGTACATGGCAAAACCCTTGGCTTTGGAAAGAGGCGGCGTTTAAAATCTGGTCCCCCCTGCTGGCATTTCTGGACAACGGAATAAGTAAGCTTGGTTTTTGAAGCGCTAGCAATTCTGAAATGGCGTTGGCCCCGGCCCGGGATAGCACCAAGTTTGCTGCCGCCAGCAGATGAGGCAATTCTTCCCCAGCGTAAGCAAACTGCTTATAACCTGGCTGATTTAAGCTTTCGTCCACATTGCCCTGGCCGCACAGATGAATAAGCCTATAACTTCTTAACAGCTTGGGCAACGTTTGCCGCAGGGCGGTGTTTATTTTTACAGAGCCGGACGAACCACCCATCATCAGCAATAGAGGCCTTGGGTCGTTGGGTTCAAAACCGCATAATGCCAGCCCTTTTTGAGGGTTTCCATCAAAGAGCATTTGCCGGATGGGGGTGCCGGTAAGCACTGCTTTTTCCCCTACGGCAGCAACGGTTTCCGGAAAGCAGACACACACCGCCTTAGCAAAAGGAATGCACATTTTGTTGGCAAGGCCGGGGGTAATGTCGGACTCATGGATAACCACGGGAATGCGCAGCATCCACCCGGCCACCACCACAGGCACAGACACAAACCCCCCTTTTGAAAAAATAAGCTGGGGCTTTTCTTTTTTCACCACGGTGTATGCATCTTTTAAGCCTTTTACCACCCGAAAGGCATCCTTTACATTTTCAAGGGAAAAATAACGGCGTAGCTTTCCAGAGGAAATGGTGCGGTACGGGATGCCACAAGCCTCAATTAATTGCTTTTCAATGCCTTTGTGGCTGCCCACGTACACCAAAGTAAAGCCTTTCTTTTGCAGCGCAGGCATTAAGGCAATGTTGGGGTTCACATGCCCTGCGGTTCCGCCGCCTGTTAATAATATCTTTTTCACGGTTATCACTCCAAGCAAAAAATCCATAGTTATAAAACGCATAGGAAATCTCTTTCCATTTTACATGATATGCGTTTACTTGCATAGTATTTGCGTGGTTTTTTTCATGGCATTTGCTTGTTTGCCCCCGCAAACGCAAGCCCCCACAGCACCTGCAAACAGGGCGTGTGCATGGGTGGTGACGTGCAGGCCGGTAGTTTGGGCCATAATGCCCAACAGCACGTGAGAACGGGAAAGCCCCCCGGTCATTAAAAGGGGCTGACTTTCGGAAAAGTCAAACTTGCCTGTCATTTGCCGCACTTTTTGTGCAATGGATTGCAGCACCCCCATCATAATTTTTGAACGGTCTTTCTGCATGGACAGTAACCCGATAATTTCAGATTCGGCAAAAACGGTACACATGCTGTTCACTGCAATGGCCTGGTCTGGGTGGGCAATACTGTCCAGGGCTTCTAGGGGTATCTCTAACGTTTCGCAGGCCATGGTTAAAAAACGCCCAGTACCGGCGGCACATTTATCGTTCATTAAAAAATTAACAACCCTGCCGTCCTTTATTTGAATCACTTTGCTGTCTTGCCCGCCAATGTCAATAACCCCTGCAAGTTCAGGGCACAGTGCCATGGCCCCAAAAGCATGGCAAGTGATTTCGGTAAAGGTGTAGTCTGCAAAGTCTATGGCTTCCCGGCCGTAGCCTGTGGCTGCAATGCACACAGCTTCAGGGCTAAGGGCGTGCCGTTTAAGTAGAAGCTCTAAACTTTCGGTGGCAGAAAGTTTAGGGTTCCAACCGGTTTTCACGGCGTGGGTGTCTAGGATGGTTGTGCCGTCAAAGAGCACCGTTTTGCACAGGGTAGAGCCGGAATCTATGCCCACAAAATATTTTTTCATAGCATTTCAATGAAGGCGGCAAGCCTTGTCTTTAACTGGGCCACGTCTGCTGTGGAATAGTCTGTTTCCACGCTGATAAAGGGCACATTTTCTTTCTGCATAAGCTTGCGGATGCTGTTGGTTTCAATGGCGTATGTATGGCAAGCCTGCAAAGTCATTTCCACAACCCCGTCCACCTTAAATTCTTGCACAAGCTGGGACAATAGCTCAAACCGGTTGGTATCCGGGGCCATCACGGAACAGCCAATTTTCAGGTACCGTTCAGCAATGGCACGGTAGGGGTCTGCATGTTCATCCACCAACCGCTCGGCGGTTTTGATGCCAATGCAATTTTCATAAGCCACCACCACACCGCCAGATGCCTCAATGGCGGTGACCACTTTTTCGGTGACACCTGCCAGCGGGCAGCCGGTGATTAAGATGCGCTTGGCTGATGGGGGCACGTTTTGAACGCCACTTGCGTAATCTTTTTGCACCCTGTTTATGGCATCCTGCAATTCTTGGTTTTTGGCTTCATAGTCAAACTTAAACTGGGAACCGTAGAGCACCTTTAGCTGCTCTGCCCCTGTAATGGGTGGCGGGCATGATTTGCTAAGTTCATAAAAGGTTTTCAGCAGTTTGCGCTCCTGGTTTTTAATCCGGATAGCCGCTTTAATGGCTTCATCGGTGATGACCACATCAAAAGCTTGTTCAATCTTTTCTTTTAAAAGTAAAACTTCTTTATACCACAGTTCCTTGGCGCTTTCGTCCTGTTGCGTTTGGGGAAGCTGCATCACATGAACGTTTTTAATCTCTGAAAGCAACTCATACATTTTCTTTTTGCCGTCGCATGTGGTTTCCCCTACAATTAAATCTGCAAAGTACATGTAGGGGCATTTTTCGGTAATGGCAAACCCGTAGCTGGATTTGATAAGGGGGCAAAGGTTCCGGGGCAAAACCTTTTCGGCTTCTGCAGTGGTTTCATCACTAAAAGCGCAAATGCCAACGGACACTGCACCGGCCGCAAGCACAATTTCCACAGGGGCGTAAGTGCAGAACACGCCCACTATTTTTTTGCCTTCATCTTTTAAGTTTTTAACAGCAAGAAAACCCTGTTTTCTGGCGTCTGCAAAGCTTTCAAACTGGCTGGGTAACGTGTTGTGGCTCATGGATTGTCCTCCCAAATTTTATTTCCTCAAATCATACAGGATAACAAAATGCAAGGCCAATATTTTTTATCAATTAATCTAATAATATCTATCAGAAATTCATATGGACAGGACTATTTATAACGTCTGCGGTCACGTACACGGCCCGGGGTTGCAAGCCCTTGAACCATTTGGGCAAGGCTTTGGGCATCGGCCCCTTCCTGCAACCCGGTGTAAGGCATAATGAAGGCTCTGGCCTTGGTCACATAAAGGTAAATGGCGCTGTCCAGAATGTATATACCGTGCATGTTATCCCAAGTGTATTGCGCCTTTTCCCCAACGTTTGTCACATACACCCCTTCCTTATTCACAGTGACCGTATAAGCAAGGCGAGGGGTATCCAAGTCTAGGTCTAGGGCATAGGCCTTAATTTGCCGGGAAAGGGACACCTTATAAAAAAACAAGTAAAACAAGGGCAGCACAAGACCCAGTGCCGTAAACCCCCAAAAGAAAGCTTCACTTCCTGTGTACCGGTTCATAAGCCCCAGCCCAAACATAATCACGGGGAAAAGCGCCAGGCTCACCCATCGGTTGTGCAAGGTAAAGGCATTAAAAGCGGCAAAGTCTGAAAAAACCTTGCTGTCGATGTAAGACAGAACGGTGATTGTATTGTTCATCAGCACGTCCTCCTCTGTTTGTTTTCTACACTATAGCACAACCAGACAATTTTGCAACGTAAGTAAAACGTTTTATATGTTAAAAAATTGCTTTTGTATATTTGCACAATATGAACCTGTGAATTTTATTATAACTTACCAAAATTAACAATTTGGCGTAATTTTGTGTTGACTTTGCTAATAGGGGCTGATATACTTCCAGGCAATACAGCAAGTAAAACGTTTTAGTAAAGATAAGGAGGTCGTTATGCCGGGAAGGGTAACGATTAAAGATATAGCCACAGAAGCTGGGGTGTCCACGGGAACGGTGCACCGTGCCATTTACGGTAAAAAAGGTGTAACGGACCAAGTACGCAACCGCATTTTAGAGCTTTGTGCACAGCGGGGCTACCGCACAAACGATGCTGCATCTGCCTTAAAGCGGGGCAAGGTACGCATTGTGGCGGTTTTTCCGGGTTTGGATACAAGCAACCGATATTTCTACGCCAACGTATGGCATGGTTTTCGCCGCAGAATCAAGGAACTGTCCGCATATGATATAGAAACCATTGAAGTGCCGTACTATTCCGACGGGTTGATTGACCAGAAAGCGGCCCTTTCTTCCGTTTACACACGGCATATGGGCGAGATTGACGGGCTGATTACCATTGGGCATTTTACGCCGGAATGCAAAAGCATTATTCAGAAATTTGCTGAAAACAACGTGCCGGTCTTTCTGGCTTGTGACGACACAAGCGATTCGGGGCGGATTGCCTGTGTGCAGGCCAATTACGATGTGACCGGGCGTATTGCGGCGGAACTGCTTGAAGGGCAATTGCCGGCAGGCGGGGAAATACTGCTTTTGGCGGGGGACTTGCTCATTCCTTCCCACTACCTGACCGTAGACGGCTTTGATGCCTACATAACCGAAAAACGCCCAGACATTACCCTCATTAAGCTGAACGGGTACAGCAACGAAACGGAACTGTTGGCCAACATTAAAGAAATGCTGGATAAACGGCCGGGCATTAACGGGGCATTTAGTGTGAGTGCAAGGCTTAGCGTGGTTTTGGCACAAGAAATTGCCGCACGCAGTTTGCAGAACAGGGTGCGGGTTGTGGCCAGCGACTTATTTGAAGAAAACATCCGGCATTTGGAGCAGGGCATTGTGAAGAACATCATATTCAAAGACCCGGAGCAACAGTCTTATTTAGCAACAAAGATGATGACGGATTATCTTCTGAAAGCTGAAAAACCAGTTTCAGAGGTTGCATATGTAGAAAGCCGTGTGATTTTTAAAAGCAGCTTAAGCTTTTACAGCCAATTCCTATGAATGGCTCACACAGGCCTATACAATAGCAATTCCGAATAAAATGATGGAGGGACAACATGAAAAAGACGAGGGCAATTTCTCTTGCACTAACAGCAATCATGGGCTTTACCATGCTGACCGGCTGCGGCAGCAACAACCAAAACACCACCACACCCGCTGCACCCGCAGAAGGGGCAGAAGCTGCTGAAGCGACACCGGCAGCCGAAAAGAAAAGCTACACCTTTAAGTACGCAGAACTTAACCCCAATGACCACATCATGGACAACTGCGCCGACAAGCTTGCAGAAATTGTGAAAGAAAAATCTGAAGGACGCATTACCATTGAGGTTTACCCCGCCGGGCAGCTGGGCGACGAAAAAACTGTATACCAAACCCTGCAAATGGGTGGCGGCGCTGTAGACATGGCCCGTGGCAACACCAACTCTATGAGCGACTTTGGCGTGAAGAAAATGAACGTGTTTGGGCTTCCTTTTGTTTTCCGGGATAGAGAACATCTGTGGAAAGTGCTGAACTCAGACATCGGCACCCAAGTGCTTAACGAACCCCAAGAAGTGGGCACCGGCATGGTTGGCCTGTTCTTCCTGGACGAAGGTTCCAGAAACTTCTTCACTGTAAAAGACAAACCGGTGAACGCCATTGAAGACTTTAAAGGGCTGAAACTGCGTGTGCCCACCACAGACTTGATGAGCGAAACCGTTGCGGCACTGGGCATTCAATCGACACCTATTTCCTTCTCCGAACTGTATTCATCCATTCAGTCTGGGGTTGTGCAAGGTGCAGAACAGCCACACTCCGGTTATGTTTCCAACAAGTTTTATGAAGTTGCGCCCAACTACATACTCACCGGCCACACCTATTCACCCGGTATTGTTTTAATCAGCGAAAAGGTTTGGAACGAACTGGACGCCGAAGACCAACAACTGCTGCGTGACGCGGGCAAGGAAACAGAAGAATGGAACCGCTCTAACATTGAAGAGCTGGATGCAGGCCTTCTGCAACAAGCCAAAGACGCTGGCGCAAACGTGATTGAAGTGCCGGACAAAACCCCTTACATTGAAGCCACCAAGAGCGTGGTTGAAAAATACATTGTAGGCGTGGAAGACATTTACAACGGCATTATGGAACAATAATT
>CAZCQP010000060.1:0-7266 GCA_964500895.1 uncultured Eubacteriales bacterium | reverse complement strand
TTTAGCCAACAAGATAAGGGTTGCTTTCCGTTTTGGAAGCAACCCTTATGCAAAATACGGGAGGGAGGTTTGTTATGGAAAATGTTACAAAGTTTTTTGATATGGTGTACTTTTTATTTATGAGCATATGCAAGCTGTTTTTCCTTGCCATGGTTGGCATCACCACCTATGTGGTCATTAACCGGTACTTTATAAAGGACACCTTGGCCTGGGGGGAACCAGTGGTGCTCATGTGCATGGTGTATATGTCTATGATTTCGGCAGCACTGGCCATTCGCAAAGACACCCACATTCGCATGACCATCATTGATTTCATTGTACCCCCAAAAGTGGTGGATGTGCTGCGTGGCCTTGCAAATGTTTGCATTTTTGCATTTTCCATTTTTATGGTGGTGTACGGATGGCAATTTTCCATGCTGGCAGGCAAAAACGTCATTACAGGGGTAGGCATTAAATCTATGTGGCTATATTTGTCGGTGCCCATTGCCGGCGTAGCCCTGTGCCTGATGGAAGTTGAAAGATTATTAAATTTTATAAACCGCCGGCGCAACCTAACGGTGCTAGCCGACGGTGAGAATATGGAGGGGAAACACTGATGGATACCAACGCAATTGCTGTTATACTGCTTGTTTCCTCATTTTTTGGCATGATTATCCTGCGCTTCCCCATTGCTTTTGCCATTGGCATTTCCAGCATTTTAACCACCATGTACCTGGACTTGCCGCTGATGCAAATTGCCCAGCTGATGGTGAAGGGGGTAAACGTATTCAGCTTGATGGCTGTTCCTTTCTTTATCATTGCAGGGGAACTGATGGGTGCCGGGGGCATCTCCGACCGTTTGATTAACTTGTCCAATGCCTTGATTGGCTGGATGCGGGGCGGTTTGGCCATGGTAAACATTGTGGCATCCATGTTTTTTGGGGGCATTTCCGGTTCTTCTACGGCGGACACCGCTTCCTTGGGCACCATCCTCATTCCCATGATGCGTGACCAAGGCTATGACGAGGAGTTTGCCACCAACGTCACCATGTGCTCTTCGGTGCAGGGGCTGTTAATTCCCCCTTCCCACAATATGGTGATGTTTGCCATGGTGGCCGGTACCGTTTCTGTGGGGCGGCTTTTCCTGGCGGGTATCATTCCAGGCATCTTCCTGGGGCTTGCCCTAATGGTCTATTCCTACCTGATGGCTGTGAAACGCAACTACCCCAAAGGCGCACCCTTTCATATTAAAAACGTGATTAAAACCATTGCAGACTCTATCTGGGGCTTACTCACTGTTGTCATTGTGGTTTTGGGTGTGGTTTCCGGTAAGTTTACCGCCACAGAATCTGCCGCCATTGCGGTGGTGTGGGCCATGTTGGTTAGCTTTTTCATCTACCGCAAAATTCGTGTGCGGGACCTTTGGCAGGTAATGGAACGTTCTTTGAACACCCTGGCCATTGTGCTTATTCTTATTTCTACCTCTACGGTTTTTGGCTGGCTGCTTACATACCTTAAAATGCCTGAAATGATTGCTTCTGCCATTCTGGGCGTTACAGACAACCCAATTTTAATTATGCTTATCCTTAACGTCATTCTGTTGCTGTTGGGCACCATTATGGACATGTCCGCCATTATTTTGGTGGCCACCCCCATCTTCCTGCCTATTGCCACTTCCATTGGCATAGACCCAGTGCACTTTGGGGTGATTATGATTCTGAACTTAGGCATCGGCCTGATAACCCCACCCGTGGGCGGCACACTGTTTGTGGGCTCTGCGGTTTCTGGGGTGCGTATTGAGCGGCTTGTAAAAACATTGCTTCCGTTTTATGCCGTTATGGTGATTACACTGCTTATCATTACCTTCTGCCCCGGGCTTGTGATGTACCTGCCCAATTTGATGATGCCTGTGATAGGCGGCTAACAAGGAGAACATCGTATGAAAAAATTTATGGACGAGGATTTTTTGCTGGAATCGGATGCTGCAAAACGGCTTTACCACGACTATGCTGAAAAAATGCCCATTATAGACTACCATTGCCACATTAACCCCGCAGACATTGCAGACGACAAACGCTACGCAAACATTACAGACCTTTGGCTTGGGGGCGACCATTACAAATGGCGTGCCATGCGCTGCAACGGCATTGACGAAGCCAGCATAACAGGAGCCAAAGATACAGACCCGTACCGCACCTTTGAAGCATGGGCCAAAACCATGCCCAGAGCCATTGGCAACCCTTTGTACCATTGGAGCTACTTGGAACTGAAACGTTATTTTGGCATTGAAACCCAGCTGACCGCTGAAACAGCCAAAGAAGTGTACGAAGCTTGCAACGCCAAACTAAAAGCCCCGGCAATGAGCGTGCGGGGGCTGATTGAGCAGTCCAACGTAAAGCTCATTTGTACCACCGACGACCCCATTGATGATTTGGCAGACCACAAGCGCATTGCAGCCGACCCCACTTGCAAAGTGAAGGTGCTGCCTGCTTTTCGCCCGGATAAAGCCTTTAACATTAACAAGCCTGGTTTTGCGGAATACATGGGCAAGCTGGAAAAAGCGGCGGGCATGGAAATTAAAACCTTTGCCCAGCTGGAAAGAGCGCTGTGTGCCCGCATTACATATTTTAACGCAATGGGCTGCAAAGCATCAGACCACGCTTTGGACTACTGCTGTTATGCCCAAGCCGATGAAAAAGAACTGGATGATATGCTGACCTGTGTGCTTTCCGGGGGCATTGTGACAGAAGCCCAAGCAGATGCCTTCAAAACTGCGGTGTTAACATTTTTAGCCAGGGAATACACCAAGCACGACTGGGTGATGCAAATTCATTTTGGCTGCTTGCGGAGCCAATCCGAAAAAATGCTGGCCAAGCTTGGCCCAGACACGGGCTTTGACTGCATGGGCAACAGCCGGGATGCAGACAAACTGGCTAAAATGTTAAATGCCTTTGAAGTACAGGGCATTCTGCCTAAAATGGTGCTCTATAGCTTAAACCCTTACGATAACGACATCATTGCCACCCTGGCCGGTTGCTTCCAAACAGACAGCCCCGTGCCTTCCCGTATTCAACACGGTTCCGCTTGGTGGTTTAACGACCATAAGGTGGGCATGGAAAAACAAATGACGGACTTGGCCAACTTGGGCACCCTTGGCAACTTTATTGGAATGCTCACCGACAGCCGTTCCTTTTTAAGCTACACCCGCCACGAATACTTCCGCCGCATCTTATGTAACTTGATCGGCAAGTGGGTGGAAAACGGGGAAGTGTTTGCGGACTTTAACACCCTGGGCGGCATTGTGCAAGACATTTGCTATAACAACACCGTCCACTTCTTTGGATTTGACATATAAGAGCCTATCCGTAAATCAAAAATCTCGCCACTTTTTGGTATTTTCAGCCGCTTCTTTGTCGGCAGCGCTAGACATAATCGCCTATTATGCCGTCGCGCAGCCTTCGCTAATCGACTGAAAATCCTCGAAAACTGGCTTCGTATTTAATTAAGGATAGGCTCTAGGTAGGGGATGAACCAATGAACGTTTTAAACTATGAGACACTGAAACAAACCGGCTATGATGGCTTTATTCTGGAAAACGCCCCGGAACGCATTCTGCAATTTGGGGAAGGCAACTTCCTGCGGGCCTTTGTGGACTATTTTGTAGATGTAATGAACGAAAAAGCCGGGTTTAATGGCAAGGCCGTGTTGTGCCAGCCCATTTCCAACGGGCTTTCAGATATGATTAACAACCAGCAGGGGCTGTACACCCTGTATTTGCGGGGCTTTGAAAACGGCCAGCGGGTGAACCAAAAGCGTGTTATTTCCAGTGTTTCCCGGTGCATTAACCCGTATGAAGATTATGCTGCACTACTGGAATGCGCCAAAAACCCAGATTTGCGCTTTATCGCCAGCAACACCACAGAGGCGGGCATTGTTTACGATGCCAACAGCGTCTTTGATGATGCACCACCGGCCAGCTTTCCAGCAAAGCTTACCCGGTTTCTATATGAACGGTTTACCTGCTTTAAGGGCGCAGCGGGCACAGGTTTTATTGTGTTATCTTGCGAATTGATAGACAACAACGGGGCAGAACTTGAAAAATGTGTGAAACGTCACATTGCCAACTGGAAGCTTAGTGACGATTTTGCCGCTTGGGTGGACAAGGAAGTGGTTTTCTGCTCTACCTTGGTGGACCGCATTGTAACTGGTTACCCCAAAGGGGAAGCGGATGCCCTAAACGCCGAAAACGGCTATACAGACAACTTGTTAAATACCGCCGAATGCTTTGGCTTTTGGGTAATTGAAGGGCCAGAAAGCATTAAAGCGGAGTTTCCTGCGGAAAAAGCCGGGTTGCCCGTGCTGGTGACAAACAACCACAAGCCTTATAAGCAACGGAAAGTGCGCATTTTAAATGGCGCACACACCACCATGGTTCTGGCGGCGTATCTGGCCGGGCAAGACATTGTGCGGGACTGCATGGACGACCCGGTGATTGCCGGGTATATGGAAAAAACCATCCATGATGAAATTATCCCCACCCTTACCCTGCCCCGCCAAGAACTGGAGGACTTTGCACATTCCGTTTCCGAACGGTTTAAAAACCCTTTCATAGACCATGCCCTGTTATCCATTGCCCTTAATTCCACAAGCAAATGGCGGGCACGGGTGCTGCCAACTTTAAAAGACTTTGTGCAGCAAAAAGGCACGTTGCCCCCTTGCATCACCTTTAGCTTTGCGGCCTACATGGCCTTTTACATGAAGAAAAGCAGCAGGGATTACGCTGTGCAGGACGATGATTGGGTGCTTGCCTTTTACGAAAAAAGTCTTCAAGGGAAAACGGTGCAAGAGGCTGTAACCGCCCTGTGCCAAAACACCCAAATGTGGGGCGAAGATTTAACGGCCATCCCAGGTTTTGCCGGGGAAGTGACCGCCTATATAGAACGCATGGAAGCCGAAGGCATTTACGAAGTGATGAGGTCTTTGCTATGAAGCTTATTCAAATATCCCCCGCAGACAACGTGGCGGTGGCGTTAAATGATATAGAAATTGGAGACAACCTGGGCATAGGCGGTGTAACCGCTGCCCAGGCTGTGGCCCGTGGGCATAAAATTGCCCTTGCCCCCATTGCACAAGGGGAAAAAGTAGTGAAATACGGTTACCCCATTGGCATAGCATCTCAAACCATTGCCCCTGGGGAATGGGTACACACCCACAATGTACATACTGGTTTGTCTGAAGATGCAGCGTATGTGTATGAACCGGTGTTAAGCCCCCTTGCCCCTGTTCCGGCAGCCACATTTGAGGGCTTTTTGCGGCCAGATGGCCGGGCAGCTGTGCGCAACGAGATTTGGATTATTCCCACCGTGGGTTGCGTCAATTCCGTGGCTTCCAAGCTGGTTGCAGACAACCAACATCTGGTTACCGACAGTGTGAGTGTGGAAGGGCTTTACAGCTTTCCTCACCCCTTTGGTTGCTCCCAAATGGGGGAAGACCACGCCCGCACTAGAAAGCTTTTGGCTGCCCTTGCCCGCCACCCCAACGCCGGGGGCGTGCTGGTGCTTGGCCTTGGGTGCGAAAACTGCACCATGTCCCAGTTTAAAGAAGAACTGGGCACATGGGATGATGAGCGGGTGAAGTTTTTGTCTTGCCAGGATGTGGAGGACGAATACGCCCAAGGGGCACAGCTGTTACAACAGCTTGCAGACTATGCCGGGGGCTTCAAACGCCAGCCTTTGCCAGTTTCCAAACTGGTTATTGGCATGAAATGCGGCGGCTCTGATGGGCTAAGCGGCATTACCGCCAACCCTGCTGTGGGGCGGTTTTCAGACATGCTCATTGCACAGGGGGGCAGCACGGTATTAACGGAAGTGCCGGAAATGTTTGGCGCAGAAGCCATGCTGTTTAACCGGTGCATCAACCAAGAAGTTTTTAACAAGGCGGCCCACATGGTGGGGGCTTTTAAACAATATTTTGTAGACCACGGGCAAGTGGTGTATGAAAACCCCAGCCCCGGCAACAAAGAAGGGGGCATTACCACCCTAGAGGACAAAAGCTGCGGCTGTGTGCAAAAAGGGGGGACGGCCACCGTTGCCGATGTGATTGACTACGGGGAAGCAGTGACCCAGAACGGGCTTACCTTGCTGTCTGGCCCCGGGAACGACCTGGTGTCTTGCACGGCGCTAACGGCGGCGGGTGCCCACATCATTCTGTTTACAACCGGGCGAGGAACACCCTTTGGTGCGCCAGCCCCTACCATAAAAATTGCCACAAACAGCCCCTTGTTTCACAAAAAAAGTGGCTGGATTGATTTCAACGCCGGAACAGTGGCAGAGGGCGAAAGCTTGGATGCGGTGAGCAAACAGCTCTTAGATTTCGTCATTCAAGTGGCCTCCGGCAAACAGACAAAGGCAGAAGCAAACGGTTTCCGTGAAATTTCCATATTCAAAAGCGGCGTGGTGCTTTAAGGCGCTTGAAGGAGAGATTGTGGTTGTCAACGTCATTTAACACAAATATCAGGGATTCACAGTCAACACACACCCAGCCGGTGGCGCCAGAACGCTTCGACATTGAGGCCTATGCGGCCTACGAGGAAAGCCTGTACCAGCGGTGCCAAGATTTTACCCAGGCAGAAGAAGGGCTGCTGGTTTACCGCCGCTTTCGGGCAGACGGTGTGTTTTACGATGGCTGCCGGGACATTAAAAATTCCTTGGCCCTGCAACTGGGGGCCCTTCAAGCCAGCATGGCCTATGAAGCAGACATTCCCAACTTTTTAGAGCCTTGGTACGGCATTGGCTACATTGCGGCTTGCTTTGGCGGGGATTATGTGTGGCTGCCCGGCCAAGCCCCATCGGTGGAGCCCAAGTTTGGCAGCTGTGCAGAATTTCTGGCAGCAGATGCAACCCCTATTGCCAACACTCCGCCGGGGCGGCACATGCTAGAAATGATTGAATACTTTTTGGATAAGACCAAGGGCAAAATTCCCCTGTCTTTTACAGATATTCAGTCCCCCATCAACATGTTGTCCTATCTGGTGCCCATCACCGATTTGTTTATGGAAATGATGGATGAGCCGGAAACGGTGAAAGAAGGGGCAGCGTTGGTGACCCAGCTGCTGATAGACTTCTTAAAGAAACAGCAGCAGCTCATCGGTTCTGCGCTTGCCCGGCCTGGCCATGGGTTTGCCTCCAGTAGAGCCTTTACAGGGGCAGGGGAAAGCGCCGACAACTCCCTGATGGTTGCATCCGAAGATTATGCAGACATTTTCAAGCCCTTTGACGAACAGCTGGG
>CAZCQP010000059.1:0-14096 GCA_964500895.1 uncultured Eubacteriales bacterium | reverse complement strand
CCATTGAACTACACCCGCAAATGGCTATTTGATTACTGAAAGGGATTATAGCAGAGTATAAGAGAAAAGTCAAGGAGAAATAAAAATGGTTTTCAGCATACTTCGTGGGTTTGTGGTGGTACAGGTATTGCAAGAATTTTCATTCTGGGGTATAATCCTTAGACTAGTAAGTTGAAGGGACACAGTATATGAACGAATCTCAAATGAAGCAGGATATACGCCCCACTTCCATTGGCGGACAGGCCGTCATTGAAGGTGTTATGATGCGCGGCAAGCACATGTACGCCATGGCTGTGCGCAAGCCGGACAAAGACATTGCCATTGTAAAGAAAGACTTAACCCCTTTAACCGATAAATACAAGTTTCTGGCGTTGCCTTTGCTGCGGGGTGTGGTGGCGTTTGTAGATTCTATGGTTATTGGAATGCAAATCATTACCCAGTCTGCCGAACTGGCCATGCCGGAAGAGGAAATGAACAACCCGGACGATAAGGTGGAGCGATTTTTAACGAAAATATTTGGCGATAAGTTGAACGATGCCTTGCTGTTTTTCAGTGTTTCCATAGCAATTGTACTGTCTATTGGCTTGTTTATACTGCTGCCCACTTTTTTAGCCGGTTTTTTAAAACCGATTATTCAGGAAAGAACGTGGATTTTAAGCATTGCAGAGGGGCTTTTGCGCATTGGCATTTTAGTGGGTTATGTTTCCCTTATTGCCCAGTCTAAAGACATTCAGCGGGTGTTTGCCTACCATGGCGCCGAGCATAAAACCATTAACTGTTTTGAAAGCGGCGAAGATTTAACTGTTGAAAATGTACAAAAACATACCCGTATACACAAACGTTGCGGCACCAGCTTCCTTATATTGGTGATGCTGGTGAGCATGGTGGTTTTCTTTTTTGTTCGCACGGATGTGGTGCTTATGCGCTTTGTTTACCGTATTGTGTTGGTGCCTTTCATTGCCGGGCTGTCTTACGAACTGATCCGCTGGGCAGGCAAGAACGACTCTGCCCTGGTTTCCATCATTAGCTATCCGGGGATGTGCCTGCAAAAAATCACCACGAAAGAGCCGGACGAAGGGCAAATTGAAATTGCCATCGCTGCTATGCATGAGGTTTTGGTTCATGAAGCACAATAGCATACAAGCACAGCTGGGTTGGGGAAGGGCTTTTTTAGCGGCACATGGCATTGATAGCCCCTTGTTGGATGCCCGGGTGCTCTTGAAGGCAGCCACCGGCAACAGCCAGACATACTTGTTGACCAACGGAGACGTTCTGCTTACCCCAGCCCAAGAAGCACTATATCGGCAATATATGAACAAGCGGGCCGTCCATATGCCTGTGGCCTATATTACGCAAGAATGCGAATTTATGTCGCTCACCTTTAAGGTGAACGAACATGTGCTTATTCCCCGGCCGGATACTGAAACGTTGGTGGAATGGGCCATAAACCACATTCAAAGCCACAATGCAACCCATGTTTTAGAACTGGGGGTGGGTTCTGGGTGCATTGCCGTCTCTGTGGCCCACTACTGCCCGGAAGTGCATGTAACTGGGGTAGACATTAGCCAAGCTGCCCTACAAGTGGCCGCACAAAACGCCACTTTGCATCATGTGGGCAGCCGTATAAACTGGGTGAAAAGCAACATGTTCAACCAGCTTCCTAGACCTGTAGAACCATACGACCTTCTACTCTCCAACCCTCCTTATATAGCAGCGGACGAGCTTTCCGGCCTTGACCCCAATGTGGCAGATTATGAACCCATGGCCGCCTTATCCGGTGGCATAGACGGCCTGTACTTTTACCGGGCCATTGCCCAGGGTTGCGCCGGCTATTTAAAGCCCGGGGGATGGCTAGGGTTGGAAATTGGGTATAATCAAGGGGAAGCCGTGTGTCATATATTGGAACACAATCAGTTTGAAAGCATAAATATTAAAAAAGATCTGGCGGGGCATTCCAGAGTGGTCACTGCCCGGTATACGCCTATAGATATTTGAAAGGAATTGGAGTTATGTTTGACCGGTTAGAAGAGCTGGAGCACAAGTTTGTCCGGCTGGCAGAAAGTGTAAACGACCCTGAAGTGATTGCAGACCAAACCAAATGGCGGCAGTTGATGAAGGAGTACAGCGATTTAACCCCCATTGTGGAAACATATCGCCTGTATGAAAAAACGAAAACCGCTATAGTGGACGCTAAAGACATGCTGGGCGAAAGCTTGGACGAGGACTTTAAACAGCTGGTAAAAGAAGAATTAAAGGAAAATCAAGAAAATTTGGAATGTTTAAAAGACAAACTGCGTATACTTCTGTTGCCCAAAGACCCCAACGACGAAAAAAACGTTATTGTGGAAATTAGAGGCGGAGCAGGGGGCGACGAAGCGGCATTGTTTGCCGCAGACCTTTACCGGATGTACAACCGTTACGCAGAAGGACGGCGCTGGAAGGCAGAACTGTTAAGCTTGAATGAAAGTGACTCTGGCGGCTTTAAAGAAGTGGTGTTTCAAATTAACGGCCAGGGGGCGTATTCCCGGTTAAAATATGAAAGCGGTGTCCACCGGGTACAACGCATTCCCGTAACAGAATCCAGCGGGCGTATTCATACCTCTACGGTAACGGTGGCTGTGCTGCCGGAAGCAGAAGACGTGGACGTGGACCTGGATTTAAACGACCTGCGCATTGACGTGTTCCGTTCCTCTGGCAACGGCGGCCAAAGTGTTAACACCACAGACTCTGCCGTGCGGGTGACCCATATGCCTTCTGGGATTGTGGTGTCTTGCCAGGACGAAAAATCTCAGCTTAAAAACAAAGACAAGGCCATTAAAATTTTGCGGGCCAAGCTTTACGACATGGAGCTTGAAAAGCAACAAGCCGAATTTAGCGCCGCACGTAAAAGCCAGGTAGGCACAGGGGACAGAAGCGAGCGTATTCGCACGTACAACTTCCCCCAAGGCCGGGTCACAGACCACCGCATTGGCTTAACCCTACACCGGTTAGACGCCATTTTAGATGGGGACATAGACGAAATGATGGATCACTTAATCACTTACGATCAGGCAGAAAAACTCAAAATGGCATAGAAACATTAAAATGAAGGAGGTTTTGCACATGAAAAAGGAAAGAATGAAAGTGCTCAACATGGTGGAGGACGGGAAGATTTCGGTTGAAGAAGCCACAAGGTTGCTGGAAGCCCTTTCCTTCGGGGAAGAAGGATTTGATTCAAAGGACACCTACAACTATACGGAATCTATGGAGGACAAGATTTTAGCATTCTCCAAATCAGTTGACAATTTTGCCAAAGAGTTTGGCGGCAAAATTGGTTCTACGTACAAAGGCATGGAGCCAAAGCTTAAAAATGCCACCAAAGCCGTGGTGATGAAAACCGCATCCATTGCAGACGACATTTCTAAATCTTTGAACGAAACATTAAAGAACATGGATGAGGGCAACGAAGGCTGCACATGCACAGAGGAAGACTGCGCTTGCAGCGAAGACGGCAACAACGGTTGCTGCTGCGAACAGGATGCTTCTTGTTGTGAGCAAGGCACCTGCTGCGACGATACCCCGAAAGAAAACTAAAACAAAACTCTTGAACTGCCTGCTGGAAGGGTATATCAACATGAACGTTTGGCATGTTGATATGCCCTTAAACTTTTTACAAAGGAGTGCCTTTTACATTGGAAAAAAACAAAACGAATTTTTGGCTGGGCGGCATTTTGCTGGTGTTTTTTGGGCTGGCGCTACGGCTGTATTTTTGCAATGGGCACTTGGCATTTGAAAGCGACTTAAACACCTTTAAATATTGGAGCAGTATGCTATTTGAAGGCGGATTATCCAATTTCTATACCCAAGATGTTTTTACAGACTATCCGCCGGGGTATATGTGGGTGCTGTACCTGGTGGGGGGGTTGCGTCATGCTTTTGGGTTAAGCATGAACAGCCCAGGGTTTACGGCCATGATACAAACACCCGCCATGGTTTGCGACTTGATCACGGGCGTTTTTATTTTTAAAGTAGCTTGTGACCACGGCCATTTGAAGCTACAATGGGCATGGCTGCTGGCTTTTGCCTATGTTTTTTGCCCACCCGTGGTGCTCAATTCGGCCATATGGGGGCAGGTGGACAGTGTGTACACACTGCTGCTTTTGTTGGCGGTTTATTTTGTGGTGGAAAACAAAAAAAGAGCAAGTTATTTGCTTTTTACACTGGCTGTACTGGTGAAACCCCAAGCGCTGATGCTTACCCCCATCTTTTTATACGATGCTTTTTACGGGGTGTTTAACGCTGCCAACCGTTTATCAGCATTTAAAAAGCTGTGTGTAGACGGTTTCATTTGTTTGTTGGTTTTTACCGTACTCATTCTGCCATTTACTAAAGGGTTCAACTTGGCACCCATCATCCATCAATACCGGGAAACTTTAACTTCTTACCCTTACGCCACAGTGAACGCCTATAACCTCTACGCCTTACTGGGGGCAAACTGGGTAGACATATCCCGCCCATTTTTATTTTTTACTTACGGCACATGGGGCATGATTTTCATTAACGGCATTGTGTTGCTGTCTATCTTTTTGCTAGAGCGCAATCATTCCAAAGCCAATTTTTATTTTGTATCCGCATTAATTTTTATTTTAACCTTTAACTTTTCTGTGAAAATGCATGAACGTTACGTTTTTCCGGCTTTGGTGTTTTTGCTGTTTGCATTTATATACAGCAACCGAAAGGCCTTGCTGTTTTTTTATGCAGGGTTGGCCGGCACGTTGTTTGTCAACTGTGCAGATGTATTGAAGGCTGCTTATAACGGTTACGATTATACGTTGCTGGCCCGTAACATGCCCACCATATCCTTTTTAAATGTACTGCTGGCCTGCTTAAGCATTGCTGGGGCGTTTGTGCTGTTTTCAAGGGGTGTTCAGGTAAGGGAGAAGCCCGTTAAACAACGGCCAGCTAAAGCTATCTCTATAGAAAAAGGTCAGGACGGACCGAGCATGACCAAACGGGATTGGCTGCTTTGCGGCGGGTTGATGGTGGTGTATGCTTGTATTGCTTTCTACAATCTGGGAGACAAAGCCGCTCCAGAATCCGGCTGGCGACCGGGGCAGGGGCAGGATGCCATTATAGATTTTGGGCAAGTGACCCCAGTGACCCACATGACCTTCATGACCGGGGAAGCCATTGGGGACACCTTTGCCCTCTCCATTTCCCCAGACGGTGAAAACTGGCAGTACGTGGAAACAGGGGAAACGGCTTCCGTCTTTGCATGGAAGAATCTGCCTTTTGAAGGTGAAGGCCGGTATGTGAAGGTCACCCCGCTTACAAACAATCTTTCTTTGCTTGAAATGGGGTTTATTTACGAAGAAAAAGTATTGCCGGTGTTGGCGGTTAGCACAGGCGGAGAGGGGCTTACGGATGAGCAGCGGTTGGTGCCCCTGCGGCCCAGTTACCGCAACAGTACCTATTTCGATGAGATTTACCACGCCCGTACCGCCTATGAGTTTATTCACCACCTGCCTGTGTTTGAATGGACACATCCGCCCTTGGGGAAAGTGATTATTTCCTGGGGAATCATGCTTTTTGGCATGAACCCTTTTGGCTACCGGTTTATGGGGACATTGGCGGGCATTCTCATGCTTTTGCCCATGTACGCTCTGGGCAAACGGTTGTTTAAAAGTACCTTTTTTGCTTTTTTCGCCGCTTTTTTGTTGGCGTTTGATTTCATGCACTTTGCTCAAACCCGTATTGCCACCATAGACTCTTACATCACCCTGTTCATTCTATGCATGACCTACTTTATGGTGGTGTATATCACCGAAGCCCAACAAGCATCGGATAAACCTTTTTGGCACAGGCTCACACCCCTTTTGGCTTCCGGCGCTTTTATGGGGTTGGCCATCGCCTCTAAATGGCCGGGGGTTTATGGTGCCGCTGGGCTTGCCGTGCTGTTTTTTTGGGCGCTGTACCGGCAATTGGTTTCCGGCGCTTTAAAGCCAAAGGAAGCGTGGCAGACATGCGGCTTTTGTGTGCTGGCTTTTGTGGTGCTGCCACTATGCATTTACGCTTTATCGTATATTCCTTACTTGCAAACCCCTGGCAAACAGGGTTTGGCTAGCATTCTAGATAACCAGACTGCCATGTTCAACTACCACTCCACCTTGAAGGAAGGGCATCCTTTTGCATCCGGCTGGTGGTCTTGGATGTTAAATTTACGCCCCATCTTTTATTATGCCGGAAGTTTGGGCTATAATATATATGAGGGCATTAGTGCATTCGGCAACCCAGCCATATGGTGGCCAGGGATTTTGGCGCTGTTCTATTGTTTGTACCGGGCGTGGAAGTGGCATGATGACCATACGGCAATCATCCTGCTTATCGCCTTTGGGGCACAGTTGTTGCCCTGGGTGCTGGTGACCCGGGTTACTTTCATTTACCATTATTTTCCTTGCGTACCATTTTTAATTGCCATGGTTTGTTACGGGTTACAGCAAGTGGTATGGCCTGTAAGTAAGCGGGCTGTGTGGGCGTACGGGGCGGTGGTGTTAGCGTTGTTTGTTTTGTTCTACCCCGTGTTAAGTGGAATGCCGATTTTGCGGGACTGGGTGCAATGGTTACGCTGGCTGCCCAGCTGGCAATTGATATAATCATGAGGTGGGCTATGGGCGAAGTATTTACGGTCGTGGTGCCGGTATATAATGAAGAAGCAGTGTTAAACGTATGTTATGAACGGTTAACCCGAGTGATGGAGGGCATGGGAGAGCCATATGCTTTGCTGTTTGTGGATGACGGCAGCAGGGATAAAACACCCGTCCTGTTAAAAGAGCTACAGGAAAAAGACCAGCGGGTGCAGTTTTTACGTTTCTCAAGAAACTTTGGGCATCAGGCAGCCATCACCGCCGGGATGGACATGGCCGCTGGTGAAGCCATCATCATCATTGATGCAGACTTGCAAGACCCGCCGGAAGTGATTCCAGAAATGGCCAAGCTGTGGCGGCAAGGCTTTGAAGTGGTTTATGGCCAACGCATCTCCAGAAAAGGGGAAAGCACATTCAAAAAAATGACCGCTGCTTTGTTCTACCGCTTTTTAAAGCATATGACCAGCGTGGACATTCCCGTGGACACCGGGGACTTTCGTTTAATAGACCGCAAAGTGTGTGATGCCATGAAAAGCTTGCACGAACGGGGGCGGTATGTGCGTGGGCTGGTGAGCTGGGTAGGGTTTAAGCAAACGGCGTATGCCTATAAACGGGATGAGCGGCTGGCAGGGGAAACCAAGTACCCCTTAAACAAGATGCTTAAACTGGCCTTGGACGGCATTACGGCTTTTTCCTATAAACCTTTGCGGCTAGCCACGTATTTTGGAAGCTTTATATCAGCTGGAAGTTTTATATTTTTAATTGTGGTCTTGTTTCAAAAGCTGGCGGGGCAAACGGTAACCGGGTGGGCTTCCACCATGGCTGCCGTGCTGTTTACCCAGGGTATTGTGCTGATGATGCTGGGGTTAATGGGGGAATATGTGGGCCGGATTTTTGAAGAAATTAAAAGCCGCCCCATTTACATCATTAGTGAGGCCGTGGGGTTTAAGCCGGAAAGCAAATAAAATTAATTTTTTCAGGAAAAGCGTTGCATTTTAAAAATTGCTGTGATATAATGCTAGCTTGTTAAGGAGAGTGTTCCGCTCTTGCCCATGCATGAAGAACACTTGTGAAGAAGGGAGGACGTCCTATGCATCAATTGATTAAAGAAATCGAAGCTGAACAACTTAAAAAGGAAATGCCAGCATTTAATGTTGGTGATACCATTCGGGTATATGCAAAGATTGTTGAAGGCAGCCGTGAAAGAATCCAGATGTTTGAAGGCACCGTGTTCAAGCGTCAAAACGGCGGCAATAGAGAGACCTTTACCGTGCGCCGCTTTTCTTACGGCGTTGGGGTTGAAAAAACCTGGCCCTTGCATTCTCCCCGTATCGAACGCATTGAAGTGGTGCGCCGGGGTGTTGTACGCCGGGCAAAACTGTTTTATCTGCGTGGCAGAATCGGCAAGTCTGCAAAGGTGAAAGAAGTACTTATGAAGAAAAACGTGTAATTTTTAAAAGGTATTGGCTTGCTTTTGTAAAGTTAATACCTTTTTTGTTTATTTGAGGTGTATCTATGTTTAACGCATTAATGGAAAATAAATGGGTGCGGGAAATTTCACAGTGGCTGTGTGCGTTGGGCATTGCCGTGGTGGTTTATTTGGTTTTGCACTCGCTGGTGTTTAAAACCATGGTGGTCAACGGCGTCTCCATGGAACCTACCTTGGCCCATGGAGACCGAACCATCATCAGCCTATTGTCGTACCGTCTGGGCCAGCCACAGCTTGGGGATGTGGTTGCTTTTAGCTACCCCCTGGACCCAGAGCAAAAGTATGTGAAGCGCATTGTAGCCCTTCCCGGGGACACGGTGGATTTGGTGGATTACCGTTTTACGGTAAACGGCGAATTGTTAAATGACCCCTTTTCAGAAGATGTTGTGAACGCCTTTGGGGATGTGTCTTTTCCTTTAGTGGTACCCCCTGATTCCTACTTTGTTCTGGGAGATAACCGTAACGCCAGCAAAGACAGCCGGTATACATCCGTGGGCTGTGTATCAAAAGACATTATTGTGGGCAAAGTTGTGTTTCGTTTTTGGCCCGCAGATAATTTAGGGGGGATTTGATGAGCGGCGAAGATAAGTTTCACGTTCAATGGTACCCAGGCCACATGACTAAAACGAAAAGAATGTTGCAGGAAAGCATTGCGCTGGTGGATGTGGTTGTAGAGCTTTTGGATGCCCGTATACCCGGAAGCAGCAAAAACCCAGACATTGACACACTGGCTAAAGATAAAAAGCGGCTGGTGGTACTGAACAAGGCGGATTTAGCCAACGAACAAGCCACCAAGCGCTGGGCAGAATACTTTGAACAAAAAGGCTTTGCGGTGTTGCCGGTAAACGCATTGTCTGGTGCGGGGTTAAGCCCCATTGCTTCCATGGCCAGAGGGCTAATGCAAGACAAAATTGAACGGCTGAAAGCCAGAGGCCGCATTTTTGTGCCCACCAGAGCTATGATTGTAGGCATTCCCAACGTGGGCAAGTCTACCCTCATTAACCGCTGTGTAGGCGGTGCGCCTACCAAAACCGGGGACAAGCCCGGTGTAACACGGGGCAAGCAATGGGTAAAAATTAAGAAAGATTTTGAGTTGCTGGACACCCCTGGCATTTTATGGCCAAAGTTTGAAGACCCCATGGTGGGGCTGCATTTGGCTTTCACCGGGGCCATCAACGACCAGATTATGGATATGGTGACGCTGGCGTTAAAATTGATTGAAACATTGGAAGCATGTAACCCCGAATGCTTCAACCGGCGGTATGGTGTTGAATCGACGGGCCTTTCCCCAACGGAAACACTGGAAGCCATTTGCCAAGCCAGGGGTTTTAAGCAGAAGGGCGGAGAAGGGGACACACGCCGAGGGGCCATTATGCTTCTGGACGAATTTAGAGGCGGCAAGCTGGGGCGCATGACTCTGGAGCTGCCGGAGGATGAAACAACATGTTAGATGTGGCACTTTTGGGCACAGGCGGTATGATGCCCATGCCCGGCCGGTATTTATCGGCGTTGTTATGCCGGTTTAACGGCCGGTTTATTTTAATTGATTGCGGTGAAGGCACCCAGGTGTCTATGAAAATGCTGGGCTGGGGCTTTAAAAACGTGGATGTCATTTGCTTCACCCATTTTCATGGGGACCACATTTCCGGCCTACCCGGGCTTTTGTTAACCATTGGCAATGCAGGGCGCACGGAGCCCTTGCATCTGGTGGGGCCTGTGGGGCTAGAATATGTGGTGAAGTGCTTGTGCGTCATTGCGCCGGAACTGCCCTTTGAGCTGGTTTTTACAGAACTAGAGCCGGAAAAAAACATGTCTGTCACAGTTGCAGGCATTGATATTTGTGCATACCCTATGCGGCACCGCATACCTTGCCTGGGGTACACCCTGGAAGTGCACCGCAAAGGCCGGTTTGATTTAAAACGGGCCAGTGCACTACCCATTCCCAAAACCTGGTGGGGGCGGTTGCAGCGGGGTGCCACCTTGGAGCAAGACGGCCGGGTGTATACAGAAGCAGATGTGCTGGGCGTGCCCAGAAAGGGGCTTAAAGTGGCCTTTTGCACAGACAGCCGCCCGGTGGAAGGCCTGGCGGATTTTGTCCGTGGGGCAGATTTATTCATTTGTGAAGGGCTTTACGGTGATGAATCGTTGGCTGAAAAAGCAAAAAAACACCGGCACATGACGTTTAGCGAGGCGGCGAAAATTGCCAAGGACGGGGAAGTGGGGCAGTTATGGCTTACCCATTTCAGCCCAGCCTTGCTAGACCCGCCTGCATTTCTGAAAAGTGCCACCGATATTTTTGCCAACACCCGAACAGGGTACGACCGTATGCATACCCAACTGTTATTTGAAGAAGCTGGTGGGGAAGAATAATGGCTGATCGATATATATTAGGAATTGAAACGTCATGCGACGAAACATCGGCGGCGGTGGTGAAAAACGGTCGGGTGGTGTGTTCCAACGTGATTGCTTCGCAAATTGATGTACACAAGGAATATGGCGGCGTGGTGCCGGAAATTGCTTCCCGAAAGCACATGGAGGCCATGAGCAGTGTGGTGGACTTGGCTATGGAGCAGAGCGGGCTGTCTTTTGAAAACCTGGATGCCGTGGCTGTCACCTATGGCCCTGGTCTTGTGGGCGCCCTTTTGGTGGGTTTATCATATGCTAAAGGCTTGGCTTATGCCATTAACAAGCCACTCATTGGGGTGCACCATATTGAAGGGCATATTTGTGCCAATTATTTAAATGAAGAGGGCACAGACGAATCGTTTGAGCCGCCCTTTTTATGTTTAATTGTATCCGGCGGCCACACCACCTTGGCCCATGTACCCGAGATGGGGGCATATCATATTTTGGGGCAAACCCGGGATGATGCCGCTGGGGAAGCTTTTGACAAGGTGGCCAGAAGCCTTGGGCTGGGTTACCCCGGCGGGCCGCAAATAGACGCTTTGGCAAAAAAGGGCAATGCAAACGCCCTGGAGTTTCCCAGAGCGTTTTTGGAAGAAGGCAGTTTAGATTTTAGTTTTAGCGGCATTAAATCCGCTGTTTTAAATGCCCTGAACAAAGCAGCCATGATGGGGCAAAGCTGGCCGGTGGAAGATGTGGCCGCTTCTTTCCAAAAGGCAGTGGTGGACGTGTTGGTTACTAAAACCATGGCTGCCTGTACAAGACTGGGCATGAACCGGGTGGCCATGGCAGGCGGCGTATGCTGCAACAGTGCCTTGCGTAACGCCATGGCAGCGGCTTGTGCTGAAAAAGGTTATCAGCTTCATGTTCCTCAGCCCATATTTTGCACAGACAATGCGGCTATGATTTGCGCCTGTGCGCACCACCGGCTTTTGCATGGCCGCTTTGACGACTGGTCTTTAAACGCCGTGCCTTATCTGCCTTTGGGCAGTAAGGCATAGCCGCTATGACAAACAGAACTATTAAAAGATGTCCAGGTCGTCGTCATCGTCGTATGCATCGTAATCTTCGTCATCCTCATTGTCTGTTTCCGGGGTGAAATTAAATCGGTCGAAAACGGTGACAATACCAGTGGCAATGGCATAGGTTTGTTTCGGGGTGGCATCTGCAAAGCCATCTTCCAAAAAAAGATGGAAGTCAGAAGCATCACCGGGGAAGCGCAGGAGACGCATAAAAAATTGCCGGCGCATCCGTTGCTCTTTGGGCTCTAAGCGGCTAAGGGTTGTTTGTATGGTGTCCAACAAATCGTCGATAAGGCGCTGAACATATGCTTCACTGGCTTGCCCGTCTGCGGGGATTGCTTGCCCCTGTGCATCTTCTTGTACAGGGGTTTCATTAATGTTTTCAAAAAACAGGTGAGTGACCACACGCCTGTTTTGGAATGCTGTAAAAAACGCATCGGAGTGGTTAGGGTCCACTTTGCCCGTTAGCCGTTTATTGCATTTTTCGTTGGACTGAAGGATGGCATCCAACAGCTTTTCTAAGGATGCACTGAGGTTGTCGTGCAAGGTTTCTTGAAAAATGCCACGTTCGGTGCTATCAATGTTTTCAAGGATGGTATGGTACGCATCTTTCAGCGTAAAGTTGCCGCCCAAAATATCCACCAGCGGCCAAGACACCTGATGAAACGCTAGCAAGCTATTAATGCTTTCATAGAGCAGCAGCAACACATCGTTCAGTTCTAAAAGGTCGCAGCCATAGTCTGAATATTTTTTTATAAGCGCTTCAAGTACTTCTGTATCAAGGCCAGCTAGCCCTTCAACAGAAAATTCGTCCAAAATAGCGCCCATTTGTGTGTATTGGGATGGGGCATTCCATGCAAAACAATCCTTTAAATAGGCAACGTCACTTTTGGCTGTTTCCATGGCGTGCCATGCTTCGTGTTTGTCCATCAGGTGCAGCTTGTTGGGCAGCCGTAGCCGGACGCTTTGGGCAACGTATTCCAGATACCGTGCTTTTGTCATTTTGACAGGAAAGCAGCTGATAATGTCTGATTGACGGATTGCATGAAGATAGTCGTTTTCTTGAACAAAGTCCATACAGTGGTCACAAAGGGTGACGGTACCCATCTTGCTAATGTTGGTTGGCGTAACCTGCAGCTCCACCAAAGCGCTTTCCACACAGAAAAGGATATAGTCATTCCGCCATATGCAACGCTTAATATCTTGATGCAGGCCATAAAGCTTGTTTTTGCAGTCTTTTAAAATTTGCAGGTGGTTGGCTAGGGTTTCGCCCGCAAGGTTTAAATTTTCATTTAAATTTTTAACGGCATCCAGCACTTTTTGCCGAACCTCTATCACGGTTTCAGGCTGAGGAATGTCAGCTTCATAATAACCTTCGTCCCAAAGCTCTGTAAGGTTGACCAGCAGTATTCCCATTGAAGCTTGTATTTTTAAAGCAATATCCTGCTCCAGCATTGTTTGAAGGGTTGTATAATTGGGCATTGTGGCCATGCAAGCATCTCCTTTGTCATTACAATGGTTTTTTGATAAGCTTATTATATCGGTTCTTGTGTAATAAATCAAACATTAAAAAGGAAGAATATGAATGGAATACCGACACATTCAGCGTGCAACCTTCATTTCTCGGCCAAACCGCTTTATTGCCCATGTGGTTTTAGAAGGTGAGGGCTGTGAAACAGTGGTGCACGTTAAAAATACCGGGCGGTGCAGAGAACTGCTGGTGCCCGGGGCAACGGTTTTTGTAGAAAAAGCGAATAACCCTGCCCGAAAAACACAGTACGACTTAATTGCCGTGTTAAAGGGCGAACGGCTCATTAACATGGATAGCCAAGCACCAAACCCTGTGTTTGCCCAGTGGGCCAAAGAAAGCGGCTATTTTGAAAAAATAATATTATTAAAACCAGAAACAACCTATGAAAACGCCCGTTTTGATTTTTATATAGAAACTGAAAAGCGCAAAATTTTTGTAGAAGTGAAAGGTGTAACTTTAGAAGAAGACGGCGTGGCGATGTTTCCAGATGCGCCCACACAACGGGGTGTGAAACACACCGAAACCTTGATTCGCTGTATGCAAAATGGTTTTGAAGCCATGATGGTTTTTGTTATTCAAATGAAGGATGTTTCCTATTTTACACCCAATAACCGCACCCACGAAGCTTTCGGCAAAATTTTAAAACAGGCAGAAGAAGCCGGGGTTACATTGCTAGCCCTGGACTGCCATGTAACGCCGGCTTCCATCAACGCCCGTTGTAGGGTACCTATTCAATTTTTTTAAAATGAATATTGCTATTATTTACTGGTTGTAAAATGAGCGCCTGCGGACATAATAGGATTGTAACACCGACGTAATCAAAAAAACAATATATTTTGATTATACTAAATCACTCAATCAGGAGGTAACTATTATGAATAACAATACAGGTTCTTCTAGCCGTAGAGCAGTTCCCGAAGCCCGCGAAGCTTTAAATCAATTTAAATATGAAGTTGCCAATGAAATCGGCGTGCCTTTGAAACAAGGTTACAATGGTGACCTTACTTCCGCACAAAACGGTTATGTTG
>CAZCQP010000058.1:0-14584 GCA_964500895.1 uncultured Eubacteriales bacterium | reverse complement strand
AAAGATATGTTACAGGGTAAAAAGGTTGCTATTCTGGGCGACAGAGACGGCATCCCCGGCCCGGCCATAGAGGAATGCATGAAATCCGCCGGAGCAGAAGTGGTGTTTTCCACCACCGAATGCTTTGTTTGAACGGCCGCCGGTGCAATGGACCTGGAAAATCAAGCAAGGATTAAGGAATTGTGCGAAAAATATGGCAACGAAGAATTGGTTGTAGTGCTGGGAGGGGCAGAAGCAGAAGCTTCCGGCCTTGCAGCAGAAACCGTTGCCACGGGCGATCCTACCTTTGCCGGGCCATTGTCAGGAGTCTCGTTGGGGCTCAAAGCGTACCATATGTTTGAATTGAAAGACCACGTGGATGCACAAGTGTATGACGACCAGATTAGCATGATGGAAATGGTGCTGGAAATGGACGACATCATCACCGAGGTGCAGACGTACAGGAAGTAAATGAAGCACGCTCTAGTGCACGGCAACAGACCTTGGGAAACTTTTTCGAGAAAAAGTTTCCCCCAAGCTTCTTCAAAAGCTTTTACCTGAAATGCCGCAAAGCGGCATTTCATAAAGTTTTTGCACCACTTTTTTCAAAAAGCGGTTGGGGTTTGGGGCAACGCCCCAAGGTTAGCCTTTAAAAGATAAAGCAAATTGGAGGTCACACTCATGACACAGCCTGTTGTTAAAGGAGCGGCCTATGCGCTGATTCATGCTCCCGCCATGCTGGTTTTGCATGGCACCACACAATCCTCTGAACGCCGGAAAAACGGCGATGCTTCTGAATATTTGCAGGCGTTACCCGGCAAGCTGCGAAGCTTTCAAGAGGCGGTCTGTTACCCTCCAAACCAAGCCTTTATCGGAAACCTTACGCCGGAGGATTTGAAAAAAATCCCCCGGCCTTGGTTTTCTGGCCAAGAAGACGCCCCTAGGGACGGAAGGTTTGGTGCCATATTTGCAGAGGACGAATTGATTGCCCTGGTGCAAATGGTGGATATTTTCGATTTAGTGTTGTTGGAGGAAGCCTTCCAAAAGGCAACACTTGAAAAAGTTCAAAGCCATCCCCTTTTAGGGCAAATGGCGGAAATAACCAAGCTTGAAAAAAATCATGCACCCTTAGCAGACATCCAGGCGCTGGTGGAGGGCCATCAAGCCACTCCCATGCACTTTGAAGGGAAACTGGTGGGCTGTGTGAAAAAAGCCCATGAGTTTGACGAAGCCCTCTCCCATCACGTGATGTTTGAAAACCTGGTGAGCAAAGCCACCGCCGTGCTGGCGTTGAAGCTGCTGCTTGCCAAGACGGATATTGAAGCTGAGGACATTGAATATATCATTGAGTGCTCCGAGGAAGCCTGCGGTGACATGAACCAACGTGGGGGCGGCAACTTTGCCAAAGCCATTGGTGAAATTGGCGGGTTGCGCAACGCCACAGGCTCCGACACCCGTAGCTTTTGTGCCGGCCCCGTTCATGCTTTGGTGGAGGCGGCGGCACTGGTAAAAAGCGGCGTGTATAAACACGTGGTGGTGCTGGCCGGGGGTGCCACAGCCAAGCTGGGCATGAACGGCAAAGACCATGTGAAAAAAGACATGCCGGTTTTGGAAGACATGCTGGGTGCTTTTGCCGTGCTGGTTAGCCAGGACGACGGGGTGAACCCCATCATCCGCACAGACGGTGTTGGACGGCACACCATCGGTTCCGGGGCATCCCCCCAAGCGGTGGTCACCGCTATTGTGGCAGACCCGCTGGACCGCCTGGGTCTTAAAATTACAGACATTGACAAGTATTCTGCGGAAATGCAGAACCCGGAAATCACAGAACCGGCCGGGGCTGGGGACGTGCCCTTGTCCAACTATAAAATGATTGCTGCCCTAGCCGTAAAGCGGGGCGAAATGGAGAAAAAAGATTTGGCCCAGGCCGTAGAACGGTTTGGTATGCCCGGTTTTGCCCCCACCCAAGGGCATATTCCTTCTGGCGTGCCCTTTATTGGCCACGGCCGCCAAATGCTGGTGGATGGTGCCATTCAAAGAGCCATGATTATCGGCAAAGGCAGCCTGTTTTTAGGCCGCCTTACCAATTTGTTTGACGGGGTGTCCTTCATCATGGAACGAAGCCCGGGCAAAGCAGCAGAAGAAACCAAAAGCTTTGACGAAGCCCAGGTGAAAGCCATGATTGCGGATGCCATGCTGGCATTTGCCAAAACCTTAAAAGGCGAGTGAGGTGGAAAACATGGATGACAACGCTAAAATAAACGCCACCATTGCCAAGGTTTTTGAAGACATGGCCCATGGCCTGAAAAGCGGCAGCTTTGGGGAGAAGATTAAGGTGGGGCTCACCGTTTTTTCCAGCGAGCACGGCCCCAGTGAACTGCTGGCCGGGGCACGGCTGGCCGCCAAAAATAACAGCCACATTGAAGTGGTGCTCATTGGCAAAGACGTGAACGCAGAGCCGTTTCCTGTCATCGAAGCCCAAGACGAACAGGAAGCCCACGCCAAAATGGATGACATGCTTCTAAACGGCCAGCTGCACGCTGCTGTGACCATGCATTACAACTTTCCTATTGGGGTGTCTACCGTGGGGCAAGTGATAACCCCCGGCAAAGGAAAACCCATGTTTTTAGCTTCAACCACGGGCACTTCCGCCACCAATCGGGGCAATGCCCTGTTGAAAAACACCATTCTGGGCATTGCAGTGGCCAAAGCGTGTGGCATTGAAAACCCAACCGTTGGCATTTTAAACCTGGACGGGGCCAACAAATGCCACCGGGATTTATTAAAGTTACAGGAAAAGGGCTATCCCATCCACTTCACCCAGTCCGCCCGTGCAGATGGTGGCGTGGTGATGCGGGGTAACGACCTGCTCATGGGTGTGCCGGAACTGATGGTGCAGGACAGTTTGTCCGGAAACGTGCTGATGAAGGTGTTTTCCGCCTTTAACACCGGGGGGAGCTACGAAGCCTTGGGCTACGGTTATGGCCCTGGCGTTGGGGAAGGTTATGACCGCATCATCGGCATCATTTCCAGAGCCTCTGGGGCACCGGTGGTGGCGGGGGCCATTGCTTTTATGGCCGCCTGCGCCCAAGGCAAGCTGTTGGAAAAGGTGGATGCAGAATTTAAAGCCGCCCACAAAGCTGGCCTTGCTGCACTGCTGGCCGCTAATGAAGCATCTGCCAAAGAAGCTGCACCCAAGGCTACGTTAGTGGTAGTGGCTGCACCACCTAAAAAAGTGGTGACCGAATCCATTTCAGGGGTAGAAGTAATGGAAATTGAAGCGGCGGTGGAAGCGTTGTGGAAAGCGGGCATTTATGCCGAAAGCGGCATGGGTTGCACCGGCCCCATTGTGATGGTGGCCCCGGAAGACCTAGACGCTGCCCTAAAATTGTTGGCCGCCCAAAATTACCGTTAAGGACGAATACATTTGAAGCTTATCATTTTAACAAACAACCCGTTGGTTCAAGACGTTTTTTCAAAGGATAATGCAAAAACGGTGCAAACCATTGACGGCAACGCCGAAGCGGTGCTGGTGGCCGTGCGGGACATGGTGTACACCGGGCACCCTTTGGTGACCCACCCCCTGCCCGCCAGCATCCGCATGATTTATTCCCCATACCGCTCTGTGGTGTTGGGCAGGGATGCTGCGGCGGTGGATGCGCTGGATGCGGAAACCGCCGAAGAAAGCTTGCGCAAATACCGCCAAAGCACCGGCCACCGCAGCCCAGACATGGTGAACGCCGGGTCTTACCAGTGGATAGATTTACAACTTTTAACGGCTGCATTAAAAGAGCCGTTACCTTATTAAATGGAGGTGGAACAGTTGAGATTGGAAATTGGCCGCATACACATTAAAGACATACAATTGGGAACAGAGACAACCGTGAAAAACGGCGTGCTCACCGTGGATGCCGATGGCCTAAAAGCCAAGCTTTTGGAAGACGACCGCATTAAAGCCATTGCCTTGGACGTTTGCCGCCCGGGGGAAAAGGTGCGCATCATTCCTGTGAAAGATGTGATTGAGCCCCGGGTGAAGGTGTCCGGGGGCAACAACGGTTTTCCCGGCGTTACCAGCAAGCAAGCCCAATGCGGGGAAGGCCGCACCCATGTGCTTTACGGGGCAGCGGTGGTCACCATTGGGGATGTGGTAGGCTTTCAGGAAGGGGTCATCGACATGTGGGGCGAAGGTGCCAAGTGGACGCCTTTCTCACAAACCTATAACTTGACCGTGGACATTACCCCTGTAGAGGGCTTAACTCCCCATATCCACGAGGAAACCGTGCGCATTGCCGGCCTTAAAGCCGCAGAGTTTATCGGGGAAGCCGGACGTAACCTAGAGCCGGAAGAAGTGCTGGTGTACGAAATGGGCAGCATTTTTGAAGAAGCCGCCAAATACCCGGGCCTGCCCAAGGTGCTGTATGTGGAAATGAACATCACCCAAGGGCTTCTCCACGACACGTACATATACGGGGTGAATGCCCAAACCATTCTACCCACCCTTCTCCACGCCAATGAGGAATTAGACAGTGCCGTTATCAGCGGAAACTGTGTGGCCGCCTGTGACAAAATCACCACTTATCAGCACCAAAACAACAGCGTTATTTTGGATCTGTATGCCGAACATGGCAAAACCATTCAGTTTATGGGCTGCGTGATGGTGCCTGAACACACCACCCTGGCCGGGAAACTGCGGGTGTCAGACTTTGTGCTGAAAATGGCCAAATTGCTGGATGCCCAAGCGGTGGTGGTTTCCGAGGAAGGCTACGGCAACCCCGATTCCGACTTGCTCATGATTTGCAAAAAATGCGAAAAAGCAGGCATTAAAACCGTATTAATCACCGACGAATGCGCCGGGCGTGATGGTTTAAGCCAACCGTTGGCCGACACCGCTGTGGAAGCAGTGGCCGTGGTGTCCTGCGGCAATGTGTCCCACGTGGTGAAACTTCCTCCGGCAGATAAAGTGATTGGGGATGCCAAGTCCATCGCCATTTTGGCCGGGGGCTGGGAAGGCGCCTTGGAAGCAGACGGCACATTAAGCTGCGAGTTAAACGCTGTTATCGGCGCTACCTCGGAAATTGGCTACCATAATGTGACTTGCCGGTTATATTAATACATCAAGAAAGGAGGACGCTTGAAATGCCTGAAAAATTCAAAGTGGTTTATTATGTAAACCAATTTTTTGGCCAAGTGGGCGGCGAGGACAAAGCCTCTATGCCTGTGGAAATAAAAGACGAAAAAATAGGCCCGGCCCAAGGGTTTGATGCCTTGTTACAGGGCGCCGGGGAAGTGGTGCGCACCATCATTTGCGGCGATAACTACTTTAACGAAAACACTGAAGAAGCCAAAGCCCAAATACTGGCGGCGGTGAAAGCATGTGCCCCACAAGTGTTTGTGGCTGGCCCTGCCTTTAACGCCGGGCGTTACGGGGTGGCTTGCGGCACCGTGGCCAAAGCGGTGGTCGAAGAACTGCAAATCCCTGTGGTTTCCGGCATGTACATTGAAAATCCCGGCTTAGGGGTGTGCAAGGAACTGGCCTATGTGGTGTCCACCAGTGATTCCGCCGGTGGTATGCGCAAAGCCTTGCCTTTAATGGCCGCCCTTACCTTAAAGCTGGCCGCCGGAGAGGAAATCGGTTCTCCCGAGGAAATGGGTTACATACCCCGTGGCATACGCAAAACATTGTTCACGGAAGAAAGAGGCTCCAAACGGGCGGTGAACATGCTGCTTTCTGTTTTGAAGGACGAAGCCTTTGAAACGGAAATGCCTATGCCTGTTTTTGATGTGGTGCCTCCCGCACCTGCCATCCAAGATTTGTCCAAGGCCACCATTGCCCTGTGTACTTCTGGGGGCATTGTGCCCAAAGGTAACCCAGACCGCATCGAGTCTGCTTCCGCTCAAAAGTGGGCCAAATACGATGTCACCGGCAAAGAAGGGTTTACCGACTATAACGTGGCAGACATGGCCACCAGCACCTTCATCACTGACTATTACACCACCCACGGTGGCTACGACCCGGCTTACGCCAACGAAATCCCAGACCGGGTGGCCCCGCTGGACATTTTAAAACAATTAAAAGCAGAAGGTCTCATCAGGGACGTGTTCCAATATTTCTACACCACCACCGGCACCGGCACCGCTGTTAGCAAAGCCGTGGAGTTTGGCTCCCAAATTGGGGCAGAACTGAAAGCCGCCGGTGTGAACGGGGTCATTTTAACCTCCACCTGAGGCACCTGCACACGTTGCGGTGCAACGATGGTTAAAGAAATTGAACGATACGGCATTCCCATTGTACACATGGCCACCATCACCACCATTTCCGAATCTGTAGGGGCCAACCGCATTGTGCCCACAGTGGCCATTCCCCACCCGGTGGGCAACCCCAAGCTTTCCAAGGCAGATGAACACGCCCTGCGCAAAGGGATGGTCAAACGGGCGTTACATGCATTGGCCACGGAAATTACGGAAACCACTGTGTTTGAATCATAATTGAGGAGGAAGAAGTTTATGGCTAGCTTAGAAGAACTCTCCAAGCTCATTGTAAAGGGCAAGCAAAAGAAAACCGAAGCCATGTGCAAAGCGCTTTTGGAAGAAGGCCTCAAACCTTTGGATATCATCAACAACGGGCTTATTTTGGGCATGACCGAGGTAGGCGTACGTTTTAAAAATAACGACTTATTTGTGCCGGAAGTTATTTTGTCTGCCAAAGCCATGGACACGGGCATGGCGGTTTTAGAGCCCCTGCTGTCTGCCGATGAAAAAGTGTCCGCCGGAACCGTGCTCATTGGCACTGTAAAGGGCGACTTGCACGACATTGGCAAAAATCTGGTGTTGATGATGCTGAAAAGCACCGGCTTTACGGTTATCAATCTTGGCGTAAACGTGGCCCCCGAAGATTTCGTGGCCGGGGTGAAGGAACACAAGCCCAACGTCATTGCCATGTCTGCCCTGCTCACCACCACCATGCTGCACATGAAAGACACCATCGAGCTTTTAAAAGAAGAAGGCTTGCGGGATGATGTGAAGGTAATCATTGGCGGTGCCCCCATTTCCCAAGACTTTGCAGATGAAATTGCCGCCGATGGCTTCTCGCCAGACGCTGCCTCTGCTGCGGAACTTTGCAAAAAACTGCTGGCGTAACACCCCATCTGTAATGAAGAAAGGAGTGCCGGAATTTGTATACAACAAAAAGCTTATTTACAAGGGCTAAATATAACGTGAACCAAACCCTTACCTGGAAAATGCTTTCAGAAGACCAGTGCGAAGAACTGCTCATGACCACTTTTGAGCTTTTGGAGCGCACCGGGGCAGAAGTGCAAAGCCCGGAAGCCCTGGCCCTTTTAAAAGAAGCCGGGTGCTTTGTAAAGGAGAACCGGGTAACCATCCCTTCTGCCAAGCTGGAATGGGCCTTGCGTGTGGCCCCTTCCCGGCTGACTTTGTGCGACAGAAACGGCAAACGGGCCATATTAATGGAAACGGACAACGTCCATTATGGCCCCGGCTTTGGCAGCGGCATGACGCTGGATATGGAAACGGAAACACCCAGACAAACTGTGAAAGCAGACGTGGCCAATACGGCTTTAGTGGCCAATGGCCTTGAAAACATAAACTTCCTGATGGACAACGGCACACCCACGGACGTACCTGTGGGCACTGCCCCCATACATAGTTTTGAAGCGCTGGTGTCTAACAGCACCAAGCCGGTGCTGCAACCCGTGTGCACCCAATCCCAAGCCCAAGCGGTTATCGACATGGCCGTGGCGGTGAAAGGTTGCCCGGATGCTTTGCGGCAAAACCCCTTTGTAGCTTTGTATGTAACGGCTGATGAACCGCTGCTTCACGGCAAAGAACAAATGGACATCATCATGACCGCCGCCAAAAACGGTGTGCCTGTGGCGTATGTGAACCACCTGATCACCGGCTTAACAGCGCCGGAACAATCGGCAGGTGCGCTGGTGGTTGCGCTGGCCAATGCCCTGGTAGGGCTGCTGGTTTCCCAACTGACGGCAGAAGGTGCCCCGTATATCACTGGTGGGTTCTTCACCGTGAACGATACCAAGAATAATATTAAACCCTTAGGTGCACCGGAAGTAAGCCTTTTAGGCACCGGATTTGCCAATATACTGCGGTCTTTGCGTGTGCCATGCCTGGGTTATGGGGGCGGTACAGATTCTAAAACCACAGATGCCCAGCTAGGCCTGGAAGCAGCTTTCTCTCTGCTCCACGCCGGCTTGGCAGGCACCAACATGATTTTTGGCGCAGGGCAAATGGAAAACGCCGCTATCGGCAGCCCTTTCCTGATGGTGATGGCCGATGAAATCATTGGCATGACCAAGCGGATGATGGAAGGCGTGGAAGTGAACGAGGACAAACTGGCCCGTGGTGTCATCGATGCCGTGCAACCAGGGGGCCACTACATCAGCGAGCCCCACACCATGTATTATTTCAAAAAAGAACAGTTTTGGCCAAAACTGATGAACCGGAACCGCATTGACGACTGGATGGCAGCAGGCAGCAAAACCCTGGGCCAACGGACAGCTGAAAAAACCAGAAGCCTGTTAAGCCTGGCACAACCGGCGGCTTTGCCAGAAGAAACCGTGCAAAAGCTTGCAGACATTGTGGCCAAAGCAGACAGCGCCTTGCAATAAACCGCAGAAAGGAGAGGAAGCAGTTGAGTAGAACCAATTATAAAGCCAATGCCAGCGTCCATATGAACGTCTTCTCCCCCGACCAATGCCAGGAACTGGTGTATGCCGCCGAGGAAGCCATGTGGCGCACCGGCACAGAATTCCACGACCCGGAATCCATTGAAATATTGCGCAAAGCCGGTTGCTGGGTAGACGGCATTCGGGTGCGCATTCCCGCCCACATTACGGAACGGGCGCTTAGAAGCTGCCAAAAGCATGTGGTGCTTTGCAACAGCCGCACCGGCGCCAGGGAACTGTTTATTGAAGGCAACAACGCCTATTTCGGCTCCGGCCCCTGTACCCCCTTCACCAGAAACCCCTACACCGGAGAACGGCATCGGGCCACCCGCCAAAGCGTGGGCTGGGCCACCAAAGTGTTGGATGCCCTGCCCAACATTGACTACGCCATGTCGTTAGGCATCGTGCAGGATGTGCCGTTGCTCATTGGCGACCGCCATGAGTTTGAACAACAAATTTTGAATACAGAAAAACCCATCATTACCGTGTGTCTGGACCAATGGGGCCAGGAAGACTGCATTAAGATGGCGGAAATTGTGGCAGGCGGCGAAGATGAACTGCGCCGCAACCCCTTCATTTGCTTGTACGCCGAACCCATTTCCCCGGGCGTTCATTGCCTGGAAGCAGCACAAAAGCTGGTCATGGGCGCAAGAAAAGGGTTGCCCACCATCTACACCCCATGCATCATGGCTGGGGGAACGGCCCCGGCTACCTTGGCAGGGGTTATGGTGCAAGGCTTGTGCGAAAGCCTTTCCGGGCTGGTGTTAAGCCAGTGCGCCAGGGAAGGTGCGCCCTTCATCATGGGCGGCGTGTACACCATTTTGGACATGGGCTCTACCATTTTCTCTTATGGTGCTCCTGAACTACACATCTTGCTGGCTGGGCTGGCAGATGTGGCCCACTATTTGAACATTCCTATGTTCGGCACTGCAGGATGCACAGATTCTTGCATCATTGACGAACAAGCCGGCATCGAAGCCGCCTTGTCCATCGCCATGACCAACATGTCTGGCGCAAACTTGAATCACGATACAGGGTATTCTGAATACGGCACCACCTCCAACTTGGACTTGGTGGTTATTGCAGATGAAATTCTGGGCATGGCACGCCGTTTAACCGCTGGTATTCCAGTGAATGACGACACCATGAGCTTAGACTTCATTGAAAGCGTTGGCCCTGGCGGCCGGTTCGACAAGCCATACAAACCGGTGTGTCTGGACGATGACGACGATGATGATGATGACGATGATGATGAAGGTTACATCCCCAAGAAGCCTCATGTGGATTATGAAACCCGCTTGGTGAACCGGGCAGCCAGAAGCATTTGGGAGAAGGCGGGCAGCAAGACCTTAACCCAGGTGGCCAACGAAAAAGTGCGGGATATTATTGAATACCATGAACCCACCCCGCTGCCCAAAGATGTGGCAGCCAAAATCCGGGACATTGTGGAAAACGCTGTTGGGCACATGCCGGGTGAATAATGAAAACCTCGGGGCTTTGCCCCGAACCCCACTTCTTTCTTGAAAGAAAGAAGCAAAGAACTTTTACCGAAATGCCGCAATGCGGTATTTCTAATAAAAGCTTTTTGAAGGGTTTGGGAAACTTTTTCTCGAAAAAGTTTCCCAAGGTCTTTCATCAAATGGAGGCTAGGGGTACCCCCTAGCCTCTTCAAACTGCCATTTTGGAGGAACCAACATGTCACTGGTTTTAGGCATAGACACCGGCGGAACGTATACAGACGGGGTCATTGTGGATAGAGCCACCAAAGCCATCTTAACCAAAGCCAAAGCCCTGACCACCCGGGAAAATTTGGCTTTTGGCATTGTGCAGTGCATCAACAACTTGCAGTTTGACCACTTCCAAGACATTTCCGTGGTGTCCCTGTCCACCACACTGGCCACCAACGCCATTGTCGAAGGCCGGGGCTGTGAAGTGGGCCTCATTATGATTGGCCACGAGCCTAGGCAGGAACTGCCGGTGAAGGAAATCCGGCTGGTGTCCGGCGGCCATGACGTGAAAGGCCAAGAAGCCCGGCCACTGGATATGGAAGCGGTGAAAGCAGCGGTTAACAGTCTTTCCGGGAAAGTAGAGGCCATTGCCATTTCCGGCTTTTTAAGTGTGCGTAACCCCGCCCACGAGCTGGCAGTGGCAACTGTGGTGCATGAACTGACGGACTTGCCGGTGGTTTGCGCCCATCACCTGACCCGCTCTTTGGGGGTACACGAGCGCACAGTAACCGCTGTGCTGAATGCCCGGCTCATTCCCATCATTAAGGAGCTGCTGGAAGCGGTGAAAGTAGCGTTAAAAGAAAAAGGCATTGAGGCGGCGCTAATGGTGGTAAAGGGGGACGGCTCGCTCATGAGCGAGGCCGGGGCCAAAGACAAACCCATTGAAACCATCCTGTCCGGCCCGGCCTCCAGCCTAATGGGCGCTATCTTTCTTGCCAATGAGAAAGACGCCTTTGTGTTGGACATGGGGGGCACCACCACAGACATTGCCCTTCTGAAAAACGGTGTGCCCCGCATTGGGCAAAACGGGGCAGAAGCCGGTGGCTGGCGCACCATGGTGGAGGCGGCGGAGATTTTCACCTACGGCCTGGGCGGGGATAGCTACATTCAGCTGACGGAAAGCGGCACACTGGCCATTGGCCCCCAACGGGTGTGGCCCATATCCGTGGTAGCCCGCCAGCACCCAGGGTATGTTCAGGCGCTTAAAAAGGTGAACATTCCTAAAAGTTACAAGCTCATTCACGCCCAGGCCACAGACGGCTTTATGCTGTTAAAGCCTCAGCTGGCCATAAACATGAGCGAGGACGAAAAAAAGGCGCTGGCGTTGCTGCTGGATGGGCCAAAAACCCTTTGCGCACTAGCCGAAACGCTAGATATTGGGCCAAATTTGTTGAACCTAACCCGGCTGGTGAATGTGGGCGCATTGGCCCGCATTTCATTAACCCCAACAGACATTTTGCACGCCAACGGTGAATATGTGCAGTGGAACCAAGAAGCGGCTTTGCTCGGGGTGGATATTTTGGCGGGGCGCATGGGCATTTCCCGTGAAGCCCTTATCCAAAAGGCGGTGCATTTAACGGTGGATGCTTTGTGTTACACGCTGCTGCAAAGCATATCCAACGTGGAAGGCAACAGCTTTTCCTTAAAAGATAACCCGGTGGCCAAGTATCTCATAGACCGGCAGCTATCAGGGAACCCCTCGGAAACCATGCTGCAATGCCAACTGACCCCAACCTTGCCTGTGGTGGGCATTGGTGCGCCGGTTCAAGCCTGGCTTCCTAAAATGAATGCCAAGCTTAAAGGCCGGCTGGTTATTCCCCCCAACCCAGAGGTGGCCAATGCTGTGGGTTCTGCTACCGGCAAAATTATGGAAACGGTTAAAATACTCATTCACCCAGGCAATGGGGATGAATTTGTGCTGCACGCCCCCTGGGAAATGAAAACTTTTGCCCAACTGGAAGAAGCCACCCGGTACGCCCTGGCAACCGGAGAGGAAAAAGCCAGAGCCTTGGCGCTGGAAGCAGGTGCAAAAGACTTTACCGTGGTGACTGCCCACAGGGATGTGTACGCCCGGGCCAGCATGACAGACAATGACGTATACATTGAAACCCATGTGGAAGCTGTGGCGGTGGAACGCCCGGAATGGGAACGGGAGGACAGCAAAGAAAACTTTTTTGTAGACACCCGCAACCGGGGCATGAGACTGAACGGCTAAAACATGCATAAAAGGGGGTAGCATATGACACAGGTTCGTTTAAATTTAGACGTTTTGGAAGCATTTTTATTCTTTTGGTCACAAATGCAGGACAAAATAAAGGTGCCTGAAAAATTCATACTGGAACTGGCCGCCCACCCAGATTTGCAGCCACTATACACCCAAGACTTTTCCGCAGAAAGTGTACGCCGAATCCTTAGCGCTATTAGCAATAAGGAGGCGCTAAACGCCTTAACCAAGGCAGAAGCCCGGTTTTGGAATAACAATTTATGGATGTTGGAGGATAAAGACCATTTGGCCGCCTTGACCCAGGCGGTTAAAACCCTGCGCTTGGATTCCATGCACGAAGCAAACGGGGCACTTCTTAAGGCTTTGCCTTACGAGGACGTGATGGTGTCTTTTATTCCCTGGCATCTGGTGGATTTTCAAACCATTGGCAGCCACATTTACATTAATTTTTTCAGTGTTAAGCCGGAGGTAGCAGAAGGGACAACAGCCACCGTTCAAGGCATGTCTATCCAGGCATTTGTTAGAACCTATATTCAATAATGGGTTGCTCGAATTTGAAATAGCGATTTTTCGCCATTTGAGGCGAGGCGGCGCAGACATAATAGAAGCATTATGGCAAGCCGCCACAACAAAGAATGGCGGAATAATCGCTTCAAAGGCGGGTAACAGCTTATTGAATACAGGTTCTTATGAGGCAACTACTGGAAATGGGTGCATAGTGCCTTTTTGGCTTTTAATTTTCAGCATACGTGATATACTATAGGCAGAAAGTGAACTACCCCGCGGCGTTCGCCGAATATGCAAGCAAGCTTGCTATTCGCCTCACTGCTTCGCGAGAATAAAGCTAGAAAGGAATGATACAGGTGGACATTGCATCTTTATCCATGGCGATGGCCATGCAAAAAACGGCGGTTGCGGTGAATGTGGCCGTGATGAAAAACCAGCTGGAAATGATGGAGCAAACCGGTAACCAGATTTCCGAAATGCTGCAAACCACTGCCGTCCAGTCGAACATTGATATAAAGGTATAGAGCTTTTCAAAAAGGGGGATGCACCCCCTTTTTTGCATGTTGACAATTGCACCCCGTGCATGTAAAATACGTGACAATGTATGCAATCAAACAAAAACAACAACCCCGGTCTGTTTGGGAGAATGGTTACCGGGGTTGTTGCCCTATTGGCCCATAGTGGGCCTTATGGAAGATGATTGGGCGGGCTTTATTGCGCGCAAATAAAACCAGCGGTTGCCCATCATTTTGAAGTGGCAAGGTCATGCTGCTGATACAGCAATTGTTCTAAAGATTAAACCTATTGTAGCAAATTTTTGTTTTTTTGGCTACTACACCAAAGTGTAGGGTGAACGGATGCCTCGCCAATGGCATAAAGGCTAATTTTGGCCTTTATTGAACATTTATGGCATCTAACAACTTTTTTTGTCAGGAGCATCGTATGAACGGCCCGTTTATAAGAACAGAAATTTTATTTGGTAAGGAAAAAATGGAAAAATTATCTGGTAGCCATGTGGCTGTTTTTGGCGTGGGGGGCGTGGGTTCTTTTTGTGCCGAAGCACTGGTGCGCAGCGGCGTGGGGCACATCACTTTATTTGACCACGACACCATAGAAGAAAGCAACCTAAACCGGCAAATTCACGCGGGATACAGCACCATCGGCCAATATAAAGCCGACGCAATGAAACAACGGTTGTTGGACATCAACCCCGATTGCCAGGTGGAAGTGGTGAAGGAATTTGTGCTGCCCCCTCAAGTAGGTCCATTATTCCAGCCCTGGGACTACATATTGGATGCCATTGATACCGTGAGCACCAAGCTGGCAATTGTGGAGGAAGCCCTCAAACGGGGTGTGCCTATCATTAGCGCCATGGGAACAGGCAACAAACTGTACCCCCATCTTTTGCGCATTGAAGACATTTCCCGCACCCACACATGCCCGTTGGCCAAGGTGATGCGGCAAGAGCTTAAAAAACGGGGCATTACACGGCTGACCGTTTGCTTTTCGCCGGAATCCCCAATGAAACCCATACCCTTGCCGGTGCCCCCAGACAGCAGCCGGCGCAGCATACCGGGTAGCGTGTCTTTTGTGCCCCCGGTGGCAGGCTTTCTTATGGCGGCAGAAGCCATTAGAAACTTGGCAGGCGTGGCCCATGAAGGCGG
>CAZCQP010000057.1:13665-15457 GCA_964500895.1 uncultured Eubacteriales bacterium | reverse complement strand
TTTAAAAATCCGTAGTCCACACCGACTCTCTGTATTGCTTTTCAACATGAGAGGAGGTTACGAATGGGCTGTTATAAGAAGAATCTGTCCGCATTGTTGCAAATTGTGATGGTTAATTAGTTTTGTACTTCATATCCCTAAGTCATAGATTTACCTAGAGCCGAGTGCTAAGGCAACATGGCATTTACTCTCATACTCTGCCTTGTAACGGTAGTAGGTAGGTTTGGTTAATCCTAATTGACGCATTAATTCGAATGGCCTAACTTCCCCGGATAGAACTTTCTCATAGTTTACTGCGAACACATCATAATCCATTGCTCTTGGTCTACCATAGTCATCCCAATCGCCACGGACTTTCATAGCAATACCCTCACGTTGTCGTCTTTCACGTTTAAGCATTTCTGCATGTGCAAGGGTTGCATACATTTCTATTAACATGTTATTAACCGTATCCATAAGCATTCCTGACAACGCATCGTTATGCTGAGAGTAGTCGATTAATGTCGTAGGTATTTCTAACACCATTACCCTTACCCCGGCTGTCTTAAAGTGCTGTAATTCCTTGAGAGTATCTTCCTTGTTACGTCCAAGTCTGTCTACCTCTGAAATAATCAATGTATCGCCTTTTCGCACCATTCTTTTTAGTACCAGATAGTCGGGACGATCAAAGTTTTTACCGGTCTGCTGATCCGTAAACATTTCATTGAGTTGGATGTTATTTAACTGACAGTAGTTATTAATTGCTGCTAATCCTCTGTCCAGGTGTTGATCTGTTGTACTTGTTCTGTGATAACCGTAAACCATTTTTGCCACTCCTCAATTAACTAGTTTTTAACAGTCTCAAATTATATTCACTTCTTTCGAGAAGATTTGAAAGGGATGAAATAAACATTTTGATACGCCTTTGACAGCTCTATTACATTGTTTTGAAATGTATACTTTTAGAGGCCAGTATCAAAATGTATACAGTGGGTAAATGTCTTTTTAAGAATAGGAAAATACATGAAACATTTTATTTATATGGCGGTTTACGGATTTGTTTTTTACAAAAGTGGAGTATGTAGAATATATGCCGGTATTAAAACACGGGGTTTTCTGCGGAATCCACCGTTTTTAACTTGGTAATGAAAAATTATTTCTAGCCATTTTTCCCTTTATTTTATTACGGTTGACTATAAAAAACAGGTTGAAAAAGATTGTTTTTGACTTGTATTTGTGCAACAAATGACCCGGGTTTATGTACAGTCACCTTATATATTTCCTTACAAAAATGCTGAAAATTAAGTCCTAGGCAATTGGGCAATCATACAGATAGTAATAAAAAAATGTATTCTATTCTCTAAGTAATACTCAAGAGAATAGAATACATTCAAAATATTGGTGACAATTTATCCTGACTTCAGGTGTAAATTGTCTATTGCAAAGGAATTAATGCTTTTAATTTGACTTTCTTGCTTCTTTGGTTTCAAGCTTATAAAATTTCTTGTAATCATCACCTGTTACAATAACCGGTTGAATTGCTTGCATACAAAGAAGTAATTCAACGCAGCGTATGTTGTCACCACGTATACCATTATTTGAAAAGTCGTCAAAGAATTCGCTTTCTCCTTGATACACACATTTAGCATACAGCTCATCATTGTAAAGATAAAAGCCGGCTACTTTGTACATAATTAGTTTGAAACGTCCATCAACAGAAATCAAAGTAATCAGTTGGCAGTTTTTACATACTTTTATCTTTGTCTGCCACTATATGAAAATCAGGGCGGCAGATGAATTGTTTCTTACCGGT
>CAZCQP010000057.1:0-13565 GCA_964500895.1 uncultured Eubacteriales bacterium | reverse complement strand
CTTTGTCTGCCACTATATGAAAATCAGGGCGGCAGATGAATTGTTTCTTACCGGTAGCATTGTCTTTGTCATAGTACTTTTGCATGGTATTGCTTTTGCTTGACCCATACATTATGGCTTTAGAGTCCGGACATTCAACGCAGGGCTTGAGAATTACTGACCGATTGATAAATTCCTTTTCTGTAAAGGTAAATAGTACAATATCTTTGCCGAAAAGCTCTGAATCGACAACGAAATGATCTTCCGTGAAAAAGCTACTGCCGCTGATTAAATTAATTTTCTTCATAAATCACAGACCTTTATTTAATTTGGTTTCTATTTGATAAACGATGTTGTTATTCTAATTCATAGTCATCAACAAACGCATCGCTATCGTCCTGATCATCATCGTCATCAACGAACTCATAGCTATTGTCCGGATCGTCATAATCGTCTTCGGTTACCAAATATGGTTTCGCTAGATTCCAAATAGCCTTTGCCTCCACCGGGGTAACCCCCATATCTACCAGCGTCTTAGAAATAAATTCAATTTCTATATCTGTAACACCGCCTTCCTTCTTGCAAGTTTCAACAATGAGCCTTAAAGCCTCGTTCTGTAATTGCTTGTCCATTGTAATTCACCTCCAGTCTTACAAACTCCCAAATAGAGCACCAAATAAAATTTTCATGTTGATGACTCTGTGGTTCTTATTGCAGAAAAATAATATAGGATGCAAAGCACGGTTTTTGTTTTAAAAGGGGTTACGGAAATGTGAAAGGAATATGTTGATCCAGGCTTCTCCAGACCAATTTATAAAGGAATGGGGAAAATAATTGACTTACGGCTAAAAAGAGATCGATAAGCCATAAACGGAACATTTTCGTATCCCATTTATGGCTTTATCCTAAATTTTTAATCGTAGCAAAATACTTTTTGCCATACATGTTTTATTTTCTTATTTTGGGTACTCATTTTTAAGTAACAAGGTAACAAGATTGTAGGATTGCCTTAAAAATTGCATTATATTTAAAATGAATGTGACCTAAGCGTTACTTTTATTGAGTCGGCATTGTATAACTGATACTCTTAGGATATCGTTTAATAACAGTTAACTTAGCATAATAGTAGATCTCCTACTAACAACCGTGCGGAAGCGTAATAAGAGATATACATTACAGTAATATGAACATTATCTAATGTAATAGGTAGCGTCCCCATTTTGAGGAATGATACTGGTGATAATATAGCAAATTTAACATTTTGACTCTTGATTTTATTCCCAAAGGCGTGATATAATATTCCTATTAAGCCTCAAGAGGAGAATTAACATGGAATACATGAGAGTTTCGGACGCAGCAGTAAAATGGGATTTATCAGCACGTCGGGTGCGTATCCTTTGCGAAGAAAACAGAATTGACGGTGTTATCCGCAAAGGAAAACTATACATGATACCTATTGACGCTAAAAAACCACAAGATGGCAGAAGCACAGGTAGAAGTCGTGCCAACCTAAAAAAATTGCTAAACGAAATTGATACTAAATTAGAAAAGCTCGCTACTCAACGACCTCTCACCAAAGGTGAAGTTGAGCGTTTGAGAGACGAGTTTTTAGTGGAGTTTACCTATAATTCAAATGCTATCGAAGGAAATACTTTGACACTTCAAGAGACTGCAATGGTTTTAGAAGGTGTAACCATAGACCAAAAGCCTTTAAAAGAGCACTTACAGATTATAGGGCACCGTGACGCATTCAAGTATGTTGAAGGACTTGTCATCGACAAAATTGAGTTAACAGAATCGGTAATAAAAAATATCCATTCTCTTGTGCTTATGGATAGATCCGAAGACCGTGGCGTTTACCGTCGTATTCCGGTACGCATTGTAGGCGCATTTCACGAGCCACCACAGCCGTATTTGGTTGAACCGCAGATGAATGACTTAATGCTAAATCATGCTGACAGAAGGGAAAAAATGCACATTGTAGAAGCTGTTGCGCTGTTCCACTTGGATTTTGAAGGAATACACCCTTTTATTGATGGAAACGGACGAACAGGAAGACTTCTTATAAACTTAGAGCTTATGCAAAATGGCTATCCTGCCATTGATGTGAAATTCACAGATAGACGAAAATACTATCAAGCATTTGATGAATACTATCGCAATCAAAATGAGTTGCCAATGGTGGAGATGATTGCAGAGTATGTGAATGAACGACTTGAACAATACTTGAACATTTTAGGATAAATTAAATGCTCTAGTGATGAAGTCTGCCGAGGATTGCTTTTATTACCGTGATTTGATATAATGAATTAATTATATTTGTCATGAGCATCATATTCTTAAAAAACTTATTTTGATAGTATTGGTATGTATAAAGATATAATTGAAGGCTTGATCAATATTTTATCCCACACTTCAAATTTGGTGGGATAGTGGTGGGATATGAGGTGCGCAGATAAATAAATTCTCTCTACAGTGCCTTAAATACGGCATTTAAAAATTTAAGTGTAAAGACGAAGCAAGACATGGTAAGGCGTTCCAAGGCCTGCTGCAAAGATTCTTTGGTTAAGATTCAAGACACAAAAATAAAATAACATGCTTTAACCTTAAAACGGGGTGTTCTTGAAACAGGAATACCCTGTTTTATTTTAATGCGTACAATCAATAAAGTTTTGGGGGAAAGCTGGTATGAGCGGAGAAGAAGAAAAAAATTTTTTCAAAATCCCAGAGGAAAAGAAAGTGACTGTTACCCTGTGCGGCCAATCATTTTTAATTTCAGCGAATTTTTCGTTGAATGACTTGGAACTTTATTTGAACAAGTTAGTGAGTGGTGATGGAGTAAAAACTGCATTAGCTAATGTTATATATCGAAAGCTACTAAAGTGCGATGCGCCGATGCCAAGCTTAGATGAGGTGTGTGCGGAAGCGGATAACGCATTTGAACCATATATCATGGCTGTAGTAAGTAGTGATCACAAATTACAGTCTTATTTTGACAAGACTGACACTTCACTAATACTAACGGAACGTTTTGCCACAGCAAGTAAGCAGTATTGGAAAGAGTGTGAGAAAGAAATTGCGGAGGTTTTTAAATCGACATTTAAAGTTATAGAACAGATTAATAAAAGTATAGACTTGTCTTGGATTAACAATATTCAACAAGTACTTAATCAGTATCAGCCGATGATCAATGGGGCGGTTCAGGTTGTTGCGCAATTTCAACAACAACTGACTGCTGAAGTTATGGCTTCTGTACAAAATGCAATTTCTCAGTTCTCCAATACATTTTCTGATATTATTGCAAATGTCCAGTTACCTACATATTCGGAGGAGCGCAAACAGCAATTAGAAGCAAGCTATAGGGCTTGGGGGAAGTTGGGATGGTCTGTTATTCCACATGCACCCATGAACTTGTTTAACAGTGCACCTGCAGATGAAAGACAAGCTGACAAAATCGCACTTCAATACTTCACCAAAAATGGTATGGAGAACTTATTTTCAGAAATGCAGGAACAGTCAATCAAAAAAGAAGATTTGCACTCTGCTATCTATTGTTTTGAAAACAAACAACACAAGGCGTGTGCATTGCTTCTATTTGGTATTATTGACGCAAAGTTAATACGCTTACAACCGAAATCACAAAACAAAAATCGTAGAAAGGTTGGCAGTAAAGCCGTTGCACAGCTTGAAACAAAATTAAAGGAAACAACGGATAAAGAGTATTTTCTATACCATATTTTATACATTTTAGGACTTATAGAATGTTTGCGTACATTTTTTTCAGATGGAAATGACTTTCGTTATGAACCAACAGTTATAAACCGAAACTTTGTAGGCCACGGTATGAATCGGAGAAGTGTGAGGAAAAAAGACTGTATTCAGCTTTTTTTGGCCCTATACAACTTGATAGAACTTTTAGAAAGCTTGTAGGTATTCAAAAAGCCACAATCCTGTTTTATAAGGATTGTAGCTTTTTTACATGCAGGCCAAGCGGCCACTGTTAGGCCATGCGTTCTTGCATAAAATGAATCCAGTAATCTCTTTTCATCAATGACAATTTATATTTATTGCCTTGCTTTGTGGTCACTTTGATGCCAAAGGGCAACATAGGGCCGATGGTGCATTTTTCTATGCAGGCAATATCGCTGTAATCAAATGCAATGTCTGAACCCAGCGCCAGCAATTGTGTTGGCTTAAAAATAACCCTTTGGTCTGTAAAGGTATATTTACCTCTCTTTTGGCTAGCAAATAAAGTCCAGCCCACCCATAAATCGCCTTTTGTTACTTCAATGCTTGTTTCGCCCGGATTTAATTCAAAGTTGTCGCCCATGCATACGCTCCTCAAATGATGTCGTTGTTTTAGCGGTAAGATTATGGAAAATAATCCCAGTACCAAGCTTGTATCTTACAGCATTTGAGCAGAAAAATCAACGGCAGAATGCAGGTGTTTAATCATGGGCGGCAATGTCCTGCGGGGGCGCATAAATAAAACGGTTCACAACAATGGCTACCACAATACCAATGAGGGTATCCAGCACCCGGTTTAAAGCGTAAGCCACCGGGGCAGCCATATCAATGTCCAAAGCAATAATCAGGTATACCACCAATGCAATGGTGATGCATTCCCGTAACTTCACCAAAAGCATCAAATAAATCAACAGGGTGATGCCAACGGTACACAGGACCATGGCCACAATGGGGGAATGGCGCACCCAGGGTATATTGATAAACCCAATGCCAAAAGCCCCGCCAATAACGGTCCCCACCACCCGGTGCACCCCCGCTTCAATGGTTTTCATAATGTTTTCTTGCAGGCAAATGATGGCGGCAATGGCGGCCAACAACACCCCGTCTCTGCCCCATAAATAATAAATGAGCAAGCAAATAAATACCGCCAAAGCAGTTTTAATGTTGCGCATACCCGGCACAGGCACCGCTTTTAAGTCTATTTTTTTCATACGTCACCTTCCAGCACTTTTAAAAATCCATTGCCGCCATTTTAAAACGAATTCAATGAAAAATCAAACATCAAAATACACAAAAAAAAGCCGGATGTGGGGCAACAATTGTGCGTGAACGCCTATACCCCATAAGGCTTTGACAAGAACAAAAAAAGTTCGATGAAATTCAGCAAGCAATTTCATCGAACACAGCGGTTAGTAGATTCTTAAATTTGCCCCAGGCACATTTGCACCAAAAACGATACCACAACCACCAGGGCAGAAATGATGAACCCATGCACCATAGGTTTAAACCCAGAGGTGGCCACTTCTTTAAAATTGGTTTTAAGGCCAATGGCCCCCAGCGCCATCACCATAAAGAATTTGGACAAGGTGGCCACGTTGTTGCTCACGGCATCTGGCACCAGGTTTGTGCTTTTAATGGCCACCATACCTAAAAACATTAAAATAAAGTAGGGGAATATTTTTTTAAGGTTTACTTTTTTCTTTCCAGCCACCGCCACGCCGGATTGAGCTGCTGCTTTGGCGTTTAACCGTTCATTGATCAAAGAGAAAATTAAAACGGTGGGAATGATGGAAAGGGTGCGGGTAAGCTTAACAATCACCGAAAACGCCCCTGCTGCATCGGAAAAGGCATACCCGGCTGCCACCACCGAGGAGGTATCGTTCACCGCTGTACCGGCCCATAACCCAAAGCCCATGTCGCTCATGTTAAAAAAGCGGCCGGCAATAGGGAACAAGACCACCATGAGCACGTCAAAAATAAAAGTGGCGGAAATGGCATAGGCAATGTCTTTGTCTTGGGCATCAATGGTGGGGGCGATGGCTGCAATGGCAGAACCGCCGCAAATGCCTGTGCCCGCAGAAATAAGCCCGGAAAGCTTCCAATTCATGCCAAACAGTTTGCCAATAAGGTACCCGCCGCCAAAAGCGGTAAGCAGTGTAAAAAACATTACAAAGATAGAATACTTACCCACTTGGAAAACCTGTGAAAAGCTTAGGGTCACACCCATTAAAATGATGGCCAGCCGCAACACTTGTTTAGAAACCAGCCCAATGCCGCTTTTATAGGCACTGTGTTTTGAAACAAGGGGGTTAAGCAGCATACCCAACAACAGGGCAAACACCCCGCCACTAATCAGGTGGTACGGCACAAAATCGCTAATATACTTGGCCACAAACCCCAGCACAACCGTAAGCAACAGCCCGGGTGCATATTTTTTAAGCATTTCCATAGGTTTTCCCTCCAGCTCATTTTGCTTGATTTTAACACGCATCTATAATAAAATCAAATGATGGTTTTTTATTGTTCAATAAATTTAAATTATGGATGTGGTTAAATGCTGGATTTTAGACATGAAACCTTTCTAGCCCTGTGTAAAATTGGGCACTACACCAAAACAGCGGAATATTTGCACATTACACAGCCCGCCGTTTCCCAGCACATCAAGTTTTTAGAGGACTATTACGGCTGCAAGCTTTTTGAATACAAAGACAAGCAACTGACCCTTACCCCCCGTGGGGAAAGGCTGCGGGAATTTGCACTGTCTGTTAGCGCAGACAGCCGGCATTTAAGGGAAATGCTTTGTAACGAGAACCTGCGCATTAAAGAGCTGCGGTTTGGGGCCACCTTAAGCATTGGGGAATTTGTCTGCCCCCCGTTAATGGCCCATTTGCTGCGCACATCTCCCCACATGCATGTGAACATGCTGGTGGACAACACCCAGGTTTTGTTGCAGAAACTTCAAGACGGGCACATTGACTTCGCTTTTATTGAAGGGTATTTTGATAAGTCTGCCTACAACTGTGCCCTCTTTTCCATGGAGGACTTCATAGCCGTATGCGGAAAGGAACATCCCCTTGCTCAAGCCCAGCAGGAAGTGACGCTTCAGGCGCTACTATCCCAGCGCATCATCCTGCGGGAAAGGGGCTCGGGCACAAGGGATGTTTTTGAGCAGCTTTTGCACGAACATCATTTAAGCGTGAACAGCTTTGAAAAAGTATGCCAATTGGGCAACATGAGCGCCATTAAGCGGCTGGTGGCGGAAAATTTGGGCATTACTTTTTTGTATAAAGTGGCCGCACAGGCAGAGCTGGACAATGGCACTCTAAAAATGTTGAATGTGCAAGGGTTTCCTTTTTCAAAGCCTTTTCACTTTGTTTACCTGCAAAACAGCTTGCATGAAAAAGAATACATGGGCTGGCTTTCCTATTTTAAAAGGAAGCATGACCAGCCTCACCGGCAAGAGCCGCCGGCGTCACCAAAGGAATGTTAAACACCACCGTGCCGTACACATGGGGGGCTATGGTAATTTCCTGATAAAAAACAGCCATACCCCCGGGAATGAGGTAAAAGTTTTTGGGGTCGAAATATTGGTGAACCAGCTGGGGGTAGTTGTCAAAATAAAACTGGGGGCCATCTTCAGCCGTTTGCTTTTGAATTTGCCGAATCACGTTGGCTTCCACATAAGCCTGGTAATGAAAGCCTGGGGGAAACAAGTCCGCCATGGCCAGCCTGCGGCACCGATCCAGTTGCCAGTTGTCTGCAATGCGGGTAGAGGTGCCGTTAGCCCCGCCGGTGTAGGTGTACTGGTCTTCGTACAAGGCCAGCAGCCCTTCCTGATTTAACGTTACTTGAAATGTATTGTAAAATTCGTAGGCAAGTAAGGTTTCGCCGGTTAACTGGGGGTTGCTGTAGCGTTTCATGGCGGAACGGTATATCTGGTCTTGGCATTGGTGGACCAAAGCATTGGCCCTGGTTACATAGTGCTTATTCAGCCGGTTGATGAAAGCTTCATCTTCTTCCCCAGAAAACTGGGGAAACTGGATGGCATACTTTAGCGGGGGAAGCAGGTGCTGGTTGCTGATTTCACCGGTAAAATTTGAAATGTTCATGGTTACTTGGGACATGAAAAACCCTCCTGTGCATCAAACATGGTTGGTTATCATATGCAAAAGGGCAAAAATAAGTTTAAAATTTCCTATTGACTCTCCCGTAAGGGTAGGCTGTAGAATGCAACTATCGAGAGGAGCTGAAACGTATGTATCGGATTGGGCCGTTTTCAAAAATGGGCAAGACCACCGTTAAAACTTTGCGGTATTATGACGAGATTGGGCTGCTTAGCCCCGCCTATACCGACCCTGAAAATGGCTACCGGTATTACACCACGGCGCAGCTTATGGCGCTGCACCAAATCATTAGCCTGCGGCAAATGGGTTTTTCCACTGTTGAAATCCAGTCCATCATGAACGGCCGTCATGTGGAGGGGATTTTGGCCAGTAGAAAAGCAGAAATTGTGGGGGCAGTGAGGGATGCCAACGAGCAGCTTTCTCGTATTAACCATTATATGAAAGAGTACAAGGAGGGTCTGCACATGCAATATCAAGCAGTTGTAAAAGAAATTCCCGAATGCATTGTTTATTCCAAACGGTTTATTGCCAAAAGCTATGATGATTTTTTCCACACCATTCCTGCCATCGGGGAGGAAGTGGGCAAAGTCAACCCCACGCTAAAATGCGCTGTTCCAGAATACTGCTTTAACATTTACCACGACGGAGAATACCGGGAACAAGACATTGATGTGGAATATTGCGAAGCTGTCACCACCATGGGCCAGGAGACGGAAACCATTAAATTTAAGAAAATGCCGCCCATTTCTGTGGTGTCTGTGATGCACAAGGGGCCGTACAAAACACTGGGCAAGGCGTATGCGTTCATCTTCAAATGGATTGAGGATAACGGGTACACCGTAACAGACCACCCCCGGGAAAGCTATATCGACGGCATCTGGAACAAGGAATCGGAAGAAGACTGGCTGACTGAAGTGCAAGTGCCTGTGACAAAATAAAGCGTCAATAACAAAACCTGGGAAAACTTTTTCGAGAAAAAGTTTTCCCAGGTTTTTAGGGCAGCACAAAAAAGTTAGTAACATATGCATGGGCTTGTCATATGATAGGGTATGACAAACGTTTTCGCAATGCGTAACATCACGCCCAGTAAATGTATATCAATGACAAATCAGTGCGCTCTGTAGGTGATGGTGATGGTCTTTCCTTCAACCACAATTTTTTCGATAATCTTCCTACATAGCTTTTTTTTTGCCATGACATCCATGTTGTGCCAATTTAAAAAATCCTTACATATGGCGTTAAAAATGGTTAAAGAGACTTGGTTGCTAAATTCCAGGGTATATTCAGATAGGACGGTTTGATGCATGTCTTGAAATTGCTGAAAGTGAAGGTGAATGGGGGATAAGCTGTTATTTTCCAATTTCTGCAATACATCAAAGCGTAATATATAACTTGTGATACGTTCAAACAATTCCAATGGCAGCATGGACCGGGCATAGGGGCAAGCTGCATTTTTCTTTCCGGGGCAATAGAGGTATTTGTACTCTTTTGCCTTTGTTTTTACCTTTTTAATGTGGTAGGCATGTCCACAGCTGCAATGTATAAGCCCTTGCAGCCAGGAGGTATTGCCCCCTTTCATGTACTTGCGTGTGCGTTTGTCCGAAAGTGCCTGCTGAACCTCCAGCCACAAATCAGCTTCCACAAAACCCTTGTGCAGACCCAACGTAACATAGTCTGTGGAAAGGCTAATGAATTTGGATTGTTTCCGGTTTTGGGCATTTCCGTATACAAAACAGCCATGTTCCCCGGTATATGCGCTTATATCGTTTACCATGGTGGCCCCTAAGCCCATCAAATACCGGTACACCTTATGCTCTGCTTTCACATACACAGGGTTGCGCAAAAGCCTTGCAACCGTGGTGCTGCTCCATTTCTTTTTTTGCCGGGTGAGGATGCCCTTTGCATTCAGCCAGCCTGCAATCCCGTCTAAAGGCTCTCCGTTTAAATACTGGGTAAACATTTGCAATACAATGGGGCTTTCTGCTGTGTTTTCTTCAAACATATGGGTTTTTAGCCCGTTCACCTGTGTTTCCACTTTGGTGTACCCAAAAGGCGCATATCCCCCCAGGTACAACCCTTTTTCCCCACGTGCATAGTAGTTGTCTGTAATGCGTTTTTGAATGGTTTCCCGTTCCATTTCCGCAAACATCATCATGATGTTAATGGTCAGCTTGCCCATGGGTGTGGAGGTGTCAAAATCTTCCCCACAAGAAATGAAAACAACCCCATGGCGTATAAATTCTTCCCGCATATGCAAAAAGTCTATGAGTGAACGGCTCATTCTGTCCAGCTTATACACAATAATTTTAGAGACAGAGCCATCTTGAACGTGTTGCATCATGCGCTGAAATTCTGGGCGCGCGGTGGATTTGCCGGAAAAACCTTTGTCTGAGAATATTTCAATGTCGTCTATATTGGAAGCAGGTACTTTTGCTTTGCAGGTTTCAATTTGTGTTTCGATGGAAATGCTGTCTTTTTTATCAACAGATTGTCTTACATATATGGCGATCACTGTTTGGACCTCTTTCGTTAGATTGGCCAACATGATTGTTTATAGCATTTTAAGTGTTTATACAAATGTGTAAGTAGAAAATAATGGCTAGACCGTGTTTCATGTTGCCTTTTTGTTATTGTATGCTTGTTCACAACAATACGTTCCCCCCACGAAACGTTTGCAAAATAAAAAAAAGGAGGTGTGTATATTATGTCAATGCCGAATGTTCCGAACATTACGCCAGAAATTACCATTACTGCGCAACAATGTGAAGCCATGTTACTTGCAGCTGTTGCATTAGAAGAAATGGGTATGGCCCATATTATCAACGCCGAGGCCGAAAAAATTCAGTATGTATTAGGCACCCTAAGTACCAGCGATCCTACAACTCAACCAACCATCCAAGATTTACTGGACATCGATGACAGCGTGGCAGCTATGCTGCGTAGCACCATTAAAAACCAAGTGTTGCTGTCCTTTACCCTGGAAGATGTCCTGGCTATTTACAAACAACTAGGTTAACACAAATGAACAGCGGCAGGAGACTGCCGCTGTTTAATAAATTAAAGAAAGGAGAGTTAAAATGTCTTTTCCAAACGTTCCCAATATAACGCCTACCATTGAAATTGACCAAGAGCAGTGTGTGAATATGCTGCTTGCGTCCGTTGCAATGGAGGAGCTGGGGCTTTCACACATCATCAATGCGGAAGCGGAAAAACTGCAATATGTGCTGGGTACATTGCCGGGGAAAAAGCCACCAACCCCGCCAACCATTAAAGAGCTTCGGCAGGTGGCAGACTCGGTAGCACGTACCATACGCACAGTGGAGCAAAATCAATTGCTGCTTACCATGAAAATGGAGGACATCCTTCACCTATATGGCTGGAAGACGTTCGTGAATGTGGGCACGGTCACAGCCGAATTTAACGGCACAACCATCTCCGCAAGCGATAGCGCTTATTACCACACCCAAGGAGGTGTTGCTGTATGAGTATCATAGGCAGAATTAATTTTGGCAGCCTTACAGAGTATCTGTTTTTCTTTGCAAACGGCAGCAGCAAGGCAGACTGGAAGGACTCTAAACATGGGTATCTGGGCAATGTAGCCGTAGACGGTCTTACCGCAAACTTGCACACAAATTCTAATGTTCCTTATGCGGGAACCATCTGCACCAATGACAACACCCTAGGGGTGTGGGAAACCATCGTAACAGACAATGCTGGACAGGCATTTGAGTCTTTAAATCAAGTGGGGCCAATTGCCCAGCTTAAAGCAGATCTCGTAAACACATTTTCACAAATTAACGCATTGCCCGTAACCTCGGGCTATGAAAGCCGGGACGCAGCTTCTTTAGACGGCTTAAACACCCAAAACGGTACCAACGAGGTTTTTGTTATTAATATAACCTCAGGCTTTGATGTATCCGCACCCATTTATATTACCGGTGACCCTGGCGATGTGTACATTTTGCGCTGGGATGAAGACGCAGACCCAACAAACGGCTATCAAGGCAATGTGAAGTTTTGGCAGGGTGGGGGCATTGTACCCCAGGGGGGCCTTATGCCTTCCAATTTTATACACGTAGCCGGGCAAATAGATGCAGCAGGGGGCGGTTCAACCCCGCCCGTTCCGTATCCTCAAGGCCCGCGCTATAACGATGGAACGGGTGCGCTTATTGTAGGCGGCAGCGACTGGACATCTGGTGGGTTTTTCACCGGATACTGGCTGACCACAGGCGAACCTACCACGCAAGACCCGGATTCCGGGCTTTATTACGGCGTCACTCACTCCTTAAGCAATGCTGTTTTTGTAGGCGGCTGGTATACCATAACCACAGAATTTGAACTGACGGCACAGTCCGGGGGTGTTTATACGTCACCCAACCCGGACACAGTGTCTACCCCTAAAATTGAGGTACAAAAATACGTGTCTGCCGATGGTGGCGCAACCTGGCTTCATGCGGAGGATGCACCCGGCCCGGATATTTCTTCTAACGTATCGCCCCAATTTAAATTTACTGTTACCAACACCGGCGATGTGCCACTGTCTTTGGTTTCTTTGTCCGACAGTGTGTATGGCTCAATTTCCGTAGGGGGTTATTTAGCCGTTGGTGATTCCTTTGATTCTTTTATTACACTACCTTGGAGCGAAGGCCAGCATGAAAATGAAGCCACTGCTACGGGTGCTTACAACACAGTGGAAGTTTCCGATTCAGACTTTTCCCATTATGTAGGTGTTCCGGTGGGTGAACCGGCAGTCCAACTGGTGAAGTATGTATCCGTCGATGGGGGTGCCACATGGCTGGATGCACACACACCACCTGGGCCGGACATTTTATCCAATGAGGTGCCAAAGTTTAAATTTGAGGTCACCAATACGGGTACCGCAGAACTTACAAACGTAACGGTAACGGACGACAAGTTTGGTTATATTGGTAGCATTGGTGTTCTGCCGCTGGGTGCAAGCCAAAGTTTTCTCTATGTATCCATGTGGGAAGAAGGCCAGCATGTGAACACCGCCACCGTGCATACGGCCCAAGGTGTTTGTGATGAAAGCCAGGCCTATTATAACGGGGTTGTTGCAATGCCTGCTATTGCCATTAAGAAATATGTTTCTCCCGATGGGGGGCTAACATGGGAGGATGCAGATGTTCCCCCTGGCCCCACAATCAGCCCCGATGTTCAGCCGCAATTTAAGTTTGTGGTTACAAACACAGGGAATGTCACGTTGTTTGATATTTCTGTAACCGACGATGTATTTGGTTTGATTGGCCTTTGGGTTTCACTGAAAGCCGGCGATGAAGTAGAGCAAGTCATGACTGCCCCATGGCAAGAGGGGCTGCACGAAAATACAGCCACCGTTACTGCCAATTTTATTGTTGAACCACTGATGGCACAGGATAAAGCTTTTTACACGGGTGCGGAAACTCCAAAACCGTCCGTGAGCATCGTAAAATATGTGTCGGTAGACGATGGTGTAACATGGATTCACGCCACCACTTCACCCGGCCCGCTGCTTCCTAAAGGGATGACTGCCCGGTTTAAGTATGTGGTCACCAACACCGGCAATGAGCCGCTAACCAACATTAATGTTACAGATAGCGTCATTGGGGACATTGCATCCGTGGCGGAACTGCCTGTGGGTGCATCCCAAACATGGGTGGTATAGCCCTTAGAAGTAACCATTAACCTTATACAAAGCATATAAAAAAAGGCTGCCCA
>CAZCQP010000056.1:0-15874 GCA_964500895.1 uncultured Eubacteriales bacterium | reverse complement strand
TTGGAAGGGTTGCTACATTTCCAGGATTTTACCAGCAAGTTAAAGAATGCCGCTGCAATGCTGATAGATGCAGAGCAAACACTTACGGCCATTGATGCCCAGTTTGGCGACGGGGACCATGGCATGACCATCAAAAAGATTGCATATATTTTAACAGAAACGTTTGATGGGGAAGCGGAAGCAAATGTGGAAGAAGATGTGGGAAAACTGCTCTTGTTCCTCTCCGCCAAGCTGATGGGGTTAAGCGGCGGGTCGGCAGGGCCTTTGTGGGCTACGATGTTTGAAGGCTTGGGCAACGGGGCCACAGGCAAAACCCAGCTAACCGGGGATGACGTTGCGGCCATGCTGTGCAGCGCTGTGTCGGAGCTGGCGGGCATTACGTCCGCCAAAGTGGGGGACAAAACCATGATGGATACCCTCATTCCTGCGGCCCAGGCTGCAAAGGAGAAAGCATCCGGTTCGCCCCAGGAAGTGTTTGAAGCCGCAGCTGAAGCCGGGCGCAAAGGTTGCGAAGATACCAAAAACTATATATCCAAGTTTGGGCGGGCCAAAAGCTACAAGGAAAAAACCTTAGGCACGCCGGATGCAGGGGCTGTTAGCCTTTCTATTTTCTTGGAAGGGCTTGCAAAATAGAGCGAATGTTTAGACACAATAAAAGGGGGTTTTGTTATGGCGATGAAAAAATTTATTAACAATCCTGAAGCAATAACAAAGGAACTTTTGGAAGGCTTGGCCTTGGCCAACAGCGATGTGGTAGAACTTTATCCCAACAACCTGGTGGTAAATAAAAAGCTGAAAGAGGCCAACCGGGTGACCATCGTTACCTTGGGTGGTGCAGGCCATGAACCAGCGCTGTCTGGCTTTGTGGGCGAAGGCATGGTGGACATTTCCGTAGTGGGGGATATTTTTGCTGCTCCCGGGCCGGAAGCTTGTTTGGAAGCGGTTAAAATGGCAGACAAGGGCAAAGGGGTTTTGCTTGTGGTCTTAAACCATGCCGGGGACATGCTTACCGGCAACCTGGTGATGAAGCAAGCCAAAGCCCAAGGGCTGAACGTGGTGAAAGTGGTCACCCAGGAAGACATTGCCAATGCCCCCCGTGAAGAGGCAGACGACCGTCGTGGCCTGGTGGGTTGCATACCTACATACAAAATGGCAGCCGCAGCCGCAGCGGCCGGGAAGTCTTTAGAAGAAGTGGCAGCGGTTGCCCAAAGGTTTGCAGACAACATGGCCACCCTGGCTGTGGCTGTTAAAACCGCAACCCATCCCCAAAACGGCGCAGAATTTGCAGACCTGGGCGACGACGAGATGGAAGTGGGCATGGGTCAGCATGGGGAAGGCGGCGGCGGACGGATGAAAATGAAATCTGCCGATGAAACTGCGGTGCTCATGAGCGATGGGCTCATTAAAGATTTAAGCTTAACCTCCGGCGAAAAAGTGATGCTTATTTTAAACGGCACCGGTGCAACCACGTTGATGGAATTGTTGCTGGTGTACCGCAAATGCGTCAGCCATTTGAAGGAAAAAGGCATTGAAGTGGTGGCCAATGTGGTGGGCGAACTGTTGACGGTGCAAGAGCAGGCCGGTTTCCAAATGTTTATGGCCAGAATGGACGATGAACTTTTGGGCTACTGGAACGCACCTTGCAAAACACCTTACTTAACCAAATAATTGTGCTTTAAATAATTGTGCATAAAGAAGGAATTTTCATGGCAGATGATACAGGCAACATGGTTGCAAAAAACTATCACATTGGAACACCCCAGCAAACCCATGGTTTTCATGTGAAAGGCATGGACCACTGCGATTGGGGCATGAAGGACAGGCTTTCCCGTATTTTCCGCAAAGGCAGCGGCAATACGGTGATGCTGGCTTTCGACCACGGCTACATCATGGGGCCAACGTCGGGTTTGGAACGGCTGGACATTGCCTTGCCACCCCTCATTCCCGAAGTGGATGTGTTAATGGGCACCCGGGGTGCCATCCGCAGTTGTGTGCCCCCAGATTTTAACAAAGCCATTGCGTTGCGTTGTTCCGCCGGAAGCTCCGTGGTTAGCGAAGAAATGAGCCATGAAGTGGTGGGTGTGGACATTGAGGATGCCATTAGAATGAATGCTTCCTGCATGGCCATTCAAACTTTTATTGGTGCTCCTGGGGAAACAACATCCATCCGCAACCTTTGCAAAACCGTGGATGCCGGGTTGCGATACGGCATTCCCACCTTGGGTGTGGTGGCTGTGGGTAAGCAAATGGAACGCACCACCAAGTTTTTCCTGCTGGCTACTCGGATGCTGGCTGAATTTGGGGCGCAAATCATTAAAACCTATTACTGTGAAAATTTCGAGCAGGTGGTAGCTGCTTGCCCTGTGCCCATTGTTATTGCCGGGGGAAAGAAATTGCCGGAAAAAGAGGCGCTGGGTGTGGCTTATGCCGCCATATCCCAAGGGGCCCGGGGCGTGGACATGGGCCGCAACATTTTTCAGGCGGAAAGCCCCCTAGCCATGGCCCAAGCCATTGCCAAAATTGTGCATGAAGGCTTCACCGCAGAGCGTGCATTTGAATTTTATAATGACCAAAAATAAGGAGGAAACACGATGTCTGTTGAATTTTTGCATGTAGGAATGCCCATTACCACTAAAAAGCCGGGGATGAATTACCTGGAAGGCATGAAAGTTTGGGTAAGCAACCCGGAAGAAAACGAATACAAGATTGAATACCTTAAATTTGAAGAAGGCACACCTTTCCCAGAAATTTTACATAAAAACCCCCATGTGGCCTACAAAGTGGATGATTTGGACAAATATTTGAAAGAGGCCGACCGGGTTGTTTTCGACCCTGCGGAAATAGGCCCAGGCACCCGCATTGCTTTTGTGGTTAAAGATGATACGTTGATTGAGCTGTACGAACAGAAATAATTGGAACCCAAAAGCGGACGAGCAATGCTCGCCCCTACATATTACAAAACAAAAGGCTGTGCTTTGGCACGGCCTTTTGTTTTGCACCATTCACACCCCTTTGCATTTTGCATAGGATATATTACATCGGCGGTTAAGCAGCCGGTGTAATACGTAAAGTGGAAAGTGAGTGAGATAAATGTTAGCATTAAAAGGCATTGATGTTTCGTCCTGGCAAGGCTACATTGACTGGGAGAAGGTGAAGGGGGACGGCATACAGTTCGCCATACTGCGGGTATCTGCCGGAACAAACCTGGACCGCTATTTTGTAAACAACATACTGGGCGCAACAAAAAACAACATTCCATGCGGCGTATATGTGTATTCCTATGCAGCCACGCCAGCCATGGCCGAGCAGGAAGCGGAATTTGTGCTTCATGCCATTTCACCCTATTCCATCACTTATCCTGTTTTCTTTGATATTGAAGATAAAGTGCAGCACAATTTAACCAAAGGTAAAAGAACAGACATTGTGGAAGCATTCTGCCAAAAGGTTCAAGGGGCCGGGTATACGCCTGGGGTTTATTCCAGCCTTTCCTGGTTTAAATCGTATCTGGATTTAACCAGGTTGACCAATTATGAAAAATGGGTGGCTCAGTGGGGTGTGCAACAATGCAGCTTTGCAGGGGATTTTGGCTTGTGGCAAAACAGCGATTCAGGCAAGGTAGCGGGCATTCAAGGCAATGTGGATATGGATGTGTGTTATAAAGATTACGCCAACAACACAAACCCAAAACCAGTACCGCCCCCGGCCCAACCGCCTGCATCTACGCCAACACCAACGCCCGGTAGCCAGGCAGGCAGAAAACTTATATTAAAAAATGTGCCTTTGTTTGCTTCGGCCAAAGCCAAAACATCAGCATCCACGGTGACAGGCACGTACTGGGTGTATGACGATGGGGTTACAAACGGCAGAATCCGCATCACCAACAGTGCAAATAGTGTGGGTAAAACCCCCGCTGCACAAAACGTGACGGGCTTTATCAATCAGTCTGATATAGGATGAAACTTATGAAATGTTTTAAAATTGCTTACAAAGACTATTTAAAAATAAAATTGGTGGACAGATGTTTGATTGTGTTTATGATGCTTCTTCTGGCCCAATGCATTTATGGCTTGTTTTCAGGGGAAAGCGACAATGTTTACACCGTCTACATTGATGTGGTGGTGCGTTCAACTTCTGCTGCTATTTTTGGCTATTTTCTAAGTGCCAATTTTAACAAAAAAGCGGTGAGGCTGCCGGTTCAACCCCAAAAAGAAGGGGACGTTGCCACAGACCACCCAGAAATTGACCGGCATACCAGTGACCAGCAAATCATCATAGCCACTGCCATTGGGCTGGTGTCTTTGGTTGCATTGCTTATTGCCAGAAATTTTATGCAACTAACAGCAGCTTCTGTGGCCACCGCAAGCCATTTAAGAGATTTAGTGCTGGGGTGCGTGGGCTTTTTGGTAGGCTGCCCCGTCAGTACAGGAGACCAAGAAAAAAAATAAGCGTAAACAAGAACCCCGTCAACTGAAAGTTGACGGGGTTCTTGTTATCTTTGGAAAGCTTCTTGTTTAGACCGAGGTTGCAAACGCGGGTTGGCCATGTCTTTTGCTGTGCCGGACTGTGCCTCTGCATCATTATTTTTGTAGTACAGCTGCATACTCCGTCTGTTTTCAACAAAATCGGACCAGTCTTTCATGTCGAAATTGCCTCCCCAGAAGCTGTGCTCGTTTTCTTGCCGCATGTTAAAAGCTCCTTTCATGCTTTATTTTAAATTTAATTAAAAACTGTGTTGCATATCGTTGTAATCAATCATAAATGCTTTAATTTGCTCTAAACAAAGCAGGTAAACATCCTGATGGTTAAAGTTTTTATACCACTGGGCTGTTTGTTTAATGGTGGTTGCAATGTCCCACACCGGCTTCCATTGAAGCATAGACCGTGCTTTTGAAATGTCCAGGCTTAAAAATGTAGCTTCGTGTGGGCCGGCGGGGTTGCCGATGGTCATGGCACCGCTGCCGTATTCATGCATGAAAAGCCGTACCACCTCTTTCACGGTAACGCAACTGCTTGCGTCCGGCCCAAAATTAAAAGCCTGGGCGTAAGTTTCTGGTTGTTCGGCCATCCGCTTGGCTAAATGCAAATAGGCAAACAGGGGGTCCAGCACATGTTGCCATGGGCGAACGGCATCTGGATGCCGTAAAGCCACGGGTTCACCCTTTAAAAAGCTGCGGACACAGTCTGGAATGATGCGGTCTTCAGACCAATCGCCGCCGCCTATGACGTTACCCGCCCGCACCGTTGCAATGGCCGTGGGGCTGTTTTCAAAAAAACATTGCCGGTATGAAGCGGTTAGTAATTCGGCACAGGCTTTGCTGGTGCTGTAGGGGTCATGCCCGCCCAGTTGGTCAGTTTCTCTGTAACCCCAACACCACTCTTTGTTTGCGTAGCATTTGTCGCTGGTGACCACCACAAGGGCTTTTACGCTGGGTGTTTGGCGCACCGCTTCTAATACATGCAGGGTGCCCATCACATTGGTGCAATACGTTTCCTCTGGGTTTTGGTAAGCGTAACGCACCAAAGGCTGTGCCGCCAGGTGAAACACCACTTCCGGCTGTGCAGCTGCCAAATGGTTTTTAAGGTTCTCCCCGTCTAAAACATCCCCTTCAACGTGATGCATCTTTTCAGATAATCCCGCCAGCAGAAAGGTATCGTTTTGGCTTTTGCAAGGTTTGGCATAGCCGGTAACGTTGGCGCCCATGGCGTGGAGCAGGATGGACAACCAAGAACCTTTAAACCCTGTATGCCCGGTTATGAATACGTTTTTGTCGCTATAAAAATTGTTGAAGCAATGAATTTCCGACTGCATGATACCCCCCTTAGACGTAATGGTATAAGTTGTTTTTAAACCATGCAAACATTTTATCTATGCCTGTTTCTAAGGAGGTTTCAGGCTTCCAACCCAACAGGCTGTAAATTTTATGAGGGTTTCCGTGGTGCTTGAAAACCTCATCTTTCCTATAATCATATGCGCCGTATCGAACAATGCAACTGCTGCCCGAAGCTTTTATAATGGCGCTCACATAATGGGTGAGGGGATGGGGTTGGCCAGAGGCAATGTCCATCACTTGGTCTGTGACAAAGCTTTTGGCCGCCAGTAGCATGGCCTGGGCCACATCCCCGGCGTATACATAGTCCCGCTCTTGCTGGCAGGGGGTGAGCAGAATTTCTTTGTTCTGCAAAATGTCTAGCATCACGTTGCAAAACAGCTTGTGAGGTTCTTCCCATTCCCCGTAAATGTTAAAGGGCCGAAGGGTGACCATGTTCAAACCTTTGCTGCGGGCAAGCTGGTGCATCACCAATGTGGCTGCGGCTTTTGTGCTGCCGTATATGCTGGCTGGGCGTAACGTTTCGTTTAAAGGGTCTTCCTTAGTGCCGTATTCCGATGAGGTGCCCATGTTCACCAGCTTGAGGCAGCTGGTTGAGTCTAAAGCATTGACCACATGCGCCCCGCCCATGATGTTCACCCTGATGGCCTTGTCTAAGTCCTGCTCTTTGGCGTTGATGCCGTATCCGGCCAGGTGAAAAACATAGGTTGGTTTAACGGTTTGGATGATGGACTCAACCTGCTCTGGAATGGTGACATCCCCTTCGTAGAATTGAATGCGATGCATAAATGGGGCCAGGCGTTTGGTGCTGCAACCGGGTAAGTCCAGCACGGCAATGTGCGCCCCCGCTGCCAGTAGCTTTTGAATTAAATGGTAGCCCAAAAAACCGCATCCCCCGGTGATGAGCACCTGTTGGTCGTTATAGTAGGTCGTCAAAGGCGCACCCCATTCCCCAAATGCCGGACAATATGCCTTGCATTCTGTCCAGCTGAGCGAAATACGGTTGATAGACCAGTTCCACAAGGGCAGGGTTGGGGTTTACCGGGTGGTGTACCCAAATGTCGTAATTGCCGTAACCATTAATGCCGATGCTGCCAAAGTGAAAGGCGCAAAGTTTCACATTGTTCATAAACACCTGATTGTTCTCTAAAGTGATGTCATAACCGCTGTCGTTTAAAATCAGGTTCCAGGGGGCGGCGTTGATGCCGAAGTTGGTCACCACTTTAATGTTTTCAAAGTCGTAGGGCACTTTTTCAAGGTATTTTTGGTCGCCAAAACGATTGTTTTGTTCATCGCGCACGTTGTAGCACCATTCAAAACACCTATCTTTCCACCAATTTAAAACCCTGTTGCCGTAATCATCATTTTTAATGCCCAGCAACCCGGCTTGGTAATAGCCGCATTCTTTTTCAGTTTTCACGTCTGCCCGCTGGGTACACATCATAAAGGAGTACGTGTGCCATTCTCTGAAAATGTATTTAAGGTCTGTGTACAGGTACATGTCGCAGTCCAGGTAGAGCACACGTTTTAGTTTAAGGTTTTGGAACAAATGCTGCACAAAGAAACTTTTAAGTGTCCAGCAAAACTCTTTCACAGACCGGCTTTGGCGCACTTGTTCAAGCTGGGGTGTCATCAAGTCTCTTAAAGGGACAATGGTGGCGTGCTTTAAGCGCAATGCTTCCAAGCTGCGCTCTGCGCCATCGTCTACAGCACACAGCCACATGTGAAAGTTTTGGTTGTGCTGCTTGATGGAAGCATACAGCGCCATGGCTCTGGTTAAATAAGCCTCCGTTACAATGCTGCACAGCAAGAAGTTTTCGTCAAATTGCAGCATACTTACATTTTGCGTGGAATACCTAAAATAAGTGGCGGCGCCTTCAACGGGTTTTTGAGAGTAAACAATGCTTTCCCAGTGGGCGTCTACGGTTCTTAAAAAGGATAGCGCTTTCCTTAAAGCTTCAATGTATGGCACATACAAGTGATTTAAAATGGTGTTGGGCATGTTTAAAGCGCCGTATGACCATAAGTCGTATTCATCCTCGTTAAACTGGATGAGGGTTGCAAAATGAAAGGCCACAATGTTGGTACTTTGCAAGTAGGGCCGGTTGTTTTGCACGTTAAAGTCCCCGGTGTTGCGGTAGACACAGTTCCAAGGGGCTGCGTCTATGCCAATGTGGGTTTCGCAATAAACCTCGGGAAACATGGCGGCCAAATGCTCTAAATATTTTTGGTCGCCAAAGGTATCGTCGGGCTGTAAACTGGCGCAGCATTTTTCAAGGCATTTGGAAAACCAATACTCTAAGGCAGCTTTGCCGATGTTGTCATTGCGAAAACCCACAATGCCTGCTTGATATTTGCCATACATGCGCTCAATGTCCTCGGCATCCCGCTGGGGACACAAATAAATAGAGCACCTGGTAAGTGCGTCGAACATGGGTTGCGGGTCTGCAAAGAAGTAGATGTCACTGTCACAGTACACCACGTTTCTGGCGTTTATTTGGTTCAAAATATAGAGCATAAAGGGCGCTTTCAGCGTCCAGCAATATTCGTTGGTTTGCCGGTATGGTTTCACTTGCAACAGTGCATCGTTTTCAATCTGGCTTACATGCACAAGGGTCACATGGTTTAAAGCAGCTTTTTGCAAAAACCAAAAGGTGGTGTCGTCAATGCACAAAATAATTAAGTGGAAGTCGCCGGCTGTGTTACACAACGATTGGTGCAAGGCCAGCAGTTTAAGCAGATACTGCTGGCCGGCAAGGGTACAAAAAGTTTTTCCGTTATAATCGGTTAAATTTGTCAATTGGTTTCCCCCAAATTTCGTTGGCTATGGCCAAGTCTTTATGTGTATCTACAGAAAGCCATAACCCGTTGTGAGGGAATACGGCCAGCTGCTTGTCTTCAATTAAACGTTGCAACGGTGTGTCTTCTAAAACACAGGACGGGTCGGTAGAAAGATAATTTAAAAACTCCCTTTCAAAAACAAAGAACCCGCCGTTAATGGTGCCCGTATTGGACTGCTTCTCGTCAAAGCCCACAGCCAAATCGTTTTCTATAACCAGTGTGCCGTATTGGCTTTTTTTATTAATGCCTGTCACTGTGCCAATTTTGCCGTGCGCCCAATGAAAGGCTAAAAGATTGCTGATGTGTATATCTGAAAGCCCGTCCCCGTAGGTGACCATAAATGTGTCACCGTCAATATATTTTTCCACCCGCTTGATGCGGGCACCTGTCATGGTGTCCAGGCCTGTATCTGTCAGTGTTACGCTAAAATTGTCTCTGCAACTGTAGTACTCAATGGCGTTTTGCCCCACGTGTTTGGTGATGTCGCTGTTTCGCCATTCGTAATCTACAAAATATTGTTTAATCACTTCGCCTTTATAGCCCAAAGGAAGGATAAATTCGTTAAGCCCGAAATTTAAATATATATTGATAATGTGCTGGATTAAAGGCACACCGTTGACCAATAACATAGGCTTTGGCATACTGTCGTCTGTGCCGGAAATTCTCTGTCCTTTGCCGCCGCATAATATAATGACTTTCATTGTTTTCTCCTTTCGCATTGAAGCGTGTTTCAATGGACAAAAAGCAAGTCCTACTCACATGGTATGCTTAGAAAGGTGATTGGTGACAAACATTCAGAGGGGCACAATTTGCAGCAAGTGCTGAAAGACAATAAAAAAAACAACCGGCGCTCTTTTTTTAAAGCGCACGGTTGTTAAACATAAATTGAAGGTGTAGGGGCGACCATTGGTCGTCCGAAGTTTATGATTTGTTGCTGCCCACCCCACCCACAGCGGTAGCCACCACTTTAGCATCTAAAAAGATGGCTTGCGGGCCGTTGCCCACAGTGAAATTTTCCACCTGGCTTTTCACGGTGATATGCCCAACTGCACCACGGTGCTTGGCTTCTTCAACAGCCGCAGCTTCCGCAATTTCGGTTGCTTTGTTTATGGCATCGTCCTTTCGGGTAAACTGGTGGTTTTCCGTTAGCCCGAAAACGGTGAAGCAGTGGCCGCCGGTTTGGGTTTCTCCCGGTTTAATGTCAATGGTCACCGTGGCGGAAATGTTGCCCACAATGGCCCCTAATGCATTGGCCACCCCCGCGTGTTCAGGGATGATACAGGTGGTGCCCAGTGCTTTGGCTACATCGGGTAAAAATACGTGAATGGGTGCGCCGATGCCAATAAGGGCGGCCGGGGTTTTAAAGCCGGTGGATAAAAAGTTGTGTTCCAGGTGGCTATTTTCCCAGCTGTTGTTAATGAGCAGCGCCACATCTTCGCTAATGCCTTTTTGGCGGAAGTGGGGGATTTCCTCTTCCAACAAAATACGGACCACATTAAAATATATTTTGCGCTTCACTTCGTTGTACACCGCTTGGCACAGGGCGTCCACCGTCATATATAGGTTGTTGGCCACAAACTTGGCGCCCAGCAGGGACGCTTCTTTTTTGTAGCGGGTGTAATCCCCTTTAATGTGCATCATGTCTGTAGGGGTTAGCCCGGCACGCATGACGATGCCTTCCCGCTCTAATCTGTCCATGTTAAAGTTGTATACATCGGTGCCTGCGGCTTCCACGGCCTCCAGCAAGGACAGGGGGCCCTTTGACAACGCCCGGCAAAAAGCTTGCTCCTTGGCAGTGTACTTGGGGTTGCCCGTAATGTCTTTAATGAGCACGTAAAATTCATGCAGCCATTTGGTATGCTTGGCTTTGCGCCACAGCAGTTGTTTCAGCCTGGTGGTGACAGAAGGGTACTGTTCTGCCAAAATGCATAGGGGAATGACCCGAGTGTCGCCTAAGTCCAGCTTGTCACGGATATGACGCACGGCGCTGTCTCCGCCCAAACCATATGTATCAATGTAGAGCCCTTGCACAAAAGTGCGCCATTTGCCTACATTTATGCCGTCCTTGGCTTTTACGGGCACCCCGGCTTTAATAATGGCAGAATCGGTGGTGGTTCCCCCCATGTCAATGACAATGGCGTCGGTGGCATCGGTGAGCTGTAACCCGCCAATAACACTGGCTGCCGGGCCGCTTAATAGGGTTTCTACTGGTCGGTTTTCCGTAAAGGATTCCGACATCAGGCTGCCGTCACTGCGCACCACCACCATGGGGGCGGTGATGCCCCGTTGGGCCAAAGCAATTTTAACTGCATGTAAAAATTCTTGAATGACAGGGATGAGGCGGCCGTTTAATAAAGTACCGGCCCCTCTTTGCACAGAATTTAAAGCTTGGGATAATTCGCTGCCGCAAACCACAGGAATGTTGTATTGGGCTTGCACCATGTCTCTGGCTTTGTGTTCTAAAACAGCATTGTTGTTCATGGAGTGTATTTCCACCACAGCCACAGCATCGTCCATGGCAAAGTCGGTTTTCAGCAGATGATCAAATGCTTCCCAGTCCGGCTCTGTTTCAATGTGGCCGCTCATGCGGGTGGTACAGTCCAGAAAGCAAATGTCTTCCAGGGGGGGCAGGCCATACACCTGGCCCACCTGGGCAATCACCCGTTTGTCTACCCCAATAAACACCAGCTTGGCCCGGCCGCCTTTGTTTTCCACACAGGCGTTGGTGGCCAGGGTGGTAGACAGGGCGATGAGCCGAGCTTGCTGCAAAAGGTCTGCGGGTAAAGCGTCTAGCGCTGCCAGAATGCCTTCGGACAAATCGTACTTGGTGGTCAGCGCTTTACTGGTGGCGTGAATTTTCTTCGCCTCAATGTCGTAAATAACAGCGTCTGTGTAAGTACCTCCGGTGTCAATGCCAATGCCTAGGTTCATGGGCTTTCTCCCTTTCTCTAAGTGGGCTGTGCTTACTTACTACTTATTCCGCATCCGCCATGTGCATGTCATCTTTAATAAACCGTTCGTGAACAAAATTGGCTGCTTTCTCAACATCTTTATCGTCCAGCAGAACGGAAAGCTTAATTTCAGAGGTGGAAATCATGTTAATGTTAATGCCTGCTTCGTACAGGGCTTCAAACATGGAAGCGGCAATGCCCGGGTTAGAGGCCATCCCAGCACCCACGATGGACAGTTTCGCCACATCTGCATCATAGCTGATATGGTCGCAGTTGATGCGGTCTTTATTTTTTTCAAGCACATCTAAAGTGGTGGGTAAATCACTCTTGCTTACGGTAAAGGAAATGTCTTTGGTTTTGTTGCGGCCGATAGACTGCAAGATGATGTCTACAGACACTTTTTCCTTAGCCAGCATACTGAAAATTTGGAATGCCATGCCTGGAATGTCTGGAATGCCTACGATGGAGAGACGGGCCACGGCTTTGTCTATGGCAATACCGGAAATATAGGTGTGTTCTAAGTCTACTTTTTCTTTAATCAAGGTGCCTTCCTCCTTTAAAAAGCTGGAGCGTACCACCAGCTTGATGTTGTACTTTTTAGCCAATTCAACGGAACGGTTGTGCAGAACGGTAGCCCCTAAAGAGGCAAGGTCCAGCATTTCATCGTAACTAATGGTATCTATTTTCTTCGCATTCTTTACAACACGGGGGTCTGCGGTGTACACCCCAGAAACATCGGTGTAAATTTCGCAAAGGTCTGCTTGCAGTGCAGCAGCCAGCGCCACGGCAGTGGTGTCCGAGCCGCCACGGCCAAGGGTGGTCACGTCTCCGTAGCGGTTAAAGCCTTGGAAACCAGCCACCAGCACGATGTTGTTTTTGTCCAGTTCTTGGCGAATGCGATCGGTATCAATACTTTTAATTCTGGCGTTGGAGTGGGTGGAGGAGGACATAATGCCTGCCTGTCCGGCGTTTAATGAGATAGCATTGTACCCCAGCTCGTGAATGGCAATGGCCATAAGCGCAACAGACTGCTGCTCCCCGGTGGCCAGCAGCATATCCAGCTCCCGCTTAGAGGGTCTGGAGGAAAGCTCATAAGCTTTATCCAGCAAATCATCTGTGGTGTCGCCTTGGGCAGAGAGCACCACAACCACTTTGTTGTCCGGCTGGCTGGACTCTACAATCCGTTGGGCCACATTTTTAAGGAGGGTGCTGTCTGCCACAGAACTGCCCCCGAATTTCTGAACGATTAACATATTAGCCTCCTATAATCGTGGTACCGTTAAAATCCGGCTCTATAAAAGCAATGTCCCATTTGTCTGGTAATGTGCCCAAAAATGCACCCATATCCTGAAGGAAACTTTCCTGCTGGGTAATGGCAATCATTGCAGGGCCTGCACCGCTTAAAAACACGCTGTTGGCACCGAATGCCTTACTTTTTTCAAAAATAGCTTCCATACCGGGAATGATGGTTTGCCGGTATGGCTGATGGATGCGGTCATCCATAGCCAAGGCAAGTTTTTCAATGTCTCCCGTTAAAAAAGCGGCGGATAAAAGGGCAGTGCGGGAAGCATTAAAAATCACATCTTCCCGGCTATAGCTTTCGGGCAATATTTTACGGGCTTTTTCCGTTTCCAATGGGAATGCGGGAATCATCACGGCAAAGCGAAGCCCCCGGATAAAGGCATTGTCCACCTTTATGTATTCCAAACGTTTGGAGGTTAATACGCCGATGATAAGCCCCCCCAGGATGGCGGGGGCTGCGTTGTCTGGGTGGCCTTCAATGTGAGAGGCCAGAAATGCCAGCTCGTCTTTGCCAAGGCCGGCCCCAGACAGGGCGTTTGCGGCTGTAAGCCCGGAGATGATGCAGGCAGCACTGCTGCCTAACCCCCGGGTCATGGGAATGAAATCTTCTTGTATCAGGTGAACCCCCGGCATGGTGCCTAAACCCAGCTCCTGGTAAAACCGTTGCATAGATTTAACAATCAGGTGATTGTCCGGGTTGCGGGGAACCAGGTTTTCCGGGTCATTTTTGCATTCAATCCGGCACGGGCCGTCACAGGGTTCCACCCACAGGTGGTTGTATAAGGAAAGCGCCATGCCGATGCAGTCGAACCCCGGGCCCATGTTGGCGGTGGTTGCGGGGGTTTGAATGTGCATCATTGTCCTGCCTCTATTCTTTCCAGCCGGATGGAACCGGGCAGGTCTTTCACGCCTGCCGCTTGTTTCAGGCTGTTCATTTTTTCTTGCAGCGTTTTTTCGGTTTCCGGCATGGTCATAAAAGCAAATTCGTCTGCTGTTTGAGGCATGTTTGCCACTTCAACGATAGAGGTTGTGCCGAAAAGCTTTTCAACAGCGGCCATGGCCAGTTTCTTATCATCATATGCTACCCGTACCAGTTTGCGTACAATGGATTCATCAATGGAAATAACCTCTGTACGTTCGCTGGACCAGAAGGACATGATGTTGCGGTGTAAGTGGCGCACGGCATCAATCACGTCTGCCATTACGGCGCTGGCGGTGGGCAGTTTCCCGGCGCCACGGCCATAGAACATCACTTCGTCAATGACGTTGCCTTTAACGAAAATGGCGTTAAAGACATCATTCACTACGCTTAACGGATGGTCTGTGGGTACAATAACCGGGGTTACACGGGCAAATGCCCGGTGAGATTCAATTTTAGCCACGGCCATCAGTTTAATGGCACCATTGATGGCTTTAGCATAGGCAATGTCCGCCATGGTGATGTTGCGAATGCCTTCTGTATGAATGTCTTTGTAGCCAATGTGCCGCCCCATGGCCAGAGACAGCAGAATGGCCAGTTTCCGACAAGCATCGTGGCCGTCTACATCGGCGGTGGGGTCTTTTTCTGCAAAACCGTTGGCTTGGGCTTCTGCCAGAACATCGGCAAAGTCACGGCCTTCTTGTGTCATTTTGGTTAAAATAAAGTTGGTGGTGCCGTTTAAAATGCCCATGATTTCGGTAATTTCATCGGCAGTTAAAGATTTATTCAACGGGCGGATGATGGGAATGCCACCCCCCACGCTTGCTTCAAATAAAAAGTTTAAGTTGCGTTCACGGGCAATGGCTAAAAGTTCTGCCCCATGGGCCGCCACCAGTTCTTTGTTGCTGGTGACCACGCTTTTGCCACGCATTAAACATTTTTTCACATAGGTGTAGGCTGGTTCAAGGCCACCCATGGTTTCTACAACCACTTGCACGTCGTTGTCTGTAAGAATGTCATCAAAGTTGTGTGTTAATTTTGTTTCAACCGGATCCCCGGGAAATTCTCGCAAATCGAACACCCATTTAACCCGTATAGGCTGGGCTGCCTTTTTATCAATGCTTAATTGGTTCGTTCTAAGAACCTCGTAAGCACCGGAACCTACAGTGCCGTATCCCAATATTGCAATTTCTGCCAAGTTTGTCACTCCTTGTTTAGTATTCGGAAATTCGTAACGCCTTCTAATGAAGCAATTTCTTCAAAGGCTGGGGTTAACCCCTGGCTGGGGGCTTCCACCGTCAAAGTAACGCTAGCCACTTGATGGATGGGTATGGTTTGATTAATGGTTAAAACATTGGCCCTGTGTTGGGCCAGATGGCTTAATACCTGGGACAATAGCCCGGGTACATTGCTTAGATTCATGGTAAAAGTGATTGCTTTGCCCCCTTGGTTGGGGGTGTATGCAAAAACCATATCCTTATATTTGTAAAACACGCTGCGGCTTACCTTCGCCTTTTCCACCGCCTCTTGCACGTGGCGGGCTTTGCCTGTGGCCAAAAGTTGCTTGGCTTCTTGCACTTTAATTAAGGCCTGGGGCAGCGCTTTGGTGTTTACAAGCAGAAAAGTGGTTTGATTCGTCTCTGTCATTGTCGCCTCCCATACTACATAGTGTATGCCATCTACACACACGTGTACTCACCAGAAGGAATCTTACCACATAATGCGACAATAAGCAACCAGCAAAACGTTGGATTTTAAGTTGGAGAATTGGCGAAAGAAGATACAATTTAAACATTGCAAGTGAAAGATGCCTGTTGAAGACGGGGGCATATGGAATAAAAAGTCGAAATTTGTATTTATGAATCGCAAAACAGACAACTGAAAAAAATTTTAAAAAATACGTTGACATATCCAAAACCATATGGTAAGATACATTTCGTTGTCGCAGCAAACGAGAAACAAGCGTAGCGGCGGCGAAGAAACAGGTAAGAAAAAAGCAAGATTAAATAGAAGCAACACTTGAGCATTGAAAA
>CAZCQP010000055.1:0-16663 GCA_964500895.1 uncultured Eubacteriales bacterium | reverse complement strand
AAAACAACGGGGTTCTAAATGATAAATAATATTCTCAACGCGAAAGGCTTCAATTGATGGTGCAAAGTTTCATGAAAGGTATGCATTTTTCAAGTCCAATATAATAAAAATTGCAGAAAAGAAAGTGCCAGATTCTAATGTTAACTTCTGTAAGGTTTAAAAGTAATGGTTTGAAACTTCTTAAGCCTATGCCTATTTTTGGCAAGAGTACTAGCGGCAATGCCCTGCAAGACAACATGAACAAAACTAATCTAAAGAAAAGAAAGGTTGATGTGCAATGAAAAAGGTTTTAGCATTATGTTTGGCGGCTGTGATGTGCCTTGCGCTCTTACCCATGTCCTCGCTTGCGGCAGAGCTCCCAACAACAAAGCTTGACGCACCATTAAATCCCTCTGCTGTCATTAGAGACGCTTATTAGCCCTTGCTTGTATCAACAACTATCGTATTCTTTGCGCCATCCCAATCCATGCCAAAGTCAAAGGCCGCGCCAATATCCCGTAATTTGAAATAGTTATTGCCGCCGATATTGTAAGCCGTTAGCGCAACCTCTTTGCCGTCAATGTAGATTTTTGAGGTTGTGGGTGCGGCGGCTTTATTTCCTGTGCCTTTACCTGTCATTTCACCACCCCCAACTGTATAGGCTTTGCCGCTCAAAAGATTGATGGCGTTCTTTGTCCCGTCCCATGTGACTTCGAATTGTTTCGGTGTTCCTGAGAGGGTATAGGCGAGGTCGCGGAGCTTAAAATAATTATTGCCGTTTCAGATGTGATAAAAGGTATATGGGACGATGAATCTGATTTACGTGTATATGTTAAGCTAGGGCGCTTTAGCGTAGAAATGCATTCAGATATTGACCAACATATCTAATTTCATCCCCCAATCTCCACCTTTTCTTACCAAAACACCATAATATAAGCAAATGCCCGGTGGTCATTGATAAATGGCGAACGGATTTTTTTATGAGAAAATAGTTGCCAAAAAAACAGCTGAAAGATTGTCAGTTACAGCAAATTTTTTATCTGTGGCGTTTGAATATTGACTTCTACAAACAAGGGCTTATAATTATGATATATTATTAACGAAGGGGGAGTTTTGTGGTGAAGAAGCTTACTGCAGTTGTGTTATCGGTCGTATTGTCCATGAGCATGTTATTCCCTGCTAGTAGCGCCTTTGGATTTCTTCCACTGGCACAGAATGAAGTGTATGCAGCAGATAATAATGCGGGTTTTAAAACGCCCGGTCATTACACATTGGAGGAAGTCATTAAGAAGTTTGATAGCCAGGTGAGCGGTGAGGACATGCTTTTGTATACAGCGTTTGTATACAGGGGCTGGCGAACGTCTTCCGGCCATTGGCTGGATGCAGTCATGGTAGACTTGCATGAAAAATTTGTGGGGGCCGGGTTTACGGCCCGTGAAAGAACCACAACAGGTAACCAGGGGGATAGTGTTTGGTTTCAATATGAAACAGGTACCACAAACACGTGGAACCCCCAGTATGTTTCCTTAAAGGTAGTAGAGTCCACCACGGGTTCTGCTTTAATGGCCGTGCAGGAAGCGGTGGAAGAGGAAAATGGCAGCATGCCTGAGGCAGATATCGAAGGCGACGGCAGCAGCCTGCCGGACGAGGATACCGCTGAAAACGACGGCTCCGACACGTCTGATAACACCGAGGGAGATACAGAAGAAAACGAAGACGATGCAAGCGAAGGAATTGTGGCATCTGCACAATTTCAAAGTGACAGCCTTTCTGAAGATATGGAAGTGGCAGATACCCCTGCTGTGTATACGGCAGTAGACCCTAGAGAAGCATTAATCAGCAAGGTAAATTTTGTGGCCGACTGCATCGACCCTACGTCTATGTATTATCCTGACTATGTGACTGCCGAATGGTTGGTAAACACATTGGCAGACCCCACATCCGATGCCTATAAAAAGCAGCAGGCGGTTAACCAGCGGGTACATTTGGCCACCAACTCGCCGTTTACCGCATTGACAGACCCTGCCAAAACCCCGGAAGAAAACATTGATGCCGGTACCAAGGTCGCCCAAGTGGTTTATTGTGGCACCGTTACGTCAAACAGCAATTCCATGGGTATTCCTGAATCGGAACTTGCGGGTAAGATTATTTTGGCGGACGGGGCAACTAGCAAGCGTACAGATACCCGCACATATGCCGCAAGAGTAGGTGCTGTGGCCAGCCTTTGCAATCAAGTGGATGGCTATAACATGCCAATCATTGACGATGTGCAATGGTATACCAACGCCGCCAAGTTTGCGGGCGCAGGTTCTTATACAGCCAACAACGTCATTGCTTTCAACACCTCCAAGGAACAGTTCGAGGCCTTAAAGGCCTTGTGTGAGCAAGGGGATACATATCTTGAATATTGCGCATTAGGTACATATGACTTAAACCAGCCGGTGCGCTGCTTGATTGTGGAGATACAAGGGGCAACAAAACCAGAAGAAAGAATTGTGGTGCCTTCCCACATTGACGAACCAGGTGCTTGCGACAATGCCTCTGGCGTGGCCATGAACCTGGAAATTGCACTGGAAATGAAAAAAATGATTGATGCAGGCCAGCTTGCCCGCCCAGAAAGAACCATTACCTTTATCTGGGGCGACGAAATCACAATGACTCGGAACTGGCTGAACAAATACAAGGCTGAATTTAACAACATTAAAGGGTCTATCGACTTGGATATGGTGGGTGAAGACCCGGCTAAAACCGGTGGCAGCATGTTAATTGAAAGAACCCCAGACCCGGCAGACAAGGCAGTAGCCCCAGTGGATACTGCATTGAGATACCGCTATGGCAACTCGTCTTACCCCGGGCAAACAAGCGTCCCTAGCTACACTGAATTTATTCGTAAGCCGGATGCCTTCTCCTTGTGGTCGGGCGTTAGCAGTGCATCTTCAATTCCAATGAACAACTACCCCGGCTTCTATTTGAATGATTTATATTTCAAAGCGGCCAAATATGTTCAAAAGCAAAACCCTGCCTTTGAAGTGGCCTCCAACCCATATGAAGGCGGTTCCGACCATTCACCATTTATTACCGCAGCGAATACCTATGGTGCGCCAACGCCAGCTTTGCTCACGTGGCACTTTACAGACTATGTGTACCATTCTTCCTGCGACACGCTGGATAAATTAAGCGTGCAAGAGTTCCATGATGTAGGGGTCACTTCTGCTGCAGTGGCTTATCAGATGGCCAACGGCTACGAACTGGAAGCCGCCGACATGATGGACCACATGATGGAAGGCTGGAAAACCCGCATTGAAGGCGAAAGAAGCAATACAACCGCCCACTATGGGTGGCAAAGAGCTAACAATTCTAGCGCCCTAGGCACTGCTTACAAAAAAGAACTGAAAGCCATTGGCGACTGGAGCCGTTGGTATATCGATGCCATACGCTCTGCCGGCAAGTATATGATTGGTGGTACCGTAGGCAAGCCCTATCAATATCAATTAAGCGCAGCCTATAAAGAAAAACAGGAACAGTACATCAAACAAATTCAGCAGGAAACTGTAGATGCTCTGAACAATGTAGACACAGTATTTGGAGAAACAGGTCGTCCTACCCAAGTTGCATTGGCCAATTTGCCTGAACCGGTATTTGTTCCTTTTGGAACCTCGGCCCAGGCGCTAATCAGCACACTGCCAACACAAGTTACGGTTGAATACGTGGGCGGTGGAACCGGCGTTGCAAACGTGCAATGGAAGGAATCCTCCTTTACAGCCACCAGAGCCGGGCTGCACAGGGTAACCGGTACATTAACCGATTTAGCGCCAGGCGTGGTGAACTGGGCTGTTGTGGAAGCGGTAGCAGAAGTTAATGCCTATACATCTGCTGAAAAGCCGGGCATTGTTATTGAAACACCTTCCTATGATGGAACGAGGTTGGGTGTGGAAGTTACACTTTCTGTAGATGCAAAATCATTTGACGGAGGGGAATTGTCTTACCAATGGTATGCCAATACCACTGGCACCAACAAGGGAGGTAAACTGATTGAAGGGGCCACGGACGCTACGTATACCTGCATGACCCCCTCGACGTATAAAACAAGCAACTATTACTATGTAGAAGTGACCAATACCCAACCGCTGGCCACCGCTGAAAAAACGGCTATGGCTGTAGGCCCTGTGGTTACCATCACCACCATGAGCAAACCGTCTTCCTCCCATGACAATGGTGGTAGCGGAGGGGGGTCAACAACGCCTACAACGCCTACAACACCTGCCACAGCAACACCTGCAACCGCTGATAAACCGGCTGTCGTCACCATCAATGCAGACCTGACCAAAGGAGACGCTAAAGCGAACACCATCCAAATTAAAGCCGATGCTGAAGGTGCAGCGGCAGATGTGGGCATGTCAGGTGAAGCTTTGGAAACTTTAGCCAAACAAAATGAAGACGTTATCGTTAAAATTACCACTGGTGATGCCTCTTATAGCTTGCCTGCCGATCTGGCTAAAAAAGCACCAGAGCTGGCCGCATTGCTCGAAGAAAAAGGCTTAAGCATGGCCAATGTGGATATTCATGTGGTCATTACCCCTGTGCCCACAAAGGGCATCAATGTGGACGGCAATGCGTTGGCAGCCGTGGACTTTACCGTGAATGCTGTGGATAAAACCAATGGCAAGATGTTAGGATCTATCAATAACTTCACAGTCTTGGTTGAAAGAAGCATGACGTTACCGGAAGGTCAGACGTTACCTGCACAATATGCGGTTTTCAGGGTTGCAGAAACCAACCAGTTTGTGCCCCATAGCGCAATAGGCAATACGGTGACTATTAAATCCCGCACAAATAGCGTGTACGCCGTGGTGGCCACCAGTGTTGACTACGACGATGTGACCGACGGTTTCTGGGCGAAGCCATACATTGAACTGGCGGCGTCCAAGGGCCTTGTGGCAGGTATGGGCAACAACCTGTACGAACCTAATCGGAATGTAACAAGAGCCGAGTTCACCCAGATGCTGGTTACTGCCTTGGATTGCGGCACCTATACTGGCAAAGGCGCCCCCTACAGTGACGTAACCGGGAGTGCTTGGTATTACAATGCGGTGGCGCAAGCCAAAGATTTGGGGTTAATTAAGTTCGCAACCGATACCTTTAACCCGCAACAGCCCATCACCAGGGAAGAAATGGCCAGCATGGTGGCAGAAGCGTTGCGCTTAGGCGGTTTGGCCAAAGGCAATGCCATGGCAGATTTGGATACTCTGTTCACGGATGCAGACCAAATCAGCACGGCGTATGCCAATGATGTGGCAACTGTGGCCCAAGCCAAATTGATGGCTGGTATGGGTAACGGTGCATTTGAACCTCAAGGCTCTACCACAAGGGCACAGGCTGCAACCGTGCAAATTAAGCTTCTTGAAACACTTAACTATATTGATTAATACGGCACATACAAAGAGCCCCCAGGTCACCTGGGGGCTCTCGGCTTTATTGCATGAAGGTAGTTCAGAAACACCTGAGCCACTTCTGCTCTTGTAGCCGCACCCTGGGGGTTAAACGTGTTATGGCCCACACCGCCCATTAAGCTGTAGCGTCTTATCTTTGCAACAGCATCCACCGCCCATGGGCTTATGTTGCTATCATCGGCAAACGGTTTATCACCCTTGGGGGCCGGGAGCGTCTCGCCACTATGCGTGATATAGTTGGAAAGCATAACCGCCATTTCCTCCCGGGTAATGCTTTGGTCTGGGGCGAACAAGCCGCCCCCAATACCGGTTACAATGCCGTTATACGCAGCCCACGAGACGGGCGCACCGTACCAGGCGGCAATGTCCACATCACTAAAAGCGCTTTCGGTGTAAGCATTCAAGTCAACACCTTCCAGCCTTGCTAAAACCGTTGCAAACATAGCTCTTGTCATGGGGGCATGGGGGCTAAACGAGGTTTCGCTGGTGCCGCTGAACAACCCTTGATGGTGGCCATCTAAAACAGCGGTAAAGAACCAGTCGGAGGGCTTAACATCGGTAAAAGGATTGCGCCTGAGCCTGGGGGGTTCATCTTGGGTGTTCATCAGCAGGTTGGCTTCTCCCGTTGGGCTGGTCAAATAACCTTTGGCAATGGCAAATGCCTTTATGGTGGTTGTGCTTGTAATGGTGATAGGGCCAGTATAGCGTGTGCTGTATGTGGTTGGCCAACTGCCGTCCGTGGTGTAATAAATGGTGGAGCCCGGTGTTGCACAGGTGATGGTCACCGCTTGTGGGCTGGTATAGGTTCCGGTTTCCGGCGTGATGGTTGGGGTTGCCGTTCGGGGAATTCTGGCTCTTCGGGACGACCTTCTCCCCGTTGAAGGTGCCTCCGTAGGGCCCGGTGCTTCTGTGGGAACCGGTGTGGCCGTAGGGGCTGGTGTCTCGGTGGGAGCCGGTGTGGCCGTAGGGGCTGGTGTTGTGGCTGGGGGCGTGGTCACAGCCGGGGGCGTCACCTCCGGGGTTTCTGGTTCATCCGAAATCACTGTCAAGGTAAAATATTGTGGCGCACTGGCCTGGTGGGAATGGTAACCATTGTTTTTTTGTGCCCATATATACACCGTGTAGTTGCCAAATGGCAAATGGGTGTTGGCAAAGCTTTGTGCATCTATGGTTAAATGGGCATTGTCTGCGCCTTGCCCATAGCCTACAATCTCATTGTTGCCATCTACGATTTTATAGGTCAGGTTTGTGCCATGGGTGGCATTTGTAGCCTCTACATGAAGTGCGCCGCCAAGAGCCACAGTTCTGTGTGAATCAATGGTTATATCGCCGCTTTCTACCATAATGGTGCCCGCTGTCAAGTTGGTATCCATTACGGTTAATTTATAGTTTCTTGTTCCACCTTCACCTTCAAAATAATTTGTGCCGTCCGCTTCCGTTTCTCCTTTATCTGTATTGGCGCCGGTCTTAATTTCAGATGCAAAGAGGACAGCAGAGGGGTCAAGTTTGATTAGGGGGCGAATACCTAGCGAAAGGTCCGCATCAAAATCAAATAAGTTGCCAAACTTATAGACAGCATGCAACCGATGGGAGTAGAAGGAGTCGGGAGAGCGCAGCCACCAAGCAATGCCTACATCACTGTTTTTAAGGGTAGCGATGTTAGCAGCCATGTCACTAGCAATCTGGCCTTCTGATGGGTCATTGCCTGCCGTCCAATACGCCCCATGGTCCACAGTGATGCCCCATGGAAGATAGACTTTCTCTCCGGCTACCGTCCAAGGAAGGGGGTCCGGGTAGGTATACTTTTTATCCCCAGATGTATAAATGCCTGTGGACTCAATGCCTGTGATGAAATCATACATGCCAATCTCAACAGTGGTTGTGTGAAGGTTGTCTTGCTCTGGATCAGAAAAGTTGTCCAAAAATGTAGTGTTCAGCCATGCACGAAGGTCGGAAGCATTGTAATAACTGTCCCCTAATTCCCACGTGCTATGAAACGGCTTACTATCCAACACATACTCGCTCATCAGGGTAAGGCTGTCGTCGCCTGTTTCCTGGCCCATCACCCGCCATAAAACAGGGGTGTCTGTTCCCTCTCTGCCGGTGACCATTTCCCACTCATTCATAGACGAGACGTGGTTGTAGGTGCCGTAATAAAAACGGTTGCCGGGTGCAAGCATGTCTACAAAGTTTACGCCGTGGTTCGGCTGCCCCAATGGGCTGTGGGGCATGGCAGCCTGGGGCATCAGACCCATGCTTATGGACATGGATGCGGCGAGGCAGAGGGTAAAAAATAGTAATAAGGCTCGCTTTTTATGTGTGCATTGCATGGGGTCATCCTCCTTCTGTAGCCAAAATTTACTTTAGCATCTGCTCATTCTCGAAAAATCCTTTCCAAGGGTCATCTTTATCAATTCTTTTTAGCGCCTCATCCATCGAAATGCCATTGGGGGCGATGGTGTCCAGCTCATCCCACTCGATGGGCATAGACACCAGTGCGCCTGCCCTGGCCCGCAGAGAGTAGGGTGCAATGCTGGTGGCACCTCTACCGTTGCGAATCCAATCAATGAATATTTTGTTTGTCCGCTTGGCTTTACGCACATTGCTGGTGTAACGATCCGGCCACTTTTGTTCCATAACTTGTGCAACTTGCTTGGCAAAGCCGTTAAACGCATCCCAGGGTACCGATGGCTTAAGGGGCACAACCACATGATAACCCTTGCCACCACTGGTTTTAAGATAGGATTTAAGCGAAAGTTCGTCAAGAATGCGCTTGAGGTCCTTGACACCCCGGCGTACGGTATCCATATCCATGCCCTCATCGGGGTCAAGGTCAAACACCATGATGTCCGGCTGTTCAAGGGTTTCCACACGGCTACCCCAGGTGTGAAATTCCAGTGTGCTCATCTGCACTTCGGACACAAGCCCTGCCACATCCTTAATATAAAAATATTCCTTCTCTTCACCGCTGCTATTTAAAATAGGAATGGTTACAATGCCTTTGCTGTCTGCTGCGGGGTGTTTTTTGAAAAAGCAAGATTGACCCGCACCTTGTGGGCAACGCACCGCACTCATGATGCGGTGGCTCACATAGGGAAGCATCCGCTGGGCCACCTGCGCATAATAGCGCACCACATCCCCTTTAGTCACTGAAGGCTCATCAAATATCAGCTTGTCGGGGCTTGTAATCTTAATCCCCTGGATAATAAGCGGGCTACCGCTTGTGGGTACCGGCATTTCAGGATTAGCTGGATGCTGCGAAATAATCTCATTCACGCTTTCTTTCCTTTTAATCGCTTTAGGGTCCTGATTGCTCAAGCCCTTATAGCTGGGATGCCGTAGCAGCCCCTCGTTTGTCCATTCGGTAAATTGCACTTCTGCCACTAATTTGGGCTGTAGCCATGTGAACACTTCTTCATTGGATTTAGGCTTTGGCTCAATCAAAAATGCAGGCTGAGGGCTGATGATGTCTTGAAATTTTGATAGTAGCGCTTTGATGTTTGTTTGATTGAATCCTGTGCCAACCCGGCCCACATAATGCAAGTCTTCTCCTTCATAAAGCCCCAGCAGCAGTGCGCTTATGCCCCTGCTTTTCTTTTCAGAAAGGGTGAACCCGCCAATTACAAACGCCTGCCGCTTGGCGCATTTAAGCTTTATCCAATCCCCGTTTCTCGTTCCGCTGTAGAGCGAATCAGCCTTTTTGCCCATAATTCCTTCCAAATTTGCAGCACAAGCTGCGGCAAAGCTTTGCTCGCCGTTGCCGCTTATGTGGGTGCTATAATATAAGCTTTTTGGTACATTCTGCATAAGCCCTTGCAGCGTTTCTTTACGATGAAGTAAAGGACGTTCTCTTAAATCTGCACCATCAAGTGCAAGTAAATCAAAGACAATGTAGGTAGGGCTTTTGCTTCCCGGATTGCGCAAATGGTTTTGTAGCGCCTGAAAATCGGTTTTGCCCAGCTCATCGGTCATGGTCATTTCGCCGTCCAGCACCATGGCTCTGCCCGCCGCCCAATCGGTGAGTGCAGCCGCGATGCCATGAAACTTGTTTGTGTAGTCGTTGCCGCCCCGGCTGATGAGCCGGACACGGTTGGCTTCAATGTAGGCAACCATTCTATAGCCGTCGTATTTCAGCTCATAGAGCCAGTCGCCAGCCTTAGGGATGGTAGTCACTAACTTGGCAAGCTGTACAGGTGTGCTGTCAAAGGGATTTTTTGCAAGCTTATCCTCGCTGCCCGCTTCAATTTCGGCCATGCTGCGCCCGGTGCGAATGCTGGTATTAAACTGGGCAATGTTCTCCTCTGTGCCCGCATATGCGTCCCGCTCCTTGAGCAGTAGCCAGTTGTCGTTTTTTTCATCCGGTTTTGCTTTCATCCGCACAAGCGCCCATTTGCCTTTGAGCCGCTTGCCGTGCAGCACAAATTTGAGGGAACCGCCTGCAAGCCCGTCACCAACATTTCCATAAGGCTCCCAAGTTCCTTCATCCCAAATCATCACTGTTCCACCGCCGTATTCTCCCTTGGGAATCGTACCCTCAAAGTTGCGGTATTCCAGCGGATGGGGCTCCACCTCAACGGCCAACCGCTTGTCTTGGGGGTTGTAGGATGGCCCCTTGGGTATCGCCCAACTAAGCAGTGCCCCATCCCATTCCAACCGAAAATCGTAGTGTTCCCTGCGTGCCATATGATGCTGCACCACAAAGCGAAGAAAACCCCCAGGCTCCCCGCTTTCGCCTTGGGGTTCAGGCGTTTTGTCAAAGTTTCTTTTTTGATTGTAGGCACCTAAGCTATCGGACATATTGGTTATGCCAATTCCTTTTCTTTTTGGGCTTTTTCAACACTTGCTTTAAGTGCCTCCATAATATCAATCACCTTGCTGGGTGCTTCCGATTCAGGCGCAACCACGTCTTTGCCCGAGATTTTGGTTTCAATCAGCGCACGCAGCTTGGACTGATATTCGTCCTTATACTGAGAAGGATCAAAGGGCGTATCCATTGAGTTTATCAGCAGCTTTGCCATATTTAACTCCGCCTCGCTTACGTCCGATTTGGTATAGGGCTTTTGCAGTTCCTTCACATCATCGGCATAATGCATGGTGGAAATGAGCACACCGTCCTCCCGTGGGATGATTGCCATCAGCGTGTCTTTTGTACCCATGACCGTCTTGCCAATGGCAATCTTCTGTTCTGCCATCAGTGCGGCACGCAGCAATTCAAACGCTTTTTCACCACCCGGCTGGGGTGCAGCTTGATAGGTTTTGTCATAATAAACGGGTGAAATTTGATTGAGCTGCGCAAAGTGCAGAATCTGAATGGATTTTTCCTTTTCGGTTTTAATTTTCTCAATTTCCTCGTCGGTCACCACCACATACTGGTCTTTATCGTATTCATAGCCCTTTACAATATCATCCGACTTAATCTCCTGCCCACAGTGGCCACAGGTTTTCTTGTAGCGAATGCGGCTGTTATCCTCTTTGTGTAGTTGGTTAAAGTGGATGTCGTTATCTTGCGTGGCCGTGTACATTGCAATGGGGATTGCCACCATTCCAAACGTGATGACCGATTTGCGTGATACCATATAATTCACCTCTGGAGGTAGTATTTCCAATGGGTTATCAAGTATCCGCTTATTGTGTAGCCTGAGTTTACAAAAAAAGGTGCTATTCCATCCTTGGAAATGGAAATCCACTTTCAAAACCCACCACATTGTGTAGAACTTATGCTATAATAAAGAAAATTGCGTATTTCTATTTTTTTAGGTAAACCATTTCACTTAAGAGGGTAATTAATTGAAGTTGCCGATAGAGAGTTTAAAAATCCTGTTTATCCGCTTTTATTGTTTTTAATGATGTATCAATTAAGCGGCTTTATATATGAATCAAATGCTAAACGAAATGATTTCAACTTCTTTATAGCCGCATAGCTTTCGGAATGTTTGCCTTACATCCTCCTTTAACACACAGTGGGCCATAATAAAAAGGCAATTGCTGAGTATGTAAGGAATCAATTGCAAGAAGATATAATATCAGACCCATTAAGTCTGAAATCGTATATAGACCCGTTTACGGGTGAGCGGGTAGACAAAAGCAAAAAAATAGCCCATTTATGGGCGGTAGGGCCCCTATAGGGCGAAAGTCAAACCACCGGCTTAGCCGGTGGTCATGATTAGGAGCTAAGCGGTTTGCTAACTTTTTCTTCTTAAAGCCACTTTTCAATCGTTTTGGCTGCATAAGCCAGTTCATCTTCCGTTACCGTCAGGGCAGGGTACAAAGACAGCACATTGCCGCCGGATACCTTAAAAGACAGGCCATCCGTCAAGCAACCGTACATCACCGATTCAGCCAGGTCGGTATGCGGGGCTTTAGTGTGCCGGTTAGCAACCAACTCTACCCCGTTTAAAAGGCCAATGCCCCGCACGTCTCCAACAGCTGGCTGCCTTTCCATCATGGCGTTAAGCATCTGGCGAAATGCCTTTCCTTTTGCTTCCGCTTGCTGTAGCAAGTTTTCTTCTTCTATATAAGCAATGGCGGCCAGTGCGGCGGCGCAGGCCACCGGGCTTTTTTCATGGGTATAGTGCCCCAAGGACACATGGCCTGCCACATTCAGTTCTTCTTTGGTGAGCAGTGCGGCCAGGGGCATCACACCGCCCCCCAGCCCTTTACCCAGCACCACCATGTCTGGGGTAATGCCAAAGTGTTCATAGGCAAACCATTTGCCCGTTCTGCCCAGGCAAATGGCAGTTTCATCCAGAATAAGCAGTGCGCCAAATTTATCGCACAACTTGCGCACTGCTTGGAAATATTCTACCGTAGGAATTTGCACGTCTGTGTTGCGCACCGTCTCGATAATGACGGCCCCCACATCCCCTTCCCGTTCCAGCACATATTCCAAATACTTGACGCATTTTAGGCCACAACCGACGCATTCCCCCAAGGGGCAACGGTAGCTATTGTAGGGTAGCACATGTTCGCAGCCGGGGAGCAACGGGCCAATGCCCGTTCGGAAAACCCCTTCGCCCCCCACGGAAATGGCATCTAAAGATGCACCGTGGAAGCTATCCCACATGGAAATGGTTTTGTGCTTGCCGGTGGCGATGCGGGCCAGCTTTAGCGCCATGCCCATGGCAGAGGTGGCGCCGGGGGCAAACAGCACCCGGTGAAGGGCGTTGCCCGTTAAGTGCACAAGCTTTTCCGCCAATTCCACCGCTTTGGTGTTGGTAAACCGCCGGGTGCAAAAGGACAAGGCATCCAGTTGTTCCTTCACAGCCGCCACAACCTTAGGGTTGGCAAACCCCACCTGGTGTACGTTGTTGCCGTGAAAATCCAGTATGGTTTTGCCCAGCCCGTTGGTGATGGTTGCTCCTGCACAGCCGGTGAGCACATCCAAGCAAGGGGTGGACATGGACTGGTGCAGAAACACGTTGCTGTCCCGCTGTAAAAGGGCACGGTTTTCTGCACTTAAATGGTTTTCCTGCCACTTCCGCCGCCGGGGGGTAAAGTTCACGTCCCCCTCGGCAGCCAAGTTGTGCTTGTCACTGGCCATGGCCTTCTCCTCTGTTCACGTATGCCCCGAAAGTATGCACCAGTTCCTGCATATCAGCCGGGTACACGTCCCCAATGTTGCCCAGCCGGAAAGTGGGCATAGCCGTTAATTTGCCGGGGTAAATGATGAAACCTTTGTCTTTCAGAGCGATGTACAGCGCCTTAAAATCATGGTTGCCCAAGTCAAAGGTGGTGATGATGTAGGACTGGTGTTCCGGGGCCACCAACGTTTTAAAACCCAAAGCTTCCAGACCTTCCACCAGTATTTGGTGGTTTTCCATGTAACGCTTGCGCCGGGCATTTAAGCCGCCTTCCATGTGGTAGTCATCAATGGCTTGGCGCAGGGCAAGCAAAATGTTGGTGGGGGAAGTGAAACGGAACTTTCCGCCCCCTGCATATAGGCCCGCATACTGGTCGAACAAGTCCAGGCTATGAGAAGGGGAAACCCCTTGGTGTGCTTCCAGTAGCGTTTTCTTTGCAATAACAAAGGACAAGCCGGGCAACCCTTCCAAACACTTGTTGGCGCTGGCTGCCAGGGCATCAATGTCCAGGGCCACCATGTCGATGGGGTAAGCCGCAAAGGAAGACATGGCATCCACCAGCATTTTCTTGCCGTATGCCTTGGCCATCTTGACAATGTCTTCCAACGGGTTAATGACCCCTGTGGTGGTTTCGCAGTGGACGGTAACCACCGTTTGAATGGCGCTATCTGTTTCCAGCATTTCTTCAAGGGCGGCCACATCCACAGGCTGGGTTTCGCTAAATTGCAGGGCCTCATAAGTAAGCCCTCGGCTTTTGGCAATGGTCAACATCCGTTTGCCGTATTCCCCGTTTACAAGGAACAGCACTTTTTCATCGGGCTTATTAAAGGTGTTCAGCATGGCTTCCACCGCATAGGAACCGCTGCCTTGCAGCAAAACGGTGGCGTAGCTGTCATCGGCGGCCAGTGCGGTAATGTGGTTCATCACGCCAGTGGTCAGTGTTTTATATTCATCGTCCCAGGTGCAGTGGTCGGTAAGCATGGCTTGTTTCACGGCGTTTCTGGTGGTCAGTGGGCCGGGGGTTAACAGCTTGCGGGAAGCGGAAAGGGCCAGCTTTCGGTTGATGTCATCAATGACGGCGGGCAGTTCGGCCATGGTGTCAATGATGTAATCCGCACCGGCTTTGTAGAAGGTGGCCCGCACCTGTTCTTTTAATGCGGCAATGTCCTCGGCGGATGTGTTTGCTTCTTCGGCTTTGGTCAACCCCATTTCAGAGGAACCCATAATGATGGCCACCGTCCAGCAGTTGGCGGTTTTGCCTTCTTCAATGTCTGCCACCGTGTCGCCTACTTTCACGGCGTGGCGTGGGTTTTCAATGTGAAAGTGGCTCAAGTTTTCCCATATCATGTAGGGGGCAGGCCGGCCTTTGGGCACTTGGTCTGAAGCCACGCAAAAATCCGGGGCATAACCATTTTCAGCAGATAAGCGCAGCACGTTCTCCATCATTTTCGCCGTATAGCCGGTGGTAGAACCTATTTGAATGCCACGGCTGCGCAGGGTGGCCACCGCTTCCAACACGCTTGGCTTCACGTCGCAATGGCTTACGATGTTTTCAAACAAGGTGCTTTCAAATACCTGGTATGCTTTTTGAATGTCTGCCTCAGAAACCGGGTTGGGCAGCATGGCCGCAATGGCCCGGGTGTGGTCTATTTTTAGTAACCCCATGGGTTTTCTGGCCATGGCGTTGGTGATGTTTTGGCCAATGGCTTCAAAACCTTGGATAAACCCTTTAATGGGGGCAAAACACCCATAGTCGATGGTGGTACCTGCCCAGTCAAAGATAACAGCTTGAATCATTTTAAATTCCTCCTATAGTTTATATCAAGTTTTTTTCAGCCACCGGTCTGTGCGCCGGGCCACTTTTTTGGAAAATGCTTCATACAACAGCCGAACCACCACGTTGATGCCGAAGATCACCATGCTTAGTGCGGCGGCTTCGGCAATGTCCCCCGCATCCCGCACGTTTAAAATGGCCACGGAAGCCAGGCGGTTGGCCGGGGTGTATAAAAACACCACCGCAGAGACGGTAATCATGGAATTAACAAAGAAGTACACCACCATTTCCAAAATAGCCCCCACAGACATGGGGATGGTGATGCGCAAAAGTGTTTTGTAAAAGGGTACCCGCAGGGAATCGGAAACGGTTTCAAATTCGTTGTCCAGCCGCTTTAAGGCCGTGGAGGCCGTTACAAAAGGCACGGCATAATAATGGATAACGTTGACAATCACCAGAATGGTTAAGGTGCCGTACAACGGGTTTAGGCTATTCATAATGGCGTAACCGGTGTTGCCAATGGGAAAAGAGCGGGCGTTAAAAAACAATATGTAGGCCAAGCCCACCACCGTTCCGGGTATAGCCATGGGGGCGATGGATAAAAAGTAAATGCCTTGCTTTACCTTCGGCAGGATACGGATTTTTTCCACCAGGTACGCCCCTAGAAAAGCCAGTGCTGTGCCCAAAATGGCGGTGAAAATGGAAACCACAATGGAGTTGCGAATGGCCACCGCTGCACCACCCGCCGCCACTTTTGTAAAGTCGTAATGGCGCAGGGTCGTGGCCATTTGATAGGGCCAAACGTCCACCAGGGAAGCGTATAAAGACATGCCGAAAAACCCCAGCATGAACAGGGTTACAACGCAGCAGAAACCAAAGGCAAACCTGTCCGACAAGGGGTGATTTTTAATGGCATAGGGCACAGATTTTGAAGAAATAGCCCCTGCCTGCTTAGAAGACACATACCGGTCTACAAAAAAGGAAACCACGGTGGGTATCATCATCACCAGGCCTACAACCGCCCCCATGTTAAAGTTTTGCTGGCCAATCACCTGCTTATAAATGTCTGTGGCCAGCACATTAAAATTACCGCCCACCACGGAAGGGGCGCCGAAGTCTGTAAAGCTGTATGTAAAGCAAATAAAAATACAGTTGATAAGGCCATAGCGCACATTAGGCAAGGTGATGGTAAGCATTTTCCGCAATGGTGACGTGTTCATCACATCTGCCGCTTCATACAGCCGGTTATCTGCTGCCGAAAAAGCCACCGTTAAAATTAAAAGGGCCACAGGAAAACAAAAGATGGATTCCGCAATGATGATGCCCCATGCCCCGTATAAAGGCAGCTTAAACCCCATGCGGGTAAACAACCCTTGATTCCCAAACAAATAAATAAGGGAAATACCCAAAAGCATGGTGGGGGCAAAAATAGGCAGCATGGCCACAAACCGAAAAAATGCTTTAAAGGGCACGTTTTTTCTGGACAATATATAGGCCATGAAAAAAGCAAGAAAAACGGCAATCCCTGTGGCCACCAATGCAATAAAAACGGTGTTTAACAGGGAATTAAGCATGTTGGGGGACTGAAAATAGGCAACAAACTGGCCAAGGTAGGCAAAGCTGCCATCTTTGTTTTGAAAAGCCTTCATAAACAGGGTGGCCAGGGGAAAGAGCAGGAAAACGCATAAAATAGCCAGAACCATCAACATCAATGTGGCTTTTAAAGCGTCTTGGGAAGAAAACGCTTTGATTTTTCTAATCAAAATGAACGAACCGTCCTTCCAAGTAATTTTCACGAAACAGGTTCTTAGAGCCTGTATTCAACAATGGGTTGCCAGAATTTGAAACAGCGATTTTTCGCCATTTGAGGCGTGGCGGTG
>CAZCQP010000054.1:0-16807 GCA_964500895.1 uncultured Eubacteriales bacterium | reverse complement strand
TAAAGCGCATTGAAGGCCAGTGGAAGATAGACTTTGAAGTCAATTCCGACAGTGAACCGTGGATTCGTGAAGTTTGCAGCGTTACAGCATAAATTCCGGCGTTTTACAACAACCACTCCTGCATCACAAAACCCCACTTTGCATGGCTTACTTTAAGCCATGCAAAGTGGGGTTTTGTTGCCAATGTCTTAATAAACACAAAAGAGCAGAACCAAGGGTTCTGCTCTAATTGAACTGGGCTGGAAGGATTCGAACCTTCGAATGCAGGAGTCAAAGTCCTGTGCCTTACCGCTTGGCGACAGCCCAATATTGATGCTAGTTTGGCTAGAACAACAACTGTTTATGCAACAATTATTTAGTTCAAGCCTTAGGTATTATAGCAGGTTCTTTTCCAGAATGCAACAAAAATTTTAAATTATTTTTGAAATATTAAACATACACCAAATTACAACACTTTTTGCTCATTTTATCATAAATACAGCACCTTAATCAGCCACAAAACAAACAAATGCACGGGATAAAAGCTATAAAAAAGCCATTTCGCCCTCGGCCCTTCCTGTCCATTATAGAACATTAAAAGCGCCACGCTCACCAGCCCACCGGTTAACAAAGACAAGTTGTAGGCAGACAAACTTCCCACATACAAAATGCACACCATTAAAGCCAGCACCACCATTTGTTTTGCCCTATCCCTACACAAAGCACACAAAACAATGGCCGCCACCCCAAGGGCACCGTAATCTGTGCGGAAAACTTCCCCACACACAATAAAAGCCACAACCACAAAAGCGTTTAATAGCCTGTCGCCCACACCGGGGTGCTTGTCCTGGGGCCGGTTCAGCCACGCCACGGCACAGACCCCCAAAAACAAAGTGAAAAATACGTTTTGATGCCCAAACTCTAAGTACTTCCAAAATTGCATGGGATTTGTAACCGCATTGTTTCCAAAAAGCATGTCAAAAGGCCATTCAGAGACAAGGGCCAGCACCCCCAAGCGCAGGGCATATTTTTGTATGTTTTTTGTATGGCGGCACCCTTCCGCAATAAAAAAGACGTAAATAGGAAAGGCTATACGCCCCACCGCCCGGAGCATGAAAGGGTCGAATCCTGCGGCATTGCTTAGCCCTGCACCGGTATGGTCAATCAACATGGTACACATTGCAATCATTTTAAGAATAAAACCTGTCATATAATCACCGCTAACAGTATAACACAACTTTTCATTTAGTACCAGCAATTTTACCAAATAGCCCCATACCCCACTTATTTTTACTGTAAAACATTTTTACGGTAAAACATATTGACAATAAAAGAGTCGGGTGCTATACTCGCATAAAGATTAAGCATTTAATCTTCGACGCATACTTGACGAAGGCTGGGGTTGCCTTTGCAGGTATGCGTTTAACCTTAAAAGGGGTTGTTCGTATGCCCATAGGCGGCAATCGGTTGCCGATTACATATGAAAAGTCTGAATGCCTATGCATCGATGCCGAGGCTTTAGAAATGGCCAGACTTTTATTGCGTTTAAAACATCGGTTAATCCAAATAAAGGCAAAGCGCCCTGGGCAGCGTTACCGGGTAGGCCGCAAAAGTCCACGTGCATTAAGTGAGCGGCAATACCATGTGCTGGTATTTATTCACTATCTAAACATCTGTACATTAAAAGAAATGAGCCAGGGTATGCACATCAGCCCGTCCGGTTTAAGCCTGGTCATTTCCAAGATGGTTGAGAACGGATATGTGGAAAAACACCATGGCGCTCAGTACGCAGACAAACGTGTGGTGCCCTTTGGTATAACCGAGAAGGGTCTGGAAGCCCTGCAACAGTTAACCAAAGAAATTATTTTGGAAACAGAAAGCTTCTACAACCAGTTAAGCCCACATGCACAGCAGCTTTTAGCAGAGGCACTGCACCTGTACACCATGGCTTATCCGCAGATGGAAAGCAAATACATTTTGCTGGAGGAGGATGACGTTCATACACCGTCTACAGATGCCCGAACCATTGCCAAACGGATTTTTTACGGAAGCTTGGCTGTTTCAGGGTTCTTCACCCGGTGTGAAAAAGACTTTAACACAAACGGAAAAAGCCTGCTGCCCATTAGCTTTAGCCAATTCCAGCTTTTACATGCCATTAGCAGCTGTAATCTACATACTATTAAAGAGATGCATCGTTTTTTCAAATTAAGTGAAAGCACGGTGTCTATTTTAATATCCAAGCTGTCTCAAGAGGGATATATTCGGGCTGAACTGCCACAGGGCGACATGGATCAGCGCAAAAAATTTTTTCACCTCACCCAAAAGGGAGAATGTATTCTGCAAGAAGCCACAGAACAACTGATGTTGTTTTTTGTAGAGCACTATAAAACGTTAAATGCAACCACCCGCCTGTATTTATTTAAAGGCGTGCAAAAAACCTACGAACTGCTTAATGTTCTGGAAACTGAAAATATGGAGGCAATGTTATCATGAAAAGGAAAATTACTATAAAGCCCATTGCTTTATTGTTGGCCGCCGCTATGCTGGCTACCGGCTGTAGCGCAAAGCCCCCTGCGGAAGAAGAAGAATTCCGGCAGCCTGTTGAAACACAAGCCATTTCCCGCACCACCATTAAAAGCGAATTGGCCTATGCCGGGGTTTTAACACCTTTGCAATCTGTGGCCGTAACAGGCAAAATGGGCGGTAAAGTTGAAAATACCTACTTTGAAGTGGGCGATACGGTTAACGCCGGTGATGCCCTGTACAGCTTGGACAAGCGGGATGTACAAAACCAAATTCGCCAATTGGAAAGCCAGTTGAATGTCACCTCAAAAGGGGTACAGCAAGCCCAAAGCGGTTTAAAATCCGTTACCGGCGGCCAGTATGAAGCCCAGGTGCTTCAAATGGAAAACGCCGTAGAAAACGCCAAAAAACAGGTGCAGAATGCACAAATCGCTTTAGACAACGCCAACCTTGCTTTAGATAACGCCAAAGATGCTTTAGACCGCACCACCATGCTGTATGAAAACGGCGTGGCCACCAAAGTGGACCTGGACAACGTGCAGATGGCCTACGACCAACGCCTGACTACTGTGGAACAGGCTGAAATTGGCTTGTCTACTGCCACTGCCGGGCTTGCTCAAGCCGAGGAAACTTTAAACATTAGCACGGGGGCCGTTGTATCGGAAAACCGTGAAAAAGCCCAGATTGGCATTGCACAGGCACAGGCATCCCAACAATCCGTTCAGGTGCAGTTAAGCATTGCCAGAGAAACCCTTGGGGACACCACCGTCACCAGCCCAATTTCTGGTGTTGTGTCTGCTAAAAATGCCAAACAAGGGGAAACCTATGGTATGCAAATGCCCGCCTACACCATTGTAGACATGCGGCAAGTGTTGGTTTCTGTGAAAGTATCGGAACTGATGATTAACCTACTTTCTGTTGGCCAAACGGTGGATGTGCGCATAAATGCCTTAGGGGAAAAACCTGTGAAAGGCACCATTAAAACCATTAGCCCTGCTGCCGACCAAAGCAACACCTATCCTGTTGAAATTGTAATAGACAACCCAGACAGCACCTTAAAACCGGGCATGTTTGCCGAAGTTTCGTTTTTACGTGAACAAAGCGAAAACACCATTGCTGTGCCCCGCTCTACGGTACTTGAAGATGCCAAAGAACGTTATGTATTTATAGACGAAGCTGGCATCGCACGCCGGGTAGTGGTTACCACCGGGATAGACAACGGCCAGACCATTGAAATTCTTAGCGGCTTAAAAGATGGGGACCAAGTAATCATCACAGGCCATACGTATGTGCGGGACGGCGACAAAATTAACGTGGTCAAAAAGTACTAAGAACCTATCCGTAACGAGAAAGGCGGTTTCCCATGAATTTATCTAAAATAGCCGTCAAAAGGCCGGTAACAACAACAATGATTTTGCTCATTGTTGTTGCCTTTGGTGTGCTTTCCATAACAAAACTTAAACTGGCCATGTTGCCCAACATGAACATTCCCGTGGCCATTGTCAGCACCTCCTACACCGGCGCTGGCCCGGAAGAAATTGAAAAGCTCATTACCATACCCGTAGAAGGGGTGCTGGGAACAGTACCGGGCATTGACGAAATCACTTCAACCTCTTCTTACGGTTCTTCCACCGTTGTTGTTGTTTTTAAAGACGATGTAGACATTGACAACGCCGCCCTAGACATGCGGGAGCGTGTGGACAGAATTAAAGGGATGCTGCCGGAGGACGCCAGCGACCCCATGGTTATGAAAATTGACATCACCGCCATGGACGCCATCCAAATGGGTGTGACCTCTGATGACGGCAACCTGGTGGCTTTAAAGGCTTTGGTAGACGACAAAATCAAAGGCCGTTTTGAAAAGCAGGACGGTGTGGCTTCGGTAGACCTGTACGGCGGGCTTGAAAAAGAAATCAACGTTACCTTAAAGGTAGACCAGCTGCGGGGCTATGGCATTTCCGAAAGCACCATTCAGCAAATGTTAATGGCAGAAAACCGCTCGGTTCCCACAGGCTCTATCCGCCAGGGTGACCAGCGTATGTCCATGAAAGTGTCTGGCGAATTTAAAACCCTGGACGACATTCGCAACCTGCCCATCACCACCCCTAAAGGCACCATCATCTATTTACGGGACGTGGCAGAGGTTACGGAAGACTTTATAGAAGCTACCTCCTTGGTGTATATTGACGGTGTGCCTTGTATTAGCATCAACGTTCAGAAGCAATCCACCGCCAACACCGTAGAGGTGTCCAAAAAAGTGCGGGCCGAAATGGCGCGTATTGAACAGGATATGCCCGGCATTAAGTTTTCCATGTTTATGGACCCGGCAGATTATATTAACCGTGCCATTGGCACGGTGGCTTCTTCCGCCGTTATCGGCGGTTTGCTGGCCATTTGTATTTTGTATGTGTTTTTACGAAGCGTGCGCTCTACCCTGATTGTAGGTACAGCCATTCCTGTATCCATCATTGCAACCTTCGTTTTAATGTACTACAACAACATCTCCATCAACCTGATGTCCTTGGGCGGTTTAACGTTGGGCGTGGGTATGTTGGTGGATAACTCCATCGTGGTTTTGGAGAGCATTTACCGCAAGATTGAAGAAGGTGAACATGGCATTCCGGCGGCCATTGACGGCGCAAGAGAAGTGGCCACCAGCGTTATTGCTTCCACCTTAACCACCATTGCCGTATTTTTGCCCATCACCTTTTCCGGCGGTATTACGGCGCAAATCTTTAACGAACTGGCCATGACCATTGCCTTTGCTTTAATTTCCTCTTTGGGCGTGTCCTTAACCTTTGTGCCCATGGCATCTTCCATTTTGTTAAAGCCGGGCATGGAAAAAGACGAATTTGAAGAAACCAACGTTTTCATACACTTTATCAACTATTTTGGCAAAGCGCTGAATTGGGTTTCCAGAACGTATGCAAAGGTTCTGGCCGTTGCTTTAAGACGCAGAAAAACGGTTATTGCCATTACAGCCGCCTTTGTGGTGGCCACCTTGGCAACCCTGCCCATCATCGGCATGGACTTCATGCCCACTTCCGATGAAGGCATGGTGCAAATTAACATCTCCACCCCTAGAGGTTCTCTTTTAGAAGACACCCAAAAGGTGGTAGACCAAGTGATTGCCGCTGTTGAAGACGTACCCGAAACAGACTTTTTAGCCATACTGATCGGGGGCAGCATGGGCATGAACTTTGGTGGTTCTAGCACAGACACCGCCAGCATTATGGCCGTGATGAAACCCAAAGCCGAACGTGACCGTTCCTCTCAAGAGGTAGCATCTGCCATGAGCAAGCTGGTGAAAGACATTCCCGGGGCAGAGATTTCTGTAGAGGCCATGGGCGGTTCCATGGGCAACTATGCTGGCGGGGGCATCAGCATCACCATTAAAGGGGATGACACCGCCACTTTAGCCCAAATTTCACAAGACTTCCAAGTCATTATGGAAGGCGTGGAGGGTGTGCGTGAAGTGTCCACCTCCGTGGCTAATGCCATCCCCGAAGCTGTGATTAAAATTAACCGCAGCAAAGCCGCTTCCTATGGATTAAGCAGTTCCGCTGTGTCCAGCGTGGTGAACACGGCCATTGCCGGTGTTCGGGCTTCCACCTTTAAAATAGACGGGGACGAAATGGACATTCGCATCCGTCAAGACAAGGAAAGCTTTGACTATTTAAGCAGCTTGGAAAACATTTTAATTCCTACCCCAACGGGCATGAATGTGCCCTTGTACGAAGTGGCGGAAATATCTGTGCAAAACATGCCGGTATCCATCAGCCGGGAAAACCAGCAGAAATATGTATCTGTCTCTGCCGCCATGGACGGTGCAGACACACGCAGCGTGTCTAACCAAATTAGGCAAAAGCTTTCCCAGTACCCCATGCCTGCAAACTACACATGGGAATTTACAGGCTCTACCCAGCAAATGGATGAAACCTTTGTAAACCTGGGGCTTGCGCTAATCATGGCCATTTTGCTGGTATACATGATTATGGCTGCGGAATTTGAACATCTAATTTATCCGTTTATCGTTATGTTCTCCATGCCCATTGCTTTAACTGGCGGTATATTTGGGTTGTTTGTGATGGGTGAAACCTTGGCCATTACCGGCTTCTTAGGGCTTATTATGCTGGCCGGTATCGTTATTAACAACGCCATCGTGCTGGTGGACTACACCAACCTGTTAGTCCGTGAGCGTGGCATGGATGTGCACACCGCCTTAATGACAGCAGGGCCGGTGCGTTTGCGCCCCATCCTTATGACCACCCTGACCACCGTGCTGGCCCTGTTGCCCATGATGCTCAGCAATGCAGAAGGCAGCGAAATGATGCGTGGTCTTGCCATTGTGGTGGTGTTCGGCTTAACCTTATCCACCTTGGTTACGTTGGTGCTCATTCCGGTTATTTACTACTCCAATTCCATGCGTAGAGAAAAGAAAGCACTGAAAAAAGCCAAACTCAAGGAAAAGAGAGAAGCCAAGAAAGCCGCAAAGAAAGGCTTACCTGTTCCGGCGGAAACCGTTCAAGAAACCGTGGCTGAACCGGACCAACTCGAAACACCGTCTGAATCCAGCAACCAGGGTAAAAATAAGAAATAAGAACTAAACCTTGACAGCTTTTGAAGGCATTGTATAATTAAATAACATTGGTATTTGGCTAAGGCTCTATCATTTGATAGAGCCTTGCTTTATAGGGCGGAGTGTGCGTGTGCGTATGGCATTACAATATATATTCGGGGGCGCAGGCAGCGGCAAAACCGCTTGGTGCCAGCAGGAAATTGCAGCAAAAATAAAAACAGGCGGGGCACGGCAAAGCCTTATTTACATTGTGCCGGAACAGTTCACCTTGGAGTCAGAAAAACAGCTGTGCAACGCCATCTCTGGCGGGGCCATCATGAACCTGGAAGTGTTAAGCTTTCAGCGGCTGGCCTACCGGTTGTTTGCAGAAACCACCGGCCCAAATGGTAAAACATTGGACGATGCAGGCAAACACATGCTTTTGCAAAAAATAACCCTAGAGCTTGCCAACGAGCTACACTTTTTTGGAAAAGCCGCCACCAAGCAAGGGTTTATAGACAACTTAAGTGCGGCAATTCGGGAGTTTTTTCAATATTGTGTAGACCCCCAGCGTTTATTAGAAGCCGCACTGGCCGTGGAAGACAAAGAAGGTTTGCGCCTTAAAATGCTGGACTTGCACAAGCTCTACAGCCGGTATGTGCAAACGTTACAGGCGGGCTATATCTCCACAGAACATGCCCTGGACTTTGTGCCGGCCCGGATAGACGCTTCTTCTTTTTTGGTGGGGGCTTCCATTTGGGTGGATGGATTTAATGGCTTCACCCCCCAGGAATACAACATGATTGCCCGGCTTATGGCCAAAGCGGACAAGCTGACTGTCACCCTTACAGTGAAAAGTGACCGGATTGCCCACGACAACTTAAAAGCCGTAGACCCTTTTTATGAAACCAAAACCACGGTGAACCAATTAACCCGGCTGGCACGGGAAAACAACATTGCCATTGAACCCCCGGTGTATTTAACAGAAACCCCACGGTTCCAGACTTTTCCCGAACTGGCCTTCTTAGAAAAAAACTTCTTCAACTATCACCGTAACCACTACCCAGGGCCGGTTGCAAACATTGCTTTACATGCCGCCCAAAACATCCACGGGGAAATCACCCATGCCGCCAACACCATCATGGACATGGCGCAAAATCAAGGCTTCCACTACCACCACATTGCCCTGGTGTCCGCAGGTTCGCCGGAAGTGGAACGGGCGGTGGCTTCGGTTTTCACTGCTTATGGCATTCCCTACTTTGTGGATAAAAAGAGCAGCATTCTGGCCCATCCTTTAACGGAACTCATTCGGGCTGCCGTGGATGTGGCCGCCTACCACTGGACATATGAAGGGGTGTTTCGCTTTTTAAAAACAACCCTCACCCCCTTAACCCGGGATGAAGTGGACACCCTGGAAAACTACGTGCTGGCTTACGGCATAAAGGGGTTCAAGTGGACAAACCCGGACATGGTGTGGCAACATGGTTTCGAGGAAGGTTTTTTTGATGAATCCTTCATTCAACAATGCCGAGGAAAAGTGACAGCAGCACTTTCCCCTTTCACCGGCGTATGCAGCGGTAACAAAACGGCCACGGTGAAAGCCTATGCCATGGGCTTGTTTCACATGCTGGCGCAACTTCAAGTGCCGGAAGCCCTTGCCCGCTGGGCCGAAGAAGCTGCGGCACGGGGGGAACAGGTTGTGGCCCGGCAGCACACCCAAATCTGGGGCAAAGTGACGGACTTGTTTGAGAAACTGGTGGACATTCTGGGGAATGTGGTGGTTACCCCCAAAGCCTTTGGCCAAATTCTGGAGGCGGGCTTTAATGCCACAGACATGGGCCTCATTCCCCCTTGCCAAGACCAGGTGGTGGTGGGTGACTTGGAACGCTCCCGCTTGCCGGACATTAAGGCCCTCATTCTGGTTGGGGTGAACGAAGGTATTTTGCCGGGCATTAAAAAGGAAATTGGCTTGTTTGCCGATGATGAGCGGCTGCTTTTGCGCCGGATGGGCATGGAATTGGCCCCGGACAGCCGCCGGAAAAGCTATGAAGAACAGCTTCTCATTTACGAAGGGCTCATGAAGCCCACCCAACGGCTTGTTTTAAGCTATAGCCAAGGCACGTTGGCCGGTAAAAGTATGCGCCCCTCTGCGCTTATTGCCACCATTAAGCGGCTGTTCCCTGCCCTTGCGGAAACCAAAGAGCAGGACATGCCCCCAGCGCAACTGCCTGTACCCTTGCTTGGGGAAATGGGGGCGTTGTTGCGCACTTTTGGCCGTAGCGAAACACCACCTGGCCACCTTTGGGAAGCCTACGCCTTTTTGAAAAACCATCCCCAATACAGGCACCAGCTTTCGGCCATGGAACGGTTGCGGTTTAACCAGGCCACCGCTTTGGCTTTAAACAGCGGGTTGCTGGACAAGCACCGGCCATACAGCGTGGTGCCCACCAGCATTTCCCGGCTGGAGCAATACGTGCGCTGCCCCTTTGCCTATTTTGTGCAGTACGACTTAAAAGCCGCCCCCCGGAAGCTATATGAAGCTGGCGCAGTGGATTACGGCAATTTCTTCCACCTGCTTTTGGAAGCCGTGGCTTTAAAGCTGGCACAAGAAGGCAAAAGTTTTCGGTCTTTAGCCGAAGCAGACATTGAACCCCTGGTGGAGGGCTGTGTGGCAGACATTGCTCCTATGGTTGCGGGGCAAGTGCTTTTAAGCACCGCCCGTTTTCAGTACATGCTGCGGCGGTTGTCCCGGATGTCTAAGCGTTCGGTGTGGGCCCTAAGCAAACATGTGCGCCAGGGGGATTTTGAACCGGCTGGCTTTGAAGTGGCTTTTGGGGACGGCTCGCCTCTCACCGCCATTGAAGTGGCCGTGAATGAGAAGCAAGTGTTTAAGCTTACCGGCCGCATAGACCGGGTGGATGTGGCAGAAGTAAACGGAGAACATTTTATTAAAATCATTGACTATAAGTCCGGCAATGTAAAGTTTGACATTAACGACGTGTATTTCGGCTTGCAACTTCAGCTTTTGGCCTATATGGATGCCTTAGTGAAAAATGGCCGGGAGGTGTTTGGCGCAGGGACACTCTCTGGCCACATGCGTCCTGGAGGCGTGTTTTATTTTCACATTGACGACCCTATGATTCAAACAGAAGAAGCTCTAACCACCGAAAAGCTGGAAGCATTGCTGCTGTCCTCTTTCAAAATGTCCGGCCTCACAGTGAAGGATGAAACAGTGGTGCGGGCCATAGACCGGGAAGTGAACGGCCATTCCGGGGTGCTGCCCGTGTATTTAACAGGCAACGGCTTCGGGAAAGCCTCCCAAGCCGTAAGCCCCCAAGATTTTGACCATTTGCGGCAGTTCGTGGGCCAAAAAATGCAGCAAGTGGGGCAATCCCTTTTAGGGGGGGACATTTCCATTGCCCCATACAAAAAAGCAGACGGCTCCACCGGCTGTGATTTTTGTGGCTTTAAAGCCATTTGCCAGATAGAGGCGATGAAAGACAAAAACCCCTTCCGCCCGGTTGCTCGGGGTAAGTTTGACACGGTTATGGAAAATATTAGAGAAAATAAGGATTGACGTAGGGTTATTGAGCTGATACAGTTGAAAACTACAACAAAAGATTAAGGAAAAGGAGTGTTTGCATGTCGTTTGATGTCTTCATCAACTTTGACGGGGATTGCCGGGAAGCATTGGCCTTTTACGCCCAGGTTTTTAAGCTGGAAGACCAGCCCCAGCACATCATGACCTACGGCCAAAGCCCCACCGGTGACGTTTCGCCCCAGGACAAAGACCGGGTGTTGTACGCCAGCCTGCCCATTTATGGCCACAACGTGATGTTTTCAGACTGCCCCACAGGTTCCCCCTATGTAAAAGGCACCAACATCGCCCTCACCCTGGGCATTGAAACCCCGGATGAAATGACGGCCATTTACCATGCGTTAAGCCAGGACGGCCAGGTGCTTATGCCCCTTGGGGAAACATTTTTCTGCAAATTATTTGCCATGGTTACCGATAAGTTTGGGGTTATGTGGCAATTAGGCCTTACTTCTCCCGGCAAATAACCACAATTTCCGCACAAACAGACTGCTTTCCTTAAAACAGGAATTTAATTTACGTAAGGTTCCCCTTGTGACACTTCCCTACCCCAATAAAACCCTTTAAACCCCATGTTTTGACATTCATTTTATGTGGCACGGTTCTTGCATTATCATATGGCAAAAGTATATTCACCGCCAAATGAAAGGAGCTGTATTTGCAAACTGGGGCGTTTAAAGCAACTTAACTTGAAAGCAAACTAAAATTTTGGGATGGGAGTCGTGAACATGAACCAAGTGAACCATAAATCCAGATTACCGGAAAACTGCCATTTTGGCGTAAACGAGCAAAACCATCTCACGTATAACGGTTGTGATACCGTTGCCCTGGCAAGGGAATACGGTACCCCATTATACGTGATGAATGAAAACGGTATTAGAGAGAAATGCAGTCTGTTAAAAAAGGAATTTATGCATAAGTATCCGAATACATTGGTGTTATACGCCAGCAAAGCATTTAGTACGTTAGAGATTTATAGAATATTAAAAGACGAATGCCTTGGGGTAGATGTGGTGTCTGGCGGGGAGCTGTTCACCGCATACAAAGCCGGGTTCCCCATGGACATGGTATACTTCCACGGCAACAACAAGTCTTATGATGAAATGGACATGGCCCTTTCATACGGTGTGGGGCGGTTTGTGGTGGACAGTTACTATGAACTGGAAGTGCTGGACGCATTAGCCAAACAGCACGGTGTGAAAGCCCACATTTTAATTCGGGTGTCACCGGGCATTGAAATCCACTCCCACGACTACCTGAAAACCGGGGTGCTGGATTGTAAGTTTGGTTTCCCCATTGAAACGGGTGCTGCCAAAGACGTTTGCATCAAAGCTGCCTCCTATGAAAACTTAAATTTTGTGGGCATTCATTGCCACATCGGCTCTCAAATCTTTTCTCAAAAAAGTTTTGAAGATGCCATTGTGGCCATGCTGGGACTGGTGAACGACCTGCACAAAAACCACAGCATTGTGTGCAAGGAACTGAACATGGGCGGCGGTTACGGCATTCGTTACACCGACGATACAGAATTTTTGCCCGTGGGGGAAGTGTGGGCTTCCATGGTCAGCATACTGGATACTTATTGCAACACCCATGCCTTAACCCGCCCGAAAATGATTATTGAACCCGGGCGTTGGCTTGTAGGAGACAACGGCATCACCTTATACACCGTGGGCGCAGAAAAAGACATTCCCGGCGTAAGAAAATACGTCAGTGTAGACGGCAGCATGACCGACAACCCTAGACCTACGTTGTACCAAGCGGAGTATCAGGCCATTTGTGCCAGCCATGTAGACGGCCCGGAAGAAGAAAACGTGGCCATTGCCGGCCGTTGCTGTGAATCTGGCGATATTTTAATTAAGGGTATTGCCATGCCCAAATTGCAGCCCGGGGATGTGTTGGCGGTGCTTTCCACCGGTGCCTACAACTATGCCATGGCCAGCAACTACAACAGGCTGAGAAAGCCGGCTGTTATCATGGTGAAAAACGGGGAACCCCGCTGCGTTGTGAAACGGGAAACTTATGAAGACGTAATGAAAAACGATGTACTCTAATTAAATACACCAATCTTTAATCTACAGCTTTACCCCACAGGCGGGCATAAGACCTTGGGGCAACGCCCCAAGGTTTTATTGTTGTCAGCCGCCTGCGAATAGCTTTACAAAAACATTTTTTATGAGGAGGTTTTTGTACATATGGTAGCTGTTTTCGATTCTATTAATGCTTTCTTTGAATTTATCGTTCCTATTTCAGACTTTTTCTGGGACTTCCCCGCCAACTTCGAGTGGTATGCGAACATTCCCATCCTGGGCAACTTTCCTTTATCCCTACTGCTTTTGCTGGGGGCAGGCATTTACTTCACCATCAAGCTTAAAATGCTGCAAGTCACCAACTTTGGCCGAGCCATCCGCATTTTGGCCGCAAAAAGATCCCATGAAACCGGCGTTAGCCCTTTATCTGCCTTTTTATTAAGTTCTGCCATGCGTGTAGGCCCTGGCAACATCATGGGCGTAACAGGGGCCATTTCCGTTGGCGGCCCTGGCGCTTTGTTCTGGATGTGGGTGTGTGCATTTTTCGGCATGGCCACCGCTTATGTAGAATCTGTGCTGGCGCAAATATTTAAAGAGAAAAAAGGCAACGAATTTGTTGGCGGCGTTCCCTTTTACGGCAGAGTGTTATTAGGCGGCAAGTCCTGGATTGGCAGTGCCATCGCCATCACCTTAATTACCGCATTTTTAATGAACGTGCCCGGCCAAGCTTTCCACTTGTTTACTGCCCTGGGTTCTGCGGCAGAAATTGTAACAGGCAACGTGTATGAACGTACCTCTGGCATTTATTATGCCATTGCTGTTGTGCTCATCATCACCATTCCTGCCATTATCTTTGGCGGCATCAAACGTGTTACCCGTTTCACAGACGCATTGGTGCCCATTATGGCATTCATTTACTGCGGCATGGTCTTACTCATCATCATCATCAACATTGGCAAAGTGCCTTACTTCTTTGCAGAAGTATTCGGCGGCGCTTTTTCACCTAAAGCCGTATTTGGCGGCGCTTTCGGTACTGCTTTAATTCAAGGGGTTAAAAGAGGGTTAATGTCCAACGAAGCCGGCCAAGGCACCATCACCACCGCTGCTTCCGTTTCCGACAACGACCATCCTTGTGAACAAGGGTTCATTCAATCTGTTGGCGTATTTGTAGACACCATGGTCATTTGTACATTAACCGGCTTTATGGTGGTTATGGCCCACATCTGGACCGGTGAAGCCGGGGTGGAATGGGAAGCCATCAGAAACTCCAGACTGCCTGTTTACTTGGTTTCCATCTCCAGCCTGGTGCCCAGCCCTGCCATTGGCAATGTGGTGAAGTTCATTGTTTCCATCAGCTATGCCTTGTTCGCCTTCACCACCCTCATTGGGTTAATCAGCTTCTCTGAAATTTCCGTTAACCGGGTGTCTCAAAAGAAATCCCTTTCCACATTGGCCCGGGTTATCGGCTCTATCATTCTGGTTCCTTTCGGCTGCTTAACGGTGCTTGCCGGGCTGGAACTGGGTAACTTGTGGTACATTGCAGACTTTAGCAACATCTTGCTGGTGTACGTGAATGTACCGGTGATACTGGTTGGTTTCGGCGTTGTACACAAAGCCACCAAGCATTATTTTGACACAAAGGGCGGCAAATTTGTCTCCAAAGATGTTATTGGCATTGAAACCGATTCCTGGCGGTAATTTTAACACCTATTTATTGGTATTTCCTCCCCTCAATAAAAGGGATGCCCGGTCATCATATGGCCAGGCACCCTTTTTTAATGTTACTGTGCCGGATAATTAACCACCGGCATTTTTTGTGCTGCATCATAACCCACGCTAAAGCCCATTTTTTCCAAGTCTCGCAATTTAATATAGTTGGTGTCGTTTATAAAAATGCGTTCCACTGTTATGGGCTTGCCGTTAAAAAGCATTTGTGTGGTGGTGGGCTGGGGGTTGGGCTGGGGCTTGGGTGCGACATTGTATGTCTTTAAAACACCGTCTACAATGGCCACTGCAATCTTGTCCAGGTTGGCCATAATCCACTGGGCACCTTGGGGGTTGTCATGAAAATCCACTTCCACCAACACCGCAGGGGCAGAGGTGGCATTTAATTCGTACAGATTAGGGTTCACCTTCACGCCACGCCCGGGTGCAGGCACCACCTTGACCAAATCGTTATAAATGTTGTTGGCCAGTTTTTCCGCTATTCCCCCTCTGTTATAAATGTACACCTCTGTTCCGCGGGCTGTGGGGGCACCGGCGCTGGCATTGGAATGCAGCGACAAATGCATGTCTACCCCCAGCCTGTTGCTTTCGGTCACGTTTTGCGAAACGGTCATGTTTCGGTTGGCACGGTACACTTCAAATTCCGGGTATTGCTTGAGCAGGGCCTCCACCCGGTCTGCCAACAGATGCATTTGTTCCTTTTCGTTGTATCCACCAGGGCCAGTGTTTTTATCCTGCTGGCTTGGGGAAATATAAATTTTAATTTTTGCCATTATGGCATCTCTCCTTCATTTTATGTTACTGTAACGATTCTAACTGTAAATAAATTTGCTTTTAGTATATGTTTGGTTGTTTTTGGTGGACACCGATTACTTGCAAAACAAAATAATCTTTGTTATGCTGATGAATAATAAAAGCATCACCAGATGAGAAAGGACGATGACGGATGGCCACAATTAAAGCAAGCCGCATTTTTTTGGAAAATAGTATTTTAGAAGGAGGCTGTGTGCAGGTTGAGCAAGGTAAAATTGTCGCTTGCATGGAACAAACTTCCACACAGGCAGACATTGACCTTGGCGACCTTACACTGATTCCCGGTTTTGTAGACATTCACGTACACGGCGGCAACATGCACGACACCATGGATGCCACTTACGATGCACTGTTGGGTTTGTCCCGTTTTAAAGCCCAGGAAGGGGTCACAGCTTTTTGCCCCACCACAGTCACCACTTCTTTGGAGAAAACCACAGCCGCTATTGAAGCCGTGCGGGATGCCATGGCCCAAGGGGTGGACGGGGCTAAAATTTTAGGTTCATTTTTGGAAGGGCCATACATTAACCCGGTGTATAAAGGCGCTCACCCACCGGCATTTATCCGCCAGGTTTCCTTACCGGAAATAGAAGCCCTTGTGGAAGCAGGCAAAGGCACCGTTATTTCATGTGCCCTTGCCCCGGAATTGCCCGGTGCTTTGGAAGCCATTGACTATTTGGTCAAACACAATGTAGCCGTGCGGTTGGGCCATTCCGATGCCACCTGCGCCCAAGCGCACACTGCCATAGACCGTGGGGCCAAGCTGGGCATTCATATTTACAATGCCATGAGCCCATTGCGCCATAGAGAACCGGGGATGGTAGGGGCCATTTTGGACAACCCTGCCATTTATGCGGAAATGATTGCAGACCTGGTGCACGTGAACCCTGTGGCCATGAACATCGTCTTAAAATGCAAAGGGCCGGAGAAAGTGGCGCTGATTACGGATTGTATGATGGCAGGCGGCCTTCCAGACGGGGAGTATAATTTGGGTGAATTAGACGTGGTGGTGAGCAATGGTGAATGCCGGTTAGCAGACGGCACATTGGCCGGAAGCACCCTAACCATTTGCCAAGCCATTAAAAACATGGTGCATACCCTGCATGTGCCCTTGTTTGATGCCGTTAAAATGGCCAGTTTATCCCCCGCAACCGCTTTAGGGCTGGAGGATACCATTGGCAGCATTAAGCCCGGCAAGGCTGCCGACCTTGTGGGCTTAGACAAAGATTTAAACGTGCGCTTTGTGATGGTTGACGGGGTGACCGTCATTAACCAATAAGCAAATGCAAGCGCTAAAAAACCCCCGGGCAGGGGGTTTTTTTATTGCCTATAATGCTATGGTGGCTTGTGTTCCATCCTCTTTGGTAAAAACTACCGTCGAGGCTAAAGTTTTTAGGTTGATGTTTAGGCAACAAAACTGGCAGTCCTTGCGCCATTCCAAACAGATGGCATCTGCTCCAGAAGGCACAGCGGTGAATGTGCCGTCAAAAGCTTGGTGGTTGTTGCGCAAGGCAATCAGTTTTAACAGCCGTTGTACCACTGGCTTTTGCACACATTGGGCCACTTCTGCTTCTGTAAAATTGTGCC
>CAZCQP010000053.1:0-17370 GCA_964500895.1 uncultured Eubacteriales bacterium | reverse complement strand
TTTTGAAGGGTTTGGGAAACTTTTTCTCGAAAAAGTTTCCCAAGGTCTTTTTTTAGTTCGTAATGGTAACGGTTTGCTGTGCGCCGTCCCAGTTCACCGAGCAGCCAAAGCTTTCAGCAATAAACCGCAGGGGCACCAAGGTGTGGCCATTCACCATTTGTGGGGGCACATCCAATGTATAGGAAATGCCGTCAATCTGCGCCTGACTGTCACCCACCTTTAAAACAATCACTTTGCCGTTGCTGGTGGCGGTGATGGTTTGGGTGTTTGCATCCCAAGCAAGGGTAGCGCCCATGGCTTCAAAGATGGCCCGCAAAGGCACCAACACCCGGCCGTTTTCAAGCACAGGGGGCTGCTCAAAGGACAGGGGCTTGTTGTTTAAAAGCACTTGAATGCCCTTGGCTGCTTGCATGGGCTTCAAAACCAGCGTGGGGGTTTTGTCGGCAAAATAAGCTTCTGTAAGCTCCCAGTAGTCGTCTAGAACGGGTATGTCATAAAGGGCTATTTGGATATCGGTTATCTTAAAGTAGTAAGACGTATAGGAAGGCTCTTTCAGCCCGTAGAGTAAAAGAACGTCTGCATAGGAATCCGTCACAAAGTCGTGGGTGACCATAAAACCAAACAGGTTGCTGGGGCTGCCCCAGGTAACCTTGCCGTCTTCAAAGGTGTAAAGTTTACCGGACTGGTCCTGATACGTGCCGGAAAACAGCAAATCATCCAGGTTGGTTCTTTGCATGGTATAGGTGCCGTTTATGCCGTAAATGTCGGTACGATCGCTGATGGTATAGGTGATTTCCCCAACAGTACCGTCATTTTTCAGCGTAAAGGTTATTTTTCGGTTTTGGATGCCTTCGTGGTAATAAAAGTCACTCTTGGCAGAAGGCTGGGCAACCAATTCAAAGCTTTGGTTGCCCAGGGGTTTCACCTGCACGAAATTTCCGGCAGGGGTACCCCCTTCGTGAAAGCCGTAGTATTCATAAAAATCCATGTTCAAGTCCGTGTCAGCGTTTTTTCCGGCAACAATGGACAAATGGAACACGTCTTTGCCCAGCTGGGCTTGGGCATGGTACGGGGAGCGGGTAGCACGTATGGCATCGATATAGGCTTTGTCCGTCCAATGCCCGTCTAACAAGTTGAGCGCTTCTGTAACAGTGAGGGTCGTAGTTTGGGCAGCAACCACCGTTTGCACGGTTAGGGAAGTCAACAAGGTGATGCATGTGAACAGCAGCAATAGCTTCTTCATGGAATACACAACCTTTCGCTCATTTTTTATGAAATGAATTATTCTGGCTTGTAGGCGCTTTTCAAAGAGACAATGCGGTTAAACACCAATGCTTCCGGCTTGGATAGCTTGGAATCCAGACAGAAGTAACCCAGCCGCAAAAACTGAAAACGGTCTGCCAATGTGGCGTCTTGAAGCGCTGGCTCTAAAAAGGCCTGCTTCACCACTTGGGAGTTAGGGTTTTCCACAAAACCTTCCGGGGCATCTTTGTCGTCCAGCACCAGATAGTCGAAGAGACGTACCGTGGCGGGTACGGCATGAGGGGCGCTCACCCAATGGATGGTGCCTTTCACCTTGCGGCCATTAAAGCCGGAACCACTTTTGGTTTCAGGGTCATAGGTGCAGAGCAGTTCCACCACGTTTCCGTCGTTATCTTTCACAACCTCGTTGCACTGGATGTAGTAGGCCCCTTTCAACCGCACTTCCCGGCCAACAGACAGCCGGAAAAACTTCTTAGGTGCATCCTCCATAAAGTCTTCCCGTTCAATGTAAAGGGTTTTGGAGAAAGGCACTTCCCGTGTGCCCATGTCTGGGTTTTCGGCGTTGTTTTCAATGGTGACCGTTTCGGTCACTTCTTCCGGGTAGTTGGTGATGGTCACTTTTAATGGGTCTAACACCCCCATCACCATTTTAGCAGTGGGTTTTAAATCTTCACGGATGCAATGTTCCAGTAAAGCACAGTCTACCACGCTGTTGGCTTTAGACACCCCAACCCGGTCGCAAAAGTCCCGAATAGACGCAGGGGTATACCCCCGGCGGCGAATGCCGGATAAAGTCATCATCCGTGGGTCATCCCAGCCGTCCACCTTGCCGGCTTCTACCAGCGCCCGCATGTACCGCTTGCCCATGATGGTGTTGTTCAGGTTCAGCTTGGCAAACTCCATTTGCCGTGGTTTAGGGTCAAAACCGCCCACTTCGTTCACGAACCAGTCATACACCGGCCGGTGGTCTTCAAATTCCAAAGAACACATGGAGTGGGTGATGCCCTCAATGGCATCTTCCAAAGGGTGGGCATAGTCGTACATGGGGTAGATGCACCATTTGTCCCCGGTGTTGTGGTGGGTCATGTGGGCGATGCGGTAAATGACAGGGTCCCGCATGTTCATATTGGGGGAGGCCATGTCAATTTTCGCCCGCAAGGTGCGGGTGCCATCTGGGAACTCCCCGTTTTTCATGCGCTCAAATAAATCCAGGTTTTCTTCAACGGAACGGTTGCGGTAAGGGCTTTCCTGGCCCGGTTCGCTTAAAGTGCCCCGGGTCTTTTTAATTTCTTCAGCAGATAAGTCACACACAAATGCTTTCCCTTTTTTAATGAGGGTAACGGCGAAATCATACAGTTTTTCAAAATAGTCCGAAGCAAAGTATTGCCGGTCTGCCCAGTCAAAACCCAGCCATTTAATGTCTTCAATAATGGCGTTAACGTACTCTGTGTCCTCCTTGGCGGGGTTGGTGTCGTCGAACCGCAGGTTGCACAAGCCCCCGTATAAAGCTGCCATGCCGAAGTTAATGCAAATGGCCTTGGCGTGGCCGATGTGCAAATAGCCGTTGGGTTCTGGCGGGAAGCGGGTGTGGATTTTGTTTAAATTTTCCCCAAGGTCTTGCAAAATGTACTGATGAATAAAATTGCCTGTTTCTTTCAATGCACTTTCCATAGCTGCTCTCCTTTGTAAATCTTTCAATATTCAAACTCCCGGGCGGTTTCCAGGCCTTTCACAATGCGCAAGCCGCCCTGGGCCAAAGCTTCCAGTTCAAATTCCCCGGGCACAACCACCACCGGGGCAAGGAAGGACACATAGCCCTTAATTTTACCAATGATATAAGCGGAATGAGCCAGCCCACCGGTTAAAATAATGGCTTCACATTCCCCTTTAAGCACCACGGACATATGCCCGATGCCTTTGGCAATGTTGTACACCATGGCCTCGTAAGCCAGCCGCACTTGCTCGTCACCGTCTGCAATGCGCCGCTCAATTTCCCGGCAGTCTGTGGTGCCCACAAGAGCTACCAGCCCGGCGTTGCCCCTGGTTTTCTTAATCATTTCCTGCCTATTATATTGCCCGCTGAAGCATAGGTCAATCACTTTTAAAGCAGGAAGCCCGCCTGCCCGTTCCGGGGCGAAGGGGCCACTGTCGTCTGGCAGGGCGTCTATGATTTTGCCCCGTTGGTGTACACTGATGGAAATGCCGCCCCCAAGATGGGCAACCACAGCTTGAAACTGCTCGTATTCCGTGTCCATAGACTTTGCCACCCGTCTTGCCACTGCCCGGCTGTTGAGCACATGGCACAGGCTGGTGCGTGTGATTTCCGGCATCCCTGTAATTTGAGCCATAGGGGTGATGTCATTGGCAGACACGGCATCGTAAATGTAAGCGGGTTTGCCCGCCATGGCGGCAATTTCGTCCGCCAAAACTGCCCCAAGGTTAGAGGCATGGGGAAGAAGCTGGCCGCTGAAAATGAGGGCTTTCATCTTCTCGTTCACCCGGTAGCCCCCGGTTTTAATGGGGGGCAAAAGCCCTCCCCGGCCCACCACACAAGCCAGCATGTGTGTGGGTACGCCTTGTTTGGCCAGAAAATCTAAGATGCACTGCCGCCGGAAGGGGTATTGGCTTAAAATGTTGTCATAAGGGGCCAAGTCCTGGGTGGTATGCTCAATGCTTTCTTTGGCCACCATCACATCGTTTTTAAACAACGCCACCTTGGTGGAGGTGGAGCCGGGGTTGATGGCTAAAATGTAGTAAGTATCTTCCATAAAATTGTTCGCCAACCTTCCTTCCTCCTAGGATTGTAGCCCAAGGCAGAGCATAATAGACAGTCGCTTTTCTTCTGCTGTGGCCCCTCTGGACAAAAGCACGATAGGCACTTTCGCTCCAAGCAAGCACCCGGCCATTTTAGCACCGCCCCAAAAAAGCAGTATTTTCACCATGATGTTGCCCGTGTGGATGCAGGGGGCTAAAAAAACATCAGCTTCACCGGCTATTTGTCCTTTGTAGCCTTTCACGGCAGCGGATTCCTTGCTCACCGCAATGTCTACAGACACAGGGCCTTCCACTAAGCAGTTGCCGAAAGCCCCATTTTGAGCCATGACGGCTAACTGGGCGGCTTCCACTGTTTCCGGCATTTTGTCGCTAACGCTTTCCGTAGCGGCCAGCGCCGCAATTTTAGGCTGTTCAATGCCAAGCCCATGCAAAAAGGTGACGGTGTTTTCAATGATGGCTGCTTTTTGTTCCAGGGTAGGGTGGGGGGTGATGCCCCCGTCTGTCACATACACCAGCTTGTGGTACGCCGGGCTTTCCACCACTGCTACGTGAGACATCACCCCGGTGCCCCGAATGCCGTTGTCTTTGTCTAAAACGGCTTTTAATAACACTTTGGTTTCCAAAAGCCCTTTCATCAGCGCATTGGCTTTGCCTTCACGCACAAGGGCCACTGCCTTTTGGGCGCAATCGGTTTCGTCTACAGATTCCACAATGGTGGCCGGGTCTACCTGCCAGCCTATTTCCTGGGTAATGGAAAGAATTTTGGCTTTGTTCCCCACCAAAAGCACGTGCAGGGGCACAGGCAGGGTTTGTTTGGCATGGAACACGGCTTCCAATGTGTGGGTTTCGTGGGCGGCGGCCACGGCTAATGTTTTGGGGCTGGTATTGGCAAGCAATGCCTGAAGCTGGTCAAAGGATTGAATGGCCGGCATGGCGCTTCTCCTTCCGCAACATTTAAATTTTGGAACAGTATACCACTCCTTGGCGGTTTATTCAAAACATTTTCATTATAAATGCTGGACAAGTTTGGAAAATGGCGTTAAGATGGTTATTGTAAATAATTTGTTCATTATTTCAGGCTGTAGACAACTGAACAATTTGAAATAATTTGTTAATTATTTATTGTAACCTGTGTGTATTTTGATTATAATGTAAAAGGTTTTGAGAATTTATTTTTAAGGGACATGTGAAAGGAGATTGGGACTATGGATTTTATGGAAAGTGTGAAACAAAAGGCAAAGGCAGCAGGAAAAACCATTGTGCTGCCCGAGTCTCTGGAAAAAAGAAACCTTGATGCGGCCGCAACAACTTTAAAAGAAGGCATTGCCAAGGTGGTGCTCATCGGCAATAAAGAGGAAATTATGAAAGCCGCAGAGGGCGACGTTTCCTCCGCCATTTTTGTTGACCCGCAGACTTACGATAAAATGGACATGCTTGAAGATAAGCTGGTGGAAATTAGAAAATCTAAGGGCTTAACCAAAGAAGAAGCGCATAAAATTTTAACAGAACAACCGCTGTACTTAGGCGTTATGCTGGTGAAAGAAGGCTTGGCAGACGGTATGGTTTCCGGGGCTATCCACGCTACCGCAGACGTAATGCGTCCTTGCTTACAAATTTTAAAAACAGCCCCCGGCACAAAGCTGGTGTCTTCCTTCTTTGTGATGTGCGTGCCGGATTGTGAATTTGGCGAAAATGGCGTGTTTGTGTTCTCCGATTGTGGTCTGGTACAAAACCCCACTTCCGAAGAATTGGCAGCCATTGCCCAAAGCTCTGCAAAATCCTTTAAACAACTGGTTGGTGCAGAACCGGTGGTGGCTCTGTTGTCTCACTCCACCATGGGCAGCGCCAAACATGCAGACATTGACAAAGTGCGCATTGCCGCTGAAATGGCCAAAGCTGAAAGCCCAGATTTAAAGCTGGACGGTGAAATGCAGCTGGATGCCGCCATTGTACCTGCCATCGGCCAACAAAAAGCCCCCGGCAACCCAGTGGCCGGCCATGCCAACGTGCTGGTGTTCCCAGATTTGGATGCAGGCAACATTGGCTACAAGCTGGTGGAACGTCTGGCCAAAGCCAACGCTTACGGCCCCATGACCCAAGGCATTGCCAAGCCTGTGAACGACTTGTCCAGAGGGTGCAGCGCCGACGACATTGTGGGTGTGGTAGCTATTACTGCCGTGCAAGCCATTGAACAATAAACTTAATCATTAAACAATAAACATGTTGCTGAAAGTCATAATTTTAGGGCGTGTTTGAAAAATCATTTTGTGGGGGTTTTAACCTTTTTAGGGCAGGGAACCCGTTCAAATGAACGTGGTTCAAGTTCGTTTGAACGGGTTCCCACCCAAAGTAGTGGCTAAAACCCATTGTTATTGAATTTTCAAACACTGCATAGGAGGATGTACATGAAAAAATTGGTTGTAATGTTTTCCATGTTGCTCACCTTTACCGTTGTTTTCGGCACAACTGTGTTCGCCATTGGCGGCCCCGGCAGAGGCCAGGGTTGTTCCCGTGCCAATACAGCTTGCCCCACAGTGTCTGCGCAAGGACAATGGCAAGGGCAATGCCAGTACCACGGCCAAGGTCAAGGCCAAGGCCAGGCTGGGTGCCAGGGAGCACAGGGAATCTGCGGCGGGTATCAGGAAGCAGGATGCCCGTATATCAATACCCCACAACAATAAAAAATATTGAAGGAGCGCATACCTCATGAAAATTTTAGTGATGAACTGCGGAAGTTCCTCTTTAAAGTACCAATTGATTGACATGGCTGGTGAAACTGTGCTGGCCAAAGGCCTTTGCGAACGTATTGGCATTGAAGGTGCCAACTTAAAGCACGAACCCGCTGGCAAAGAAAAATACAAAGTGGAAGCCCCTATGAAAGACCATACCAGCGCCATTAAACTGGTGTTGGATGCTTTGTTGGACGCAAACCACGGGGTTATTGCCTCTATTGATGAAGTGAACGCCGTTGGCCACCGGGTGGTACACGGTGGGGAATTTTTCTCCGATTCTGTCATCATCACCCCAGAAGTTAAAAAAGCCATTGAAGCTTGTAACGACCTGGCACCCCTGCACAACCCGCCAAACTTGATGGGCATTGCTGCTTGCGAAACTTTAATGCCAAGCATTCCCCAAGTGGCTGTGTTTGACACTGCTTTCCACCAAACCATGCCTGAAAAAGCATACCTGTATGCCATCCCATACAACCTTTACGAAACCCATAAAATCCGCCGTTACGGCTTCCACGGCACCAGCCACAAATATGTGTCTGCCAAGGCTGCCGAACTGCTGAACAAACCCATGGAAGAATTGAAAATCGTTACCTGCCACATGGGCAACGGTGCCAGTGTTTGCGCCGTAAACAAGGGCAAATCTGTGGACACCTCCATGGGCTTCACCCCTCTGGAAGGCTTGGCCATGGGTACCCGCAGCGGCGACATTGACCCTGCTGTGATTTCTTTCTTAATGGAAAAAGAAGGGCTTTCCGCTAAAGAAGTGGATAACCTGCTGAACAAAAAATCTGGTGTGCTGGGCATTTCTGGCGTTTCCAGTGACTTTAGAGACGTTGAAGCCGAAGCAGAAAAAGGCAACAAACAAGCCCAAGCCGCTTTGGAAACCTACTACTACCGTGTGGCTAAATATGTTGGCGCTTACACCGCTGCCATGAACGGTGTGGATGCTGTGGTGTTCACCGCCGGTCTGGGCGAAAACTCTGCCGAAGCAAGAACAGCCATCTGCCAATATCTGGGTTACCTGGGCATTGAAGTGGATGAAGAGAAAAACAACGTGCGGGGCAAGATTGCAGACTTCGCCACAGAAGGCTCTAAAGTCCGTGCGCTGGTTATCCCCACCAACGAAGAATTGGTGATTGCAAGAGATACAAAAAATTTACTTGACAAGTAAGCCCACAGTGTTTATACTTTTATAGCTGTGGTATTAGATAGTTGTTTGGAGGGTTAGCATGGAAATCAGCTTTAAAGGCATGTCTGTGGGCGAAAGCCGGGATGTGTCCTTTTCAGAAGACTTTACCGTGCCCGAAAGCTATGGTCTGGTCACACCGGCAGTCAAAACCCATTTTACCGGCCGTTTAACCAAAAGGGCCGGGGATGAGGGCTGTGCTCTGGAAGGTGCACTGGATGCAGCGTTTTCTCTTTCCTGCGACAGGTGCTTGCAACCGTTTGCTTACAGCGTTTCTGTAGCCGTAGGCGAAACGTTTGAGGCCGATTCTGAAAACAGCGTTTATGTAAACCAACACTTGGAAACCATTGATTTAAGCCCTGTGGTTTTCATGAATTTGTTATTAAATATTCCGATAAAGGCTTTATGCGCCAACCACTGCAAGGGGCTATGCCCCCATTGCGGAAGCAACCTGAACGAAGGGGACTGCGGTTGTGTCACGAAAGAGACAGACCCCCGTTTTGAGGCGCTTCGTTCCCTTTTTCAGGATAAGGAGGTGTAGACATGTCCATTTGCCCAAAAGGTAAGCATTCCAAAGGTAGACGTGACAAACGGCGGGCCCAAAGCTGGAAGATTGCTATGCCCAGCTTGGTAGCGTGCAGCAAATGCGGTGAGCTGATGCGTGCCCACCGTGCTTGCAGAGCTTGCGGCGCGTACAACAAAAAAGAGGTACTTAAAGTACAATAACCGAGACAAGACAAGACAAGACAAGATCAAGGTCAAGGTAAGGAAGCGCTGCAAGAGCCGGTTGGTCTTGCAGCGTTTTTGCACTTAGAAATGGCTAACCATGCCTTTGCTAAGGCCTTGGCAACGAGGTGACGCCATGTCCACGCTTGATTTAAAGCCAGGCATCCCTAAGCCGGTAACCATTGCGCTGGACGCCATGGGGGGAGATTATGCCCCGGGTGAAATGGTGCAAGGTGCTGTAGATGCCTTATCTGCTTACCCCCACGTGCACGTGTTGCTGGTGGGCAAGGAAGCACTGCTTAGGCAGGAACTGAACAAGCACAAGAATTGGGAAAAAGGCATCACCATTGTGAACGCCACAGAGGTGATTGCCACAGAAGAAACACCCACCGCAGCCATCCGCCAAAAGAAGGATTCTTCCATGGTGGTGGGGCTGAACTTGGTGAAGGAAGGTAAGGCCCAGGGCTTTGTGTCCTCTGGCAACACCGGAGCATTATTAACCGGGGCCACCATGATTGTGGGCCGCATTCCGGGCATTGCACGCCCGGCATTAGGTGCACCCATGCCCTATGAAAAAGGGGCCACCCTGCTTATTGACTGCGGGGCCAATGTGGATGCCAAGCCCAGCTATCTGGTGCAGTTTGGCCAAATGGGTGCTGTGTATATGGAAACGGTGCTGGGGGTTCCAAACCCAACGGTAGGCCTTTTAAACATTGGGGCGGAAGCGGAAAAAGGCAATGCCTTAACCAAAGAAGCTTTCCCGTTGATGGCAGAGGCCATCCCCAATTTTGTGGGCAACGTGGAAGCCCGGGAATTGCCCAAAGGTGCCACCCATGTGGTGGTGTGCGATGCTTTCACCGGCAATGTGGTGCTTAAATACACCGAAGGCATTGTGCCCAGCTTTATGGGCATGATTAAAACCGAACTGATGGCCACCACCAAAGCAAAGATTGGGGCGTTTTTAGCCAAAGGTGCTTTTAAGAACCTGAAACAACGCTTTGCCTATGAAGACATTGGGGGCGCACCCTTTTTAGGGCTGAACGCTCTTGTGGTGAAAGCCCACGGCAACGCCAAAGCCCGTGCCATAAAAGGGGCCATTGGCCAATGTGTGAAGTATAATGAAAACGATTTTGTAGCCCGGCTTAAAGAAAAACTGGGTGAATAAAAATAAAAGGAGTGTTATCATGGACACTGATAAAGTAATTGAAATTATTGCAGAACAAATGAGTATTTCGGCAGATAAAATTTCTATGGAAACTTCGTTTGCAGATGATTTAGGCGCAGATTCTCTGGACCTGTTCCAAATCATTTCCGAGCTTGAAGAAGCTTTCGATATGGAATTTTCCAACGAAGATGCCGAAAAAATTAAAACCGTTGGGGATGCGGTGAACTACATTAAAACGAAGGTTGCGGAAGATTAATGAGTTTGGAGCACTTAGAGGCTGCCCTTGGTTATACGTTTAAGGACAAGGGGCTTCTGGCCCTGGCCATGACCCACAGCTCTTATGCCAATGAAGAAGGCTTGCCCGAAGATTATGAGCGGCTGGAGTTTTTGGGGGATGCGGTGTTGGAGCTTTTAATCAGCCACATGCTGTTTAAGAGCTTTCCAGACATGTCTGAAGGGGATTTAACCAAGAAACGGGCGGCTTTGGTGTGCGAGCCCAGCTTGGCCGCTATTGCCCGGCGCATTGGCATTGGGCAGTATTTGCGGCTGGGCAATGGGGAAGCCCAAACGGGGGGCCGTGACAGGGACTCTATCCTTTCGGATGCTTTGGAAGCAGCTTTGGGCGCTTCTTTTGTAGACGGCGGTTTTACCGGTGCTCAACAGCTGGTGGACCACTTGTTTGACGCACCGGGCAAAGAGCCCCAAGGCTTTGGCCACGACGACTACAAGTCTCAGCTACAGGAAGAGCTGCAAAAAGGCGGCCCAGACCCCATTACCTATGAAATTACCGGGGAAACCGGCCCGCAGCACCAAAAACTGTTTTCGGCACAGGTGTGCTACAAAGGCAAAATTCTGGGCAAGGGAACAGGAAAAACAAAAAAAGAGGCGGAGCAACATGCCGCTTATCATGCAATGCAAAAAATTTGATACAATAGGATGGTGAATTGTTTTTCGTTTGCCGTCCTTTTTTTCATAAAAATGGGGCATGACCATGAGTGTGAGTAAAGCTTTTGAAACATTTGCCAAGGAGGCACCGGAAACACAAAAAGCCTGGATGGAAGCTGTGCAGGCGCTGGACGGTGCAAGCAAGCTGGATAAAAAAACAGAGGAATTGGCGTACATTGCGGTGCTGGCGGCGGCCCGATTGGAAAGTGGGTTGCCTTTCCACGTCAAAATGGCCAAGGCTGCCGGTGCCACTCGGGAAGAAGTGATCAGTGCGGTGTTGGTGGGCCTTCCTGCTGTGGGGAATGGTGTCATACAGTCTTTGCCCGCTGCAGTTGAAGCATATGACGCATAAAAAAGTAAAAAATAGGACATATCATTTATAAATTTGGTATTGTATCCAGTAAAAGTGTGATATAATAGTGGTTCAAGTATAATGGGAGGAATGCGTAGTGAGTTCTGTATACGGCATGTCGGAAGACGATTTAATGCAACAAATTGCGGAAAACGTGAAAACCATGTTTCGTAAAAATATTGAAAATGCTTCAAATGTGCAAATTTATCAGGCGTTGGCTTTAACCATTAAAGAGCTGGTCACAGATAAATGGATTGCCACTCACGACCAATATAACCGGGAAGATGTGAAAGTGGTATACTACCTGTCTATGGAATTTTTGATGGGCCGCTTTTTGGGCAACACCATCATCAACCTGGACATGTACGACACGGTGAAAAACGTGGTGGAGCAGCTGGGGCTGGACATCAATCTGCTGGAAGACAGCGAAAGAGACCCGGGCTTGGGCAACGGTGGTCTTGGCCGCTTGGCCGCTTGTTTTTTGGACTCTTTATCCACCATGGGCTACCCTGCATACGGCTGTGGCATCCGTTACCATTACGGCATTTTTGAGCAGCGCATTGAAAACGGTTATCAGGTGGAAGTGCCGGATAACTGGCTGGTTAATGGAGACATCTGGGGTGTGCGCCGGGATGAATACGCCATGGAAGTGAAGTTTGGTGGCAGCGTGGTGCCGGTGAAGCAGGAAACCGGTAACTTTAAGTTTGAGCTGCAAAACCACCAAACCGTTATTGCTGTGCCCTATGACTACCCGGTGCTGGGCTACAGAAGCAATACGGTAAACACCTTGCGGCTGTGGGATGCACAAGCCAAAAACATGTTCGACCTTCAATCCTTCAACAGAGGGGATTATTCCAAGTCTTTAGAGGAGCAGAACCTGGCCCAGACATTAGCCGAGGTGCTTTATCCGGCAGATGAATTCATGGCGGGCAAAGAACTGCGCTTAAAACAACAATACTTCTTCATTTCTGCTACCCTACAACGGGTGTTGGCCCGGTTTGCGGATATGCATACAGACTTTAACCTGCTGCCAGACAAAGTGCAGTTTCAGCTGAACGACACCCACCCTACGGTGGCTGTGGCAGAACTGATGCGGTTGCTGGTGGACGAATACGAGCTGTCTTGGAACGATGCATGGGAAATCACCAAGAAAACCTGTGCCTACACCAACCACACCATCATGTCGGAAGCCCTTGAAAAATGGCCCATCGAGCTGTTCAGCCGCCTGCTGCCCCGTATTTATATGGTGGTGGAGGAAATTAACAAGCGGTTTTGCGCCCTGCTGGTCACCCGCTTTGGGGACGACCCTACCAAAATTCGTAACATGGCCATCATTGCAGACGGCCAAATTCGCATGGCTTACTTGGCCATTGTGTCCAGCCATTCTGTCAATGGGGTGGCCGCCATCCATACGGAAATATTGAAAAACCAAGAACTGAAAGATTTTCACGATATCTTCCCCGAACGGTTCAACAACAAAACCAATGGCATCACCCAACGCCGGTGGCTGGCCCACTGTAACCCAGGCTTGGCTGGCTTGATTACGGAAACCATTGGGGATGGCTGGGTGACAGACTTGCCCCAGCTGGAAATGTTGCTGCCCCATACAGAGGACACGGCTTTCCTTGAAAAATTTATGGCGGTGAAGCGCAGCAACAAATGCCGTTTGTCCGACTATATACGAGCCAAAACCGGCATTACCGTAGACCCAGATAGCATTTTCGACATTCAGGTGAAGCGTTTGCACGAATACAAACGCCAGCTTTTAAATATTCTGCACGTGCTGGATTTGTACAACCAGCTGAAAGCCAACCCGGCCATGGAAATGGAGCCTCGCACTTTCATTTTCAGCGCCAAGGCTGCCGCCAGCTACCGCCGGGCTAAGCTGATTATTAAGCTGATTACCAGCGTGGCCAAGCTCGTGAACAACGACCCATCCATCGACGGCCGCATTAAAGTGCTGTTTATGGAAAACTACAGCGTTTCCTTGGCAGAGCGGCTTATTCCTGCCGCCGATGTAAGCGAGCAAATTTCCACCGCCGGGAAAGAAGCGTCCGGCACTGGTAACATGAAGTTTATGTTAAATGGGGCGCTCACCATTGGTACCATGGACGGGGCAAACGTGGAAATTTACGAAGAAGTTGGCCCCGAAAACATTTTCATTTTCGGTTTGCATGCCAACGAGGTGCAACAGCTGGCTCATGACGGTTCTTATGCCCCTTGGGACATTTACAACATCAATGCCAGCGTGCGTGGGGTGCTGACAGAGCTGATTAACGGCACACTGGCCCCAGACGAACCAGATTTGTTCCGGGAGCTTTACGATGCTTTGTTAAATGGCTATGGTGGCAGCCGCCCAGACGAATATTTTATACTGAAAGACTTTGCGGCTTACGCCCATGCCCAACAAGAGGTGAACGACCGCTTTAAAGACAAAAACAGCTGGGCTAAAAGCGCCCTCATTAATGTGGCGAAAAGCGGCAAGTTCTCCAGCGACCGCACCATTGCCCAGTATGCCAATGAAATTTGGGATACACAACCTGTACGCATCTTTTTCTAAAAACTTTGGCTGTAGGGTGGCCATGCAATCAAGTGGCCGCCCTTGCCCTGCTTTTCTTTCTATGAAGGAGGGAGCGTTTCATGCAGCTGTTTAACACCAGTTTGGCCATGACCATCATCCATAACCTAGGGGCCAGCAATCGCCGAATGGGCCTGCTGATCGGGCAGCTTTCCACTGGCAACCGGCTGATTAGCGCCGCTGTAGACCCGGCGGGTTATGCCATCTCTGTGAAGATGATGGCCCAAATTCGGGGGCTGGACATGGCCGCCAAAAATGCCCAGGATGCCATTTCTGTTTTTCAAGTGGCGGAAGGGGCCATGGCGAATGTGAGTGACATCCTCATCCGCATCCGGGAGCTGACGTTACAAGCGGCCAACGACACCAACGAACCGGAAGACCGGAAAAAATATCAGGATGAAATAAGCCATCTTATTGATGAAGTAAACCAGATTGCCGCACGCACGGAGTTTAACAAGAAAACGCTGCTGGACGGCAGCTACAGCCAGGCCAATGGGGGTTTGTACTTCCAAACCGGCGCCAATGCCGGGCAGGGCATGGTTGCGTACATAAACGGGATAGACGCCAAGTCTTTGGGGCTTTCCGGCTATGATGTTACAGGGAAGTCGGCTTCCGAAATTAGCGATATGCTTAAAATTGTGGACAAAGCCGCAAGCTATGTGTCGTCTGAACGTTCCCGTTTAGGGGCCTATGAAAACCGCATGGGCTACACCATCCGAAACTTGGAGAACATGTCTGAAAACCTGGTGGCCGCCCGTTCCCGCATGACAGACATGGACATGGCTAAAGGCATGATGGCGCTGGCCAAGGAGCAACTGTTGCAGCAAGTGTCCATGATGGTTTTGCAAAGCATGTTTAGGCACCAGCGGCGCATGATTGAAATATTGCTCATGCCCCTGTACGGCCCCGCACATCATTGGAGAGGTTGAAAGTGATGCTTAAAAAACTGCTGGCACTTTTGCTGATATTTGCCACTGTAATGCTTGGCACGGTTCCCGTGCAGTCAGCTGAAGCCACAAAAGTGCCCATCCTGCTGTACCACCATATTTTATCAGAAGAAGAAAATAAGCAGTTTACAGACAATTCCTGCACCGTTAGCTTGGAAGATTTTGAGGCGCAAATGCAGTATTTGTATCAAAATGGCTTTCACGCCCTAACATTGCAGGAATTGGACGACTTTTTATATACAGATAAAGCGCTGCCGGAAAAAAGCGTGCTCATCACCTTCGACGATGGCTACTACAGCAATTTGGTGCGGGCGTATCCGGTGCTCAAACGGTGTAGCTTTCGGGCCACCATATTTATGATGACTGCTGCCACCAAAGACAATCAAAAGCCCTACGACCCCGATGTTTTGCAGTTTATTGCCAAAGATAGCATGGCAGCTTATACCGATGTGTTTGAATACGCCAGCCATACCTATGATATGCATGGGCTTACAGCGGACGAAAGCCAAACCAAGCTGATCGTCAGTACGGCGGAAGAAGTGGCCCAGGACGTGACCCAAAGCTTTGACATTGTAACCAACCACGAGGCTTTTGCTTACCCCAGAGGGCAGCACAGCGACGCAGCCATTGCAGGGTTGAAGCAGGCGGGTATTACCATGGCCATGACCACAAAGGAAGGGTATGTGACGAAAACACAAAACCCGTTATTGCTCAACCGGTTTATCATTTACCGGGAAACCACTTTTGAGCAGTTTAAGCAGATTGTGAACGGAAAAAGGAATTAGGGGCGCTGTTGTGCCCTTAGGCTGTCTACAACTGGAAAAACCTCGGGGCTTTGCCCCCAACCCCAACCGCTTTTTGAAAAAAGCGGTGCAAAAACTTCATGAAAATGCCGCTTAGCGGCATTTTAGGCAAAAGCTTTTTGAAAGGTTTGGGAAACTTTTTCTCGAAAAAGTTTCCCAAGGTCTTTTGTCTACAGAGGGCGCTGTTGTGCCCTTTTTTGATACAAAAAAACCCTCACTGGGGTTCGCCCAGGAGGAGTAGGGGTAAAATGCATTGTTTAAGCTGTTCCGGCGTTTCTGCCTGGTTGATAACGTTGCGTATGTGTGCCGCATGGGGCAATCCTTTGGTGTACCAGGCCATGTGTTTGCGCATTTCCCGCACGCCCACATCAGGACCCTTATAGGCCACCAGCATGTCCATATGCCGCAAAGCCAAGGTCATTCTGTCCCGTGAAGAAGGGGGCGGCAGGTGCTTGCCGGTTTCTAAATAAGTGGCCACCTGCTGAAAAATCCAAGGGTTACCCATGGCAGCCCGGCCAATCATCACCCCGTCGCAACCGGTTTCTTCCAGCATTTGCTTGGCGGTTTCCGGGTTGGTCACATCCCCGTTACCAATGACGGGAATGGACACCGCTTCTTTCACCTGACGAATACAGTCCCAGTCCGCCTGGCCACTGTAATACTGGGCCCGCACCCGGCCGTGAACAGCCACCGCTGCACCACCGCCAGCTTCAATGCGCTTGGCCACTTCCACACAGTTGACGCTGTTTTCATCTACGCCTTTACGTATCTTCACCGTCACCGGCTTTTGGGTGGCGCTAGAAACGGCCTTTACAATGGCTTCAATGCGCTGGGGGTCTTTCAGCAGTGCCGAGCCTTCCCCGTTGTTAAAAATTTTAGGCACGGGGCAGCCCATGTTGATGTCGATAAAGTCAAAGGCCAGAGGCTCCAGCATACGTACCGCCTGGGCCATGATATCTGGCTCTGAACCAAAAAGCTGCACCCCAATGGGGTGCTCTGCTTCGTGGATGTGCAACAATTGTGTTGTGTTTTTATTTTTGTAAACAAGCCCTTTGGCGCTGACCATTTCCGTGGTCATCATGCCGCAGCCTAATGCTTTGCACAACAGCCGAAAGGGCAAATCTGTAACCCCGGCTAGGGGTGCTAAAAACACATTGTTTTTGGTGGTAAAATTGCCTATTTTCATAATGCAAACGCCTTTTTAAGTGCTTTGGCCAGCGGGAAGCTAATGACCACAGCCACCGCCATCTCTAAAAGCCCGGAGGATGTGATGACCGCCCAAATTAAGGCTTCAGCCGTAATGCCAAGCTTTTCAACAACTGCCGCAGCGTAAATGAAATAAATCATACCTAAAACGCCAAGGGTATTGGTTAAGCTGCCTACCGCTGCACCAATAACCAAACCTATATTGTCATTTGCTTTGTGTACAAGCCGATAAATGGCATAAGCCACAGGCCCGATACATGCTCTGGGCAACACAGACACCAGCGGGTTCATAAACAAGGGATCCAAGGGCATTATGGGCATGGTCATGGCACGAATTAGGGTGGTTAACCCAAACACCAACCCAACAACCAGCCCGTATACAGGTCCAAATAAAAGGGCGATTAAAATGGTGGGCAGGTGTGACGTAGTGAGGCTGATGCCGGCAAACCAGGGAAGCATACCCAGCGGGGTATACACCATGATGATGCTAAGGGCACTGAAAAGCCCCAGTGTGGTTAGTTGTTTTGTTTTACTCAAAATAATCCACCCCTTTGTTGTTAAAAAACATACAGGTATAATAAAAAGCCCCCACAAATGTAACATTTGCAAGGACGTTTTAACACATAAAACAGTTTGATTGATGGGCTCTCAGGGACTCGAACCCGGGACCGTCCGGTTATGAGCCGGATGCT
>CAZCQP010000052.1:0-17792 GCA_964500895.1 uncultured Eubacteriales bacterium | reverse complement strand
TGGCATAAAATCCGCCGAAAAGGCGGCGTTTCGTTTATGAATACAGGTTCTTAGATGATGCTTCAACCTAGGAGTGACTTTATGGCAGGCATTTTCGATGGTCTGGAGAAATTCGGATTAACGGAACTTACCAAGGCAGAACTTTACGAAAAAAAGAATCAAAATGTATCAAGCCATGAACAAAAGGCTGCTGACAAACCATTTGACATTAAAGATTACACATACTCCAAATCCTTTGAATGCCCCGTCTGCGGCAAAACCTTTGTGTCCTCCGTTATTCGCACAGCTAAAGTGCGGTTGATTTCCATTGACTTTGACCTGAGGCCTGTTTACGAGCCCGTAGACCCCATGCTCTACGACGTGGTAACCTGTGTGAACTGCGGTTACGGGGCGGTTTTGCAGCGGTTTAATCGGTTGTCGGATGCGCAGATTGATTTGGTGCACACCCATATCAGCTCTAAGTTCACCCCATTTATTTACCCGGATGAACTCACAGTAGACATGGCCATTGAACGGTATAAACTGGCGCTCATTAACACCATGGTTAAAAAGGGTTCTGTGGGGGAAAAGGCGTACATTTGCATGAAGCTAAGCTGGCTGCACCGCATGAAAGAGGATAAACCAGGTGAGATGCTGTTTGTACAGCATGCTTATGAGGGGTTTGCCCAGGCGTTTACCCGGGAAGACATGCCCATTATGGGGTTGGGTGAAAATACCATTCTGTATTTGCTGGGTGCTTTTGCCAAAATGCTGGGCAAGAATGATGATGCACTGCGTTATGTAACCAAAGTGATTTTGTCTAAAACCGCTTCCAACAACTTAAAAGAAAGAGCCAGAGATTTGAAAGAAGTGTTAAGAGTAGAACGGCAGGACGAGGTGAAGGCATAGGAATGGCATAGGCTTTAGCTTTGGAGGGATATTATGGTTTCTTGTTCCGATACCGGCGTGTATGTGCTTTATGGCATGGAAGTGATTGAAGATACCCCAGAAGGGCAACAGCAATTGCGGTCCCGGATAAGCAAAGCCCAGGCCAGGCAAAACACCATGGCTTATGGCATTTTGCAAAGCCACAACCTTTCCGGCGCCCCAGACGTACTTAAATTGAAGTTTGATGCCATGGTGTCTCACGATATGACGTATGTGAGCATCATTCAAACGGCCAGAGCCAGCGGCCTATCCCGCTTTCCCATGCCCTACGTATTAACCAACTGCCACAACAGCCTATGTGCCGTGGGTGGAACGTTAAACGGGGATGACTATGCCTTTGGTTTATCCGCTGCAAAAAAATACGGGGGCATTTATGTGCCGCCCTATCAAGCGGTCATTCACCAATATATGCGGGAAATGATGGTGGGCTGTGGCCAAATGGTGTTGGGTTCTGATACCCACACCCGTTACGGTGCCTTGGGCGCACTGGCCATTGGTGAAGGCGGCGGGGAACTGGTGAAGCAGCTGCTTAACCAGCCCTATCAGATGGACATGCCTCCCGTGGTTGGTGTGCATATGACCGGCGCCCCCGTTGAAGGGGTGGGGCCGCAAGACATTGCATTGGCCATCATCGGGGCTGTTTATAAGCAAGATGTTGTAAAAAATGCCATTTTGGAATTTTTCGGAAGTGGCATTAAAAACTTAAACATAGACAGCCGAAACGCCATTGATGTGATGACCACAGAAACCGGCTGCCTTTCTTCTGTGTGGCAAACAGACGACAAAGTGCGGCAATATTTAGAGGCACACGGCAGAGAAGGGGATTTTGCCCTGCTGGCCCCCGGCCACACCACCTATTACGACGGGCTGGTGTCTGTGGATTTATCTGCCGTTCGCCCTATGATTGCCATGCCTTGGCATTCCTCCCATATTTACACCATAGAGGATTTTAATGCCAACTTGGCAGACCGGGTTGAACAGGTGGAGCGAATGGCTAACGCCCAGCTTGAAGGCACTGGCTTGAAGTTTTCTTTGAAAGAGAAAATCCACAACCATAAGCTTTTGGTGGACCAAGGGGTGATTGCAGGGTGTGCGGGAGGCTCTTACGATAGCATTTGCGATGCAGCAGATATTCTGGCCGGGGCATCCATCGGCTTTGATGCATTTTCATTGTCTGTATACCCGGCCAGCCAGCCCATTTATATGGAAGTGGTACAAAACGGGGCGGCCAACAAGCTGTTAAACACAGGGGCCACTTTGCACCCGGCCTTTTGCGGCCCTTGCTTTGGTGCATCGGACGTGCCCTTTCAAAATGGGCTAAGCATCCGGCATATTACCCGAAACTTTGCTGGCCAAGAAGGTGCCCATACAGCAGAAGGCCAATTGGCTGCCGTGGCGTTAATGGACGCTCGTTCCATTGCGGCTACAGCACTTAACCACGGCTTTTTAACCCCGGCCACTGAAGTGGGGGCCAACTTTACAAAGCCTAAGTATTACTTTAATAAAAACATTTATAACAACCGGGTGTATAACGGCTACAATAACCCAGACGAAACGGTCACCCTCCAGTGTGGGCCCAACATCACAGATTGGCCGGCGTTTCCGCCCATGACCGAGGATGTGCTCATTCAAATTGTGTCGTCCCTCACAGACCCGGTGATTACAACCGAAGCGTTGATGCCTTCCAGAGCAAGCGCCGTTTACCGCTCCAACCCCCTGGCCATGGCCAATTTTGCATTGTGCGAAAAAGACCCGGGATATGTGGAAAGGGCGAAGGTTTTGCTTTGCATGGAAGACATGCGGCGGACAGGGCAAGATGTGGAAGCCCTGTACCCAGATATGCAGGCCATGTACGACAACATCACCCGGCAGTTTGGGGCGGTTGCGAAAGACATTGCCCTGGGCAGTTCCATTTATGCCCCCAAGATAGGGGAAGGCTCTGCCAGAGAGCAGGCGGCCAGCTGCCAGCGAGTGCTGGGTGGGTTGGCCAATATTGCGGAAGCATACGCCACCAAGCGTTACCGCTCCAACTTAATCAACTGGGGCATGTTGCCCTTTTGCATTGAAGAAGCATTGGGGGATTTTATTTACATCCCCAATATAAAAGATGCCATCATCACCAACAAAGCCGAAGTTACCGCCTATAACGCTACAAGAGGGATGGCAGCCTTTACGTTGCATTTCGGCCCTATGTCTAAGCTAGAGCGGGACATTCTTTTAGACGGTTGTTTAATGAACTTTTATCAATAATAAGATATAGGTGAGCCATGATTCAGAGGTATAAAACCATTTTTCAGCAGGCATCTGCTGAAACTATCGAAAAAAAATCCCGGTTTATTGCCACGGTGGCCCCCATCAGCACAGAGGAACAAGCCCAACACTTCATTCAGACCATGAAGAAGCAGTATTGGGATGCTTCCCACAATGTGTTTGCCTATCGTATTGGTTTGGACAAGGACATTGAGCGCATGTCCGACGACGGGGAGCCTTCCGGCACTGCCGGTATGCCGGTGTTGGATGTGTTAAGGGGGCAGGGCATTATAAACGCTGTGGTAAATGTGACCCGCTACTTTGGGGGTACGTTACTGGGCACCGGCGGGTTGGTGCGGGCGTACACCAATGGGGCCAAAGCCGGGTTAGAAGCAGCAGGGGTTATTGAAAAAATTTTGTATACCCCTGTGGCTGTTACGGTAGAATACACCTTGTCCGGCAAAGTTGAACACGCCATCCTGTTAAAGGGGCACCGGATTGCCAACACGGTTTACACAGATAAAGTAGAGTTTGAAACCATGGTGGAAAGCCCGGGGGTAAAAGCCTTTAAAGACCACATGACGGACATTTCCGGCGGGCAAGCGGTGCTGGAAGAAAAACCAACCGTCTATGGTTTTGCACATAATGGAACTTTTCATCTTTGTTCATAAGGTTCATTGATAAAGAAGGGTTAATATGAACGGTTTTACATGTACGCAACAAATTATGTACAGAGGGGTGGGGGATGACCTGACGGTGGATTTCCCCAACCTGATGTCCCATATTATTGAAGCTTCGCTGGTGCACTCCGAAAGCACGGCGTACCCCATGGCGTGGTATGCCCAAAATAAGCAAGGCTACATTTTAACCAATTGGCAGGTGCAAGTGTTGGCCTACCCCAAGTGGCACGACACCATCACCATTCACACATGGCCCACCCGGTTTAAGGGCATTTGTGCAGAGCGTGCTTTTCATGCGGTGGATGCAAACGGTAACACCATGCTGCTGGCCAATACGGCCTGGGTGTACATGGATACGGTGCGCCGCCGCCCCGTGCGGCCACCAGAAAATATTGTTGAAAGCTACGGCCCGGTGCTTCCCCCTGTTTTGGAGAAAGACTTTCATATGCCGGACATTGCCAGCAGTTTGTTGCTGAACAGCTGCCGCCTTACTGCCGGCAGGAGGGACACAGATTCCAACAACCATGTGAACAACATCGCCTATGTGGAGTGGGCCATGGAAGCGGTGCCGGATGCACTGTATGGCAATTGCCGCATTGTAGGGATGCAATGCCAGTATAAAAAAGAGTGTCTTCGGGGTACGCCTGTGGTGGTGGAAGCCTATGGTGAACCTGAAAATAGCCAAAAATTGATGATTTTAGTGAAAGATGAAAGCAAAGACGGCCAACTGCTGTGTACCTTACGCTTTGATTTTGCATAGAGTAAAGAACCCGTATGTTTGCTTAATAGGTTCTAAAGAACGAGAGGGAGAGATGGATGCCAGGGGCTGAAAATTTTGACATCACAGGCGGCATTAAAGCCATTGAATCTTTAAAATACCGGTTGTTGGCGGATGTAACGGCCATCCACGGCCACCTTTTAAACGGCAGCGCAGGAGAGCATGAACGTGCTGAAAAGCTTGCAGACATTGTCATTGGTGCATACACATTAGCCCAACGGCTTGGTGTTTCCTGTGAGGAATTGGATGAACATTTAAGGAACAAACTACGGTTATTGGTACTGGAAGATAAAAACACGCTGGCCAATGATGAGGCAAAACTTTTACGACACATTGAAAATCGTTAGGAGGTTTTTTCATGCCCATAATGACGGTGCTTGTTTTTATTGTGCCCCTATGTGCAATAGTGGCTGGTGCAATTTTTCTGTTTAACTGGCAACGTGATTTTTCTGTTAAAGAGCAAGAAGCCAAGGAAGTGCCCAGAACGCCACAAGCAGACGTTTTAACAGATATGCTGGAGCAATTGCCTTTTATGTATGCCTTGCTGCAAGAAGGAACCATTGTAACGTGCAGTCAACGGCTGAAAGGGCTTCTGCCCACGGAAGCGGACACTTTGGAGGCCCTCATCCCCGGGTTATACACCGGCAATTGTGAATCCATTATTGCCATTAACAACAAACCCTATCAAATAACCGTCAGCCGCATTGCAGACCCGGCAGACGGCACAGCCTACACCCTGGTGTGTTTTGTTGAAGGGGAAGAATCCTGCCACGGGGGAAGCGGCAAAACTGTGGTGAGCTTGGTGTTCATTGATAACTACGATGAAGTGATGGACACCATGGAAGAAGTGCGCTTTCCGCTGCTTGTGGCCGCCATAGACCGCAAGCTGAATGCCCTGGCCCAGCAGGTGGGGGGCATTATTAAAAAGATTGATGGGGATAAATATATTTTCCTGTTCGACATGGATAAGCTGGAATACATGAAGGCAAAGAAGTTTGACATACTGGCTCAAGTGCGGGCGCTGGATATGGGCAACAAAATTCCCGTTACCCTAAGCATTGGGGTAGGTTTAAACGGTAAATCTTTAAGCGAAGACCTGGCAGATGCCCGGGCGGCCATGGACTTGGCGCTAGGCCGGGGGGGCGACCAGGTGCTCATTAAAACGGCAGATAAATACTTGTTTTACGGGGGAACATCTGGGGAAGTGGGCTACAACAGCCGGGTGCGTGCCAGAGTAAAAGCCTATGCCCTAAAAGAACTGATTGACGAAGCCACCAATGTCATCATCATGGGCCACCGTACCCCGGATTTGGACTGCCTGGGTGCTGCCATAGGGGTTTATAACATTGTTAAATCCTTAGGCAAGCCTTGCAACATTGTTCTGAACACGGTGACACCAAGCATTCAGTTGTTGCACCAGCGGTTGATGGAGCTGAAAGAATACCGGGAATATGCATTTATTACCACAGATCAAGCCATTGGCCATATGGCCGAAGGTACGTTGCTGGTGGTGGTGGATACCCACCGGCCCAGCATTTTGGAATGCCCGGCCGTATTTGAAAAAGCCAATAAAACGGTGGTATTTGACCATCACCGGAAAGCCACGGAGTTTATCACCAACGCCGTTTTAACGTATCATGAGCCTTACGCTTCATCCACTTGCGAATTGGTGACAGAAATGATACAGTATATTTCCGGGGTAAAGCTTCAAGCGGCGGAAGCGGATGCTTTGCTAGCCGGCATTACGGTAGACACCAAAAACTTTGCCTTTAAAACCGGGGCAAAGACCTTTGAAGCCGCCGCATACCTGCGGCGAAACGGGGCGGACAGCATACGTGTACGGCTGCTGTTCCAGTATGATTTAGCGTCTTACAAGGCCAAATCCTCCATTGTGAACGAAGCCGAAGTGTTTAATGACGACATGGCCATCAGTGTTTGTTCTCCAGACACGGAAAACCCGCAGCTTACCACAGCCCAGGCAGCCGATGAGCTTTTAAACATATCGGGCATAAAAGCCTCTTTTGTGTTGTGCGAAGGGGAAGATGCCGTGCTCATCAGTGCCCGCAGCTTGTTTGATGTAAACGTACAGCTGATTATGGAAAAAATGGGTGGCGGCGGACATCAAACCGTGGCCGGGGCTCAACTCACAGATGTGAGCATAGAAGAAGCAAAAGAGCAGCTGAAACAAGCCATACTATCTGTAACGGAGGGAAAACAATGAAAGTTATTTTATTAGAAGACATTAAAGGTGTAGGCAAAAAAGGCCAAATGATTAACGCCAGCGACGGCCATGCCCGTAACTATTTATTGCCCAAAAAGCTGGCAGTGGAAGCCACCAAGTCCAACTTAAACGAATTGGAAGCCAAGCAAAAATCACAGGCCAACAAACAGCAAAAAGAGCTGGAGCAGGCACAAAAGCTGGAAAAAGATTTGCAGGAAAAAGTGGTTTCTATTCCCGTGAAAACCGGGGACAACGGCAAGCTTTTTGGCTCTGTTACCAACAAAGAAATTGCAGCGGCTTTGGAAGAACAAACGGGCCTGGTGATAGACAAGAAAAAAATTGTATTGCCGGAAGTGATTAAAGCCATTGGCTTGCAAACTGTGGAAGTGAAGCTGCATCCACAGGTGACGGCCAAGCTTAAAGTTGAAATTAAAGACATTTTAGCGTAACAGGAGCAGAAGAGAGACATGGAAGAATTTATAAGCCGCATACCGCCCAACGATAATGAGGCGGAACAGGCGGTTTTAAGCAGTATGCTGTTCGACCGGGAGGCTGTGTCCACCGCCTATGAGTCTCTCAAAGGGTCAGATTTTTACCAGCCCGCCAACGGTGTTATTTTTGACGCCATGGTGGCGCTGTTTATGCAAAACGAACCTGTGGATGCCGTTACTTTAAAAAATAAGCTGGCAGAGCAGGGGGTGCTGGACCAAATTGGGGGCGTGGCTGCCATAACGGCTTTGGCTGGGGGGTACTATACCTCTGCCCATATTAAACACTACGCCAAAATCATTGAGCAAAAGTCTCTTTTGCGCAAGCTGATTAAGGCCGCCGCTACAATCTCCAACGAAAGCTACGAAGGGCAAAACAGCGTGGAAGCCATTTTAGAACATGCGGAAACGTCTATTTTTGACATTGCCCAAAACCGCAACACCCAGATGTTTGTTCATATTCATGACATTCTGGTGGAGTCTGTGAATAAAATTGAGCAGGTGTATTTGTCCAAGGCCAAGTTAACGGGCCTGGCCACCGGCTTTACAGACTTTGACTATAAAACCACCGGCCTGCAACCGTCGGACTTAATTTTAATTGCCGCCCGTCCTTCCATGGGTAAAACGGCTTTTGCCTTAAACATTGCCCAGCATGTGGCGCTGCGGTTGCAAAAGTCCACCGCCATTTTCAGCTTGGAAATGTCCAAGGAACAGCTGGTGAACCGTTTGTTGTGTGCAGAAGCCATGCTGGATGCCCAAAAACTGCGTTCCGGGAATTTAGAGGATGAGGACTGGGAAAAAATCATTGAGGCTATGGCACCGTTGTCTCAAGCGCCTTTGTACATAGACGACACTCCAGGCATTTCCGTTACGGAAATGCGGGCCAAATGCCGCCGTCTTAAACTGGAAAAAGGGCTGGATTTAATTCTTATTGACTACTTGCAGCTGATGAGCGGCAGTGCAAGAACCGATTCACGGCAGCAGGAAATTTCCGATATTTCCCGGGGATTAAAAGCACTGGCCAGAGAAATGAACGTGCCGGTTATTGCTTTGTCTCAGTTGAGCCGTGCTGCTGAAAAACGGGCAGACCACCGGCCCATGCTTTCGGACTTGCGTGAATCCGGCGCCATTGAGCAGGATGCAGACTTGGTAACTTTCCTGTACAGGGACGAATACTACAACCCGGACACAGACCAAAAAAACATGGCGGAACTGATCATTGCCAAGCAGCGTAACGGCCCCACAGGCACTGTGATGCTCACGTGGCTTGGGCAGTACACCAAGTTTGTTAGTGCCGAAATATCCGACATGCCATAAAAAAAGGCTGTATCAAACGAGGCAATCATTTGATACAGCCCTTTTGTTACTTAAAAAGAATGCTTCCCAGCTGATAAACCACAAACGCTGCCAGCCAGGCGATGCCAAGTTGGAACACCACCACAGCCAATGCCCATTTGGTGCCCAGCTCCCGTTTTGCAGCAGCAATGGCCGCTATGCAAGGGGTGTACAACAGGGTAAACACCAAAAAGCTGACCACGCTTAACGGTGTGAAGATGGTCCATAAAGCGTTTGGCAGTTGGTCCACAGTAGCACCTGTGAGTACGGCTAATGTACTCACCACCGCTTCTTTAGACATAAAACCGCAGATCAGCGCCGTCACTGCTTTCCAGTTGCCAAAACCCAAGGGCTCAAATAGCAGGCTAAATTTAGAACCCAGCACCGCCAGCATACTGGTGCCAGCATCTGAAGCAAGGTTAAGCCTAAAATCAAAGGTTTCTAAAAACCAAATGATAAGCGTTGCCGTGAAAATAAGGGTGAACGCCCGCTGTAAAAAGTCTTTGGCTTTGCTCCATACCAAAAGGCAAACGCTTTTGGCGGAGGGAATGCGGTAGTTTGGCAGTTCCAAAATAAAGGGCATGGGGTTGCCTTTAAATAAGGTGTTGTTAAACAACAACCCTGTAACGATTCCCCCCACAATGCCGGTGACATATAAAGCCAACATTACCAATGGGGCATATTTTGGGAAAAATGCCGCCGAAAGTAGGGCGTAAATGGGCAGCTTGGCGCTACAACTCATAAAGGGAATGAGCATCACGGTCATGCGCTTATCCCGCTGGCCAGACAATGTTCGGGTGGCCATAATGGCCGGCACAGAGCAGCCAAAACCCATGAGCATGGGCACAAAGCTTCTGCCGGACAACCCCAGCTTCCGCAGGGGTTTATCCATCATAAACGATACACGGGCCATGTAACCGCTGTCTTCTAACAGGGACAAAAAGAAAAACAACGTGGCAATGATGGGCAGAAAGCTTAAAACTGCTCCAACCCCGGCAAAAACACCTTGCACCACCAAGTCTCTGGCCACGGCATTCATTTGTGCTTGGAGCATGAAGCCGTCCACCAGGCCGGACAATGCGTTGATGCCTAATGTAAGCCAGTCGCTTAAAATACGCCCAACCAAACCGAAGGTAAGCCAGAATACCGTTAGCATAATGCCTAGAAAGAAGGGGATTCCTAAAAACCGATGGGTCAGTAGCCGGTCAATGGAGTCACTGCGCATGGCTTCTTTGCTTTCCGGGGGTTTTGTCACCGTTTGTGCGCACAGCTTTTCAATGTAGCCGTAGCGCATATCAGCCAGCGCCGCTTCATGGTCTGTGTTTAAATCCGCTTCCATTTCTTTAATGCAGTGAGCCAGTGTTTCCTTTTCATTTTCGCTTAGCTGCAAGGCTTCCAGAATGGGTTCGTCCCCTTCCACCAGTTTGGTGGCCGCAAACCGCATGGGAATGCCGATTCTCTTGGCATGGTCCTCAATCATATGGGCAATGGCATGGAGACAACGGTGGGTGGGCCCAGCGCAAAAGTCTATGCGGCGGGGCTTTATGTTTTTGCTCACTGTTTCAATGGCCGTGGCCACTAATTCATCAACGCCTTCATTTTTGGCAGCGCTAATGGGCACCACCGGAAAGCCCAGCCCCTTGGCTAGCCCCTCAACTTGAAGGCTGCCCCCGTTGCCGTAAAATTCATCCATCATGTTGAGCGCCAACACCATGGGAACATCCAATTCTGCCAGTTGCAGCGTTAAGTACAAGTTTCGCTCAATATTGGTAGCGTCAATAATATTTATAATGCCATGAGGCTTTTCCTGTAGTAAAAATTGGCGGGTGACCATTTCGTCACTGGTGTAGGGGCTTAATGAATAAATGCCTGGCAAGTCCACCACGGTGACACCCGGGTGGCCAATGAGTTGCCCACTTGTTTGGTCCACCGTCACCCCAGGGAAATTGCCCACATGCTGGTTAGAGCCGGTTATTTGGTTAAATAAGGTGGTTTTGCCGCAGTTTTGGTTTCCAACTAATGCAAAAATCACGGCGAAACCTCCTCTACAGTGATTTTTTCCGCATCTTCCAGACGCAGGGTGAGCACGTAGCCCCTTAGTTTAATTTCTATCGGGTCACCCATAGGGGCGGTTTTTTTCACTGTAACAAGGGTGTTTGGGGTAATGCCCATATCTAAAAGATGGCGGCGCAATGCACCCGTGCCGCCAACCGATAAAACCCGGCCGCTTTTGCCTACCCCTAATGCTTTTAATGTCATAGTTCCTCCAATCAAGTGCCAAGGTAGTTGTGGGTTTAGCACAATAATACTATACATGGTTACGGTCGTTCGGTCAAGGCTTTGGTGTTGCCCGGCGGCGCTTTTACCGGCATTTTTGCGCACATGGCTCTTGACAAATTTCACCTGCTATGATAGCATATTTGAAGAAAAATGCTGAAGTAGCTCAGTTGGTAGAGCAGCTGATTCGTAATCAGCAGGTTCGTGGGTTCGAGTCCCATCTTCAGCTTATGAAACATCAAGGCTTCTGGCGCATCAGGAACCTTGTTTTTTTATTCTCGCAAAGCAGTGAGGCGGATAGCAAGCTTGCTTGCATATTCGGCGAACGCCGCGGAGTGAACAGGTCCCCACATCAATTATCATTTAAAAGAGGTGTCTTATGAAAGCATTTACGAAAGCACATCCTTTTCAATGCATGTTTTTCATCTATTTCCTTTGTTTTATTTTCAGAATTATTGAATACATGCTGCTCCGTACCGACCAGAGCATATTCGGCGAGGCTTTTCTACATAAGCTGGTGGGCATCGGCATTTTGGCATGGGCTGTGCAGCATTTGTCGCTCAAATGGAAGGATATTGGTTTTCGCAACCAACATGCGCTGAAGTATGCTTTGTATGGCTTACTGCTGGGCTTCGGTGTTTTTGTGTTGGCTTATGGTACAGAATTTTTCATGCAAGCATCCAATGGAAACAACCCAGTTTTTCGCATGTACGTCACCAGTTATGCCATTGACGGCAACCAAGGGATGCAAACCGGACTGATCTTTTTTATCATATGTATCGTTGGTAATATGATTAATGTGGTTATGGAGGAGGGCATTTTTCGAGGGCTGTTTATAAGGCTTTCGGAAGCCAAGGTTTCCTTCATGAAAGCGGCCTTGTTTTCTTCTTTATTGTTTGGTGCCTGGCACGTCATGGCGCCTTTGCGAAACTTCCTGGACGGAGAAATGAGTGGCCCTGGGGCAGTGATGTATGGGCTGGTGCTCATTCTTACCACAGGCATCACAGGGTTTAAGTTTTGCTTGTTGGCAAAGCTTTCGGGTTCCCTTTGGATGCCCATGGCCGACCACTTTTTTAACAACACCATCATAAACCTTCTGCATGTGGTCACCATTTCCGGGGCAGATGAGATGCAAGCGCTGCGCATTACCATTGCGCAAACCGTTTCGTTTATCCTTGTTTTAATCCTATATTTAAGGCAATCTATGGGGCAAAAGTCCTCACTGAAATAAACAGCTATACACAACAAGCGAAATGAGAATTGAATCCAATGAAATCCACCACACACTTGACATATTTAGTTATTAGTTATATACTTAACAATATAAACATTAAAACTTAATAGATTGGGGTAGTGGTGATATGGGCAAATTCTCTTTTGACAATCCGGCTATGCTAAAGGTATTAAGCAATGAAAACATTGAGACCATTCACAAAAATGCGCTGCATATTTTAGAGCACACCGGGGTTTACTTTCAATCGGATGAGGTGCTGGACGTGCTGGAAAAGGCGGGAGCCATGGTAGACCGTTCCACCCGTACCGTGCGCTTTAAGCCCGAAATGGTTATCGACGCCATTCAAAAAGTGCCGGAAAGCTTTGTTCTGTATAACCGTGACTTAAAGCCTTGGGTAACCGTAGGGGGCAACGAAGTCAACTTCGACCCAGGTTCCGCTACCATACGCTTTTTGGAATCCGATGGCACAACCGTTCGGCCAACCATGGGGGATGACTTGCAGAAAATTGCCCAGGTAACCGAAGCCATGGAGAACATTCGTATGGTATCGACGGCATTAACCCCTTCAGACATTCCAGAAATTCTGGGGGATAGTTTCAGGGTTTATTCACTGTTGAAAAACTCTACAAAACCTTTTGTTGGGGGTGCTTTTTCCACCGAAGGCGTGAATTTGATTGCAGAGTTTTTATCCATTGCCGCCGGTGGCGCAGAAAATGCCAGAAAGTATCCCCGCATGATCTTGGATGTATGTTCCACGGCACCGTTGAAATGGTGTGAAATTGCCTGTGCAAACCTGCTGGATGCTACCAGAGTGGGCTTGCCTGTAGAAACCATTTCCGTGCCCATGATTGGCGCCAATGCACCTGCAACGCTGGCTGGCTGTGTTTTATTACATACGGTGGAAACATTAAGCGGCATTGTGCTGGTGCAGACGTTAAACCCTGGCAACCCCATGGTTTACGGCGGTGCGCCCATGTATTTTGATATGCAGTATTCCACCACATCTTTAAATTCCATTGAAACCAGCTTGATTGGCACAGCCTATGCGCAAATGGGCAAATATTACGGTATGCCTACCCATACATACGCTGCATTAAGTGATGCCAAGGCTGTGGACACCCAAGCCGGGCTTGAAACAGGCATGAGCGGCCTTGTAGCAAAGCTTGCTGGGGTGAATATTGTCTCTGGCCCAGGGGTTATGGATTTCTGCAACACGTTCAGCTTGGAAAAGCTGGTCATCGACAATGAAATCTGTGGCATTGCCAGCCGGTATGCCAAAGGGATTACGTTTACCGATGAAACGCTGGCTGTGGACTTAATTCAGGAAATTGGCCATACCCAAGACTATATTTCCACAGACCACACCCTGGAATGGTTCAGAGTAGAACCCTACATGCCATCCAAAATTATTGACAGAACCATGATGGATACGTGGCACGAAAATGGCTCTAAGAATACGTTCATGCTGGCCCAGGAAGTGGTGGCGGATATTTTGAAAAACCGTCCCGTGCCTAAGTTGGATGCACAGGTAGAAGCTGCCTTGGATGCCGCTTGGGAGAAAGTCCAGCAACAGTATGCTTAATATGGTTTAATCATTTTTAATGCCGGGGTTTGATGCCTCGGTTTTTTTATGGCTTCATTCCTTTTCACGGTTTGCCTTTTCCAGCATATACTGTATGAGGAAAAGACTGTGTCTTTTCTGTGACTTGATGGGAAAGGACTTGATGTATGAATGGAATTAAGATGTAACGCCACATTTGAGGGCGGCGGCGTTCGTGGCATTGGCCATATTGGCGCTGTGTGTGTATTGGAAAAAAGCGGATATCAATTTGAGAATGTGGCCGGTTCTTCTGCAGGTGCCATTGTGGCATCGCTGTTGGCAGCCGGTTATACTTGTGACGAAATAAAGCAAGAAATGGAAGGCCTTAACTACTTAAAGTTTAAACAAAAAGGGATTTTAGACCGTTTTGGGCCTGTGGGCAAGCTGTTAAGCATTATGTTTAACTTTGGCATTTATAGTGCCACTTATTTTGAAGACTGGCTACACGGCTTGTTGTTGAAAAAGAACAAATATTTGTTTGGACATGTTAAAAACAAGGATTCTTCAGAAAAATATATGTATGCTTTGCAAGTGACGGCATCGGATTTAACAAGCCAAAAGCTTTTGGTTTTTCCAAGGGATTTGGCGGAATTTGGCATTAACCCTGATAATTTTAGCATTGCAACGGCTGTGCGCATGAGCATGAGCATTCCTATATTTTATGAACCGTACAGGCTTACAGACATGAACGGCCAGGAACATCTTATTGTGGATGGTGGGCTTCTAAGCAATTATCCTGTATGGATACTGGACGATGGTTCCACGCCAATGTCCATACCAACTTTTGGTTTTAAGTTTGTAGACCCCATGGAAGAAAAATGTCCAAGCTATGCGGTCAATAACAGGGTGGATGTGCTGGATTATTTAAAGCTTATTGTGGCAACGTCATTGGACGGGTATGATAAACAGTATATATCAACCGCTAAAGGGGATTTTCAGCGAACCATTGCCATATCTACAGATGTTAATGTGGCTAAAGGCCATAAGCATATTAGCGCCACAGATTTTGGCATTAACAAAAAAGAAAGCGATGCATTGTTTGAAAATGGCGTGCGTGCAGCAGAAAAATTTTTGAAAACTTGGAATTTTGATGAGTGGAAGCGGATTTACCGGCATGGGTTAAATTTAATGTAGGCCAAACGAGTGCCCCACTAAATATATCCGAACTTTTTCTAAAACTTTTCTTTTCTGACGATAAGTGCAATAATGAAACCCAAGAAGTGGTAAACACTATAACGAAAATAAGCAGAAAAAAGAAAGCTGGCGAATAGCCAGCTATTTTTATGCAATCCCCGGGGCGCAGGGCATAATACACGCCCTGCACTCCCTTGGCTATTAGGCCGGGGCATCCGGCCATACGCCCGGCGCTCCCGGGGGCTTGCGTGTGGTTGCATCGGCAGCAGGGGCCGTCATGCTGCCGTCCACTGCCGCCGTGCTACGTTGCTGGCTGCTCTAAGCTGTTGACGTGCTGGCACCGTTTGCCGCACTAGCCCCTTTGGGGCAAGGGCTGCAAACTCTGGCTGTTGGCCGCTTACTTTGCGGCTGCCCTGTAATAGTCCTCTGCATTAATCGGACGGGGAAGCATGTCGCAGCTTGTCCAATTGTTGCGCAAAACACGCCTTGTTCCGCACAGTTGCGCCCGGGTGGTTCTGGGCGCAACTATCCGTAAAAGGGGTGTTTTGCAAACAATTGTCGGTGCCGCTACCCCCTTTTGCGGCTACCCGAATGGCCGCCGTGTGTTGTTGGCTGTCGGCCTTGGCGGCTTTGCCGCCCCGGGCTTTGCCCGGCCTGCCTTTGGCAGGGCGGCCTAAGTGTCCGTCCAAACCGTGGGACGCTGTCCCACGCCCAGCCCTCGGCGGGGCCAGGTCAACGGGCAAAGAGCCCGCCGACCAGTCCATAGGGTTCGGATGATTGACCGTGTAAAGGGCCGCAAAAATTTTTTTTGGCGAACTGCACCAAAAAAATTTTTTGCAGCTCCTTGACACGGGCCATTTTCGGCGAATGGCCGAATCAATCCCAAAATATGTACAAGGTGTTCCAAAATTCGGCACAGAATAATATAGACAGGAAGGGAAGGTAACACACCTAGAGAGTTACATTGTTTTGGGGGGATGAAAAATCAACTCGGTAAAACCAATAGCGAAAGATGTCGAAATCCAAGAAGTATTAAGCAAATTGGCTCAAAAATCGACAAGGTTTGAGCTTTTGTTTTTAATAGGGGTGTCAACAGGATTGAGAGTATCGGATATACTCAACCTACGTGTGCGTGATGTGGTGGGATGGGAGTGGGAAGAGTATTTGCTAATATCCATGTACATCGAAGTCACGGAGCAGAAAACAGGCAAAAAACGCAGGGTGCTGCTGCCGCCGAGTGTGCGCATCAAAATATATGACCATATACGCATAAACAAGCTGGGCATGAATGATTACCTCATATTCTCCAAGCAACGTAAGCTGGACAGAAAACTGTCCCGTGTACATGCATACCGTGTCATAAAGGCGGCTGCAAAAGCAGCTGGCATATCTGGCGTAGGCACACACACAATGCGCAAAACATACGCCCTAAATCATTACCGCAAATACCGAAGCATAGAAGCTTTGCAGAAAGAACTGAATCATAAGCACAAATACACAACCGTCATGTACTTAATCCATTTAGACAGTCTGCTGGAACAGTTAGAGTAATACGGGGCTGTCAAGGACAAGCAGGAAGATTTTTGACCGGATGCATTTGCCGGGCAAAAATACTCTGCCCTTGACAGTCCGTGAGACACATACCATAGGGCTGGGGGTTGGACAAACAAAGTTTGCCCAACCCCTTGCCCCCGGCAGGGCGGGGTTCGGGGCTGGCCCCGTAAAGGCGGGTCAAGGGGGGTCACCCCCCTTGCAGGGCTGTGGGGCAGAGCCCCACGGTCTACCATTTTCGTGCCGCCACGAAAATGCTTTCTATTTGATTTAATTACTATATAACATCTCGCCGTTTTTTTTTGAGTTCTTCCCGTAAATACAGGGTTTTCCATCAAAAAACTTTAACATATTAAAGTGCGGTTTTTTTGCCCAAAAAATGGACAAGCCCCAACTTTTATGCTATACTGAATTTGTCGAGAAAACAGCATAGAAAAGAGGGGCTTTGTCATGCCTTATGATAGCACGTATGAAATAAAAATACAAGTGGAAAATGCAACAGATATACACCCGGACATGGTCTTTAAAGTCGTTGAGCAGGGCGAAAAATTTGTCGATGGAACCCACACAGCGAAACCAACACACCCTCATGTGCGCAAGCTATCGAAGGATGAATATGTGGTGTTGTCAACGGGCGAAATACTGCCGTATGAGCACACAGACGAAAAGCACATAGCCAACCTTCGGAACACATTTACAAAGTTGCGCCAACTCATACGCCATAATTTCAGCGCCGACACAGACAACCAGCTATTTCTAACGCTTACATACGCCCAAAACATGACGGACGGTCATAGGCTAATGCGGGATTATGAGGCCTTCATGAAGCGCTTACGGCGCAAAATGAAGGGTCATGCACTGGATTACATAGCAGTAGCAGAACCACAAGGCCGGGGCGCATGGCACATGCACATAATGCTCAAATCAGACCAGCCAGTTCTATACATAGACAACAATAAATTGGCCGATGTGTGGGGCCATGGCTTCACGAAGACCAAACGCCTTGTATCGGATGATGTGGGCACATACTATGCCGCATACTTCACGGACTTAATCCCGGGCCGGATGGACAATGATGAAACCACACCAGACGAAAAGTCTAAGGCACGTATCAAAGGCGGCAGATTACATCTTTATCCTAAAAACTTTAAGTTCTACAGGCGAAGTGCAGGAATAGAAGACCCAGTCACATATCATGCAAAACACAAAGACATAGCAAGCTTATATGGTTTGGATTTGGATGCAAAGACCTATCTATTCGCAAAACTTTTCTTTTCTGACGATAAGTGCAATAATGAAACCCAAGAAGTGGTAAAC
>CAZCQP010000051.1:0-17836 GCA_964500895.1 uncultured Eubacteriales bacterium | reverse complement strand
CATGACTGGATGGGAAAAGGCCAACAATATGAAATCAACCAAGTGCTGAACCACAAACATCTGGGCAACGGCTCTATCATTCTTTTCCACAACGGCGCAAAAGACACGCCTAAAACCCTGCCCGTTATTTTAGAAGGTCTAAAAGCAAAAGGCTTTGAAATCGTACCCATATCTGAAATCATTTACAAAGATAATTACACCATAGACAGCGAAGGAAGGCAGAAAAAGCAAACAAACAATGCTGAAAACGGGACCAATTGATTAAAAGCACGTAATCATGCAAGGGTTGAACTTTTATAACCCTTGCATTTTTCAATCTGCAAACATTTCAATTCCAGAGCATAAAAATAATAACAGAAGCAGTGTTGCAAATTCCGGCGATTGTCCCAAGGTTTTGTATAAAAACACAACAACATAATGTATGTTTTCTCTATACACAACCCGTAACATGGGCTAAATGATTGTTATGGTTGTGAGCAACGGTTCAATGGTGCTGCACGTTGCCAATATAAACCCGTTGTACAAATTTCTAATTTTATGGTATACTCTGCTATAACTTTAGTTAATTTAGCAGGTTAAATTGAAAAAGCTTGCAACACGCAAGGTAGCAAAACATAAGGGGGTGTTCGGCGTGGCAAAGTACATAATCAAACGGTTTGCAATGATGATGGTCACGCTGTTTATCATTGTTCTCATTACATTTATTTTAATGCATGCAGTACCGGGGGGGCCTTTTACCCAGGAACGCCAATTGCCTGCAGCTGTAGAAGCAGCGCTGAACCAAAAGTATAAACTGGACCAGCCGTTGTACGTGCAATTTTTTGATTATTTAAAAGGGCTTGTCACCTTTGATTTAGGCCCGTCCTTTAAGTACCAGGGAAAGACTGTCAATGAATTTATTGCCAGCGGTTTCCCTGTGTCTGCCAAAATTGGCGGCATCACCATCATTTTTACGTTGCTGGCTTCCATTCCTATGGGCATAGCTGCCGCCCTTAAAAACGGCCGCTGGCAAGACATGCTGGTGATGACAGTAGCCACATTAGGGGTTACCATTCCCTCTTTTGTTATTGCTACGGTGCTCATGTACTTCTTTTCTTACAAATTGAATTGGGTACCCACTTTTGGGCTGGATAATTGGAAGGGCTACATTTTGCCGGTCATTGCACTGGGTGGCTATTCCCTTTCCTTTATGGCCCGGCTTATGCGCTCCAGTTTGCTGGAGGTCATGGGCCAAGATTATATTCGCACAGCCAGAGCCAAAGGTTTGCCAGAATGGAAAGTAATTACCTTTCACGGGCTTAGAAATGCCTTGCTCCCCCTTTTAACCATTTTAGGGCCGACCATTGCCAACCTGCTCACCGGTTCCTTTGTTATTGAAAAGATATTTGCTCTACCTGGCCTTGGTGTGCATTTTGTGTCCAGCATTAGCAACCGGGATTATACGGCCATTATGGGTGTGACCATTTTTTACGCGACATTTTTAGTGGCCATGGTGTTTATCATTGATATTTTCTATGTGCTCATTGATCCACGGATTAAATTTGAATAAGGAGGCGGCAGAATGTCAGTGAACAACAAGTGGGACAAACTGGAAAAGAATGCCGCTGAAAGCGAACGGATATGGGGGGCCAACCGAACCTTCGCTGGTGACGTCTGGCATCGGTTTCGCCATAAACCCACCGCCCTTTTGGGGCTTGTGCTTATTTTCATTATGGTGGTTTTTGCTTGGGGAGGCCCTGTGTTTTACAAAGCTTCTTATGAAAAGCAGTGGCTGGAATTTGTGAACATACCGCCCACCTTTAAAGCATTTCCTGTTGAAAACGGATACATTTACGTGAACAACAACTTAAAAGCCATTGCCGTAGGCCAAGACGGCCGCTTGGTTGGTTCTTTGGAACAATTAAGCGAAGACATGATGAAAAAGCAAATCACCTTTGCACAGGCAGACGGCAGTACAGCCGTTTTAAGCTATAAAGTAAAACCACCAGCATTGCTGGATGAAAGCGGCACCCCCCGCACAGACTTGGTGAGTGTGCGCAATAAATCTTTTCTTCTGGGAACGGATAACTTAGGCCGTGACTTGCTGGCCCGTCTCATGTACGGTGCCCGTATCTCTTTGGTGGTGGCCTTTATCGCCGCCACAGTGAACTTGCTGATTGGCATTTTATACGGGGGTATTTCCGGCTATTTAGGAGGAACGGTAGATGGGGTGATGATGCGCATTGTAGACATCATCAGCACCATTCCCCTCACCTTATACGTAATTTTAATTATGGTTGTGTTAAACTCCGGGTTTTTAAGCATTGTCATTGCTTTAGGCAGCGTGTATTGGGTAAACATGGCACGGGTTGTTCGTGGGCAGGTTTTAACTTTAAGAGAGCGTGACTTTGTGTATGCCGCCCGCACCATGGGTACTTCCACATGGAACATCTTAATTCGCCATTTAATTCCCAACGCCATGGGGCCTATATTGGTCACCGTGACCATGCTCATTCCCACGGCCATCTTTATGGAAGCTTTTATGAGCTTTATCGGCCTTGGCATTGCGCCCCCTATGGCCAGCTTGGGCACCATGTGCAACAGCGCCATTGAAACTTTAAGAACACAGCCATACCAGCTGTTTATGCCTGCGTTTGTCATTAGCTTGCTCATGTTTGCCTTCAACTTTGTTGGCGACGGATTAAGAGACGCTTTAGACCCGCAGCTAAGGAGGTAGGCTTATGGAAAAAATATTATCAGTTGAAAACTTATGCACCAGCTTTACCAATTCCAGCGGCCAAATCCGTGCGGTTCGGGGCGTTAGCTTCAGCGTAAGCAAAGGGCAAACCTTAGGCATTGTGGGCGAATCTGGCAGCGGCAAAAGCGTGACATCTATGTCTATTTTGCGTTTGCTGGCCCAAGGTGGCCGGGTGGTAGACGGTTCCATCATCTTTGATGGGCAAGACCTGACCAAAGCCACAGATAAGCAAATTAGAAACATTCGTGGCGCACGGATTGCCATGATTTTTCAAGACCCCATGACGGCGCTGAACCCGCTGATGACCGTGGGCCAGCAAGTGGCCGAAATGTTTAAACAGCATCAAGGCCAAATGAGCCGTGCAGCCATTAAGCAGGAAGTTATTAAACTTTTTGAAATGGTAAAAATACCAGAGCCAGAAAAACGCTACAACGCTTACCCTCACGAATTTTCCGGTGGTATGCGCCAGCGTGTGATGATTGCCATGGCGCTGGCTTTAAAGCCGGATGTGCTCATTGCAGACGAACCCACCACCGCTTTAGACGTGACCATACAGGCACAAATTTTAAAGCTGCTGAAATCCATACAAGAAGAAATGGGCATGGCCATTCTGTTTATCACCCACGATTTAGGGGTGGTGGCGGAATTGTGCCAGCAAGTGATTGTTATGTACGGCGGGCTTATTATGGAAGAAGGCGGCATTGATCAGATTTTTGAAAAGCCTTCCCACCCCTACACCATGGGGCTTTTAAACTCCATGCCCGAGGTTACCCAGGACAAGGCCAAACGGTTGACCCCGATTCCTGGTTCTCCGCCCGATATGACCAACCCACCTGCCGGATGTCCTTTTGCGCCACGGTGCGCTTACGCCCGGAACATTTGCGCCCAAGAACTGCCCCCCTACTACACCGTAGGTGACGGCCACCGCACCCTGTGTCATTTGCATGACCCGGAAGCGCCGGCGACCGATAACCCCTTTAAAAAGGCAGGTGAAAACCATGCTTGAAGTTAAAAATTTAGTGAAACACTTCCCCGTGAAAGGCCACGCCCACCAGAAGGTTCATGCGGTAGACGGCGTATCCTTTACAGTGAAACAAGGCAAAACCTTAGGGCTTGTGGGTGAATCGGGCTGCGGCAAATCTTCTTGCGCCCGCACCATCATGCGCATTTATAACCCGACCTCTGGCCAAATTATTGTGGACGGGGAAGACATTGCCCAAAAGCCTGAAAAAGCCCTTAAACCGGTCCGCAAGAAAATGCAAATGATTTTCCAAGACCCCTACTCCTCCCTCAACGGCCGTATGACCGTCCGGGACATCATTGCAGAACCTTTGGTGGCTCACGGCATTGTGAAACGGTACAGCCAATCCGGCGACCTTGTTTACCAAATGCTGGAGAAGGTCGGGTTAAACCGAGAACACGCCAACCGCTATGCCCACGAATTTTCCGGCGGGCAACGGCAGCGGGTAGGCATTGCCCGAGCACTGGTACTAGAACCTAAAATTCTTATTTGCGACGAGCCTATTTCCGCTCTGGACGTATCCATTCAAGCCCAGGTGGTAAACTTGCTAAAAGATTTTCAAGAAGAATTAGGGCTTACCTATTTGTTTATCGCCCATGATTTGTCCATGGTGAAATATGTATCCGATGACATTGGGGTCATGTATTTAGGCAAGCTGGTGGAGGTGTGTTCCTCCGAGGAAATTTACCGGCAAGCGTTACACCCCTACACCCAAGGGTTGCTGGCTTCCGTGCCTGTAGCCTCCCCTGCTCTGGCCAGAGCAAAAAGCAATGAAGTGGCCATCGAGGGCAACATTCCAAGCCCCATTGCACCACCTTCCGGCTGCCGGTTCCACACCCGGTGCAAGCACGCCAAGCCAGTTTGCAGCGAGGAAGAACCTGTTTTAAAAGACGTAGGCGGCGGCCATTGCGTGGCTTGCTGGCTTTATTAAAAACAAGATTGATATGTCAACTACCGCCTAGCGCAAGCAGGCGTAGCAGCCGCCGTTAGCGGCTATAAACAAAACAAGGAGGTTTAAAAATGAAGAAATTAGCACTTACACTGGCTTTAGTGTTTGGCTTATCTGCGTTTATGACATCATGTGCATCCAAAGCGCCCGAAACAGCCCCAGCACCAGAAGCCACAGACGGCGCAGCAGCGGGTGACGCTACCGCCAGCAGCAAAACCAAATTGATTTTTGGTTTGCACAACGAAGCAGACACTCTGGATTACGGCATTACAGACAACTCCTTTGCCAGCTGGATTTTAATTAACACCAGCGAAGGTTTGGTGACCTATGATTCCGGCAACAACATCGTCCCTGCCGATGCAGAAAGCTGGGAAATTTCCGAAGACGGCTTGGTTTACACCTTTAAACTGCGCCCAGACTTAAAATGGTCCGACGGCACTCCGCTGAACGCCAATGACTACGTGTATTCCTGGCAACGGGTGCTTACACCAGAAACTGGCGCACATTATGTGTACATGTTAACCGACTACATCAAGGGCGCACAAGACTTCTACGATGGTAAAATTTCCTTTGAAGAAGTGGGCATTAAAGCGCTGGATGACACCACCATTGAGGTAACCTTAAATGCACCTACCCCTTACTACTTGGGCATTTTGTCTGTATGGTGCTACTTCCCTGTGCAACAGGCCACTGTTGAAGCCAACCCAGAAACATGGGCACAAAAAGCAGAAACCTTTATTTCAAACGGTCCTTTCAAAATTGCTGCCATGAACTTTGGCGAAAGCATTGTATTAGCTCAAAATGAAAACTACTGGGATGCAGGCAACGTGGCATTGGAAGAAATCACCTTCCGTTACATTCCTGAATCTTCCACAGCATTAAGCGCCTTTGAAACCGGCGAACTGGACGGTTTCTGGCTTGTTCCGCCGTCCGACTTACCACGGCTTAAAGCAGAAAGCGATGCGCTGTTCCCATTCCCTACCTTTGGCACCACTTACTATATGTTTAACTGCGGTAAAGCACCTTTTGATAATCCTTTGGTGCGTAAAGCATTCTCCATGGCCATTGACCGTAAAGCCATTATTGACAACGTGCTGCAAAGCTTAGATACTCCGGCTTATGGCATGGTTTCCCCTGGTTATGCATTGCCGGACGGCAGCGACTTTACAGACGGCCGCTCTACCTTTGGTTTAACTGTTACCGCTCAGGCAGAAGAAGCAAAAGCATTGCTGGCTGAAGCCGGTTACCCTAACGGGGAAGGTTTCCCGGAAATTACCCTTTCCTACTACACCCACCCTATAATGAAAAATGTAACCGAAGCCATGCAACAAATGTGGAAAGAAAACTTGGGCATTGACGTAAAAATTGCCTCGGAAGAATGGAAAGTTTATTTTGACAACGTGCAAGCAGGCAACTATGACGTATGCGCCATGGGCTGGGGCGGCGACTATTTGCACCCCATGACCTTCCTGCCACAGCTTCAAACCGGCTCTTCTTCAAACCACTCTTTCTTCTCTGACCCGGTTTATGATGAAATGGTCATTGCCGCTCAAAACGAATTGGATGAAGCAAAGGCTGCTGAAATCATGAAAGAAGCAGAAGAATACTTGATGGATCAAATGCCGATTCTTCCGCTGTACCACAGAGCCAATGTGCCTATGATGAACCCTGCCCTTCAAGGCTGGTACGTCACACCGATGAGTATGCTTCACTTAAAGGATGCATACTGGGCTGAATAACATGGGCTGCATAAAGGCAGTGATTGAAATGGCCGATGGGGGCGTGATGCAATTTGAATTGTACCCAGACAAAGCCCCCAATACAGTGGCCAATTTCGTAGAGCTGGCCCAAAGCGGGTTTTACAACGGGCTTACCTTTCACCGGGTGGTTCAAGACTATGTCATTCAAGGCGGTTCGGAAGACAATACGTGCATGTGCGAAAGCAGCTTTACCATTGCCGGGGAATTTACGGCAAATGGCATGGATACAGGACTGGTTCACGACCGTGGGGCTATCTCTATGGCACGTGATGATGATTATGATTCAGCGGGCACCCAGTTCTTTGTTGTGCACAAACCGGCCCATAAGCTGGACGGCAAGTATGCGGCTTTTGGCATGATGACAGAAGGCTTTGATGTGCTGGATGTCATTGCTACAACCCCCACTTTGCCCCCAGAGCAGGAAAACCGGCCTTTAACGCCGCAAGTGATTCAAAGCATTCGCATTGATTTAAACGGCCAACAACTTGGCGAACCTGTAAGAAAGAACATTTGTTAATTAAAAAAGGAAGTTTGGTACGAAACTGTTCCAAGCTTCCTTTTTTTGCACTTGACATTTCATGATAAAGCGTTTCTAATAGAGTCATAAGGAGTGAGTAATGAAATGAAAGTAAATTTAGAGAAATGTATTGGCTGCGGACAGTGCGCATCCATTTGCTTTCCCCAGGATATTGTAATGCAAGATAAAAAACCTGTGTTTAGGGGCAAGCGCTGTTTTCATTGCGGCCACTGTGTAGCCGTTTGTCCGGCCGGTGCTGTTGAAAGTGATGTCTACCCCATGGAAGATGTTGAAACACTGGAGGGTTACCCGTACATAAGCGGCGAGGATATGCTGCGCTTTGTAAAGGCACGCCGGTCTGTGCGCCGTTTTAAAAAGGAACCAATTCCCCAAAAAGCATTGGAAACGGTCTTGCAAGCCGGGCGTTTCTCGCCAACGGGCAGTAACTTGCAAGATGTTTCTTTCATTGTGGTGCAGGAACAAAGACAGGCTCTGCGTGGTCTGGTGGTGCAGGAACTGGCCAAAAAAGGTGACGCCATGCTGGCGGACCCATCTTGCAAAGATAAAAAGTATGCGTTCATGTGGAAACAAATGGCGGCTGACTTTGCTGAAAACCCAGAGGGCAACGATACCCTGCTGTTCCATGCCCCCACAGTGGTTTTAATATTGGCGCAAAGACCCATCAGCGGCCACTTGGCTGCAGCGGCCATGGAACTGACCGCCAACGCTTGTGGCCTGGGTGTTTTGTACTCTGGTTTTATCACAAGTGGGCTGAACGGCAATGTGGAAGAAGCCAAAAAACTTTTGCCCATCCCCGATGATAAAGAAATTGTGGCGTGTTTGCTTCTGGGGCAACCGGCTGTTTCCTTTAAACGGACAGCACCCCGCAAGCCGCTGGATGTGCACTATATGTAAAAACCAATGGGGAGGGTTCTGCTGTGGTTACCATTGAATTTTGGTCGGATTATGCCTGCCCCTTTTGTTACATTGGCAAGCGCAGGCTGGAAGAAGCACTGCAACTATACGGCGGGGAAGTAAACATTGTGCTGAAAAGCTTTCAGCTTCACCCCGAAGCCACCCGCTTGGAAGGGGTGCCCTATGCCAAAATTATTAGCAAGAAGTATGGCATTTCCGAAGCCAAAGCCCAGGCCAGCATTGATGCTATGACAGCCATGGCTAAAGAAGCAGGATTGGCTTATAACATGGACCGTTTAATCCATAACAACACCATGCTGGCCCACAGGCTCACCAAATATGCAGCAACGCTGGGCAAAGCCGAAGCTATGGAAGAACGTTTGCTTAAAGGGTATTATTTAGACTTTCTGGACATTGGTGATATAGACACGTTGGCTTCCCTAGCAGAAGAAGTTGGTTTAAACAGCGCAGATGTAAAGGAACTACTTCTAGGCACCGCTTTTACAGAAGATGTGTTAGCAGACCAAGAGGAAGCCTATGCCAAAGGCATACACGGGGTGCCCCACTTTTTCATTGGCCAGGCATCCATATCCGGTGCCCAACCCACCAGCGTCTTTTTAAAGGCGTTGCAGCAAATATAAAAATAGGGGCTGTCTTGCTTATTTTCAACAACAAGACAGCCCCAAAACACTTTACCTATTTATTTTTCTTTTCTTTGCCCTCTATGCGCTCTTTTATTTCCAGTTGCAGTTCGCCAATAGACTCTGCCCGGCGTTCATTTTGGGCTGTAACGGCCCTTTTGTAAACGGCATCTGACGTGGCATCCATTACTTCGCTGGCAAATTCCATGTTGTCTTGTGTGTTTTCAATGGTTTCCTTTATTTTTCGGATATTGTCTTTGCGTTCATCTATTTTATGGCTCATAAAATTCCCTCCAAGGTGGCTTTTTGTTTTTAGTGTGGCCCACCTTAAAGGGAATTATTCTGATGCCGCTACTTTTACTGTTTCTTTTTTTTAACTTCAATCACACCGGCCAGCTTGGCCAGTTCAATGATGGTCTTTTGGGAAAATTTCTTCCCCTTATATTCCACCAGGTTTTCCATTTCGCCTGTAAAAAAATCTCCCGGCTCATATTTTTTCAGAACAATGCGGCCATTGTCAATAAAGATTTCTAACGGGTCTTTTACCTCAATTTGCAAGGCCTTCCGTATTTCAATAGGCAGTACGATGCGCCCCAGTTCATCAATTTTTCGCACAAAGCCGGAAGCTTTCATGGCGTCCTCCTTTAACAGTATGATTAAAAAGCAAAATTTCCGTTTTTAAATACGGTTACCTTTTGCCCGTCTGCTTTTGTACCTGTAATGCTCAAGTCTGCCGTGCCAATCATAAAATCCACATGAATGATGGAATCGTTCAGGCCGGCTTTTTCCAGCGCCTCTTTGTCCATGTTGTCGCTATTGCGCAAGCAGGTGGGGTAAGCTTTGCCCAAAGCCAGGTGGCAAGAAGCGTTTTCATCAAACAGCGTATTGTAAAACAACAACCCCATTTGGGAAATTGGGGAATCATAAGGCACCAGCGCCACTTCACCTAACATGCAGGCACCTTCGTCCATTTCCAGCAGGTGTTTAAGGGTTTCCTCGTTTTGTTCTGCCTTAAAATCCACCACTTTGCCGTCTTTAAACGTTAAGGAAAATTTATCAATGGCAACCCCATGGTAAATGAGGGGCATAGAAGCCACCACATGGCCGTTGACCCCTGTGTTTTTGGGAGCAGTGTAAATTTCTTCGGAAGGGATGTTGGCACTAAACGTAAAGCCGTTGCGGCACTGTTCCCCCGTACCTTGCCATTGGTGGTTTTCGGGTAGCTCAATGGTTAAGTTGGTGCCCAAACTGTTTGCGTAGGTTAAAGATTTGAAATTGTAGCTATCCAACATCTTTTCCCGGGATTTAATGGCTTCAATATGTTTGGCCCAGGCGGCCACAGGGTCTTCTGTGTCCAGCCGGGATGCTTTGGCAATGGCTTGCCCCAGCTTGTCCATGGCTTCGGCTTCTGGCACGTCTGGGAACATTTTTTTCGCCCAGGCAACGGAAGGCATGGCGCCAATGCTCCACCGCACATGGTTGCCCATGGTCATTTTTCTGTGCTGAACCAGCGCTTTGTTTTTGGAAGCCTGGCTGTTTTTAATGCGTTCCGGGTTTGCATCTTTCAGCAAGTCTGGGTCTTCTGTGTCAATGAAAATGTAGCAAGCGCCTTCCTGGTCATAGTAATCATAGAAAGATTGCACCCAGGGGGGCGAAACTTTAAACACTTCTTCCGATGCCCGCAAGAACTTGCTTTGGGTTAAATAATCATCTTCCCATCGAATGACCACCTGAGATGCCCCTGCATCATAAGCGGCGTCTGCCACCTTGCGCACAAGGGGCGCAGACTGTATATCCGCCGTAACCACCAAGGGCTGGCCTTTTTGAAGGTTAACCCCTGTATGCACCAAAAGCTTGGCGTACTTGGTTAACATGCTATCATCCATGGTATTCTCTCCTTCAGTTATGTTGCATTTTAAGACAGCAGTGCAACAGACAATAATTCACTAATATTTGCAGCCCCATACACTTCTATTCCTGGGGGTACTTTAAGCCCTTTTAAATTGGCTTGGGGCAACACGCACTGCCGAAAACCTAACTTTTGAGCCTCCCCTACCCGCTTGTCCGCCATGGTAACCCCCCGAATTTCCCCTGTGAGGCCGATTTCACCAAAAACAACCGTATCCGGGTCTGCCCCTTTGTTTCGGAAACTGCCTGCCACAGCCAGCGCCACGGCAGCGTCCATAGCAGGTTCGGCAATTTTCATGCCCCCGGCAATGTTCACGTAACTGTCGTAGTTGCCCAGCTGTAGCCCTGCCCGTTTTTCAAGCACGGCCATCAGCATCACCACCCGGTTATAATCCAAACCGGTAGCGGTACGCCGGGGCATTCCGAAACTGGTGTTGCAAACCAGGGCTTGTACTTCCGCCATGATGGGCCTGGTGCCTTCAATGCTGCACGTAACCACCGAACCTGGCACCCCTTTTGGGCGGCCGTTTAACATGTATTCCGACGGGTTCTTAATTTCCGAAAGCCCGGTATCGTTCATTTCAAAAACACCGATTTCATCGGTAGCACCAAAACGGTTTTTCACTGCCCGAATCAACCGGTACGCTTGCCTTCTTTCACCTTCAAAGTATAAAACCGTATCCACCATGTGCTCTAAAAGCCTGGGGCCTGCCAAATTGCCTTCCTTTGTGACATGCCCCACCAAAATAACGGAAATATTCAGGCCTTTGGCCATTTTTAAAAAGGCAGCGGTACACTCCCGCACTTGCCCAACGCTGCCCGGCACGCCGGCGTGCAGTGGGTTATACATGGTTTGAATGGAGTCGATGATGACAAGCTGGGGCAACAGTTTGGATACTGCTTGCTCTATAGCCGTAACGTCCGTCTCGGACAATAAAAATAATTTTTCTGTTTGAATGCCCAGCCTTTGGGCACGCAGCTTAATTTGTTGGAGAGACTCCTCCCCGGACACATACAAAATGGTATGCCCCATCCCGCCGATGCCTTCGCAAATTTGCAGCAGCATGGTGGATTTGCCTATGCCCGGGTCTCCACCCACCAGAACCAGCGAACCTTCCACAATGCCCCCGCTTAAAACCCGGTCTAATTCCCCAAGGCCCGTCACCATACGGCTTTGGCCGCTGGTGGGGGAAATGGCAGATAAAGGCTGAACCTCTACAGGCCCCGGAAACACGGTTTTAGACCGTACAGCCGTTTGGCGTGTTTCCGGGGGTTGTTCCTCTGTAAAGGTGTTGTAGTTTTGGCAAGACGGGCAACGGCCAAGCCAGCGTGGGGATGTGTAGCCGCATTCGTCACAGCAATACTGTGTTTTTTGTTGGGCCATGGTTACAGCCTTTCTTTATTAATGCCTTAATCAACGATTAAACTTTTTCAACCACTACGTTTTGCAATGCATCTTTCAGCTCTATGCTGAAATTTACCTTGCCGGAAAAATGGGACTTCATGCTTCCCACATTCACTTGGTCAATGAGAATTTTATATTCGGTTTCTGGTTCTAATTCCAAAGTAATTTGTGTATCTTCAAACCCGGAAATGGCAAAAGCCACCGCCTTTTCATTCATTTTAAAATGATGCACGGCGCTGCCGGGCACAGATTCAAACAACAACATGGCGTTTTTTTCCAACCGTGTAATGCCGTCATGGGTTTTTACTTTATATACATCACCGCCCACTTCAAAGCCATCTACTTTTTGCTTTTCCCGGGTGCTGTAGTTGCCAAAGCTTAATGTATTATCTGATTCCAGGCGCAAGCCTTCAATTACTACTGACATGGAACTCCACTCCTTTTCATATTTGCCAGTATTATACCATAAAAGAGAAATTATGCCTATAGTGAATGCCTTTCATTTTTTACAAATAATCTTGAAATTTTTCATTTATATTCCAGGATATTGCGCCGTTCATGCAGAATTGCTATAATGGGTCTATCCTACAGACAGGAGAACCTTTTCATCATGTATCATTTGTTTTTATCTAAGCCTTCTGGGGTTTACCAGACACAATATATAGATATGGTACAGGTTTGGGCGCAAACAGGGGAAAACTTTGTGCCCTGGGTGCTCAAGCTGGATTACCACCCTTTTGACAAACTGTTAACCAACCTGGAAAACTTACGCAAAGGTGTCAGCCTTCCGGCAGGGCAAGTGAGTTGCAGCACCTTTTGGCTCATACGCAGCGACGGCAAAGTGGTTGGTGCCGTAAACATCCGGCACAAGCTGAATACGTACCTGATGGAATATGGCGGCCATATTGGTTATGGCATTTGCCCTATATATCGGCAAAAAGGTTATGGCAAGCGCATTTTGCAGCTGGCCTTAACGGAAGCCCGGCAGCTTGGCATAAACCGGGTGCGCATCACCTGCAATGACGATAACATTGCTTCAGAAAAGATTATTTTGCACAACGGTGGTGTTTTTGATTCAAAAGGGGTTGAAGAGGGCATCATCATTAAACGGTTTTGGATTGAGAATAAAAGAATGTAGGTTTACAGGGTTCTAAGCTTATCAATCACAGCCTCGGCTGTGGGCTTTTGCTCAAAGCACAAACAATGGATGCGTTCGGCAATGGTGCCCAAATCATGGGCATCGGATGAAGAAATATAAGGGTATTCTTTGGAAAACAGACGTTTATTGGCTTCCAAATATGTTTTAGGGTCTGAATAGCGGGAAAATTCTACCACAGACACGCCCAAGTCCGGCGGCATAGAACCCAAGTTGGACATGATGCTGTTGGATGGGCGGTCGATGTGGGCTGGAATGGCCACACCGCCAAAGGCAGCCACCATGGGCACAAGCGCATACAGGCCCATGCCATTGGCCATTAAAAGCAGCTGTTGGCATTCCCCTGTTACATTATCCTCTGCATCCAAATAAAGCTGGGTACCAAAAATACCCGGCTTGTTTGGTACTTTGGGCCGGGTTTTGGCCAGCTGTTCTTCAAAGGCTTCTGCTTGAGGCAACGTGGCAAAAAGGCACACCACATGCACTTCCTCGGCGGTTTCCACTTCCATACCGGGAATCACCAGCAGGTCTGTGTCTTTGGCCACCTCCATCACAGCCCCGGCGTTTCCGCAGGTGTTGTGGTCGGTAATGGCAATCACGTCCAAGCCATTTAACAAGCACATATTCACAATGTTATTGGGGGTCATGTCCTCATGGCCGCAAGGTGACAGTGCCGTGTGTATATGTAAATCGTAATACACATCCACCAAAGCAACTCACCATCCTCCCAATTCCGCCAAAAGCTTACAGGTTTCATAGGTGGTGAGTGATGTAGCTAAAATGGGCACGTCCTGGGTAATGGCTTTGGTGATGGTTTCGGGTTCCACGGGAGCATCTTCCGCTGCAATCATACATCCTACACCCACTAAGGTGGCCACGGCTACAACGTTTAGGTGGCCTTGAATGGTAATCCAAGCGTCCCCTTCTTTGGCTTTTCCCATCACCCAGCTTAATAAATCCCCCGCATAGACCCCGGTTATTGGGTTTAAAAGCCCAACTTCCCCAGTTAGCGTGGTAAAATGTTCGTTCTGTAACAGTTCCAATACGGTCATATGCTTAACCCCTTATAATTGGTCTGTTTGCTCACGTATTGCCTGATCGTTACGAATGGTTTGCGGAATTTTTGCAGATAGATTTACCATGTCTTGCGCCAGTACCCGCACTTTTTCCCTTAGCATAAAAATACAATCTTCAATGTGGGCCTGGCCACGGACAATGTCTTCTGCCAGCGCTTTACAGGTGGGCGCACCACAAGAGCCACAGTCGATGCCGGGCAAGTCTTCCCGAATACGCCGGGACTGCTCTGCCATTTTAATGGCGGTGGACATGTCGCCGTCCAGCAACAAAGATGGAATGGATGCCAAGGATTTAGACATGGTAAAGTCCACATCTTTAAAATCAAAAAGCAAAGCCCTTTTTTTATGCTCTGGCATCAGTGCCATGGCTTTTTGAACCAAACGCATCCTGCCTTTGGCCACAAAGCTGTTGGTCACCGTTAAGGGCCCACCCACACAGCCGCCTGTGCAGGCCAGGGCTTCCACAAATTCCACGTCCTCCAGCAAGCCGTCTTCAAGCTCTTCCAACACTTGTATCACATTTTCAACACCGTCTACTGCAATCACCTTGTCGGAAGGCACACCTCGGCTTTCACCACCAGGCAGTGCCCAGTCCACCCCATGGGTGTCGCACATCATCAATTCTTCTGGCTGCTTCACGTTGCGAATTTCATGGAACATGGCCAAATGAATTTCGGCCATGGAAATGACGCCGTCCAGCTCTGTCTTTTTTATGCCCAAAGGGTCGATGGCATATGTATGCTTGGCAGCACAAGGGCTAATAAAGAAAATGCCAAACTCCTCACGGCGCAGTCCTTTTCCCAGCAAGTAATTTTTGGCCGCAACCGCAGCAGCTTCTACAGGGGCAATCACCGGCTGTACATTACCAATAAGGGAAGGAAAACGCATACTAATCAGCCGCACCACAGCAGGGCAGGCAGAAGAAATGGCGGGTTTTTTTAATTTTGGGTCGTCCAGGTGGGCATTGGTATAGGCGGTTACTGCTTGGGCAGCAAAAGACACCTCAAAAACATCGTCAAAACCAAGATGTTTTAAGGCTGTTAAAATTAAATTTACATCGGTAATGCCGTCAAACTGTGCATAGAGGGATGGTGCAGGAATGGCAACTTTGTATTTATAGTTTTCGATGGTGCTTAACTTTAGGGTACACGCTTTTTTTGCCTTATGGGTACACACTTTAATGCAAAGGCCGCAGTCTATACATTTTTCCCCAAGAATCACTGCACGGCCGTTCCGCACCCGAATGGCTTCTGTCGGACAGCGTTTAATACATGCTGTACACCCCACGCACAGCTTTTCATCTAGCTCTACAGAATACATGTGGTTCATGAATATCCCTTCTCATTATGAAAATGGTTAAACCAAATGAACGACGATTTCTACTGTGGTACCTACCCCTATTTCTGTTGTTACATTTAAAAAATCACTGTTGCGTTTCATATTTGGCAGCCCCATACCTGCGCCAAACCCAAGCCCCCGCACTTTGTCCGATGCTGTGGAGAAACCTTCTTCCATGGCTTTGTTAATGTCTGGAATGCCAGGGCCTCTATCCTTTAACACAATTTTAACCTGTTCTGGCAAAATATCCACTTCAATGACACCGCCATTGGCATGAATCACCATGTTAATCTCTGCTTCATACATGGCGATGGCAATTTTCCTAATGATGGCGGAGGGCAGCCCGAGCTGCTTGAGCACAGACTTTAAGTCGCTGGAGGCTTCCCCGGCCCGCATAAAGTCGCCGTCTTGCACATCGTAGTGCAAATGCATGGCTTAAGACACCCCCAACCCCTGATTGTACAACATGCCACAGGCGATAAACATGGGGTATGTGGTGGTTAAGATGACAATACCCTGTTCCTCTGCCAATTCCAACATTTCCGGTGTAGGGGACTTTCCACGGACAAAAACAATGGCATGAATGTCCATCATTTCCGCAGTGCGAATCACTTGAGGGTTAATAAGCCCGGTGAGCAGCAACGTTTTTTCCTTAGAAAAGGCCAGCACGTCGCTCATCAGGTCTGCACCACAGGCGGTGCAAACAACCTGCTCTAAATTTGGCTTGCAGGCCAGCACCTGGGCATTTAAAATCTCTGAAACTTGGTTGAGTGTCATGTTTCTTACTCCTTACTGGTTAAAGTGTTTAAAAAACAACTGTGGGCCGAGGGTATGGCCAAGGCGCTTAGCGCCTGTTTATCTATAAAGGCATAACCTTTTGGCGGCTGGGTTTGGGCTATACGGCACATATAGGCTTCCATGTGCCATACAAGATGGGTAAAGATGTGCCGTGCACTTCCGGCAGGCACGGGCGCTTCCCCTGTAAAGCCTAATTCGGACAAATGCTCAATAATTTCTTCTGTTCCCCAGTCTGCTTCTTGTTGGTAGAACGTCCACATCCCGTGGAGTAGCCGTTCTGTACGTTTAGCCATGAGCACTTGCCCCAGTGGGTTTTCAATAAGCAGTACCGTGACAGGCATATGTTTTTGGGGGCGCTTCGGTGCCTTAACGGGCAACTCCCCTACCCGCCCTGTTGCCCTGGCCTGGCACATGGAAGCCAAGGGGCAATGGGTGCAATCTGGGTTTTTAGGGGTGCATACCAGTGCGCCCAATTCCATAAGGCCTTGGGTGAAAGCACCGGTATTTTCCTCCGGCATGATGGTTTGTAAAAAAGCCTTTAATGCATTTTTTGTCTTTTGAATGCCTATGTCTGCTTCATTGGCTAACAACCGGGCAAACAACCGCAGCACATTGCCGTCTACCGCAGGGGCCTTTTGCCCAAAACATATGCTTAATATGGCACCCGCTGTATAATCTCCAATGCCAGGCAGCGCTTTCAGTTCTTTTTCTGTTTGAGGAAACACACCGCTGTATTTTTCTATTATGATTCCGGCAGTTTTATGCAGGTTGTGCGCCCGAGAGTAGTAGCCCAAGCCTTCCCAGGCTTTTAAAACAGTTTGGCTTTCAGCTTGCGCCAATGCTTCCACGTGAGGAAAAAGCTGGATAAAGCGTTCATAATAAGGCAGCAAGGTGGCAATTTGGGTTTGCTGGGCCATAATTTCGCTAATCCATATAAAATAAGGGTCTACGGAGTTGCGCCATGGAAGGGGGCGTTTATTTGCCATATACCATCCAATAACGGTTGCCGTCAGAGAAGCCGCTTGTTCAGGCGTAATATTTGCGTAAGTCAATGGGTTCCTCCTGTCATTTCTACCATTATAACAGAAGCACAAAAAAAAATCAAAGGCAACTGTTGTTTGTCCTTTGATTTTTAAATGTTTCTTTTTTGCTTTAGATTTCTCTATTTGTAACGTCTACGTCTTGGTCAATTCTGTTATACAGCGACAAGCAATATAAACCGGAAATACCCACCAGCGCATAGATAATTCTACTTAACCAAGATTCCATGCCGCCGAAAAGGGTTGCCACCAGGTCAAATTTGAAAAAACCAATCAGCCCCCAGTTGATGGCGCCAATAATAACAAGTGTGAGTGCAGTCCAATTGAAGGGTTTTAAATTCATTGTTGCGTGCCTCCTTAATAATTTTTTCCGTGGAATATGAAACGCCTTCAGACACTGACGTTTAATATAGCTATATTATGCACTGAAAAAATTATTTTCATACCGATTTATATAAAAATCAGAAATTAAACACGCAATTTAGAAGTTTTATTTCCATAAACCAGCTTGTGCGCCAATTTTTGAAAAAAACGCAAGGATGAAAAGCAAAAGGGCTTGCTCATTTTTGCTGTTT
>CAZCQP010000050.1:0-19000 GCA_964500895.1 uncultured Eubacteriales bacterium | reverse complement strand
AGGGCGGAAAAGCAGCCGAAAAGGCGTTGCAATGAAGATATTAAACAGGCTCTTAGACAAGTGCTTAACGCTTACCTCGTTTAACCAGACCCAAGTTAATACCAATAACACCACCAAGGCCGCCACCGGCCACAGACAGCACCATCAGCGTAATGGTTCGGGAGTCCATAGCGAAGCCTTTGTTCACCCAAACCCCAATAGATACCAAGATAAGGGCATAAATAAGCCCGGCCACAATGCCCCAAAGCCAACCTTTGCTGGGGGCACCTTTGGCCGCATCGAACCCGGCCACAATAACGGAAATGAGGCTGGTGATGGTTACCACAAGGGGAAGGTTTTGCCCCGTGAAGGAGGCATATGTAATTAAAAGGGCATAGGCAATGAGCACCACCGCCGTAATGCCGTAGGCTGCCAAAATGCCGGTAAACAGCGCATTAAAGCGAGATGGCGCATCCTCTGTTACCATGGCCTTGACGCCTTTTGTGTTTAGCATTCTTAAACACCTCTTTAAAATATGATTATCCTATTGTACGATTGAACAATATAAATTATGATAGATGTTGCGCAAAAGAAAACCAAAGATTTTTGCACTTTCATAAAGGAGATTAACCTATGAACCCCATTGACTTGCACACCCATTCCTATTATTCCGACGGTACCCTGTCGCCCGCAGCATTGGTGGACTTGGCCAAGGCTTGCGGCTTACGTGCACTGGCGTTAACAGACCACGACACCACCGCCGGGCTAAAAGAAGGGGAGGAAGCGGCCGCACAGGCAGGTTTGGAATTTGTGCCGGGCATTGAACTTGCAGCCGATTATCAGCATACAGAGCTTCATTTCCTGGGGCTTTTTATTCAAAAAGACAACCCGTCATTACAGCGGGCTTTACAAGAGATTGCAACAGACCGGGCAGAACGAAACGTGAAAATGCTTCAACGCCTTTCCGAAAACGGTTTGCCCATTCAAAAAGCCACATGGCTTTTAAACAATGAAGGGCGTATTTTAACACGTGCCCATTTTGCCCAGGCTTTGGTTGAAGAAGGGTATTGCCAAACGCCTCGGGAAGCATTTTCCAAATATTTGTCTTCTGAAGGGCCCATTTTCATCCCCCGCAAACGGTTGGCAGCACAAAAAGCCATTGAACTCATACACTATGCCGGTGGCCTTGTTTTTTTGGCCCATCCCTTTTTATATCCATTAAGCCGGGAGCAGGTGCCCCATGCCGTTAAAGATTTGCAGGCCATGGGTTTAGACGGCATTGAAAGCTTGTACGGCACCAACACATTAGCAGACGATATATTTTTAAGTGGGCTGGCACACAAATGCCGCCTGTTGACCACAGGCGGCAGTGATTTTCACGGAACAAATAAAACGCATATTCAGTTGGGTGTGGGAACCGGGCGGTTGTTTGTGCCCTATACCGTATTAGAGGCTATGAAACAAAGGTTGTGATGGGGCACGATACTTGGCTAAACCATGTTGGCTAAAAGCTGCAACATCTCAAAGGCTTCCCCATTAATTTCCTGTAGGCTTTTAAGCGCTTCCTGTTGTTGCCTGCAAATGGCAGTCAGGGACTGCTGAATCAGGGTGTAATCGGCCTGGCTATGTAAAAGCTCTTTTTGAACCATGGCCACATGTTCTTTAGACAACAACCCTTCCAGCGCTTTAGAGAGCTGTGCCCCTTTTTGCGCAGAAGACATGGTAAACTGTGCAAAAAGGCGGATATGGTTTTCACTTAAATGTTTTTTGAGGCATTGCATAAAATCCAGCTTGGCTTGAATTTGAGCAAAAACTCTATTTTTCTCTTTTAGCCTTTTGGAAAGCTCATGGTTGTTGCTGTAAATTTCAGACATAAGGCTGCCGATGTTTTCCTTTAATGCTGTACCTTCTGGGGATTGGGCTGGGGCTTCTGGGTATGAAAAGAAGCGGCAGTAGCCCAAAACCGCTGCTCTTTGGGCCACTGACGCATCACTTTGGTGCATTTAAAACCTTCCGCCAGAAAGCATCATGCACATCAGAAGGCAAAACATCATGGAATTGTCCCCGCCGCCCATCATGCCCGGGTTAAGCATCATCAGCATTAACAGCATCATCATCATGTCGCCGCCCATTTGAACCGGTGGGCACCCTGGTCCTGGTCCCATGTTATTCATAAAAAAACCTCCCATAAAATTGGTGATAACCTATTTTATGAGAGGTTTATTAAATGTTGCCTGTCTATCAATTCTTTCACTCAATGGTTTCCACGGGTATGTTCACCATATCCATAAAGTTGGCGTTGGTGGATTCTCTGGCAAGTATTTTCCAGTTGCCCTTGGCGTCTTGCTGAAGGTCAAAATTAAAATACAAGTTGGCTTCCCCGTTAATGTATTGAATGGTGTTCACCACAAAGATGTCTTTGCCCTGAGGGGTTTGGTCAAAGTAGCTGCTGGGGTGCTCTATGCGGGCAATGGTGATTTTGCTTTTGGCCAATGCCTTGCGGGAAGCAAGCAGGTTTTCAAACTGGCTATCAAAGTCGTTTAATTCCAGCAGGGTTTCTGCATATAAAGCCCGTTGTTTAGAAAGAATCTTTTGAAGCATATCCGGGTTATCCAGCGCCGGGTCATAGAGCAACAGCACGGTTTTGTCGTAAAAAGCCATCACTTCTTCTGGGGTTGCGGGGTATTTGTCAAACAAATCAGCCGTGACCACATCGTCATAAAGCGCTGCATTGTCGCTGCTTGTTTGAACCAGCTCCTGGTCACTTCTAAGCTTTAAATATGCAAAGAAAATACCCATGGCAACGGCCAAAATGCACAACAGCAAAATGATGATGCGCAAAAGCCCGTTTTGGCTCACATTTTTTTTGCCCATAGAGAAGCCCCCTGTAATTAATCCGGCTGCACTAAAGCGAGTATGCTGGATTTTGGTTGTGCCCCAAGCCCTCTTTTAAACACTTGCCCGTTTTGAAAGGAAATAAGGGTGGGAATGCTTTGAATGCCGTATTGCACAGCAATTTCCGGGTTTTCATCTATGTTAATTTTATAAATGGCCACTTGGCCTTCCCGGTCAATTTCTTCTAAGATGGGGGCAATCATTTTGCAAGGCATACACCAGTCTGCATAAAAGTCTACAATGGCCATCTTGCTTTCGCCTTTTAAAGTGTCGTTAAAGGTTGCTGTGGTTAAATGTGTAATTGCCATAAATTTTTCTCTCCTTTAGTAGATGTTATGGTTTCGTTCTGGCCCCGGTTCTTGCCCGGGAAGCAGGTTTTAACACCGTGGGTGTTTGCGGTTTGTGCTTTGCCCGGAACTCATTGGTGCTCATGCCTTCCAGCTTCTTAAAGGTGGAGCGGAAGTGGCGGCCATCGTCATAGCCCACCTTCACCGCAATCAGGTTGTCGTCCATGTTGGTGGTGAGCAGCAAATGCTTGGCTTCTTCCATCCGAATGTTCAGCGCATAATCAAACGCAGACAAACCTTCTTCATCGGCAAATAGTTTGCTTAAATATTCCGGGGTGGTGCCCATTTCAGTGGCAATTTTGGCCAGTGAAAATGTTTCATAAAACTTTTCCTTAATATAGGCTTTGGTGCTTTGCACCAGCGCTTTGTCATTTTCTGTGCGGCTAAAGACAATGTGTTCACAAAAGCTTTTTAAGGCACGGCGCATATAGTCAAAAGCTTCTTCAATGTCTTCTCCCAGCTCCAGTATTTCCCGGGAAGGGAAAAAGGATGTAAAAGGACTCTGAATTTTAATGTTCTGCTCCCCTAAATAGCGGTTAATGGAAATGAGCAGGTTCATCATCACCTTGGACAAATACATAGCCGGAAGGGGTTCGCATTCCTTCAGTGCATCAAAAATTTCCCGTAGCAGTTCAACCGTGTAATCATATTCACCTATGGCGGCGGTTTGAATAAGTCGGGCTTCCCGCTCTGCCGGATAACGGTACGTGATGATGTTGAGTGGCTCGGCAAACAAAATGTGTATCACCGTGTGGTAGCCCATTTGAAAGCGGTAACGCAATGCCCCTTGGGCTTCCCGGTACGAAATAAAAATTTGGGTGGGGTTTTCATAGGTGCGCCCAATGCCAATGGTCACCCGGATGTTGGCATCTAAAAACACAGTCTGCCGAATGTCGTCACACAAGGCCACCACCTGCTCGCTTTGGTATTCGCCGCTTAAAATAACCACCACTTCGCTGAAACTGCCAATAAACGCTTTGGCTTTTTTGCCTTGCAGTGTGCGTTCAATGGCCAGCAAAATGTTGTAGGTGAGCAGATGTTTTTCCATTTCGTCCAAAGTTAATATCAGCTTTTTAAAATGGTCCACATGGACGATGAAAACCGTAAAGCCAGGCTTTAAATCTAAGCCAAAATATTTGAAGGTATAGTAAATTTCTGTTTCGTTCTTAATGTGCCCTTGAATAAGGCTTTTTAAAAAAACTTCTTCAAATAAATATTTTTTCCCTTTGTAAGACTGGATAACGGCGGCTTCCCGTTTCTTTTTTTCCTCCAGCTTTTGAAAATAGTTTAAGGCATTTTCCAGGCACCGGTGAAAATCGGCGGGCTTAACTGGGCGGTACATGAAGTCGATGCCGCCAAACTCCATGGATTTGCGCATGTATTCCGCATCGTTGTAGGTGCCGTAAAGAATAAAGCGCAGGTCAGGATTTTGCTCGTATAGCCCCCGTATTTTTTGCACACTGGATAAGCCAAAAAAACGTATATCTGCAATGATAAGATCTGGTTTTTCAACTTTTACCGTTTCGGTGATGTCTTTGCCCATGTCACTTTGGGCGCATATGTTTTTTATTTGTGGGAAGGAGCTTTTGGTGTACGTATAAAAGTTCTTAATCACATCTTGGTCTGCATCGGCAATAAGCACCTTCACTGGTTTCACTCCTGAATATTGTTCGTATGTAGGTTAAAAGCCAAATAGCCCCGGTATAAAGTAAGACACAATGAGCATGATGATACCGGCACAAAGCACACCCAGGGCAATGGTGAAAAAGGATTTCTTCACCGGCATGTTCAGCAAGGAAGCAATCAACGCTCCCGTCCATCCGCCGGTGCCGGGAAGGGGAATGGCCACAAAGGCCAAAAGCCCCAGCATTTGCTGCTTTTGCACGCTATCGCTTTTACGCAACGCCCGTTGCTCAAGGGCATTCACCAAGGGGGCTGTTAAGGAAAATTTTTTGCACAAGGCAAAAAAGTGTTTCACAAACAACAGTATAAAAGGGATGGGCAAAATATTGCCCGCAAAACAAATGATGTACGCCTTTAACAAAGGAATGCCAAAAAAGCTGGCAATGGGAATGCCGCCCCGTAGTTCAATAATGGGCAGCATAGACACAAAAAATGCAATAAGCTCCGGGGACAAATGGTACTGCTCTAAAAAAGACACAATGGCTTCAGACATAAGGCTTGGACGCTCCTTTTACAAGTATACCTTGCATTATAACTGAAACGTCCAACCCACCGCAAGCAAAAGTTTCCAGCCTATTTCCGGCCTGTCAGTCCTCTTTCGACGCAAACCGCAACCGCCCCGCAGCTTGCCCCATACGGCTGACATTAAAATATTGTTCCCCATCAATGAGGATGCCTTCCCCAAGCCCTTCCACACTTTGCATTAAAAAGTCGTAGCGCAGGCTGTTTTCTGCCACATAAAAATCTTCACCAATTTTGTAGGCGTCAAAAGGGGAGGTGTAGGCGGCAGGGGATAAATCCCCAAAAGAGGAAACTGCCAATTCGTTTATAAAATAGCTTTTGGAAACGCCCCGGCCATAAGCTTCAATGATGGCATCTTCTGCTGTAATGGTAAAATCATCGCTAAGCCCTTGCCGGCCAGACAACTCAATGCCATTAAAGTCCATGTAGTTGATGCATTTAATTCGGGGGTAGTTTTTAGAAATCAGGCTATAAAACTGCTCAATTTCTGTTGCCGCTTCCTGGGTATGGTACACATAATCCCGGCTATTTAAATGGCTTACACCAAACCTTGAAATCATCAAAGGTTTTTGCTTTTGAAAGGCGTAGTAGAAAAAGTTGAGGGATTCCACACCGGCCTCTTTATATTTATCGTCCGGTTCTAGTGTTTTCATAAGGTTTAATCCAACCCAGTCTACATAATCGTTGCCGGGGTAAGCAGATAAGCCGGAAGATACCAGCCCTGCGTCGATGCTCCACACCAGCGCTGCATTGGAGGCGTGTTTTTTAAAAACGGCTGCGGCACGCTGGTAGTCGTCCACCGATGCCTTGGAGGTCTTATCCATCATATTCAATTCCACAAACATGGGCACATAAAAAGCGCCGAAAGCTTGGGCGGTTTCTTCTACAACGGCCCACTGGGTTTCGGAAAGAGGGCTGACCATATGCACGGCCACGTAAGGGGTTTTCATGCTGGCCACACAGCTAAGCACCCAATTTAAAGGAAAGCTGTCTCCCAGGTTCATGTTGTACATGTAAACCCCATGGGAAACACCCATCTTTTCTTCAAAGGTATCAATGTCAAAATTCACTTGCTTGTCGGATAAAATATAAGCCCCAGAATAACACCCTTCCGCCGGTTCGTATAACCCCAAGGTGTAGTTTTCATCGGTGACGTAGAGGGTGTAGGGGGTGTATGTGCCCTGCTGGGCCGTCTGGTTAAGGGCATGAGCCGCCGCTTCTAAGGCCACAGGGGATGGGGCATGGGTGGGTGCCTCCGCCGTGGATGATGGTTCCAACCCTTTGGCAGTACAACCGGCCAGTGTGCAGAACATACAAAGGGTTAATAAGTATAGGATTAAATGCTTGAGCTTGAAATTGGGCAAGTTTTATCCCTTCATTTCTTGGTTTTCATGGGAAATCATGCGCAGCATCACGTTCAGCCCCTCTAAATAGTGCAGCAGGCAGCCCTCTTTGCTTTCCACCAGCAAAGCTTTGTCGAAGCTGTCGTAGGGGATGGATTGTCTCCCCCCTTGTTTGGCTTCGTCCCAGTGGCTTTTAAGCAGGAAGTAGGGCAAGCAAAACACCTGGCTGTACAGGGTGAAGTGTACCAGCAAAAAGGCCAGCCCCCCTTGTTTCTCAAAGTCTGCCATAAAGGCAATTTGATGGTCGTGAATGTTGCGCAGGGGGAAGCTTTTGCGGGTGGTTTCCTTGGCATCAAAGCAGATAGGCACACCTTGTACAACGCCCATATAGTCCACCGTGCTTTTTTTCTCGAAATAGGCCTGGGTGATGGTGCTGGTTTTAGGGTCCAGCCGGGTAGGGGTGATGGAAGTGGGTATTTTTTGCACCAACGCCAGCCCTTTTTGCCGGTACAGTTCGTTGGTCATGTTCACCATGTCTTCAAAGGTGGAACCCCTTAACCCTCTTGTTTGCCAATATCCCATGTTCTCCTCCTATTTTTTCCAGTTCAGCTTTCATTTATACTTTGTTAGCCCATATTGGGCGGTTTCTCTTAACACAGAGCTGTCGTGGTGTAAGAAGCTTTCCAGCACCGGTACGGCTTGGCTGTTGCCGCAATTGCCCAAGGCAATGAGTGCGTTCCGCCGTAACGTTTGCCGCCCTCTCCAGCCGGCGGATGTGTGTTTATACTGGCTGTCAAATGCTGCTGGAGATATGTTTGCCACCGATACCAGCAACGGGAAATAGGCTGCGGTATCTTGGAGCGTTGTTTGCATTTTATGTTGGTTGGATGGGCAAACCCGGCGGCAAATGTCGCAACCATAAAGCCAAACCCCCATGCTGTCCATTTCATTTGGCGTTAAAAGCCCTTTTTTCTGTGTTAAATAGGACACACATGTCGTCGCATTGCAAGCTGGTACGTCCCCTGGGCTTAGCGCTTTGGCCGGGCAAGCATCTACACACCGGCGGCAATGGGCGCAGCCGGCATACAGCAAGGGCTGGGGCTTGGAAGGGGGCAAGTTTAAGCTTGTGAGCAGCAAACCCACATGAAAAAAAGAGCCCTCACCGGGGGCAATGAGGCTGCAATGTCTGCCGTAAGCCCCCAGCCCGGCTTTGTGGGCCAAAGGCCGTTCTGCCAGCGGGCCGTTGTCTGTTTGGCACTGGTAATGGAAAGGGACAACTTGCAGCAGTGTTTCTGCCAGCTGGTGCAACAGCTGTTTGAGGGTAACATGGTAATCCTGCCCCGCAGCGTCCGCAGAAAAAGCCCCCTGCAATGAAGATTCCGGCAAAGGGGGCAGACCGTGACCATAGCCCAAACCCAGCACAATAACCGACTGCACATTGGGCATGACAAGTTTGGGGGACAGACGCACTAAAGCCGGGGTTTCACCCACAAAAGGCACGTCTGTGTGTGTTGTTAAAAGCCTTTCTGCCTGAGGGGTGTCTGTAATGGCTTCTCCATCGCACACCCCCCACAGCAGCCCGTTTTCATGGGCAAAGGCTTCAATCATTTCCATTAAATGGTTTGTGTTCATGTAAACAACCTTTGAACTTCTTCATAAGCCGCCATAGTGCCAACGTCATAACAATCTCCGTCCATGATGTGGGCATAAACATCTTTGCGGGCATAAAGCCATTGCACGAAATAGCCGGGAGCATCGGGTTTGTTGCCTTCTTCCAAATATGTTTTAAACAAAGGCACCGTTTCTTTGGTGTATAAATAGGAAGCAAACACTGCCGTGTCGGACGCAGGGTTTTCTGGCTTTTCCACCAAGTTCAGCACTTTGCCGTCTTGGTCAAGTTGGGCCACCGCAAACTGACGCAGCTGAGCCACGTCCTCAATCCTTTTGGCCACCACACAGTCTTTGCCCACATTTTTATAGAAGTTGTAAAAGTTTACAAGCTGAAAGGTAAACAGGTTATCCCCGGCAATGACCAAAAGTTCATTGTTAATGTTGGCCTGTTCAATGGTGAACTGAATGTCTCCAATGGCCCCCAGCCGGTTTTCTTCGCTGGTGGTGCCATCGTCCAGCACCCGAAGGGGAACCGGGTAAGCACTGTTTTGCGCCCATTCTTCAAAATGAGCGGCAAATTTGTGGTTGGAAACCACGAAAATTTCGTCCACGGTGGGGATGGTGCAAATTTGCTGCACAATGTAGTCGGCAATGGCCTTACCGTTTACAGGCAGTAACGCTTTGGGCCGGTCTTTGGTTAAGGGATAAAGCCGGGTGGCGTAACCGGCCGCCAGAAGAATGGCTTTCATAAGCATCTTCCTTTCGTGTTAGCAATTGTTAGAGCCTGTATTCATAATAAGGAATGCTGGATTTTCGAGCAAATTTTTTGCCAGACAAGGCAAATTTTCGCAGGAATACCCTTGAGGTATTTCAAGAAAATTTAACGCAGTATGGCATAAAATTTGCCGAAAAGTCGGCGTTTCGTTTATGAATACAGGTTCTTAAATCCCAGCATTTGTAATGTTCGGGCGAAATGGGCAGGGTAGGGCGCTTGAAAGCTGGTTTGGCTTAAATAACCCAGCGGTCCGTTTTCTTCTGTAAAAGCAAAATACCCGGCATGTAACAGCTGGCTGGTGACGTTGGCTTTTGTTTTCAGCCAGCGGTTGATTTCTGGGTTACCGTATTTGGTATCTCCCGCTATGGGGTGCCCCATGGACTGTAAGTGTGCCCGAATTTGGTGGGATTTACCCGTAAGCAGGCGTACTTCCAGCAATGTAAAGCCCTCTGTGTAACAGATGGGTGCATATTGTGTCTGCACAGCCTTAGCATGAGACTGTGGTTGGGCTTGGACGGTGGCTTCTGGAGAAATCACCACTGTGTTGTTCTGGCTGTCTTTATGATGATAGCCGGTTAAAAGACCTTCCTGCTTCACATGGCCGCATACCAGTGCTTTATAGATTTTCACGGTTTTGCCTTCCGCAATGGCTTTGTTTGCCCATTGAGCCGCTGCCAGTGTTTTGGCACACACCACCAGCCCGGAGGTGTTTCGATCCAGCCGGTTACACAGGGCAGGGGCGAAAAGGTCTGTTTTGGGGTTATAGGCTCCTTTTTGAGCCAGATACAGCCCAATGCGGTGCACCATGGTGTCTGCATCTTCCGCTTTTTCCGGCTGTGCAAGCACCCCGGGTGGCTTGTTGCAAACCAGCACATGGTCATCCTCATACACCGCATCCACAGCACCGGCCAAATGGCTGACGGTGCGTTGTTCCGTAAAGCCCTCCACCGTTTCTTGGGACAGAAAAAGCCGAACGCAATCCCCTGCCGCAAGCATTTCACTTCCCGCAGCTTTTTTACCATTTAATGTAATGTTCTTTTTTCTAAGCATTTTATAAACAAAGCTTTTGGGGGCTTTGTTCATATATTTAAGCAAAAACTTGTCCAGCCGCTGGTTGGCTTCGGCTGTGGTAATGTCCAGTTGCATCATGGCTACAGCACCGTTGCGCCCAAGCAGTTTTTAAAGTGTTCCAATGCCCATACATGCCCGGCCGGATTAAAACTGGCGGTGCATTTTTCATAAACGGTTAAATCAAACCCAAGGTTATAGCCGTCCACCATGGTGTGCAGCACGCAAATGTCTGTACAAACCCCTGCAACATGCAGGTTGTTAATGCCTTGTTCTTTTAAGCGCAAATATAAATCTGTGCCCGCAAAGGCGCTATACCGGGTTTTGTCCATGTAGTAAACGTTTGGTCTGTCTTTGTTGGCCTGATACACCGTTTCCAATTGGCCAAACTGCTTCCGACCTTTGCTTCCTTTAATATTGTGAGGAGGGAACAATTTGTGTTCAGGGTGATTTGTATTTTTATCATCATGCAAGTCCACAGCGAACACCACAAAATCTCCAGCGTCAATAAACTGCTGGGTTAATGCCGCCAAATCCTTCTCAATGTCTATGGCTGGTTGGCCGCAGGTTAGCGCTCCGTCCAGTGCCACAAAATCTTCTGTATAGTCAATGACCAATAGCGCTTTTTTCATACCAAATCTCCTTTTTAATGCTTCATTATGCCGGTACTTGCCGCTTCACAACCGCCCATAATGCCATGGCAATGCCAAAATCCACCATGCTGTGGACGACAGTGCCCACGCCTACCAGCAACAGCACAGACATCACAAAACCTTTGGCATAGTAAGCCGCAGACATGCTGTTGTTGAAATAAAAGGCGGCAACCACCAGCAATTCCATGGCGGCATGAACCACTGCAATGCCCAAGTTAAAAGATGTAGCTTTTAAGGGTTGGCGCAGCATGTTTTCGTTTTTCTGAAGCAAATAAGCCCCAATAAAAGCAAACACCACATGGCTAAGCGCCCGTAATACCACCACAATGGGGAAACCTGCCATTAAAAAGCCGCACGCTGCGCCCAAAGACACAAAAACCGCAATAGCCGGGGAGAGCATCATGGCAATGAAGATGGGCACATGGCTGGCCAATGTGAAGCTGGCCGGTTCCAGCAGTATTTTAAATGGGGAAAGCACCGGGATGGCAATGGCGATGGCGCACAATAAGCCAGATAAAGTCATACGGGTTACAAACTGATTTTTCATAATTTAACTCCTTTTCATTTAGTATTCGGGTGTAGAGTACGTTAAAACAGAGACAACTGGTTGCTTTCGGGCAAACCGTCCAAAATGCCGTGATTTTTAAGCAGCTCAATCACTGTTTTGTTGGTTTTTGTCCGGGCTCTAAAATCTTCGATGGTGACAAATTCGCCGTCTTGCCGGCTTTCCACAATGTTTTGGGCAACGCTGGCCCCAAGGCCTTGTACAGCACACAAAGGGGGCATTAATCCCTTTGGGGTTACCTTAAACTTTAAGGCATCCGATTCATACAGATCCAATGGCACAAATTTTAACCCCCGGGCATACATTTCATTCACCAGTTCCAACAGGGTAAGGGTGTTCTTGTCTTTGGCAGAAGCAGCCCCTTCGGCAGTTAACGCCTGAATGCGTGCCATTTCTTTCAGCACCTGTTCCCGGCCCTGGCACATGGTGCCATAGTCAAAGTCTTCCGCCTTCACAGAGAAAGTGGCGGCGTAAAAACTATAGGGGTAGTAAATTTTAAAGTAACCGATGCGCACCGTCATCATCACGTAAGCCACCGCATGGCCCTTGGGGAACATGTACTTGATTTTTTTACAGGAATCAATGTACCAGTCTGGCACGGAAGACGCCCGCATGGTTTCTTCTTCTTCCGGGGTAAGCCCACGGCCACGGCGCACTTGCTCCATAATTTTAAAGGCGGCTTTACGCTCCACACCCTTGTTGATTAAGTATACCATAATATCGTCCCGGGTGGGAATAATTTCTTTTAATGTGGCCGTTTTGTTGGCCACCAGCTCCTGGGCGTTGTTAATCCACACGTCTGTTCCGTGGGACAAGCCGGAAATACGCACCAGTTCCGAAAAGGTGCCGGGCTTCGTTTCCATAAGCATCCCCCGGACAAAAGAGGTACCAAATTCCGGCAAGCCTAAAGAACCGGTCTGGCAGCCGATGTCCTCCGGCCGAAGCCCCAGTGCTTCCGGGCTGGTGAAAAGGGAAATCACCCGTTTGTCCCCTAAATCCACCGTTTGGGGGTCTACCCCGGAGGTGTCGTAAAGCATACGCACAATGGTTGGCACGTCGTGCCCCAGCAAGTCCAGCTTCAACAGCCGCCCCTCAATGGAGTGGTAGTCAAAGTGGGTGGTGGTCACCGTGGAGTTGGTATCGTTGGCTGGGCGCTGGATGGGGCAAAATTCATAAATGCTGTGCCCCCGTGGCAAAATAACCAACCCGCCGGGGTGCTGCCCTGTGGTTTTCTTTATGCCGGTACAGCCAATTTTTAGCCGATTAATTTCGGCGTTCCGGGCGGTCATACCTTTTTCTTCCATGTATTTTTTCACATAGCCGTAGGCCGTTTTATCCGCCAATGTGCCAATGGTTCCTGCCTTAAACACATTGTCTGCCCCGAACAAGGTTTCCGTATAGGCATGGGCTTTGGACTGGTACTCCCCGGAAAAGTTCAAGTCAATATCCGGCTCTTTGTCCCCATCGAAGCCCAGGAAGGTTTCAAAGGGAATGTCGTGGCCATCTTTAGAAAGCATTTCCCCGCACACTGGGCAAGCTTTGTCTGGCATGTCGCAGCCGGAAGCCCCAGCGAAAGCCCGCACTTCCGGGGAATCAAAGTCCGAATAGCGGCAGTTTTTGCAAACGTAGTGGGGGGCTAGGGGATTCACCTCTGTAATCCCGGATAAGGTGGCTACCAAAGAAGAACCCACCGAACCCCGGGAACCCACCAGATAGCCGTCTTCCATAGACTTTTGCACCAGTTTTTGCGCTATAATGTACATCACGGAAAAGCCGTTTTTAATGATGGAGTCCAGCTCTTTTTTAAGCCGTTCTTCAACAATAGGCGGCAGTTGGTCCCCGTACACCGCCCGGGCTTTGTCCATGGTCAGCCGTTCAATTTCTTCCTCTGCCCCTTCAATAAAGGGTGGAAACTTTCCGCTGGGAATGGGGCTTAACGCCTCGATGGCATCTGCTACTTTGTTGGTGTTTTCTACAACCACTTCATAAGCTTTTTCCGGGCCAAGGTAATCAAATTCCGCCAGCATTTCTTCGGTGGTTCTATAAAACAGGGGGGCTTGATGGTCGGCATCTTTAAAGCCTTCCCCGGTCATGATGATGCGGCGGTATACCTCGTCTTCCGGGTTTAGAAAGTGAACGTCACAAGTGGCCACCACAGGTTTGTTAAACTGTTCCCCCAGCGCAACAATGCGCCGATTCATGTCCATCAGGTCGTGGACAGACTTCACTTGCCCATCCCGCAGCATATACATGCAGTTGCCGATGGGCTGAATTTCAAAGTAATCGTAAAATTCAGCCAAGCTGCGGATGAAGTCGGTGGGTTTGCCGTCTTTCACGGCTTGATACAGCTCCCCGGCGTCACAGGCCGAACCAATCATTAACCCTTCCCGCAGCCGCAATATTTCGGACTTGAGCATCCTGGGCCGTCTTGCAAAATGCAGAATGTGGGCGTTGGAAATCAGTTCGTATAAGTGCTGCATCCCAGTCTGGTTCTGGGCGTAGATGACGGCATGGTATGTTTTCAACTTGCCAATGTTTAGCTGTTTTCCGGCTAGAGCATTGATGTCCGTTAAGGTTTCCACCCCTTGCTCCCGAAGCAAGGCGATGCATTTGATGAAAATTTCCGCTGTGGCTGTGGCATCGTCTACGGCACGGTGGTGGTTTTCCAAGCTTACCCCTAAATGTTCTGCCACAATGTTCAGCTTGTGCTTGGAAAGCTGCGGGAACAGCGCCCGGGAAAGTTCCACCGTGTCCAGCACCGTGTTGGGTAAATCCTGGCTCTGGGTGGCCGAGCCAACCTTTTTCACAGCCTCCGACACAAAACCCACGTCAAAGGAAGCGTTGTGTGCCACCAGCACTGCATCCCCCGCAAAAGCCAGAAACTGGGGCAAAACCGTATCAATGGACGGGGCATCCTTTACCATGGCGTTGGTAATGCCTGTAAGCTCCGTTATTTTAGGCGGAATGTTCACGCCGGGGTTCACAAAGGCGGAAAAATGGTCGGTTACAACACCGTTTTGCACCTTCACTGCACCAATTTCAATGATGTGGTCGTTATGCTTGGACAAACCGGTGGTCTCCAAGTCGAACACTACAAAATCGTCGTTTAAGGTTTGCTCCCGTGCGCATTGCACCACAGCCCCTAAATCATCCACCAAGTAGGCTTCCACCCCGTATAATACCTTGATACCGGCGGCTTTGGAAGCGGACATGGCTTCCGGGTAGGCTTGGGCCACCCCGTGGTCCGTCAGCCCAATGGCGGTGTGCCCCCACTGTGCCGCCCGCTTGATGTAAACGGAAATGGGGTGAATGCCGTCCATGGCGCTCATTTGGGTATGCAAGTGCAGTTCCACCCGCTTTGTGGGGGCGTTGTCTTGGCGGGTTTCTATGGCTTGTGCCGGGGCGATTTCATGGGCCATCACATTCAGTTCCCCGGCGAAATCATCATTCTGCACCTTGCCTTTCACTGCTATGGTTTTGCCTGTTTTTAGCAGGGGCTTAAAAGGCTCAAAACCTTCCGGGGTGGTGAAAAGCTTCACGGTGACAGCGCTAATGCCGTCTGCAATGTCAAAGGCCGCCAATATTTTGCCTTTCTTTGTCTCCCGGGTTTGCACGTCAATGACCATGCCTTCCACGCAAATGATGGCTTCTTCTTCCAGTTTGGCGGAAAGCGGGGTTCTTTCCCCCGTCATTGCATCCAACAATTTCACGGTGCGCTTTCCACCGCCCCGTTTTTTGCCACCCTCAAAAAAGGGTTGGCTGCCGTCCGGGGCCGCTTTTGGGCGGGAAATGGGCTTGTCCTTCAACGGCAGGGGCATATTGGTCATGGCCTGGGTAACGGCTTGCTGCCACCTTTTGGCAATCTCCTCGTTGGTTTTGGCAGGGGATGTACCTTTGTCGTCGTTTTCTAGGGCTACACGGAAATCTAAGCCAGCCTGTTGGGACAGCCACTGGGCAATGAAAGCATCCAGCTTCTTTTTTTCAAACAAAAAGCTGCTGTGGTGGGCGGTGATAATCACCAGTGTTTTGCCTTCAATCCGCCAGCCGGATTGTTCCAGTATTCTGCCGCACAAAGGGCTTTGCTTGCTTACGGCGTAAGCCAATGCGCTCCAAAGGTAAGCCACCTGGGTTTGCGCATCCGCATCCGCCACGTTACAGCGCAGGGAAAGCAACACATCTTCCACCGCCGGGAAGCTGTCTTTTATTTGATTTTCCAGTTCAAACAAGCTGCTGCCCAAAACCGGCTGGTTATGGGAGAGCTGCAAGTGCATCATTTTGGTGCTTTTATTAATAACAAGCTGGCTAACCTCTGCCTGAGCGAAGGAAGCCAGCACATTTTCGGTGAATGGTATCTTTTGAAATACGTCTGCAAATTTTCTTGCGCCCTGAGGCATGATGTCTCACCTACTTTTCCTTTGTATTTAATCTTATAAGGCATCAATTTCAGCCAACAGCTTGTTGAGCAGTTCTTCTTCCGGCACTTTGGCCACAATTTGCCCTTTTTTGAAAATTAAACCACAGCCCTTGCCACCGGCAATGCCAATGTCCGCTTCTCTGGCTTCCCCGGGGCCGTTTACTTCGCAGCCCATCACAGCAATTTTAATAGGTTTTTTAAGGTGGGCACATTTTTCTTCCACAGCGGCGGCCAGTGCTTCCAAGTTAATTTGCGTCCGCCCGCAAGTGGGGCAGGAAATAATGGTGGCACCAAATTGCCGCAAGCCTAAAGATTCTAAAATGGCTTTGGCGCAGGATATTTCCTGCACCGGGTCGCCAGTTAAAGAAACCCGTACCGTATCCCCAAGCCCTTGGGCCAACAGCGCACCAATGCCCACAGAGGATTTCACCACTGCTTTGGTGCCGATGCCCGCTTCGGTAATGCCAATATGCAGGGGGTAATCTGTTTTGGCTGCCAGCATGGCATGGCTTTGGATGCACAAAGGCACATCGGAGGCTTTAATGGAAAGCACGATGTTGTGAAAATCTAATGCTTCCAAAATGGCCACATGGCCCAGGGCACTTTCCACAAGGGCTTCTGCTGTAACGCCCCCGTATTTTGCCAGTAAACTTTTTTCCAGAGAACCCGCATTCACCCCAATGCGAATGGGAATGTTGCGTGCCTTTGCCTGGGTGACCACTTGTTTGACACGTTCTTTATCCCCAATGTTGCCGGGGTTTAGGCGCAGCTTGTCTGCACCGTTTTCCATGGCCAAGAGGGCCAGCCGGTAATCAAAGTGGATGTCTGCCACAATGGGCATAGACACTTGCCGTTTGATTTCTGCAATGGCTTTGGCGGCCTCTGCATCCGGCACTGCCACCCGAACCATTTCACAACCAGCAGCTTGAAGGGCTTGCATTTGCGCCACAGTGGCGGCCACATTCCGGGTGTCTGTGTTGGTCATGGATTGTATTAAAACGGGGTTGTTCCCCCCGATTTTGCAGTGGCCAATAACAATTTCTTTTGTTTGTTTTCTTTGTATAGACATTTCATCACCTTTAATGTTGGTTAGAGTTTAACCCCCTTATATAAGGGGTATGCTAAGATAAAAAGGAGGGTTTGATTCATGCAGTTTTTCCACGGTAGCGGCAAAAAAACAGCGTACTTTGAAGGCTGGTATTTTAAACAACAGCAGGGCCAGCAAGCCATTGCTTTTATTCCAGGCATTAGCATCAACGGCCAGGGCGGGCAAAATGCGTTCATTCAGGTGGTTACCCCCACAGCCACGTACCAAGCGGACTATGATGCCGCTGCTTTTAATGCCGATAACAAAAAGCTTCAGGTGCGTATTGGTGAAAGCTATTTTTCCCCAAAGGGCGCTGTGCTTAATATACAACGCAAACATTTTACCTGCCAAGGCAGGCTTACCTTTGAAAACATGATTCCCCTAAACTACGCCGCCATGGGGCCTTTTGCTTTTTTGCCTATGGCTTGCAACCATGATGTTTTAAGCATGAGCCACCGGGTGGACGGGGTGTTAACATTAAACGGCAAAACCATGGTTTTCGATGGCGGCAAAGGCTACATTGAAAAAGACTGGGGCCATTCTTTTCCAAGCCGGTACATGTGGGTGCACTGCAATGATTTCCCGGGAAATACAAGCATTATGGCCGCCGTGGCAGACATTCCTTTCGGCCCTGCAAGTTTCAGAGGGTGCCTGGTCTTTGTTTACCACAATGGCCGCATACACCGCATCACCACGTACAATGGGGGCCGTGTACACGTCTGTTCACCAAAGGAACTGATTGTATCCAACAGCAAGTATTGTTTAAAAGTAAGGCTAAAGCAGGGTGAATCCCATCCCCTTTCAGCACCGGAGGTGGGGCGGATGTCCCGCACCATCAAAGAGTGCCTAACCGGCGAAGGGGCGTTCAGCTGGTATGTAAACGGCAGCCAGGTGTTTAGCCATAAGAGCAGCCAGGTAAGCAGTGAATTTGTGGTTTAGACAGGTGCCTAACCCATGCATAAAAACACCACAGACAGCAACCCAATCCCCAAAGCGAACCCCTTTTTAATAGACACCGATTCCTTATATATTAAAATGGAATATGCGGTAGACAACAACAAAATTCCCCCGTTCACAATGGGAAACTGCACGGTGGCCGGGGTCATGTTGGAAAGCTGTAGGCCAATCTGGCTGGACACCCCCGAAATTAACCCGTGTATAATAAACAAGGAAATAAAACCTTTATGTTTTAAGTGGGTAATAGTATCTTGCCGCTTTGCCATTTGCCACCACAGGCAGGGCAGGGTAATGAGGATGGCCGTGGCAAAAGTGATAATCATAAATTCCCGAATATGTACACCTGGTGCCAGCACTTGCTGATACTTAGAAGCCACCATAAGAAAGCCGCTGCCTACCATGGACACAGAACAAAACAGCAGCCATTGCAGGCTGGCTTTTTTGTCGTTGCCATTTTCCGATATGCTGCTTAAATAAAAGGTGACACACAGCAGAACAAACCCTATCGTCTGCCATACATTCACTTTTTCATGCCAAACAGCCATGCCGAATATAACCGGAATGACCACTCCTAAATTAAACAACAGCGTGGTGAAGGACATAGGCCCCATGGCCATGGCTTTGCTATAAAGTAAAAATGCAAACACATAGATAAAGCCTGAAAAAACAGCCAGCCAAAATGTGGCAGGTGAAACGTTGTCAAACTTTGCCCCAAAAGAAAAGATAACAATGGCCATCAGTTGGTAGCCCATGCTATAAATGTAAAAACTAGCTGCATTTTTTAAAAACCCTCTGGCGCCAAATACTTTTAAACAAAGATTCTGAATGCTAATGAGCGTAAAGGAAGCAATAAGCAAAAGTGGTATCATGTCAAACCTCTCTCTAGTGGGCCTGTTTAAACAGGTTCTTAAATGTGCAGTTTTCATTATACCGTTCAAGAGCCAATTCGTCTATATGAATTTTATGTTGATGCAGCGGCAGATGAAATGCTAAAAATTTTGCTTTTACAGCAAAAGTATGTTATAATACCCTATGTTTTTTAGAATCTTTATTCATAATAAGGAATGCTGGATTTTCGAGCGAATTTTTTGCCAGGCAAGG
>CAZCQP010000049.1:0-19392 GCA_964500895.1 uncultured Eubacteriales bacterium | reverse complement strand
AGGGATAAAAGATTGGTTGCAAGGAGAAAAAGCATGACAAAAAAAGAAATGACCAAAGCCTTTGCACTGGCTCAAACCCAAAGGCTGCAACCCATGTACGACAAACTGCTGGCCACATATACCGTTAAGCTGGTTAAGCCTCCTTATAAAACGCTGGTAATGCTTAAAGCGCGAGAAAGCGCCAAAAACAGCCTGTTTTATTTAGGGGAAGCGCTGGCCAGCAGTTGCGTGGTGCAGGTGGAAGGCCACAAAGGTTTTGCCCTTGCTTTAGGCGACGACTTTAACAAAGTGACCATGATGGCCGTGCTGGACGGGGCTGTGCAAGCAGGGCTGCCAGAACAAGCCGATGTGATGCGCCTGGCAGAAACCTTGCAGCAAGAACAGGCCCAGCAAAGAGCCATTGAAAATGGAAGAATATTAGAATCAAAAGTAAGCTTTGATGTGATGGAGGCTTAAATGGACAAAGCAATTCAAATGGAAACCTTATATACCTTCGACATGGTACACGATGCCAACCGGGTGATGCGCAAGTTGATTCAATGCATGTCCATGCCCGGCGGCATGGAAAACCTAAAAATTTGCGGCACGTTTGGCCAAAACCAAGCCCACGACAATTTCTTAAAGCTAGCCGCCACCTTGCTGGACCCAGAGGTCACGTTTTACGTAGAGCAGAGCCCAGAGCTGGAAACAGCCATTGCCGAAATGACAGGAGCCGCTCCTGCTGCCCCTACAGACGGGGACTATTTATTCGCACCGGGTCTTATGGATGATGCCCAAGCCCAAGCCTGGTTTACCCAGGCGAAAACAGGTTCTTATGCAGACCCCCATCGGTCGGCCACGGTTATACTGGCGGCAGGTGAGAAAGGGGACTGCCCAGTAACCCTTGCAGGGCCGGGCATAAAGGCCCAAAAAACGGTTATGGTGAACAACTATGTGAAAACCATGATAGAGGCCGTAAAGGCTTTGGATATACCCTATCCCCTTGGGTTGGACCTTGTGTTTATCTTTAATGATGATGACATGCTGGCTTTGCCCAGACTGACAAAGGTGGTGGCATAAATGGCGTATGTAGCAGTTAAAGGCGGCGAACAAGCCATTGAAGCTTCTATTCAACTATTAAAATCTTTAAAAAATTCAGAGAAAAATATATCGGTAACGGCTATTCAAGCCCACTTGCCCCTGTTGGTAGACAAGGTGATGAGCGAAGCCGGATTATATGCCCCCAGCTATGCTGCGCTGGCCTTAAAACAGTGTGACGGCAGCGTAGAGGAGGCTGTCTTTTTGTTGCGGGCATACCGCTCCACGTTGGAACGCAACTTTTATTCAGAGGAAATCAGTGGCCGGCACATGCGGTTGTTGCGCCGCATCTCATCGGCGTTTAAAGATGTGCCCGGCGGGCAGATTTTAGGCCCCACCTTCGATTACACCCACCGGCTGCTGGATTTTGATTTAATGGACGGGGAACCTGAAAACACCCAAAAACAGCCCACCGCCACAGCCGACGACATTTACTGCAACCGGGTGACGGATATCCTTAAAGAGGAAGGCACGTTGCAGGCCCATCCGGTGGATAATCAAAAGCCCCAAGACATTACCTGCCACCTGTTAACCCATCCGGCCAGCCGCAGCGCTAGGCTGCAAACACTGGCTAGGGCAGACAGTGGTTTCTTGGGTGGCGTGGCCTACAGCGCCATGCGGGGTTACGGCGCAGTGCACCCCACCATTGCAGAGCTGCGTTCCGGTTACGTGGAGGTGTGCGTGGCATACCCCTTTGACGAAGCGGAACAAGTGTGCCTGGGAGAAATTTGCGTAACGGAAGTGGAAAGCCTGGTGCCCATGGCCAAAACCGGCAGCTTTCAGCAGGAAAACGCAGGCAAAGTGCCCACCTATGAAACCATGGGCCTTTCCGGGGGCTACGGGCTGGTGTTGGGCCGTAACGAAAACAAAGCCATTGCCATGAGCATTGTGGATGCCAGCTTAGATACGGAAGGGCAGTCCCCCTCCCAGGACGAGGAGTTCGTGCTTATTCACGGGGATAGCATTGAAATGAGCGGCTTTATCTCGCACTTAAAGCTGCCCCACTACGTTACCTTCCAAAGCGCACTGGATGTGGTGCGCCATGACGCCAACGAAGAGGTGCCCCATGCATAAAGACTATAACTTTGCCTACTTAGACGAAGGCTCTAAGCGTGAAATACGCCGGGCCATTTTAAAGGCCATTGCCATTCCCGGTTATCAGGTGCCCTTTGGGTCCAGAGAACTGCCTATTGGCCGGGGATGGGGCACAGGGGGCATTCAAATTACCCTGTCCATCATCGGCCAAGACGATGTGCTGAAAGTGATTGATCAGGGCAGCGATGACAGTGTGAACGCTGTCAACATTAAAAAGTTTGTAGCGGCCTGCACCGATGTGCCCACCACCACCGATAGCGAAATGGCCACCATCATTCAAACCCGCCACCGTATTCCGGAAACGCCTTTAAAAGAAGGGCAGATTCTGGTGTTGCAAGTGCCAATACCAGAGCCGTTGCGGGCGGTGGAGCCCAGCGAACGTGTTACCAAAGAGAACCATGCCGAAGGTGAATATGCCGCTATGTGGCTGATGCTTTATGAGGACTTAATTAAATTTGGCAAGATTAACATTTCCAGCGAATACCCAGTGTTGGTGGAAGGGCGCTATATCATGAACCCATCCCCCATTCCCAGATACGATACTCAAAAACTACATAACAGCCAAGGGCTGTACCTGTTTGGGGCTGGGCGGGAAAAGAAAATTTACGCCATCCCTCCTTATACCCAGGTGGTACCCCTGGCGTTTGATGACGTGCCCTTCAAAGCCGAGGACTTTTCCGGCAAAACCTGCCGGCTGTGCGGCGCCCAAGGGGTGTATATGGACGAAGTGTATGACCAGCAAGGGTGCGTTTATTATGAATGTTCTGACACAGGATTTTGTGAAAAAAGGAGGGAAAACCATGGACAATGAAACCCTCTTGGAAGTAAAAGGGCTTACCGTGCGTTACGGCCACGGTTGCAGCCATTGCACAAAGGGCGGGCGGCTGGAAAAAAACCGTTGCCCCTTTTGCGGCACGGTTTGGGCTTTGAACAATGCGTCTATTGCCCTGTATGAAGGGGAAATTCTGGGCATTGTGGGGGAAAGCGGCTCTGGCAAGTCCACCTTGATGAAAAGCTTGTATTTCGATATGCCTCCCACAGAAGGGGAAGGGTACATACGTTCCTATAAAGAAGGTTTGGCCAATATTTTCACCGAAAGCAAGCAGCACCAGCGCATGATTAAAAACTGCATGATGGGTATGGTGTACCAAAACCCAGTGTTGGGCTTACGCATGGGTTATTCCTCTGCGGCGAATGTGGCAGAAAAGTTGATTGCCGCCGGAGAGCGGCAGTTTAAGCCCATGACCGGCCGGGCGGAAACGTTGTTAAACAGCGTAGACATCTTAACAGCCCGGATGAAGGAGCCGCCTAAAAATTTTTCCGGTGGGATGCAACAAAGGGTGCAGATTTCCAAGGCTTTGGCCAATAACCCAGAAATTTTGCTTTTAGACGAAGTAACCACCGGGCTGGATTTATCCGTGCAAGCCAAAGTGCTGGACTTGATTCGTAAAATCCGCCGGGATTTTGGGGTGTCTATCCTGCTGGTTTCCCATGACTTAGCGGTCATTCGTATGCTGGCGGACAGAACCATTGTGCTGTTGGACGGCCAAATTGTGGAGCAAGGCTTAACAGACCAAATTTTGGACGACCCCCAGCACCCCTATACCCAGCAGCTTGTACATGCATTAATTTGAGGTGAGCCATGAAAACATTGTTTAAGAATGCAAACATCGTAACGCCCACAGGTTTGGTAAACGGCTGCCTCTTGTGTGACGAAGACATTTTATATATTGGCGAAAACAAAGCCTTTGATGACTGTCAGCAGGTGTACGATATGGGCGGGAAAATGATTTTGCCCGGGTTTATCGACATTCATGCCGATATGATTGAAAACCTGGTGGAACCCAGAGCCACCGCCTTTATGGACATGGAACTGGCCTTGAAGGAAGCGGAAAAGCAGCTCATTGGCTGCGGCATCACCACCATTTACCACTCCATTTCCATGTTTAGTGATGACGCATGGGAAAAAAAGCGGATTCGCCGGGCAGAGAGTGTAAAAAAACTATCTGGCCTTATTAACGCATTTCACCACAGGGAACACCTTATTCACCACCGCCTGCACCTGCGTTACGAGATTGATAATGTGAAAAGCTATGACGATGTGGAAAACTTGGTAAACAGTGGGCAAGTGCATTTGCTTTCATTTATGGACCATTCCCCGGGGCAAGGGCAATACCGGAACTTGGAAGTGTACAAAAGCCATTTACCCAACAAAGGAGCCAATTTAACAGAAGCAGATTTTGCGGCCCACTTGGAAAAAGAACGTGCCAAAGCAGTGGTTTCTTTGGAGGCACTGAAAGCCCTGTCCGCTGCGGCCCAAAAGCAGGGCATAGCAGTGGCTTCCCACGATGACGACACCACGGACAAAATAGATTTAAACGCCCAATTAAACGTGAACATTAGCGAATTTCCCATTACGCAGGACGTGGCGGCTTATGCCAAGGCTAAAGGGCTGTTTACCGTGTTTGGCGCACCCAATATTTTGCTGGGGGGTTCCCATTCTGGCAATGTGTCTGCCGCAGAAGCCATTTTGGAAGGAAACTGCCACATCCTTTGTTCGGACTATTACCCGGCATCTTTGCTCCACGCCGTTTTCTATATGCATAAAAACCACGCCCAGCCCTTGCATGACATGGTGAACATGGTCAGCTTAAACCCGGCCAAGGCGGTGGGCATAGACAACCGGTACGGCGCTTTGGAAGCAGGCAAAACAGCAGACTTGCTGGTGGTGGACATGCTTAACGGTTACCCGGTGGTTGAAGAAGCGTGGATACAAGGAAAACCGGTAACCACAATGCGTTACAGAATTTGAGGTGGGCCATGGAACAGATATTAGAAATTAAGGGATTAACCAAGCAGTTTTATTTGCACGAGCAAAACCAGGAAATTAAAAGCTGCACAGATATTTCGTTCAGCTTAGAGAAGGGTGGATTTATCGGTATTGTGGGTACTTCCGGGGCGGGAAAGTCCACGGTTTTGCGCTGCATTTACCGCACCTATTTGCCCACCAAAGGGGAGATTCTGTATCAATCCCTGGCCTATGGCAACATCAACCTAGCAGAAGCCACCGAACGGCAGATGCTGCATTTAAGGCGGGTGGAAATTGGCTATGTATCCCAGTTTTTGCAATGCCTGCCCAGAACAACGGCCAGGGAAATTGTGGAGGCTGGCGGAGCGGAAGCGGGATACGGGCCGGCAGAGGTCAGAGCTAAAGCAGAGGAGATGCTGGCCTATTTCAAGTTACCGGAAAAGTTGTGGGATATTTACCCCAACACTTTTTCGGGCGGGGAAAAGCTGCGGCTGAACCTGGCCCACGCCATGGTAAAAGTGCCCCGGTTGCTGCTGTTGGATGAGCCGACGGCTTCGTTGGATAACAACACCAAGCTGTTGGTGAAGGAGTTATTAATGAAACTGAAGGCGGGTGGTACGTCCATGGTGGGTATTTTCCACGATTTAGAGTTTATGGAAGGTTTGTGCGACCAAGTGTTTAACATTACGCAAGGAAAGTTTCGGGGGTGAAACCATGATGAAAGCTGATTTACACGTGCATTCAACCATTTCAGACGGCAGCATGACCACCACAGAGATTTTGAGCCAAGCCAAATCCATGGGGCTATCCCATATCGCATTTACGGAGCATGACACGGTGGAAGGGTGTGATGCGGTGGTTCGGCAAGGGAAAGAGACGGGTATTACAGTGATTCCGGCCATTGAAATTTCTGCCTTTGACTATCACACGGGTAAAAAGGCACACATCTTGGGTTACAACTTTAAAGATACTTATTATATTGAGCGGACCGTAAAAGACACTTTATCTCGCCGCCATGCCAACAGCTTGAAGCAAATTGCTATTTTGCAAGGGCTGGGGTACCGCATTTCGACAGAAATGATTGCCCGTGCAGGTTGCATTTATAAACAGCACATCATGGATGTGCTGGTGCAAACCGGGCAGGTGGAAGACTTGTTCGGAGCCTTTTACCAGCAGATATTTAAAAGCGGGGGGCCTTGCGCTTTCGATATTCAATACATCCCTGCGCAGGATGCCGTAGAGGCCATTACAGCAGATGGTGGAGTGGCTGTGCTGGCACATCCATATCAGCAAGACGTCTTGCATTTGGTGGAACAATTGATGCCCTTTGGGTTAAAAGGGGTAGAGGTTTACCATCCGTCCACCCCACACCATAGCGTTGATGAAGCGTTAAATTTGTGCAGCACGTTTGGCCTTATGGCCACAGGGGGTAGCGACTTTCATGGAAGGTTTGAAAAAGACGGTGCCGGACTGGGTGCAATTTACATAACAAACATACAGGAATTATTTGAAAGAACCCCGGCTTAGCCGGGGTTCTTTATTGCAGGCGGGAAAACTTGTGGTGCAACAGCGGTTAATATATTAAAAGGGTAAAGTCAGTGAAAATATTAAGTAAATTTACACAACCTCTACTAAAAAATTGCAGAGTAAACACCTGAAATTTACATTGTTAAACTATGCTTTTGTCACATCATTATTTCAGGAGGAGGATTTGCGTTAATGAAAAAATTTGTTACTCTTAAGAAATTTGTCAGTGGTGCCATTGCCGCTTGCATGATTTCTAGCCAAATACCCGCAACGGCAATGGAAATGCAGACAAATCACTATGCCAGTGCCTATACCACCCACAGCAGCCAGGAGGTTTCTGAAACCGACCAACCCTCTGATGCTTCGGATGCTGATGGGGAAAGGTTAGACGACCAGCTGCCTGAGGGTGCGCAGGATAACACAGGCGTGGATACAGAGGAAACCTTGCAGCCGTCCGAGGATGCGCCATCTCAAGAAACGGACGGCGGTGTGCTTGACGAACAATTGCCTGATTTGGCACCAGTGATTGCCCCGGTTCCATTGATGGCCACAGCCAGCGATATGGATTACATGTTAAGATTCAATGGCGATTTAAACAACGATGGAAACGGTGGAAACATCAAATCGTTTATTGGAACACCAAAGTATAGCCCGGACAAAACCACCGGCCAAGCCATCGAATTAAATGGGGATAACTACATCCAATTAGATGACCAAGCAGCTTTATTAGACTATAACCAAAGCTTTTCTGTGGCTTTTTGGATCAATGTGCAGTCTACCAAAGGCTCTGATCCGGTTATTATGAGCAACAAAAACTGGAGCAGTGGTGGAAACAACGGCTGGCTCTTTACTGCAAAGGGTAACGCCCTTAAGTTAAACGTTAAAGCTGCCAATGATACACGGATAAACGGAACAAGCGATATTGTGGCTGCGCCGTTTGAAACAGGCCAGTGGGTGCATGTGGCTGCCACCTTTGACAAAAGCACCAACAAGGTTATTACATATGCAAACGGTTTAAAAACATCGGAAAGCAACACCGATCTTTCAGCAGGCATTCCAGGTAATGGTAAGCCCACATTCATTGGGCAAAGCTATGACTCTGGAACCACGTTATACAACGGTTCTGGCAAAAGTTACGATACCACCTTCTTCATGGATGACTTTTGTATGACCAACCGTGTACTTAACCAAAACGAAATTATTGACTTATACGGTGAGCCTGTGGTTCTGCCGAAAGAACCCCTCACCTATACGCTGACCAATGACAAAGCCAACGCCCAAATTGGCGACAAGGTGACCACCACACTGACAATTGAAAACAAAACCAGCGACACCTATAACGATGTGTTTGTTACGCTGGTAACCTCCGCTTCTAACAGTAAAACGCAATCCCTTGATGAAGTGGTTTCATCGCCTTTGGCTCCTGGCGATACAAAAACGTTTACATGGGAAACGCTGGTGACCGCTGGCGGATTAATTTCGGTCATTGCCCATATTAGGACGGATGGAGATAAGCTCGAGCGGGTGTATGCCCCTGCTGTAAGTGTACCCACCACAACCACGGGTTGGTATAACATTGACACCCACTCCCATACGACAAACAGCGATGGTGGTGGCACTGTGGCCCAAAACCAAGAACAAGCCAAATTAAATGGTGTTAGTTCGCTGGTGTTAACAGACCATAACACATCTGCCGGCTGGCCCGCAGCCCAAGATTATATGGCCCAAAACCCGGATATGCTGCCCATTTGGGGCAACGAATATACCACGGGCAATGGCCACGCTGTTGTGCTTAACATTAACCAGCAAGGCAGTTTCTCTAGCTTAAGCTGGCAGAATATGATTGCCAAAGCCAAGGAAATGGGTGCTTTGCTATACATTGCCCACCCGTTTGAAGAGGGTTCCTGGAAAAACAGCTGGGATGACAGTGGCTATAACGGATTGGAAGTTTGGAACAACTGGTGGGGCCCACGCCACAGATACAATAAGCAAGCCTTTGAAAAGTGGGATGCCCTGAACAAAACAGGCCGCAAGCTGTATGGCATTACCAATACAGATGCCCATAAGACTAAACTCATTGGCCAAAGCTGGATGTCGGTCATGGCCGAAGGATTAACCACCGCAACCCTCATGTCAGGTATGGAAGCCGGGCACATGTACGGTTCCAATGGCCCACATCTGGAAATGACAGCAGAAGTAGGCGGCAACAGTGCCATGATGGGTGATACCCTGGAGGTATTGCGGGAAGGCCAAGATGTGACGTTTCATGTGAAAGGCAGCTATGCTGAGGCATTAAGCCAACTGCTGGTTATTAAAAACGGTGTGGTTGAACAAACCATAACCATTGAAGACACAAGCTTTGACAAGACCATTACTTTAAACGTAAAACCCAAAGATTTTGTCCGGGTAGAATTGGAAGGTTATGAGGAAGACGGCAAGACCTTTGACATGGGCTATGACGGCCAAATGGACAAAGACGGCAAATGTGCACCTTTTGCTTTCTCTAACCCCATTTTCTTTAAAGGCCCATCCGGCGTAACCGAGGGCAAAGTGGTGTTTGGTGTGCTGTCCGATACCCATGCGGGGGGCAGAGACCTTCAGGCTCAAAGAATTGCAAATGCCGTCAGCTTCTTTAACAACATTGATGGCATCAGTGCACTGGCACTGGCCGGTGACGTAACCGACAATGGCTCCACGTCCCATTACAACACATTAAAAGCTAGCTTAAGCGGCTTGGATAGTGACATTCAGTTGGTTGCAGCCATGGGTAACCATGAAGGCAACACACCAGCAGCCTTTGAAGGTGCCACCGGCAACAAGCCAAACGCCCATTACGTGATAAACGGCTACCACTTTATTACGTTAAGCCCGGGTTCAGGTACTTTTGACGCATCCACCGGCAGGGGCACCAGCCAGGGCGGTGGCAACTACGCCTATGTGGCAGATTGGGCCAAACAACAGCTGGAAAGTGCTAAAAACGATGATCCCACAAAACCTATTTTCGTATTTTTCCACCATCCGCTGAAAGATACCTTCTATGTATCCGACGAATGGTACGGTAACGGGCTTGGAGACGGGAAAAACTCCATTTTCTCCGACTATCCACAGGCGGTAACGTTTTCCGGGCACATTCACTCCCCCAATAACGACCCTCGTTCCATTTGGCAGGATGGCGGCTTTACGGCAGTGAATACCGTATCCTTATACTACTTTGAAATGGAAAAGGGCATGGTTTACGGCACTTACCCGCCAAATTCCGATTCCTGCCAGCAAGGACTTTTGGTTGAAGCCGACGGCTCTGGGGTTACCATTAAAACTTACGATTTTACATCCGGGCAATATGTAGACCAGGTATGGACCTTTGACGTTACAAAGCCTGCACAATTCCCCTATACACATGCACGGGTGCAAAAGGCCCAAAAGCCGGTCTTTAAACCGAATGCAGCCATTGCAATTTCAGACATTACCGAAAACGGCGCAGCGGTCACCTTTGACCAAGCCATATTGCCACAAGCCAGTGAAGTAGGGGAAGTGGTGCATTCCTATAAGTATGAGATAATAAACAAAAGTACCGGGGCAACAGTGAAAACGTTTAAAACATGGTCTGGGTTCTACATGATCCCCATGCCGGCAGAGATTACGCAAGAATTTTCCGGCCTGGAGCCAGGAACGGAATATGAGGTACGCATTTACGGCATCGGTTCCTTCCAATTGACAGGGGACAGCTATGTAAGCGCCACCTTTAAAACCGCCGGTGAACCGGAGATTGAAGTCCCTTTTGACCCAAACATGGTGGTAGCCCCAGCAGAAATGCTGGACGTGGACTTTGAAAACCAAGTGGCGGTGGATAAGTCCCCTAGAAAGCTGGCCTTAACCACCGGTACCGGTGCCACGTTTACCAAAGACGAGCAATTGGGCAAAGTTGTAGCAAACTTTAACCAAGATACACAGCAAGCTTACATTACTTCTGCATTGTCTATGGAAGATTATGAGCAGATGCAAGACGCTGTTACCATGGAAGTGGTTTTCAAATACACCCCATTTGATGACAGTTATGTAGACATTGTTGGCAATATGCAGTCTGCTGGCCAAGGGTTAGAACTTGCCGATGACGGTACTTTGGAATACTGGATACGCGTCAACAACGGTTCTGGTCACGCTTATGTGGTGCCGCGGGCCACAGGCCTTGAACCGGGTAACTGGTATCATGTGGCTGGGGTGTTTGACGGAAAAACCGCCAAAATTTATCTAAATGGTGAGCTGGCCGATACAAAGACAGCCGTAGGCACAATGCAGGTTCCGGTGCAAGCTGCTAGAAAAATTGTAGTTGGTGGCGATGTAACCAGCAGCGGTGGCTGTGAAGCCCCCTATAAAGGTGCTATCTCCCTTGCCCGTGTATACACCAGATCTTTAAGCAAAAACGAAGTGCAGACTCTTGCCGTAAGGGGTTTGAACAGGGTAAATACCATCACCTATGAAACAAACGGCGGTACCATGCCGGCAAGCACCAAATACACCTACATAAAAGGCACTGTGTACACCCTGCCTACACCTGTCAAAGAAGGATTCAATTTTGAAGGCTGGTTTAAAGATGCCGGGTTTACCCAGGTCATTCATGGCATCGTAGCAGAAGACAACGTGGACATGATTGTCTATGCCAAATGGACGGAAGATGCAGATGACGGCGATGATAACGACGGCGATGACAACAACAACGGCGGTAACAACAACGGAAGCAGCAGCAAACGGACTAAACGCCCTGTTAATTTGTCAACCATTGCTGTAAAGCCAACGGACGTACAAAATGCCCCACAAATTGATGAAACGGTGTCGGACGAAAGCCAAACTTCTACAAGCGCAAATACTGAAGAAACCATTGAGCAAACAGTAGAACCTGTGGTGAATTTTGGTGATGTGGATGATTCCAAGTGGTATTATCAGGCAGTAACAGCAGTATGCCAGAAAGGACTTTTTGCCGGAACCTCTGAAAATGCTTTTGAACCCAATACTTCCATGACCAGGGGTATGTTTGCAGCCGTGTTGGCAAGGTTGGATGGAACCGATTTATCTGCATACAGTGCAAGCACCTTTAACGATGTGGATATGGACAAAGACTACTTTGGACCTTCGGTGGCCTGGGCTGTTGACAATAGCATTTTATCCGGCTATGGCAATGGCAACTTCGGGCCGAACGACGCCATCACAAGAGAGCAAATGGCTGTGATACTGGCCAATTACTTGAAGGCCAAAGGCATTAGCCTGCCGCAAAACCAACAAGCAGTGCCCTTAAAAGACATGGACAGCGTAAGCAGCTGGGCGGTGGAAGCTGTAGAACTAATGAATGGTTACGGCTTAATCAACGGCGTGGGAGAAAACGCTTTTGACCCACAAGCAAGAGCCACACGGGCACAAGTTGCACAAATATTCTTTAACTTCATGCAAGCCTTGGAAAACTAAATAAGGTTTTAAAATACCCAATAAGAAAGCGAGCTTCTAAAATAGCTCGCTTTTTTGCTGGGATGTTTCTAGCAACATGTACGTATTCAAAAAACGTAACCATATGGATTAAAAACAAACTACAAAATATTTGTTCGGAGGCCATTGCTCTAGTACAGCAAAGCGCCTGCCTTTCAGCTTCATACCTCTGCGTCAACATTTGAAATTGCTGGCATGACAGGTTTTTAAGTGTCAGTTTCTCAGACGGTGCGATTGTAAAGGTCTGCTCAGATAATGTCGTTTTTAGTGGCGAAAGCAAATCCTTCTCCTCTTGACAAAAAGAATAAACTGTACTATTATAATTCGTAATAATATAAAGTAAATTATACATGTGGAGAAAGTTATGAATTATACTTCTACTAAAAATTTCGCATGGCGTTGGTGGAACTCTGTTCAATTAAACAGGGTCACTTTGTCGTGCAGAGGTAGCCGTATAATTTAGTGGTTTTTAATTAACTAAGTTATCCCCCTCGGTTTACGAAAGTGAGCCAAGGGGGATTTTTGTATTTTAAAAAGGGAGTGTTTTTATGTTAAAACCAACTTTAGAGCAAGCAAAATCCATCTCAAATGCTTATGATGTTATTCCCATAAGCTTTGAAATGCCATCGGATATGACATCACCTATAGCGGTATTAAAGGCGATTAAAACAATTTCAAAGCATTGCTTTTTGCTTGAAAGTGTGGAGGATACCAAGCAGTGGGGCAGGTATACCTTTTTAGGATATAATCCAAAAATGGAGATAACTTGTTTAAATGGAGCGTTATGTATTAAAACAGATGAACATTGCGAAAACACACAAGTTGACACGCCAAATCACTACATTAAAAAGCTTCTAGATAATTTAAAGTCACCTAATTTTGAATATTTACCTCCATTTACAGGCGGACTGGTGGGATATTTTGCATATGACTATATCAAATATAGCGAGCCACAATTAAAACTTGATGCAGCTGACAATGAGCGTTTTATGGATATGGATTTAATGTTGTTTGATAAAATTATTGCCTTTGACAATCTTAGTCAAAAGCTTTTTATCATTGTTAATATAAGCACAAAAGAAATTGATAACGACTATAAACAAGCCGTGTTGGAAATTGAAAAGATGCGTGATTTAATTAAAACCCCGCCTAAAAGTGAAGATTATAGCGGTAAACTGCAATCTGAATTTACTCAGTTATTCTCAAAAGAGCAGTATTGCGAAATGGTGGAAACCGCAAAAAAGCATATCTATGAGGGTGATATATTTCAAGTTGTACTATCAAACCGCCTAGAAGCGGATTTTGAGGGCAGCTTGCTTGACACCTATCGGGTGCTTCGTATGACAAATCCATCTCCATATATGTTTTATTTTGGCAGTGATACTATGGAAATGGCAGGTGCATCACCTGAAACATTGGTAAAGCTTCAAGATGGTGTTTTGCATACTTTCCCTCTTGCCGGAACACGCAAAAGAGGAAAAACCCAGAGTGAAGACATAGCCTTAGAAAATGAATTGCTGGCTGACGAAAAAGAACTTGCAGAACATCATATGCTTGTGGATTTAGGGCGAAATGATCTAGGAAAAATTAGTCAATTTGGCAGTGTATCCGTGGAAAATTATAAATCGGTGTTAAAGTTTTCTCACGTTATGCACATGGGTTCTACTGTACGTGGGGAGATTGCCCATGGTTTTTCGGCGGTTGATGCCATAGAAGCGGTGCTTCCTGCCGGAACGCTTTCGGGCGCACCAAAAATAAAAGCCTGCCAGATCATTAATAAACTTGAAAACAATAAGCGTGGTGTATATGGCGGTGCTGTTGGATATATAGATTTTAAGGGAAATATGGACACCTGCATTGCAATTCGCTTAGTCTTTAAGAAAGATGGCAAGGTTTTTATTCGCTCAGGTGCCGGAATTGTGGCAGACAGTAAACCTGAAAACGAGTATGAGGAGTGTATCAACAAAGCAAAAGCAGTGGTTGAGGCAATAAACAAAGTAAGTGGAGGTGTTTTATAAATGATACTGTTAATTGATAATTACGATAGCTTTTCATATAACTTATACCAGCTTGTAGGTGCTATCAATCCTGACATTAAGGTTATTCGCAATGACGAAATGACAATATCGGAGATAAAAAGTCTTTCACCAACGCACATCATTTTATCACCCGGGCCGGGTAAACCCAAAGATGCCGGGGTTTGTATGGATGTTGTTAAAGCGCTTGGTGGTTGCATTCCAATCTTAGGTGTTTGCCTTGGACATCAAGCTATTTTTGAAGCATACGGAGGAATTGTATCATATGCAGGCAAGCTTATGCACGGCAAGCAATCAGATGCATTGCTTAACATGAATTGCAGACTTTTCAAAAATGTAAAAAGCATTATTAAGGTTGCCCGCTACCATTCGCTTGCCGGTGTGATAGACACCCTACCCAACGCGCTTGAGATTACCGCAAATACGATAGATGGCGAAATTATGGCAGTGGCGCATAAGACGCATTCGGTTTTTGGGCTTCAATTTCACCCGGAATCCATTTTAACAACTGACGGTGATAAAATAATAAAAAACTTTTTGGAGGTACAAGGATGATTAAGGAAGCGATTATAAAGCTCTCACAACGCAAAGATTTGTCATATGACGAGGCTTTTTGTGTCATGAACGAAATTATGGGCGGTGTAGCAAGTGAAGTGCAAATATCTGCATATCTAACGGCACTTTCATTAAAGGGCGAAACGATAGATGAAATAACAGCATCTGCCGCCGGTATGCGCGAGCACTGTATAAAGCTCCTCCACGAGCAGAATGTCCTTGAAATTGTTGGCACAGGCGGCGACCATTCAAACAGCTTCAATATATCTACAACAGCGGCTATCCTTGTTTCGGCGGCAGGCGTTCCAATTGCAAAGCATGGCAACCGCTCGGCATCAAGTAAATGCGGCTCTGCCGATGTGCTAGAAGCTTTGGGCGTAAATATCAACATTTCGGCAGAAGCCAGTGCAAAGCTTCTGGAGGAAATTGGCATTTGCTTTATGTTTGCACAAAATTATCATATAGCAATGAAATATGTAGCACCTATCCGCCGTGAGCTTGGCGTTAGAACGGTTTTTAACATTATTGGTCCGCTATCTAACCCTGCCGGCGCTAAAATGGAGTTGTTGGGCGTTTATGAAGAAGCGCTTGTTGAACCAATTGCAAAGGTGCTTGCAAATTTAGGTGTGCAAAATGCAATGGTCGTTTACGGCAAAGACGGCTTGGACGAAATATCACTCTGCGCCCCTACAGTTGTTTGTGAGGTGAAAAATGGTTGGGTAAAATCCTATGAAATCACACCCGAGCAGTTTGGATTTGCTCGCTGTGATAAAAGTGAACTTGTGGGTGGAACGGCAACCGAAAATGCACAGATTATAAAAGAAATTTTAAACGGCAAAAAATCTTCAAAACGTAATGCGGCAATCTTGAATGCTGCTGCCGCATTGTATATCGCAAAAGATATTAATTTGGGCGAAGCAGTGAATGCAATTACCGAAATCATAGACAGTGGCAAAGCTTTGAAACAGCTTGATCAATTTGTAAAAATGTCAAATGAGGTGAAGTAATGTTTCTTGAAAAAATTGTAAAATCAACACAAAACCGTGTGGAGCAAATGAAAGGAACTTTTGATTTCCCTTTTGAAAAAGCACTAAAAAAAGAGGGAATATCCTTTATTTGCGAGGTAAAAAAAGCTTCCCCATCAAAGGGGATAATTGCCGAAAACTTTCCCTATCTTGATATTGCCATGGAATATGAAGCAGCAGGGGCGGCAGCTATATCTGTTTTAACAGAGCCAGAGTTTTTTATGGGTAGTGGTGATTATCTCAAAGACATTAGTGAAAAGGTGAAAATTCCCACCTTGCGCAAGGACTTTATCATAGACCCTATGCAGATATTTGAAGCTAAAGGTTGGGGAGCTTCCGCTGTGCTGTTAATCTCAGAAATTTTAAGTGAGGAAAAACTACATGAATTTATTAAGCTATCCGAATGCCTTGGACTATCGGCATTAGTGGAAAGTCACAGTTTGCCCATGCTTAAAAAATCCTTAGCTTGCGGCGCTAAGATTGTAGGTGTCAACAACCGCAATCTTGAAACTTTTGAGGTGGACATTATGACGAGCGTAAGATTGCGCCAGCATGTGCCTGAAAACATAGTTTTTGTGTCGGAAAGCGGTATCAATTCCCTTCAGGATATTGCGCTGCTCATTGAACATAACGTTGATGCGGTTTTAATTGGTGAAGCACTTATGCGTAGTAATGATAAACAAGCAATGCTTGGGAAAATGAGAGGTTGCTTATGAAAATAAAAATTTGTGGCTTGTTCAGGGATTGTGATATAGACTTTGTGAACGAGGCTTGCCCTGATTATATCGGTTTTGTTTTTGCAAAAAGCAGACGGCAAATTTCGGTTGAGCAGGCGGCATTACTTAGGAAAAAGCTAAACCCTCAAATAAGTGCTGTTGGCGTTTTTGTTAATGAGGATGTCAACATCATTAACCGAGCGGTTGCTGAAAAAATTATTGACATTGTCCAGCTACATGGTAATGAAAATGAGGATTATATTTCAAAAGTAAACGCACCCATCATAAAGGCGGTAAAAATCGGTGACCAAATCCCACAAAATGCTGATTATATTCTTTTTGATGGAGCAGTTGCCGGAAGCGGCCATACATTCGATTGGTCACTGTTACCTCAAACCCACAAGCCATTTTTCTTAGCGGGTGGTATCAATATGAACAATGTACAAAAAGCAATGGAAACAGTAAAACCTTATGCAATTGATCTTTCAAGCGGTGTGGAAACGGACGGTTTTAAGGACAAAAATAAAATCTTAGAGATTGTGAGGGCTATTAGGAATGATTAAAGGCAGATACGGCAAACACGGAGGGCAATATATTCCCGAAACGCTGATGAATGAGATTATTAATTTAGAAAAAAGCTATGCGTTTTACAAAAATGATAAAGCATTTAATGATGAATTGACATCTTTGTTAAATCACTATGCAGGCAGACCTTCTATGCTCTATTTTGCAAAAAAAATGACAGAGGATTTAGGCGGAGCAAAAATTTACTTAAAGCGTGAGGATTTAAACCATACAGGCTCGCACAAAATCAACAATGTGCTGGGGCAGGTGCTGCTTGCAAAAAAAATGGGAAAAACCCGTGTCATTGCCGAAACAGGTGCAGGACAGCATGGTGTGGCAACGGCCACAGCGGCAGCCCTTTTAGGGCTTGAATGTGAAATATTTATGGGCAAAGAGGATACCCAGCGGCAAGCATTAAACGTCTTTCGTATGGAGCTTTTGGGCGCTAAGGTGAATGCCGTCACAAGTGGAACAATGACACTAAAAGATGCTGTAAACGAAACCATGCGTGAATGGACTGCGCGCGTTTCCGATACGCACTATGTGTTGGGCTCTGTTATGGGCCCGCACCCTTTTCCAATGATTGTGCGTGATTTCCAAAGTGTGATTAGCCGAGAAGCAAGGGAGCAAATGCTTGCGGCTGAAGGAAAACTCCCAGACTGTGTAATCGCTTGTGTTGGGGGCGGAAGCAATGCAATGGGTATGTTTTATCACTTTATACCGGACAAAACAGTAAGACTGATTGGCTGTGAAGCGGCAGGCCTCGGCATCGATACCGAAAAGCACGCCGCCACCATTGCAAAAGGCACGCCAGGCATTTTCCACGGTATGAAGTCGTATTTTTGCCAAGATGCGTATGGGCAGATTGCGCCTGTGTACTCTATTTCCGCAGGGCTTGATTACCCCGGCATAGGTCCAGAACATGCGCATCTCCACGATATAAAAAGAGCAGAATATGTGCCTATTACTGATGATGAGGCAGTTCGTGCTTTTGAGTATCTCTCAAAAACAGAGGGTATTATTCCGGCGATAGAAAGCGCTCATGCCGTGGCGCATGTTAGGAAAATTGCGCCGAATATGGCAAAAGACCAAAGCATTATCATCTGTCTATCAGGACGTGGCGACAAAGATGTAGCGGCGATTGCAAGGTATAAGGGGGTAAACATTAATGAGTAGAATTAAAAAGGCTTTTGAAAAGGGTAAAGCATTTATTGGGTTTGTTACAGCAGGCGATCCTAATATGAAAAGCAGTGAGGAATTTATTCTGACAATGGCAAAAGCAGGAGCAGATATCATAGAAATTGGCATTCCCTTTTCCGACCCAATTGCCGAGGGTAAAGTAATTGAAGCGGCTAATGTTCGGGCATTGTCAGCCGGAGCTACAACCGATAAGGTTTTTGAAATGGTGCAAAATGTTCGCAAGAAGACAAATGTACCCCTTGTCTTTCTAACTTACTTAAACCCTGTGTTTAGCTATGGCTATGAAAATTTTTTTGACAAATGCAAAGCTGTAGGTATAGACGGCATCATCATTCCGGATATGCCATACGAGGAAAAGGATGAGCTTTTACCCATTGCAGAAAAAGCAGATGTAGATGTGATATCGTTGATTGCGCCAACATCGAATGAACGGATCGTACAAATTGCAAAAGATGCAACAGGATTTATTTATGTTGTATCCTCAATGGGGGTTACGGGCGTAAGAAGTGAAATAAAGACTGACTTAAAGGCTATTATTTCTACCATTAAAAGTGTCACCGATACACCTGTTGCGGTGGGGTTTGGTATTTCCACACCTGAGCAAGCTAAGGATATTTCACGGTTTGCAGACGGTGTTATTGTGGGTAGTGCTATTGTTAAAATGATTGAGCAATATGAAAAAAATGCGGCACAGCCGCTTTGCGATTATGTTACTGCAATGAAAAAGGCTATTTTGTAAAATTGCAAAGGCTAAGTGTACAATCCCATGGTATAATGGTACAATAGATAGCGAGAAAGAGAGGGAGAAGCTATGGGACAAATACTACACAGCTTCGCCAGAACGACAGAGGCAAAGCGTAGATCATTATGTCGAAAAAAACAGCTTTTCCTATAACAGGGAGATAAACCTTCTCATCACTTGTTGATGATAGCATTTCCGATTTGTATATATTTATCTTTCAGTAAAATATCAAACAATTCATCTTTGTTGAAAAGATTGGGAATATTTGTCCATTCACTAAGCCACTGAAGAAAACTTTTAGTTTTATGAACATCATATTCATCATCGCTGTCATCATTTTCATAATTTCTATAGTTACCATAAAGATTTGTATCATAATATTCTTTTTCTGCAAGTTCGGGTAAGACTCCATAAAACCAATCGTAAGCATCACTCATAGAATCAAAGAAACTAATTGATTCGTTAATTCCTACATTATATTCGTTATCATGCGTTTCTATTTCTTCTATTATCACCACTCCATTTTTAAGATTTTTAAAGACGCTCGTTACTCAAAAGGCGCGCCGCTTAA
>CAZCQP010000048.1:0-19581 GCA_964500895.1 uncultured Eubacteriales bacterium | reverse complement strand
CCAAAGCTTTTGCCCGAACTGATGATAGGCCCCACGCCGTTTGCCGTGAGGGCTTCTTTTGTTATGGCCTGTAACGTGGGCACATTCAGCATGTTGTCAAAAGGGTTTTCAAAGTATTCCCAAGAGCATTGGGTGCCGGTCATTAATGCCGCCCCCTCAGCGCAATTCTTTATTTTCTGAACCACGGTGTTCAGGTATTCCCGTTCCTTGGCTCGCATGTGGATGCGGCAGCAGGCATATTCCGGCACCACGTTAGGGGCCAGGCCGCCGTGGGTGATGATGCCGTGGAGGCGCACATCTTCCCGTAAATGCTGCCGCAAGGCGTTCATGCCCGCAAAGGTAAGCATCACCGCATCCAGCGCATTAATGCCTTCCTCCGGGCTGGCTGCCGCATGGGAAGCTTTGCCGGTGAAAGAAAAAGCGATGGCATCCATGGCCAAAATGGGGTTGTCCACGCTGGTCATGTGGCCGATGTGGGGCTGAAAACAAACGTCTAGGTGGTCAAAGGCACCGGCTTTAATCATGTCCACCTTGTTGCCTACCGTTTCTTCTGCCGGTGTACCCACCAACACCACCCGGCCTTCAAACTGGGGCAAAAGCTTGGAAAGCACCAAGCTGGTTCCTGCCGTGGCAGCGGCAATCCAGTTGTGGCCACAGGCATGGCCAGGTTCCCCGTTAGGGCCATAGCCGGGCAGGGCATCGTATTCTGCTAAAAAGGCAATGGCGGGTTTATCTTGTTCCCCGGCTTCCGCCACAAAAGCCGTGTCCAGCCCGCAGTAGGGGGTGGTTACCTTGAAGCCGTGTTTGCCCATGGTTTCTGCTAAAAAAGCACAGGAACGGTGTTCTTCACTTCCCAGTTCCGCAAAGTTAAAAACCGTGTTGCAAATGTTTTCCCATTCCGGCCGAAGTGCGGTGGTTAAATCTGTGGCTTCCTGTTTCAACTTCCCTAATAAATCCACATGCATCACCTTTCTTTTTATGTTTTTCCCCATTTGACACCAAGAGCGTTTTCCAGTATTATTATGATAAAGTGTAGCACAAAACCATTATAGCCTGCAAGCTTTAACGGTTTGTATTACCTCGGCCATTAAAGCTGCAAATCGGCTTTTAATTGTCGCCGTAATAAAAGGAGCGATGGACATGACAGAAAACCAAATCAGGCCGTTTAAGCGTGTGCTGGTTGCCAACCGGGGTGAAATTGCCATCCGGGTATTTCGTGCGCTGGCAGAGCTGAACATTGCCAACATCAGCATCTTTTCCAAGGAGGACAAATATGCGCTGTTTCGCACCAAAGCAGACGAGTCCTACATGCTGGATATTGACAAAGGCCCCATTGATGCGTATTTAGACATTGAAAACATCATTCGTATTGCCAAACAAAAAAATGTGGATGCCATTCACCCAGGCTACGGCTTTTTGTCCGAAAACCCGGACTTTGTAGAAGCCTGCGAAGCCAACGGCATTGTGTTCATTGGCCCAAGCAAAGACACCATGCTGAAAATGGGGGATAAGCTTTCCTCTAAGCAAGTGGCCGTATCTTGCGGTGTGCCCATCATTCCCGGGGTAGAACATGCCCTGGCCAGTGAAGAAGAAGTGGTGGCCATTGCAGACAAAATTGGCTACCCGGTGATGTTGAAAGCCTCCAACGGCGGCGGCGGCCGGGGTATGCGCATTGTAAACAGCCGGGAAGCAATCGGCACGGCTTTCCATGAAGCCAGAGAAGAGTCTAAAAAGGCTTTTGGCAGTGACAAAATTTTTATAGAAAAAGTCATTCAAAATCCTAAACATGTAGAGGTGCAAATTTTAGGGGACCATACCGGGCAAGTGGTGCACTTGTACGACCGGGATTGCTCTGTGCAGCGCCGCCATCAAAAAGTGGTGGAGTATGCCCCGGCCTTTTCCTTGTCGGAAGATACCCGCAGCCGTATGTGCGCAGATGCGGTGAAGTTGGCCAAAGCCGTGAACTACGTCAACGCTGGTACGCTGGAATTTTTAGTGGACGAAGATGAAAACTATTACTTTATTGAAATGAACCCCCGTATTCAGGTGGAACACACCGTAACGGAAATGGTTACAGGCATTGACATTGTGCAAAGCCAGATTCTTATTGCCCAGGGTTATGCCCTGAACTCACCCCAAGTCAACATTCCCAGCCAGGCGGACATTCCCTGCTTTGGTTATGCCATTCAGTCCCGGGTGACCACAGAAAACCCGGCCAACAACTTTCTACCAGATACAGGCAAGCTGAATGTATACCGTTCAAGCTCCGGCTTCGGCATTCGTCTGGACGGCGGCAACGCTTTCACCGGCTCTGAAATTACACCCTATTACGACAGCTTGCTGGTGAAGGTTATCTCCCACGACAGAAGCTTTGAAGGCAGCATCACCAAGCTTTCCCGTTCCCTGAAAGAACTGCGGGTACGTGGGGTTAAAACCAACATTCCATTTTTAGTAAACGTGTTAAACCACCCAACGTTTAAATCCGGCCAGGTTACCACCGGCTTTATTGAGCAAACGCCAGAACTGTTCCAGCTGGACGAAGGGCAGAACCGGGCTTCCAAAATGCTGGAGTTTATCGGCAATAAAATCGTTAATGAGCGTACAGTGGAAAAGGCAGACATTCGGGAAGCGATAGCCCCTGCCCATACAAAAGAAACTGTAACCGGCACCAAAGATCTGTTTAAACAGCTGGGTGCCAAAGGGCTTTGCGACCATATTTTAAAAGAACAAAAGCTGTATGTGACAGACACCACCATGCGGGATGCACACCAATCTCTGTTTGCCACCCGTATGCGCACCAGAGACATTTTAGCCGTAGCCCCCTTTATGAACCAAGCCATGGCCCAAGCATTCTCTGTGGAAGCATGGGGCGGCGCAACTTTTGACGTGGCCTACCGTTTCTTGAAGGAATCCCCTTGGGTGCGGCTGCAACAACTGGCGGAGGCCATGCCCAACACCTTGATTCAAATGCTGCTGCGGGCCTCCAATGCGGTGGGGTATAAAAACTACCCAGACAACGTGGTGGAAGCTTTCATTAAAACCTCTGCGGAAAACGGGGTAGACGTGTTCCGCATTTTCGATAGCTTAAACTGGCTGGAAAATATGAAGCTGCCCATTGCCTGCGCATTGGAAACAGGCAAGCTGGTGCAAGGGGCTATTTGTTACACGGGCGACCTTTCTTCACCCCAAGAAACCAAGTACACCTTGGATTACTACGTGAAGAAAGCCAAAGCATTGCAAGACATGGGCGTGCATATGGTGGCCATTAAAGACATGGCCGGGCTGTTGAAACCTTACGCCGCCAAAACATTGTTCCAAGCCCTGAAAGCGGAGCTTTCCGTGCCCACAGTGCTCCATACCCACGATTCCACCGGCAACGGGGTGTCTGCGGTATTAATGGCCGTGGAAGGGGGCGCAGACGTGGCGGATTTAGCCGTGGCCTCTATGAGCGGCTTAACCAGCCAACCTTGCTTAAACTCTGTGGTAGAAGCTTTGAAAAATTCCCAAAGAGACACAGGGCTTTGCACGGAAGAATTGAACACTTTAAGCCGTTATTTTGGGGAAGTGCGCACCCTTTACAAGCCTTTTGAAAGCGAAATGAACGCCCCCAATACGGAAATATACAAATACGAAATTCCCGGCGGGCAATACTCCAACCTGTTGGCCCAGGTGAAGTCCATGGCTTCCGGCGATGAATTTGAGCACATTAAACAGCTTTACAAAGAAGCCAACGAATTACTGGGCAACATTGTAAAGGTGACCCCGTCCTCTAAAACCGTAGGGGATTTAGCCATTTTTATGCATACCAACGGGTTGACCAAGGATAACATTTTAGAGAAGGGTAAAGATTTATCGTACCCGGATTCTGTGGTGGACTATTTCCGTGGCATGATGGGCCAGCCAGACGGCGGGTTCCCTCAAGAACTGCAACGCATTGTGCTGAAAGGGGAAGCACCCATTACAGAGCGCCCCGGCAAGCTGCTGCCTTCTGCTGACCTGGACGGCATTTTAAAACGGTTGCAAGAGATGTTTAACCGCCCTATGGACATGAAGAACGTGTTAAGTTATGCCCTGTATCCAGCGGTATATGACGATTATTGCAGACATTTGGAATACTACCACGACGTTTCCAAACTGCCCAGCCATATTTATTTCTATGGCCTTTCCAAAGGGGAAGAAACCACCGTTAAGATTGCTGAAGGCAAGTACCTCATCATCAAGTTTATTGATATGAGCGAACCCAATGCCCAAGGTAAACGGACGCTGACCTTTGAAGTAAACGGTGCACTTCGGGACATTGAGGTCATGGATAAACAGCAGGAGGTGAAGTCTGACCGGAAAATGCAGGCCGACCGGCATAACCCCAACCAGATTGGGTCGCCCATACCGGGTACGGTTGGCAAAATACTGGTGAAGGAGGGTGACACCATTACCCCTGCAACCCCGCTGTTAACCATCGAAGCCATGAAGATGGAAACCACCATTATACACAATGCAACCTGTGTGGTGGATAAACTGTATGTGGCCCAAGGGGATAAGGTGGGCCAGAACGAGCTGTTAATTACTTTCAAAGCATAAGCATAGTGTCTCTATAGCAATTTTTTCTGGAATTGCTATAGAGACGCTATATCCAGGGCTTCGTAACCAAACCCATAAGGAGGAAATGTTATGAGCAAGGATAGTACTGCTACAAAGATAAAAGAAGGCCGGGTCAAAGTACCCCATACGTACGTCATCATCTTTTGTGTGGTTTTGTTTTGTGCACTCCTTACATACATTGTACCTTTAGGTGTTTTCGATGTTCATGAAGTAACTTATATGCAAGGTGCTACCGAAAAAACACGGACAGTGCTGATTCCGGAAACATTCCGGCTGGCTACCGATGAAGCCGGCAACGTGATGAAGGCTAACGCCCCCATCTTCGGTACAGAAGATTTTAACGGCAAAATTGGTATTTTGAATTACATCTTTGAGGGCATGGTGTCCGGCGACAAATGGGGCTCTGCCGTGGGTGTTTTTGCCTGCATCATCATTGTGGGTGGGGCTTTCGGTATTTTAATGCGCACGGGTGCGGTGGACAACGGTTTGAAAACCGTTATCAGACGGACAGCAGGCCGTGAAATTTTAATGATTCCGGTGCTTTTCATTCTGTTTTCTCTGGGTGGTGCTGTGTTTGGCATGGGGGAAGAAGCCATACCCTTTGTGCTCATCATAGCCCCCATGATGGTGGCCATGGGCTATGACTCTTTGGTGGCCTTGATGGTGACGGCGGTGGCCACCCAAGTGGGCTTTGCCACATCCTGGATGAACCCGTTTAGCTTGGCTGTTGCCCAGGGGGTTTCCGGCATTCCGGTACTAAGCGGCGCACCATTCCGCATCTTTATGTGGACATTTTTTACGGTGATGGGCTGCGTGTATACCATGTGGTATGCAAGCAAGATAAAAAAGAACCCCACTTCATCCATCAGTTATGAATCCGACGCCTTTTTCAGAAACAATGGCAATGTTCAACAAAGCATTGATGGGAAAATGGGCACAGGGGACATTTTGGTGCTGCTCACCCTGTTTGCAGCCATTGTGTGGATTATTTGGGGCGTTGTTAAGAAAGGGTACTACATTCCTGAAATTACCTCTCAATTTTTCGTTATGGGTTTTGTGGCCGGTATCATTGGGGTTATCTTTAAAATGAACAACATGAAAGTGGACGACATTGCCACGTCCTTCCAGTCCGGTGCTTCCGATCTGCTTGGTGCGGCGCTGGTGGTGGCCATGGCCAAAGGCATCATTGTGGTTTTGGGCGGCGTGGCTGCGGATGCCCCCAGCGTGTTGAACACCATATTACACGGTGCGGGCAATTTAATTGGCGGTTTGCCACCGGCTATTTCCGCTTGGTTTATGTATGTGTTCCAGTCTATTTTCAACTTCTTTGTGGTTTCCGGCTCTGGCCAGGCTGCTTTGTCCATGCCGTTAATGGCACCGTTGGCAGACCTGGTGGGTGTTTCCAGGCAGGTGGCCGTTGTGGCGTTCCAGTTGGGGGATGGTTTCACCAACTCCATCGTTCCGACCTCTGGGGTGCTCATTGCGTGTATTGGTGCGGCCCGTGTTAGCTATTGGAACTGGGCAAGATTCCAAATTAAATTCCAAGGGCTTTTGTTCCTGTTTGGCTCCATTTTCATTATTGCCGGCGTGGTTATTGGACTGAACTAAAGTGAGGTTATACCATGAAAATCATAAAGAATGTGGAAGTCTACACACCAAAATACATAGGCAAAAAAGATGTGCTTGTTGAAGGTACCCACATTGGTTGTTTGCAGGATGCCATTGCTCTGAATGGCAACGTGCCATGTGAAGTGATTGATGGCACAGGAAAAATCATGGTGCCCGGTTTTGTAGACAGCCATGCCCATATTTTGGGTGGCGGCGGCGAAGGCAGCTATAAAACAAGAACCCCGGAACTGGTGTTAAGCACCATGGTGGAAGCGGGGGTAACCACGGTGGTGGGCTGCCTAGGCACAGACGGGGTGACCCGCAGCATGAAAAGCCTGGTGGCCAAAGCCAAAGGGTTGAAAGAAGAAGGGGTTAGCTGTTTTATTTACACAGGGTCTTACGATGTGCCGGTGCGCACGTTAATGGGCGGCATTCGTGAAGACATCATCCTCATTGAAGAAATTATCGGGGTGGGGGAGATTGCCGTGGCCGACCACCGTTCTTCCCAGCCCAACTTCACAGAGCTGGCCAAACTGCTGGCAGATGCCCGTGTGGGGGGAATGCTTTCTGGTAAAGCGGGCGTGGTGAACATTCACATGGGGGATGGGGAAGATAAGCTTTCTTTGCTGGAAGCCATTGTGGATAACACCACCATTCCCATTGGCCAGATGTTGCCCACCCACATTAACCGCAGCACGGCGCTGTTTAAGGCCGGTATTGCTTATGCCAAAAGGGGAGGCAAGGTGGATTTCACCATCTGCCCGGACCCAGCCTATTTGGACGAAGACGAAGTGAAATGTTCTGTTGGGCTTAAAAAGATGCTGGACGCTGGTGTGCCTGTTGATAATATTTCTTTTTCTTCCGACGGGCAAGGTTCTTTGCCGGTGTTTAATGCCCAAAGAGAGCTGGTGGGCCTTGGTGTGGGTAAGATGGATTACTTGATTAAAGAAGTGGCGGATGCGGTACGCATTGAAGGGGTTCCCCTGGAAACCGCCATTCAGGTGATTACCTCTAGCCCGGCCAAAACCTTAAAGCTGAAACAAAAAGGTGAAATTGCCCCGGGTAAAGATGCGGACTTGGTGCTGCTGGATGCAGACACCCTGGCTGTGGACACCGTGCTGGCCATGGGGCAAGTGATGATGGCCAACAAAAAGCTATTGGTGAAAGGCACATTTGAATAAAAAGAAACAGCTGTCGGTGGCGGTGCCACCGGCAGCTGTTTTTCATTATTCTGCAATGAGCTTGGCAAAGTCTTGCTCCACATAAATGCGGTCTTCCACAATGATGGGTGCATGGGTAAAGGTTTTCTTTTCCCCTTTGCTTTCATACGCTTTTTCATTTAAGGCGATGGTGCATGTTTCATCGTTTTTGGTGAGGGTTGCGCATTTTTTAGCGTCATCCCAGGTGATGGTGTAGCCATAAGCTTCTGCGGCATCACGCAATTTAATATATTCAACGCCGTTGGCTTTATGGGTTTCCAGTTGGGCGGCTGGTTTTTCTTCAGTTGCCGATTCTTTTTCTGTGTCTTGTGTTTTGTCTTCCTTTACTTCCTCCACAAATTCCTTGGGCACATCTGAAACGCAAACCACTTTTTCAGGGGAGGTTTGGGGAGGGATGCTTCTGGTTTCTGTGCTGTAGAACACCAGAAGGGTTTTGTCTTTAATATGCTCCCGGTTTATCTGGTTGCCTTCCACGTCTTCAATGGCGGTTTCTTCAGATAAATTCAGTTGCAATTGGCCGTCTGCACTTAAGCCTTCGGCATTAAAAAAATCCACTTTTGCGTTCATCGGTTTTTTGGTGCCCATGTGTACCACCACTTGAGGGGTGATTTGCGGCGGCAAACTCATGGTCATGGGTGTGTTTTTATTGTAGGCAACCAGTACTTTTTGGCCTACTTCAAATTTGCCGGGGCCGATGGGGGCCAGGGTGTCGGAACAGTACAGGAATGTGCTGTCTGCCAAGTGGTAGATGTATTCCTGGCCATCCTCTGCCGCCACTGTTAAAGAGAGCAAGTGGTCGTTTTGGGCAATTTCAGTAATTTCACCTTTTACAGAAAGCATTCCTTGCTCTGTTTGAGGCACTTCTTCTTCACCTGCCGCAGGTGCAGCTTTTGTTTGTTCTGTTTGGGTTGTTTCAGTTGTTTCGGTTGTGGTGGCTTCGGTCTGCGTTGCTTGTTTGGTATCACTGTTCATGGTGGCCATCCCGTATGCTTGAACGGTTAAAACACCAATAAGGGCAGCAGCTAAAAGGCCTATACATACTTTCTTTTTCATGCTTATAATCTCCTTTGCTAAATGGTTTACATTCCTTAAAACGAAAACGGCATACATAAGTTCCAAAAAAATTTTCATGGGTTATGATGTCCAATTTTGTCAAAAATATTAAGGGTTTACGCAGAACAGCCCATGTTTTGCGTAAACCCTTAATATTTTTATGACAATAGCGTATGTGTTAAGACTGCCCGAAAGGCATGAGAAACAATAAAAATGCCAGCATTTCCGGGGCAACCGCAGCCGGTTGTTTTTTTTGGTTTAAACAAGCATAATCCATGTCGTACACCCCATCGGCATGTACAGAGGCATCGTGACTGCTTTGCGTGTCGAAATGCTCCGGGGGGGCATGGAACTGGCCGGGCATGGTGGCAGCTTCCGAGGCAGACAGTGGATGGCTGGACCTGGATGGGTGGGGTGGCCGTGGTGCAAATTGGGCCTGCATGGTTTGGGTGACCCCCATTAAAATAAAGGTGTCAATCATCCGGTCTATCTGCCCGTGCCGGTGTGGGGGAAGAAACGCTTTCATGGCCTGCATCAGCTGTACCTCTTTGGAAGGTGCTTCCAATGCTTGTTGATGTTGGCTTTGCACCGCCTTGGCCAACCGTGTTACATATTTTTCCTGCAACATATTTTGCGCAAGGGCAAAGGCGTCTTGAATGTCTTTTTGCATTTGCTGGCTGTTTTGCATCATTTGAATGGCTTCCCGCATATCAGAAGACATGGCGAACCTCCTCGTTTAAAAGCTTATAAATGTTGATGAGCCCCCAGCCTTGATGGTTTTGGGGGTAATTCAAATTGATGGCGGCTTTTTTAAGCATCAACTTCACCTGGTCTGGCCGCAGATGGCTGTATTTTTGCAAAAGCAATGCCACGGCCCCGGTGACGATAGGCGTGGACATAGAGGTGCCGCTCATTTGAATGTAGCTGGATGAAACAATTTTGGTCTTGTGGCTGTTCAGCCTGCTTTCCGGCAGTGTTTGTGTGAGGCAGGAGACAATGTCTGCGCCGGGGGCCAAAATGTCAGGCTTAATGACGCATTCTGGCGTTGGCCCCCGGCCCGAGTAGTTTTCCAGCGTGTCACCCCAAATTTGTACCGACTGGTTATCGTCCGAGGCGCCGATGGTGATGACCTTGCGGCTAATGCCCGGGGAAGTGACGGTGCCAGCCCCGGGTCCGTTGTTGCCGGCCGCCACCGTCACTACGATGCCCGCATCCCAAACGGCTTCCACACTGCGCACCAGCGGGTCCTGCTCCAGCGTGTCCGAGGTGCCCACGGACAGGTTCGCCACCCGGATGTTGTACCGCTTCCGATTATCCAGAAGCCATTGGATGCCCGCCAGCACATCGGCGGAACTGCCCGCCCCTTCCTGGTCTAACACCTTGATGGACACAATGTTGCAGCCGGGGGCAACCCCAACGTATTTGCCGTTGGAAGCAAAGCCGTTGCCGGCGGCGATGCCGGTGACATGGGAAGCAGTATTGAAAACAATACAAATAACAATGGCTTGCAGCTGCTTGTTTAGCTACTTAAAAAGGGTGAGTGTTGATGTTGAAAAACAAGAAAGTACAGCTAAATATTAAAAGAAAAAGGACTTTGCATAAGTGTATCAGATGTGTTAAAAGTTTTTGAAATGCATGAAAAAAAGTATATTACCGTAAGATTGGCAAATACTTTGCGGTCGATGAAAAGACCGTAGGAATAGCTGCAAACGATGGACGTTAAATAAGAAATGATGTTCATTTCTGTGAGGACTTTTGCTGCATAGAAGATAGAAATATACAACAAAACCTAAACATAGTCTGCAAAATAGCGCTCAACACCGTCAAAGTCTATAAAGATAGTAAAAACCTCAAACGTCCTCTCTCAAAAGTTGTGCTTGATTGCAATAGTGTTCTGGACTCTTGGATGGAATAGGCAAAAGTTGAATTCCGTGCTTAGAAAGTTTTTCAGTTGCATTTCAACCTGTAATCTGCTATACTATTATACAAAAAAATATTGGTATTTTCTGTCTTTTTTACGTTTGGATTAGTCTATATTGCTAAATAAAAGCAACATAGACTATGAATGTTTTTGCCTCTAGAACATTTTAAAAATTGACTTTGAGCACAATATTTAGCCGTGGCATGGTTCAAGCGTAACGGCTACTGCTATTATAATTTTTGAAAAAAGCTGTGGGCGGCGGAGCTACGTTGTCGATGAGCTAACGAAAGAGGAAATCAGAAATGAGGAAGTGTCAACAACGGCAGATATTAGAACTGCTTAAAACAATCAGTCATGCACAGTCGAAAAAGTTATTTGCAGATTGCCAGGATGGGGCTCTTGCCATTGCTGATTTTATTGAAAGCATCGAAGGCGATGGAGGGGTTAAAACCATTGCCCTGTTAGAGGAATACTGCGAGCTTTTGTTTAAGGCTTATAATGGTGAATTTGGCGAGAAAGCACTTGGAAAACACTTAATTAAAATTGAGAATAGTATTAGGAACGAATTGAAGCCGAATAAAATTGAGGTTGTATTCTTCCCATATCAACTGAGTATGTTTGATTCTCTTGAAAGTGTTTACCTTGCTGCGAAAGCCGACCCGAACTGTGATGCATATATAGTACCTATACCATATTACGAATTGGATTCGGATGGTACATTGGGAAAAATGCACTACGATGGGGATAAGTACCCGCCACACATCCAAGTGACTGATTGGCGTGAATATGATGTTGAGGTGCGCTGCCCAGATGTTATATTTACTCACTATGCCTATGATGATAGCGCATCAAATGCGAGTATTCACCCAAATTATTACAGCAAGCGTTTGCGTGAACTGTGCGAAACGCTTATATATATTCCCTATTTTGTTTCGATAAATGGTAGTGTTGATGATTACTGCGTCTATTTGCCCGGCGTTCTACACGCTCACCATATAATTGTTGAATCGGAAGCAGTGCGTCAGTCGTATATAGATTATTATGAGAAATTTGACAAGAAATTTGGATGGAATGGGCGATTCGGTAAAGCTAGAGAGAAGTTTATTGTGCTAGGTTCACCCAAGTACGATAAAGTCGTGAACACGAAGTGCGAAGATTGCGAGCTTCCCGATGACTGGAGGGAGCTTATTTTCCGTGAGGATGGAACTCGGAAAAAAGTTGTATTGTACAATACACATATGTTTGGGTGGATTAAAGGTGGGAAGCAGTATTTTAAAAAAATACAGCAGGTGTTCGATACGTTCCGTAACCGTGACGATGTGGTGCTATGGTGGCGTCCCCACCCGAATACAGAGTTGAACTTTCGCACGAAACGTCCACATTTGCTAGGTGAATACAAGCGGGTTGTGGCAGATTACAAGCGTGGTGGGTGGGGGATTTATGATGACTCCGCAGACCTACATCGGGCAATTTCTATTTCGGACGCAATGTACGGAGACTTTTCGAGTGTTGGCGCATTGTTTGCCGTGACAGGGAAACCAGTGCTAATGTCTAATTGTGAGATGGATTATTCAATAGATGAAGCGGCAAAGTATGAATATTTGCATTCAGATATCATTAATTTTGGTCAGCAATTGCTTACTGTAGACGAGTTTGCAGAGCAATATCCCGATTACAGCGAATACTGCGTACCATATAAAAATGCGGGGCAGAATCAGTTTGTTATTATACCGGATTATGGATATGGCACTTCAAATTTTTTGAATGCAATATATAAGGTAGAGGAAACCGAAGGGAAAGCTGAATTTTTTACGTCATTTCCGGAAGAAAAAAACTTACCATGCCGATATCACGCACCAATAAGAATTGGACACAGGTTGCTGTTCATTCCAAACAGTGCGCGAAAGTGGGCATTTTATGATCTTACAACTGATGTATGGACATATGAATCTGTTTCCAAAGAGTTTTATCCGTCTAATGAGTGGCGCCCAATGTTTGGCGGTGGCCTCATATATGGTGACGACATCATTATCTTGCCTGGCGAAAGCGGTGCTTTGGCAAAGTATAATATTGGCACAGGCAAAATAACGTATTACCGTGATTGGTTTTCAAGCCTTCGAGGTAGTGTTGTTAATGTGGATTGGGGGAGTACTTCCAGCGCACTGTATTACAAGGATTTATTACTGTTGTTGTCGCCGCAAACCAACATGATCATTGCCATTAATCCACGAACAATGTCTGTTGAGCGCACATACAAAGTAGGTTCAGACGGTTGTGGATTCAGAACGGCATGCATTATTCCTAATACGGATACTGTTTACTTGATAAGGTTTCGCGAGCTTGGGAAAGAACCGTGGACAGAAACGATTGTTAAGTGGAATATTAAAAGTGGTGATATCAAGCAATATACGGATTTCCCTATAAATTTTATAAAAGGGCATACACTTAATGCGCTGGGCTCGTTTGTATTTTGGAGGAACGAACTATTTATTACTCCTTTGCAGGGTGATTCTGTTTTAAAAATTGACTTGGAAACTGATGAAATAACCCGATTGCCATTGACGCCGGAATTTGACTTCTTTGCACGTAAATCAAAATACTATGAAAACTGGGCAAAAGACCAAGCGTTGTCAAATATAATATTCAACTGCAAACGTATGAAGTTTATGGTGCAGTTGCCGTTTGATTATAGTCTTGCAGATGTGAATTTTGTAAGCGGCGAAATATCCAATAGGCGCAAGTGGTTTGTTGAAGGCGTTGAAGCATTATATAGAACAAAAGACAGAAAACCCAATTCCCCGCTTGCAGAAAATCCTTTTTTGACACTCGACAGTTTTCTTGATGAGCTTGGCACAGAAGAATTGAAGCTTGCAAGCAAGGAACAACTTTTGTTTTGCTGTGATGCTCTCGCAAATGCTGACGGTACTGCAGGACAAGCCATATATGGTTATATAAAAAATTTAGCGAGGATTTAGTATGCAAAGCAAGGTAAGTATGATTATGCCGTGTTACAACAAAGCGGAATATATTGCCCAGATGTTTGACTCTATATTAGCACAGCAATGGGACAATATAGAGCTCATTCTCATTAACGACGGTTCAACTGACGGAACTCGAGATGTTATGGCAGCATATGAGCCGAGATTTTGTAAGCGAGGATATGAAGTTGTTATTGTAGATCAAGACAACCAAGGTGTTGCAGTTGCTTTGCTTAACGGATTAAAAGTGGTTACGGGCGATTATGTTTGTACCGTTGATTGCGATGACACGTTGCATCAAGAATATGTGTGTGACATGGCAGGGCAATTGGATAAGAATCCAGGAGTTAATAGGGTTATGTGCGATCATAGCGGTTCTCAGTGGAGAATGTCGCAGTCACGTGGATTAACCAAGAACTATTGCGACGAAATCAGCATATTTCCGTATCCAATTTATGAGTCGCAGTTATTATTTCGTGTTGCGCCCACATGTTGCACCAATATGGTAAGGCATTCATATTTATTGGAACTTGGATTATCAAATTATTCTATACTGTGTTGCACATCACAGGAGCCGGGATTTAATGCTATAATCAACCAAAAAAGAGAACAACCCGTTTACATTCATCGTGTGCTGTATAATTATATTTATCATGAAGGCTCAATTACAACCTATAAAGGTTCGGGCGAACGGTTGGAGAAACACTATAACGATTACATTAAGGCTACCGAAGAAGCAGTTCGGCTTCTTGATATTTCAGATGCAGAGAAAGAAAAATTGATAGGGTGTGCCAAAGCTGGTATGTGTTGGCATATTAATGCCGTTAGAACACGCACGGAAGAACCGCTAAAAACCTTAGCTAAGAATAATGAGCGTATTGTTTGTGTGGCAAAACAGCATTTTGGTCATCTTGTAAACGTGAATGAAGAGCAAGTTAATCAAATCGGATTTAGGATATTTCATCGTGTGTTGAGCAATCGGATTATTGGGTTAAAAAGCACGGATATTTCAAAGCTAAGTTACAAGCGAATTATCGCATATGGTCACGGAAAAGTTGGGCGAAGCTTGTTACCATTGCTTGTTGAGACAAAATTAAAGCCGACGCTGATTTGGGATAAAAACGCCACAGGCAGGTATTCATTTGATGACATCCCCATTCGTAAACCCGATTTAAGTACTTTATCAGATGATGATTTGGTAGTCGTATTGATTAGCGACCTAGAGATGGCTAAAGAAGTATACGAGATGTTCGATGGTGATAACCGTAAGAATTTTTTGCCTTATTCTGACCTATTGGACTATCTTGGCGACTTCTATTTTTAATAACGGATGTAGGGAGTAATTATGACCGGCTTATTGAAAGAACAAGCGAAAGTTTCTATGGTTATGCCATGCTACAACAAAGTGTTGTATATTGCCGAGATGCTTGATAGTATTATAGCACAAAAGTGGGATAACATAGAACTGATATTGGTGAATGATGGTTCAACAGACGGGACATTGCAGGTCATTGAGCAGTATTTGCCAAAGCTGGAGGCCCGCAGATTTGAAGTGATTGTAATTAACCAAGACAACGCGGGTGTTTGTGCAGCTGCAAAAAATGGATTATCAAAAATCAGTGGTGATTACGTTTGCCTTATCGATTGCGATGATGAATTAGACTCAGACTATGTTTATACAGCTGTCCGATTCTTAGAAGAAAATCCTGAATATGATTTTACGGCGTGCCATCTGGTTAAATATTTGGGAACAGGTGACAAGAAAACGTTTGTTGATAGAGACTTACGCCCTATAGCAGATGGATGCGAAAATGTTTGTGAAATGTATCTTATGGAGCAGGTGGTAATGACTGTATGGGTCTATGTAGTAAGATCTTCATACTTTCGTAGCTGTGGGATTGTTGAAAGTTATTTTACTGATACGAAAGGATCCCACGAACCTGGATACGTGATTCCACTTACTGCCAATAACGGCAGAGTCAAGTATTTCCCGCATCCCTTGTATAGGTTCAATATGAACGGCGAAGGGCATTCACGATTTACCCGGTTTAAACAGGCGGAGAATTTTTATAATGAATATTGCCGTCTGCAGTTAATAGCCATTGAGAGATTAGGTGACAGGGTTGATGCAACAAAAAAAGAACGGTTTGCACTGTTAAGTGAAATATTAAAATTTAACAATTTACTGTATTATGCTGATAAATTATCTTTCAATGACCAAGCTACTTATCGGAAGATACTTAACGAATTAAATGACTTTTTGCTAAAAAGCAAATTGTCAAGAAGTGCAATATCCTATGAACACCTGAGGAGCTACTGGTGTGATTTGATTAGAGCAATTCGGAGCAAGGTTATTTGTAACCCTGCTAATGATAATCAATTTATTAGAACCTGCAACAGGGTGATAGGGTATGGCGCACTTGGAAAACAGGCAAGGCTGATGTTGCCTTTAATCAACGAATCAGCGTATCGCCCAACAGAATTGTGGGACCAGGTTGGTGACGGCGAAAAAGTTAAGCACCCTGATTTTGCAAGCTTAAATTCTGATGATGCTGTAATCGTATTGACTAAAAGTGTGAAAATTTTTGAGGAAGTCAAAAGGCAAGCGGGTATGGCAAAGGTGATGGTAGCCGAAGAGCTTCTAGTTCCGATTATCGTTTCAACATACGGTTTAGACGTAATATCCGATTGATTGGGAGTTAATTATGACTGGCAACAATTTTTTAAACGAGAAGCGAAATATAGTTATCTTCGGCGCAGGGCCGATAGGGAAAGCGTTCTATCAGAGATACTACGATGATTGTACGTTTGCCGCCTTCACTGATAATAATGAGAAAAAACACGGCAAACGGTATTTTGGGCTGAGTATCATTTCACCTGAGGATATTCTTAACCTAGACAATGTTGTTGTTGTTGTTTGTGTGCGTAATCATTATGATGTAGCACAGCAACTGTTTAATATGGGCATTAAATCGTTTTGGCTGAGCTGCGATGAATACCCGCTTGGAGCAAGAAATATTAGCTTTGGCGAGGTAGCATTTTTGAATTTTAGTCAATATGAGAGTTTAGCTTATAATCCGAGAAGGGTTACGTTGCTTGATAGCCGACATGTGGGCGGCAACTGTTATGCACTCCTTAAATATGGCAATTCAAAAAAAATAGAATGGTGTTTTACGACCATTCATGATAATAATTTTGACTTTAATCGAAACGCCGAACATTATTACGCTTTCTACACCAGCGCATTGGTTGTAACTGAACACATAACACGAGCACCCGGGAAAAAGCTGGTAGAGTTATGGCATGGATTCACAATTAAGGCACTTTGGGGTGCGTCTCATGATGAACTTGCTAAAACCAATTTGGAATTTGTATTAAAGGCTTTGGAAGATTGCTCTGCTATATGCTCATATTCTAAACTTTATTCAGATTTATTTGGTGCTTGTTTAAACCAAAAGGTCGAGCGAGAAAAATTTGTTATAACAGGAATGCCGAGAAATGATTTGCTGCTACGGACAGATGGTCAACAGAAGATTATGGAACTATTCCCGAAAGGCTCGTTTAAAAAGATCATTGCTTATACCCCTACGTTTCGTGAGTGCGTTGCATATAGCTATAGAAGTTTGGCGGAAGGTGCAATTTTTACTTGGGATGGCTATAGTTCAAATAATCTTGAATCTTTTTTGGCAGAACAAGATATTCTTTTGCTGGTGAAAATTCATGGCAGTGAGTTAGTGCAGTACAATATAGCAGAAACAGAGCATATTCGAATAATTCGTAACGATTTATTGATGGCAAACAATATTCACTTCTATGAGTTGCTAAGCGGCGTTGATTTGCTCATCAGCGATTATAGTTCGATTTGGGTTGATTATCTACTGCTTAACAGACCAATTATATTTGCTGTACGTGATTTGGAAGATTATAAGAAAGTGCACGGGCTTATGATTGAGCCGTTTGACGCATGGGCACCGGGAGAAATTGTAACGGATTTTAACCAGTTAAAAAATGCAATTGCTATGGCATTCAATAAAACGGACGATTATGCGCTAAAGCGTTCTTTGTTGACGCATATATATCACAAGTATACGGAAGGTAATTCGAGTGAGCGGGTAATTGAATTACTTGAAAATGAACTTGCCGGGAATTTAACTGGGGGCATTTAAACACGAGGAGCATTCGTCATTATGAATGAAATAAAGGTTAGCATACTTATTCCTGTATATAATGTGTCGGAATACCTACGCCGATGCTTGGATTCCTGTGTGAATCAGACAATGCAGGAAATAGAAATTATTGTTGTCAACGATTGCTCACCGGACCCGCTGGACACAGAGATTATGCGTGAGTATGAATTAAACTACCCCGGCAAGGTAAGGTGTATTTGGCATAGCGAAAATAAGAAGCTAGGTGCTGCACGAAATACTGGCATAACGGCTGCGGTAGGAGAGTTTATTTATTGCTTAGATAGTGATGACTACATTGAGCATAATTTGTGCGAGAAGATGTATGGAGCGATTCTTGCAGAAGATGCTGATATGGCTGTATGTGACTGCGAAAGAATAGAAAGAAACAAAACAATTACTAATTGGGAATCTAATGGTGATTTGTCTTCAATGAACGTTGTTGATAGAATGACGGAACTAAAATTGCATTCTGTTTGTTTAGTGATGATTCGTAAATCTGTAATCATTGAAAACGACTTGCTATTTCCAGAACTGTTTTTTGAGGATTTATTTTGTGTGTTGTGGTATATAGCGTCTCGGAAAATCGTAAGGGTTTATGAGAATTTATATCATTATGTAATTCGTAGTAATTCTATAATGCAAGCACGGCAAAAGGAAACATATAAACAAGCGCTTACAGTTATATCTTTAGCATTGCAATCCGATTGCTACCGCAAACTTGACAAGGAAGCAAAGGAATTAGTGTTTCTGTATTTTATGCGGCATGTGCTTGATTTAGTTAGTGTAATCCGTTACTATCATATTGAAGATTTTGTAGAATACTGCGCTAGCGTTCTTTCTTTAGAATCTGAGTTTGGCTACGACGTAAAGGATATCAGTTTTGATTCTATACACAGACAGTACGTGGTTAACTGTTTTGAGTTTATAAAAACCAATATTAGCTTTGATGATTTTAAATTAGAATATACAAGTTATCATAAATACCAGCATCATTTCTTTATGTTAAAGCTATGCCGGGACTCATTGAAAACCGTCAACGATAAACGAATAACAATCTGGGGCGCGGGAAAGAGAGGAATCAAAAATTCTCGCATGCTACGTGAATTGGATGTTGAATTCGAGGTGACTGACGGCAACATAAAGTTATATGGAACAGAGATAATACCTGATATAATCGTCAAACCGTGGTCTGAACTGCGAGAACATACAGATATTGTGTTTGTATCTGTTGTTGGACGTTTTAATGAAATTGCCCGTACGATACTAGCCGATTCACCGAATGTTGAGGTTAGAGATTTTGACAGCTTAACTGAATGGAGACTTTGAATATATGCCTGACATTAAAGTATCAATAATAATCCCTGTATACAACGTGTCGGCATACCTACGCCGTTGCTTGGATTCCTGTGTCAATCAGACCATGAAGGAAATAGAAATTATTGTTGTTAACGACTGCTCACCTGACCCTGTTGACACGGAGATTATGCGTGAGTATGAATCAAAGTATCTTCATAAAATAAGGTGTATTTGGCATAAAGAGAATAAAAGACAGGGTGGAGCCCGTAATACCGGGATTATGGCTGCGGTAGGAGAGTTTATTTACTGTTTGGATAGTGACGACTACATTGACCATACGCTATGTGAGAAGATGTATGGGGCTATTCTGGCAGATAATGCTGATATGGCTGTATGTGACTACGAAAGGATAGAAACAAATTATACAATTAGTCAATGTAACTCTAACGGAGATTTATCTTCCGTGAATGCTGTTGACAGGATAATGTCGCTAAAAACACATGCTGTATGGTTAGTAATGATTCGAAAATCCGTAATAATAGAAAACAGTCTACTATTTCCTGAACTAGCAGTTGAGGATTTATTCTGCGTGTTGTGGTACATAGCATCTCCAAAAGTTGTAAGGGTTTATGAATGTTTACACCATTATGTAATTCGCAGCGATTCTGAAACTCAAGCACACAAACTGGAAACATTTCAACATGCGCTTACCGTTATAT
>CAZCQP010000047.1:14977-19881 GCA_964500895.1 uncultured Eubacteriales bacterium | reverse complement strand
CTTGGGAAACTTTTTCGAGAAAAAGTTTCCCAAACCCTTCAAAAAGCTTTTGCTTGAAATGCCGCAAATGCGGCATTTCTGTAAAATTCTTTGCTTCTTTCTTATAAGAAAGAAGTGGGGTTCGGGGCAAAGCCCCGAGATCTTTATAAGTTGTCAACAGCCTAAAGGGCTGATACCTCCCCACTTTGGGGGTGTATCAGCCCTTTTATTATGCGTAATAAGCACAAGGCCCCACAGAACATTTGCCGCAACAATCGCACAGGCCAATGTCCGGGAAGGCTTTGTCTGTTTCCAGGCACCGGTTGTAACAAGTGTGCCGCACAATGTCCTGTTCTGTTAGCGCCTGTTCCGGGCAAGCCTTAATGCAAGCTTTACAGTTTCCCCCTTGCAGGCTCATGCAGCGCTGGGTTTCTTGGCGGGTTGTGGGGGCTAAGTCACAAGCCGCCACCACTGTGCCAAACCGCCCGGCACAGCCTTTTTCAGTAATGAGCATTTTATTCAGCCCAAACATCCCCAGCCCCGCCACATAAGCTGCGCTGCGGTGGGACCATCCGGCCATGAGCAATTCCTTATCAAAGCCCTGGGTGGCTTGAATGGTGGCGGCCTGTATGTTGTTCTGGGCAAAAAACTCCACCAACTTTTCAGAAATACCATTCACCACTTGGTTGCCCGCATCATAAGCCAGCGCCCAGGTTCGGGACACCTCGTCCCCTCCCCGGTTGCTCTCTATCACATGCTTTTGAAACGGGACAAAAAAGCAAACCACCGTCTTGGCTTCTGGCAAAATATCCCAAGGATACAGCTGCTGGGGGCCGGCATATTTTTTAATGTCTTGAAATAAAGGATCCCTGGCGGCAGCAAAAGCCACCAGCGGCTCCCGAAACAGCCCGTGCTCATCCAAAGTTTTGGCTTCTGCACAGATGCAATCTTTTACTTGTTCTTCTAAAACCATTTTTATGCCCCCCCGTTGTTACGTTACGCCCGCAAACAGGTTTTGAAAAACTCGTCGTCCAGCAAAATCTGTGCATCGGAATGGTGGGTAAACTGGAACATGCTTTGCCCTCTAACCCCCACAACCACCACGGTTTTACCCATGGTGTTTAAAATGTCCATCACGGAAATATAGTCTGTGTCCCCGCTCATAATCACGGCGGTGTCAAAGGCATTTAAAAAGCCCTTGGTGATGAGATGGGCGGCCAGGTTAATGTCTGTGCCTTTTTCTTCAACATAATAAGAGGCTGGGTTGTTGATGTTCATGGTTTCATAAGTATAGCCGGAAACAGGCCGTGCCGAATGGGTGCCTTCAATAACGGTGAAATAGTTTTGGTTTTTCAGACCGTTAATCCAGTTGTAGGTTTTTTCTCTGCGGCTGTCTTGCATAAGGAAATCATCAGGTTTGGGAGCAAACAAAAAGGTTTTGACTAAAATGTGCTGGTTTGGCAATTTTTCCACTACTTTTTGAGGAAGAAGGTTGAAATCTAGCTTGGGGTTGTTGGTGAAGGTGTTGTTGGGGGGTGTTTGACCGTTTTGCTGGGCATGTTTTTGGGCATCCCGCAAACATTTGTCTTCGTAATATTTCCATTTGGCAATATCGAAGTTTTCAAAATCTATAAAAACCATTGCTTTTTGCATGTCCTTACTCCTTTACACACACTATAATCTAATTTATTATACTCATTAACATTTTTTAACTTTCCTTGACTTCCAGTATACACATTTTCCATAATATAGTCAACCAGGCTTAAATAATACTAGCCATTTAACACCAATGGGTGTATACTACTTTTAATGTAACACTTATAAAACCTGAGGTGAAACCATGAACGACAAACCCGCTGTTACGGAACAATCTGCCGGCATTGCCCCTGTGCCAACCGAAACCACGCCCGCCCTTTACGGCCACCTGCTGGCCATGTTCACCATCATCATTTGGGGCACCACACTCATCTCCTCCAAAATTTTGCTAAACCATTTTTCCCCCATTCAAATTTTGGCGTACCGTTTTGTTATTGCCTATTTCGCTTTGCTGGTGCTTTACCCCAAAGTGCATAAGCCCAAGAATTTACGTGAAGAATTGTACTTCATGCTTGCGGGCCTTACAGGTGTTACCAGCTACATGCTTTGCCAAAACATCGCCCTTACATATTCCTTTGCTTCCAATCTGGGGCTTATTTTATGTGTGGCGCCTTTGTTTACTGCCGGGCTTTTTTCACTGCTAGGCAAAGAAAAAGTGTCCCCTACCTATTACGTGGGTTTTGTGGTGGCCATTACCGGCATCTTCCTGGTGATGTTTAACGGCAGTGTGGTGCTGAAACTGAACCCCCGGGGAGACTTTTTCGGCATTGTGGCCGCATTAAGCTGGGCTTTTTATACCCTTACCTTAAAAACCGTGCTCACCTTTAACTACCCCATCATTTATACGAACCGGAAAATATTTTTTTACGGGTTGCTCACCATGCTGCCCTGTATGCTGCTTATGGGCTTTAAAGTGGAATTGGCTAGCCTGAAAGACATGGGTGTGCTTCTAAACATGCTGTATTTAGGCGTGGGTGCTTCCGCTGTGTGCTTCATCACCTGGGCAAAGGCCACAGACATCATTGGCGGGGTTAAAACATCGGCATACATTTATTTAAGCCCGGTGGTCACCATCATTGTGGCAGCCATTGTGCTGAAAGAAGTGATTACCCCTATTTCAGTTGCAGGTTGCGGGCTTATTTTAACCGGATTATACATTTCAGACAGAAAACCTAAAAAGCAGAAGGAGGTTGTTTTGCAAGCCGAATAATTGAGTTAAAAAGAACATCACTTGAGAGGATGAATTTGATGACCCCACGCATTGTATTTGACCTCAAAAAGTACGCACACAATTTACAAGTGGTGAAGGCCAAGTTTCAAACCTGGGGCATCAGCTACACGCTGGTGTCTAAGGTTTTTTTGGCGTTTCCAGAAGTGACCCGGGTGGCTGAACCCATTGTAGACCATTTTGGAGACTCCCGGGTGGCCAATCTTAAAAAGATGGCCCATTTAAGCAAGCCCAAAATGCTCATACGTCTGCCCATGCCCAGTGAAGCGGCAGAGGTGGTGCGTTATGCCAACATCAGTTTAAATTCAGAGCTGCACACCGTAAAGCGGCTGAACGAAGAAGCTGCCAAACAAGACAAGACCCATCAGATTGTGCTTATGAAAGACTTGGGAGACTTGCGGGAAGGTTACTTTTATGATGAAGAACTGTTTCAAGACGTTGCAGAAATGGTAACGTTTAAGAACATTGAAATTGTGGGCATAGGTGCCAACTTATGCTGTTTTGGGGGCATTATGGCCACACCGGAAAACCTGACCCAGCTGGTTCAGCTTTCAGAAAAGCTTTCCAACACCTTTGGCCTGAACATGCAGATTGTTTCCGGCGGGGCATCCACGTCCATGTACCTTATGGACAGGGGCACCATGCCTCCGGGCATTAACAACCTGCGCTCCGGAGACTGTGCCATCACCGGCAACGCGTTTAACTTTGACTATGATTACCCGGACATGGTCCAAGACGTTTTGGTGTTGGAAGCCGAAATCATTGAAGTGAAGCGGAAACCCTCTGTGCCGGTGGGGATAACCGGAATGGATGCTTTTAGCGGTGCTCCCCATTTTACCGACAGAGGCGTTACCCTGCGGGCCATTGCTGCCATTGGCCGCCAAGACGTAGACCATACCCAGCTTAGGCCACACGACCCCAACATTCAAGTGCTGGGGGCCAGCTCCGACCATTTAATTATGGACATCAACGCTTGTACAACCCCTTACCAGGTAGGGGATGTAGTGACCTTCCGTATGGGCTATTCCGCCATTCTGCGGACTTGCACCAGCCCCTATGTGGAAAAGGTGTTCCTGCACTGACGCAAAGCTTTACCTAGCTTGACTTGGCCGATTGTTGTTTTTTATGGGCCGGTACGGAACCCGGTGTTAAAAGCGCCTGCACAGCCAGTATGTCTGCTGCGGAGGAATCTTTAGCCGGAGGGGCGGGTTGGGGTTCTGGGTTTGCCGGGGCAACAACCGCCGGCGTTACAGGAGGGTTTGCTGGGGCAGAAGCTACCGGCGTTACAGGAACTTCCGCTGTCAAAGGCTCACCACCAACCCCGGACGCCAGCCGGGACATATAGTCTTGAAAATCTGTAATCTTAGAATGCAGGGACTGTATTTCTTGTTCGTTAAACTGGTGCACGTATTTGTTCACCAGATTATTGTAGTCGTCTTGAAATTCTTTTACAAACTGTTTTTGCTGGTTTAAGGATGCATTGATGTCGTCCAGCATCCGTTTGGCCTTGCGCACCATTTTGTCCGCTTCCAGCTCTGCATTTTTTACAATGTTGTCTGCCGCAATTTGTGAATTGACAATGGCATTTTCAATGGCGGCAGATTTAAGCCGGTAATTGTTGATGGTTTTTTCTAAGTTGTCAATATATGTATGTACTTCCGCAGGATCGTAGCCTTTTTTAACCAAGCTAAATCTCTCTTCCATAAGTACCCCCTATTTGCTTTTTCTCGCTAAATGGTATGCAATATCACACGTATAGTACCACGGAAACCCAGTTTTTGCAAACGTTTTTAAACGACAAAAACCCCCACAAATGTGGGGGCGTGTAGAAACCTTGGGGAACTTTTTCGAGAAAAAGTTCCCCAAACCCTTCAAAAAACTTTGTCAAATGCCGCTGTGCGGCATTTGACAAAGTTTTTGCACCGCTTTTTTCAAAAAGCGGTTGGGGTTCGGGGCAACGCCCCGAGGTCTTGCCTTTGTTTTTAAGCCTTTGCAGCCAGCAACGCTTCGGCAAACGCTTTGCCATAGGCGGTGCATTGGTCCAGCTCTTCTTGAGAAGGGTTAAACTGCACTTTCAAGCCTGGCACCGGCAACTTCAGTT
>CAZCQP010000047.1:0-14877 GCA_964500895.1 uncultured Eubacteriales bacterium | reverse complement strand
TCTTCTTGAGAAGGGTTAAACTGCACTTTCAAGCCTGGCACCGGCAACTTCAGTTTCAGCTGGTTCATCCGTTGCTCCAGGTTGGCCACAGCTTCCCCACTCCAGCCGTAAGAGCCAAATGCACCGGCCAGCATCCCTTTGTGGATGATGGGGTTCATTTCAGCCAAAATGGCAGTGATAGGCGGCAGGGCATCCCCAACAAGGGTAGCGGAACCCAGCAACACCCCTTGGGCAGCATTGATTTTTTCTATTATTTCTGTTTTGTCAGCAGTGACAATGTCGTACATGTCCAAATGAATGTCCCCAGCATCTTTAATGGCTTGGGCAATGGCTTCTGCCATGCGCTTGGTGTAACCGTAGGCCGAAGCGTACACAATCACCACGTTGGGCCGTTCTGGTGGTGTTACGGTGGCCCATTCCCGGTACATGTCCATATACTTCTGGGCATTAGAACGAATCACCGGACCATGGCCGTTGCAAATGGTTTCAATGTCCAAATTTTTAATTTTGTCTAGAGCACTTAATACGTGGGGCTTAAAGGGGCCCATGATGCAGTCGAAGTAATATTTGTACACATGGGTAATGTCCCCGTCTATGCAATCGTTAAACACCCGTTCGTCTGCCATGTGGCAACCGAAAGAGTCGCAGGTTAACAAAGCTTTCTTTTCTGGGATGTAGGTGTACATGGAATCTGGCCAGTGCAAGAATGGCGCCATAATGAAACGCAAGGTCATGTCCCCAAGGCTTATTTCATCCCCGTCTTTCACAGCTATTTCATTAAATGGCCCGTTGATGATGGCCTTGGCAAACCGAATGGCCGTACCAGAGCCCACCACTTGCGCTTTCGGGCACAAGGCCAGCAGTTTCTTCAAGCTGCCGGAATGGTCTGGTTCTGTATGGTTTAAAATGATGTAGTCCACATCTTCCAGGTTGGTCACTTGTTTAACCCGCTCTAAAAACTCGTCAAAAAAAGCTTCTTTGGCCACTTCGGAAATGGCCGTCTTTTCACTGCCCTTTAAAACATACGCATTATAGCTGGTGCCATAATCTGTATACATTACAATATCAAATACCCGAATGTCAAAATCCAATGCACCAACCCAATAAATGTCTTTTTTTACTTCAAGTGCTTGTTTCATCATTGCTCCTCCTTCAATATTCGCCATTGGCGACACGCTTGAACCTGTCTATATTCTTATATATTTTTTGCGCTTTGTCAAGGCTGACAGTGTCATCCAATATATTTTCATAATTTTCATATAAAAATACATTGTTATGTTGACAATGCTTCTAAATGCAAGTATTATAAAGGTTACTGGTGTGCTGAAAAGTCTGTGCGCCAACAGGTACAGGCTTTATTCGGCGCTACACTGTATCCGAAGGTGGTTTATGGGAAAAAAAACCTTCAAAATAGCAAGTGCGCTTGTGGTCATTTTGTTTTGTTTGGTGCTCCTGCTTGCCTCCGGTTTATTTACTGTGAAATCCGTTAATGTTTCCGGTTTGGTGCATTTGCAGGAAGCTTATATTCTTGAAACCGCCGGTTTAAACAAACCGGTGAATATCTTTGCTTTTTCTCCTGGACAAGCCAAAAAAGCACTTTTTAAAAATCCATATGTGAAAACAGCAGAGATTAAAAAAAATGTTTTTAGCCAAACTGTAAACATAAAGGTGAAGGAGCGTACCGTCAGCGGATATGTTGAACATGCATCCGGCTCTTATATTTACATTGACGAAGAAGGCCGGGTTTTAGAAGTGGCAGACCAATTTGCAGAAAAGCTGCCCGTTGTAACAGGGCTTACCTACACCGGCTTTACCGTAGGCCAGCCGCTTTCTGTGCCCAACGAAACTTCTTTTAAAACGTTGGTCACGTTGGTGCATCTGTTCAACAAATATGAAATGGAAGCCAGTGTCATCAAAATATCTTTGCAAGACGAAAACAATACCCACCTATATATAAACAACATAGACGTTGAAATAGGGGACTTACGGGATGTAGATGAAAAAATCCGCATGGTAAAAGTTATTTTAGAAACATTGGAAGACAAAAATGTAAAAGGCTTTTTAGACATCAAGGATGTGTCTAAGCCTGCACGCTTTAAAATATTAACTTAGGGAAAGGGCCAAATTTCCCTTGGTTCGGTAACGAAATATAAGGAGGTATACCCTTGATAGACATTAGTAACGCGCAGAGTGGCGGCGCAAAGCTGAAAGTCATTGGTGTGGGCGGCGGTGGCAACAACGCTGTAGACCGCATGATTGAAGACCAGGTACAAGCGATTGATTTTATTTCCGTAAATACAGACCATCAGGCCCTGGAACGTTCCAAGGCAACCGTGCGCATACAGCTGGGGGACAAGCTCACCCGCGGCCTTGGTGCAGGCGGTAACCCAGAAGTGGGCAAAAAGTCTGCCGAAGAAACCAAAGAAGAAATTGCTCAAGCCATTCAAGGGGCAGACATGCTGTTCATCACTGCCGGTATGGGTGGCGGTACAGGCACTGGGGCAGCCCCGGTTATTGCCTCTATTGCCAAAGACATGGGCATTTTAACCGTAGGCGTGGTGACCAAACCTTTCGACTTTGAAGGCCGCCCAAGAATGCGCAATGCCGTTTCTGGCATTACAGAGCTTAAAAAACATGTAGACACCCTGGTGGTTATTCCCAACCAGAAATTGATTGAAGTGATTGATAAAAACACCACCTTAACCGATGCTTTCCGTAAAGCAGACGAAGTGTTGCGCCAAGGTGTGCAAGGTATTTCAGACTTAATTTCCAAGCCAGGCACCATTAATCTGGACTTTGCCGATGTGCGCACCATCATGTCTAAAAAAGGCGTGGCCCACATGGGTGTTGGCCGGGCAACCGGCAAAAACAAAACCGAAGCCGCCGCCGAAATGGCCATTAAAAGCCCATTGCTGGAAACCAGCATTCATGGTGCTACAGCCGTGCTTATCAGCGTGGCGGGGGACCACAGCCTGGGCCTTCACGATACGGGAACAGCAGCGCAAATCATTGGCTCTGCGGTAGACCCGGAAGCAGACATCATATTTGGTACGTCCATTAATGAGGACTTGGAAGATGAAGTTATTGTGACAGTTATTGCCACAGGGCTGGCTAACGAAGGCATGTATGAGGCTGCACCCAAAGCTGAACCCCATGCACTGAAGCCCGCTTTTAACCGCATGAAAATGCCCCCGGATGCACAAGCTGAGGAAGCAGCCCAAGAACACCCCAAAAAAGCGGACATTCGGCCTATCCGTAGTGACATTGAAACGGATCCGCCATTTGACATTCCCATTTTCTTACAACGCAAAAGGGATAACAAATAAAACCGTGGCCGCCATTTCAGCCACATAAAAAATGCATATTTTACAAAAAAAAGTCCACCCTAAAATTGATGACATCAATTTGAACTTGGGAGGACTTTTTTGATGAATAAAAAAATATGCGTAAGTTTTGTTCTGGTTTTTGCCCTGGCCATGCAAAGCCTGCCGGTATGGGGCGCAGATGCCCCGTCCATGAACGTCAACGCCAAAGCCGCCGTGTTGATGGAGGCCTCCTCCGGCATTGTGCTGCTGGAACAAAACCCCCATGAACGGCTGGCCCCTGCCAGCGTCACCAAGGTGATGACCATGCTACTCATTTACGAAGCCATTACAGATGGCCGGATTAAATGGGAAGACATGGTAACCATCAGCGACCATGCGGCAGCCATGGGTGGCTCTCAAATCTTTTTAGAGCCCATGGAGCAGCAAACGGTGCGGGACTTAACCAAGAGCATTGTGGTGGCTTCTGCCAACGATGCAGCGGTGGCCATGGCGGAATTTATTGCAGGCAGTGAAGACGGCTTTGTGGTGATGATGAATAACAAAGCCAAAGAATTGGGCATGAACGACACCAACTTTGTGAACGCCTGTGGTCTGGACACACCAGGGCATGTGACGTCTGCTTACGACATTGCCCTTATGTCCAGAGAGTTAGTCACCAAGCATCCCCAAATTTTTGAATTTACAAAAATTTGGATGGACACCATTGTGCACAAAACTGCTCGGGGCGACAGTGATTTTGGGCTGGCCAATACCAACAAGCTCATTCGGTCTTATGCCGGGGCTACGGGCCTAAAAACCGGTTCCACATCGGAAGCCCTATTTTGTATTTCCGCTACAGCCAACCGGGACGGCATGGAGCAGATCGCTGTTATTCTTGGCTCGCCGGATTCTGCCACCCGGTTTCACGAAGCCATGAAAATGCTGGATTACGGCTTTGCCAACTACAGCGTTTCAAAGGGTGATGAAGCCGGTGCCATGAAGGGCAACGTGAAGGTATTTAAGGGCAAAACCGAAGCGGTGGAGGTAGCCGTGAAGAACCAGGTTACCTGTCTGGTGCCTAAGGGCAAAAATGCGCCACTGGAAAGCAAGGTAGAGATGCTGGACGCTTTGAATGCACCTGTGGCGAAAGGTGCCAAGGCCGGTGAAATTGTGTACTATTTCCAAGAAAAAGAAGTTGGACGTTCGGATTTAGTGGCCACGGAAGATGTGGCTGCCGCCACTTTCCCGGATATGCTGGGCAGAACGTTCAGAGACTGGTTAAAAGCTTATTAAAAATGAGATGCAAAAAGAAGGGCGGCCATAGGCCGCTCTTCTTTTTGTAAAAAACCAATCGCTTTTTTTGGTAAAAGCTTTTTGAAGGGTGTGGGAAACTTTTTCTCGAAAAAGTTTCCCACGGTCTTTTAGTTTTGAGGTTTCATGGTTGGGAACAGCAGCACGTCCCGGATAGAGTAAGCGTTGGTCAACAGCATAACAAAACGGTCTATGCCCAGACCAAGCCCGCCTGTTGGGGGCATTCCGTATTCCAGCGCCATAATAAAATCTTCGTCAATGCGGTTGGCTTCTTCGTCACCCACAGCCCGCAAAGATTCCTGGTGCTCAAACCGCACCCGTTGGTCAATGGGGTCGTTCAGCTCGGAATAAGCGTTGGCAAACTCCCGGCCCACAATAAACAGCTCGAACCGTTCGGTGTATTCCGGCTTATCTGGCTTCCGCTTGGTCAGCGGAGAAATTTCCACCGGGTGGTCAATGAGGAAGGTGGGTTGAATCAACTTATCTTCCGCATAAGATTCAAAGAAAAAGCTTAAAATGTCGCCCTTGGTGTGGTGCTTCTCAAATTCAATGCCGTGCTTCTTGGCAATTTCCTTCGCCTGTTGCGTGTCTTGAATTTGGTCAAAGTCTACATCCGCATACTTCTTCACCGCATCCACCATGGTCAGCACTTCAAACGGCTTGCCCAGGTCGATTTCTACTTCACCGTATTGCACCACTTGTGTGCCCAGCACTTCTTGGGCCACCTGCTTAATCATGCTTTCAATCAGTTCCATCATGCCGTAATAGTCGGTGAATGCCTGGTACAGTTCCAGCATGGTAAATTCCGGGTTGTGCTTCAAGCTGATGCCTTCGTTACGGAACACCCGGCCCAGTTCATACACCCGTTCCAACCCGCCTACAATCAGGCGTTTTAAGTGCAGCTCCAAGGCAATGCGCATGTACATGTCCATGTCCAGGGCGTTGTGGTGGGTGCAGAAGGGGCGTGCATTGGCCCCGCCTGGGTTTGTTTGCAAAATGGGGTTTTCCACTTCAATAAAGCCCCGGCCGTCCATAAACCGACGAATGCTTTTAATAATTTCAGAACGCTTGATGAAAACATCTTTCACGTCCGGGTTCACAATCAAGTCTACATACCGTTGGCGGTAGCGAATTTCCTGGTCTTTTAAGCCGTGGAATTTTTCCGGCAGCACTTGAAGGCTCTTGCACAAAAGGGTCACTTCTTCGGCCTTAACCGAAATTTCCCCTTTTTGGGTTTTAAACACGGTGCCCTTAATGCCCACAATATCGCCAATGTCCAAGTGTTTGAAGGAAGCGTAAGCTTCTTCGCCTAGGTCGTCTTTGCGCACATAAGACTGGATGCGGCCTTCCCTGTCTTGCACATCACAAAAAGATGCCTTGCCCATAATGCGCTTGGTCATCATACGCCCGGCCACAGTCACTTGCTGGCCTTCCATGGCGTCAAAGTTTTGGTGAATGTCTGTGCTGTGGTGGGTCACATCGTATTTCACAATATGAAAAGGGTCTTTCCCTTCTTGTTGCAGCTTGAAAAGTTTTTCTCTACGTATTTTTATCTGTTCGTTTAAATCTTCATCCAGTCCATGGGGCAGTTCATAATCTGAAGCCATGGCACTTTCCTCCTTTGCAAAGTGTAACGCAGCTATGTCTGCTTACATTATTTACCATTTTCCTTTTTTCATTCAATGCCACGAATTTCAAATTCCAGCACGCCGTCTGGGGCTTCCACTTTCACCACATCGCCCACGGTATGGCCAACCAGCGCCATGCCTAATGGGGATTCGTTGGAAATGGTGCCGGTGATGGGGTTGGCTTCGGCAGAACCTACAATGGCATAGGTGACTTCTTCGTTAAACTCCCGGTCAAAAAGCACTACCCGGTTGCCTACGCTTACCACGCCTTTGTCCAGCTCTTCCTCGTCAATGACTTCGGCGTTTCGTAACATTTTTTCCAAAAGGGCAATGCGGGCTTCAATTTCCGCCTGTTCTTCCTTGGCAAAATCGTACTCGGCGTTTTCAGACAAGTCCCCTTGGCCTCTGGCCTCTTTAATTTTTTCAGCCACTTCTTTGCGGCGTACGGTTTTTAAATGCTGTAATTCGTCCTCCAGCTTTTTAAGGCCGTCATAGGTTAAAACGGTTTTCTTCTCGGACATGCTAAACCCTCGCTATAATTAAAATATCTCGTCATTATATCCCACACATGGGTGATTGTCAACGCAACTAACTTATTAAAACACCTGTAAAAACTAAGAGCCTATCCGCAATTGAATGCGAAGCCAATTTTCGAGGATTTTCAGTCGATTAGAGAAGGCGGCGCGACGGCATAATAGGCGATTATGTCTAGCGCCGCCGACAAAGAAGCGGCTGAAAATACCGAAAAGTGGCGAGATTTTTAATTGACGGATAGGCTCTAAATCCCCAGCAGCCGTCTGGCATTTCCGCCCATCACCAGGGCCTTGTCTTCCGCCGACAATTGCAGGCTGTCGACAAGCCGCATTTCCCGCTTGGCTTGGGCATAAGGGGCATCGGTGCCAAAAAGGATGCGTGCTACCCCGTGGTTTTGCACAATGCGCTTGGCTTGCAGGCAAGGAATGCGGGCGAAACAAAAACTGGTGTCGAAATACACGTCTTTGCCCACCAAATGCTCTTCCACTGCGTACCAGGCTAAATCCCCGCCGAAATGAGCCGCAACCACAGGCGAACCGCCAAAATAAGGCAGCACCTTGGCCAGTCTTTCTGGGGGGCAATGCACCGGCTCGAACTTGGCAAAGTCCATGCCGGAGTGAAACACGGTGAAGAGCCCTTCTTTGCCGATTTTCTCGTATAAGGGCAGCACCCGTGGGTCATCCACGTAAAAGTCTTGGTAATCCGGGTGCAGCTTAATGCCTTTTAAGCCCATGGCCTTGATGCGGTCCACTTCTTCCAGGGCGTTTTCCGCAAAAGGATGGACAGAGCCAAAAGCAATGATACCGCCGTCAAATGCGCCGTTAATGCTTTGGGCGTAATTGTTCACATTGGTTTGCTGCTTGGTGTTGGTGGAAATGTTTAAAACCACGCACGCATCCACCCCGTTTGCCCGGGCCAGGTTGTACAGCCCTTCCGCTGTGCCGTCCCCGAACATCTCCATGTTGCCGCCTTCATCTGCCAGTTCCGCAAGCGCCCTTTGGGCAATACGTTCCGGGAAGGCATGGGTATGAAAATCTATAATCATCGCAATGCTCCTATTTGCAAATTTCCTTGCAAAAACTTGTTCCGGCCAAGTTATTGTCCAGGCCGAACAGTTCCAGAATGGTGGCTGCAATGTCTGCAAAGCTGTTGCGTACCCCCAGGTTCACCGGCTTGATATGCTTGCCGTATACCAGCAAAGGAATGTGTTCCCGGGAATGGTCCGTGCTTGGGGTGGTGGGGTCGCAGCCGTGGTCGGCGGTGAGCATGAGCACGTCCTCGTCCTGCATGGCGGCCATAATTTCCGGCAGCCTTTGGTCAAAGGCCATCAAGGCGTTGGCGTAGCCGGGGGCATCGTTGCGATGGCCGTACACCATGTCAAAGTCCACCAAGTTGGTGAAAATCAAACCCTTTTCCACCGTGTGCATATAGTTTAAAGTTTGTGTAACCCCATCGTCATTGCTTTTGGTGTGCACCGCTTCCGTTACACCTTCACCGCAGAAAATGTCTTCAATTTTACCCACAGCGGCCACGGTTTGCCCGGCATCTTTTAAAATGTCCAGCATGGTGGGGCCTGTGGGGGGCAGGGAAAAGTCCCGCCGGTTGGCGGTGCGGGTGTATGCGCCGGAAGTGCCGGTGAATGGCCGTGCAATCACCCGAGACACCCCGTGTTCCCCTTGCAGCAGGTCACGGGCTGTTTGGCAAATTTCATAAAGCTTTTCTGGGGGGTACAAGTCCTCATGGGCGGCCACTTGGAACACAGAATCCGCCGAGGTGTACACAATAAGCGCGCCGGTTTTCACGTGCTCGTCCCCCAGCCTTTGGATGATTTCCGTGCCAGAGGCGGTGCAGTTGGCCATGGTTTTATGGCCCGTTGCCTTTTCAAAGGCGTCGATAACATCCTTTGGAAAACCGTTGGGGTAGGTTGGGAAACCTTTGGCCGTCACCAGCCCGGCAATTTCCCAGTGGCCGGTGGTGGTGTCTTTGCCTTCGGAAGCTTCCGCCAGCTTGCAGTAAGCCCCTAGCGGCTGGGTAACTTCCCCCAGCGAACTTCCGCCCTCAATGGCAGAAAGCCCCAACGACACCAGGTTAGGCAGGCGCATTTCCGGCACTGCCTTTTGAATGTTGATGAGTGTGTTGCTGCCTGCATCGCCGTACTTGGCGGCGTCTGGCAGTTCACCGATGCCCACGCTGTCTAGAACCACTAAAATAACACGCATATGCATCCGTCCTCTCGGTGTTTAAAATTTACTTTAATCTTCAAATATTAAATCTTCCGGCAATGCATCGCCAGATTCATCACTGTCATTTTCATTTTCCATTTCCGGTTCAGGCAAATCGCCTTTTGCCTTTTCAGTCACCGGCACAGGCTTGCCTTCCTCTTCTTCCTTGGCTGCATTTTCCAGTGCCTCTACAGCTCTTAGGCCATAATGGGCACGAATTTGAGCCACCAGTTTGTTAAACACTTCCGGGTGTTCTTTTAAATATACCTTGGCGTTTTCACGGCCCTGGCCCAGACGTTCTGCATCCATGGCGAACCATGCGCCGCTTTTGGTTACCAAGCCCATTTCTGTGGCCAAGTCCAGCACATCCCCTTCTTTGGAAATGCCTTCCCCGTACATGATGTCGAACTCACAAATGCGGAAAGGGGGTGCCACCTTGTTTTTAGCCACTTTCACCTTGGTGCGGCTGCCGATGAAGCTTTCCCCTGTTTTTAAAGAAGAAATTCTACGAATGTCCATGCGGACGGAAGCGTAAAACTTCAAAGCCCGGCCGCCGGTGGTGGTTTCGTTGCCACCATAGCTCATGCCGCCGATTTTTTCCCGCAGCTGGTTAATAAAAATAATGGTACAGCCGGTTTTGTTGGCGAAAGCGGTGAGCTTTCTTAACGCCTGGCTCATAAGCCGGGCTTGCAAACCCATGTGGCTGTCCCCCATGTTGCCTTCAATTTCCGCACGGGGGGTTAAGGCCGCCACAGAGTCTACCACCACCAGGTCGATAGCGCCGGAACGTACCATGGCCTCTGCAATTTCCAGTGCTTGTTCCCCGTCGTCCGGCTGGGAGACGTACAGTTCGTTAATGTTAACCCCCAGGTTTTTGGCGTACAGGGGGTCTAGGGCGTGTTCCGCATCTACATAGCCGCAAATGCCGCCCAGCTTTTGGGTTTCTGCCACGGCGTGGAGGGCGATGGTGGTTTTACCGGAAGATTCCGGGCCAAACACTTCCACAATACGGCCACGGGGAATGCCACCCACACCCAAGGCAATGTCTAGGCTGATGGAGCCGGAAGGTATCACCGGGATGTTGCCGTCGGTCATGGTTTCACCCAGGCGCATGACGGCGCCTTTGCCGAAGCTTTTTTCTATGGTTGCCAGCGTGGTTTCCAGCGCTTTCTTCTTACCCTCTGCGGAATTGTCTGCGCTGGAAGCGGCTGCTTTTGTTGGCTTTTTTGTTGCCATGTTTCCCCACCTCATTTTATGCTTGTCAAGTAAATCTCTATACGTTTACCTCTAATAACGCCCGGCGCAAAAAGTCCAGCGCCACCACCACTGTCCGGCTACGAATGCGCTGCCGGTTGCCGATGACGTGCAGCTCCTTGGCGCTTGTTTCCCCTTTCACGCACAGGGCAATCCACACCAGCCCCACCGGCTTTTCAGGGGTGCCCCCGTCCGGCCCGGCCACGCCGGTAATGGCCACGCCTATGTCTGCTCCAGCTGTCTTGGCAGCACCTTGGGCCATTTCCACAGCAGTTTCCTTACTGACCGCCCCGTAGGTGGCTAACGTGGCTTCCTGAACCCCCAGCCGTGCGGCTTTGGCTTCATTGGAATAAGTGACCAAACCTTCTTTCAGCACGTCTGAAACCCCCGGCACGTTCACCAGCTCTGCGGTTAACAGCCCGCCGGTGCAAGACTCAGCACAGGCAATGGTCAATTGTTTAGCCTTCAGCAAATCCACCACCGCATCCGCCAGGGTGGTATCATCCTCGCCGTAAATGTTGTCCCCTACAATGGCGTAAATGTCCTCCGCCACCGGGCTTAAGAGCGCCTTGGCTTCTGCTTCATTAGAAGCCCGTGCCGTTAAGCGAATGTGCACCTCTGCCGGTTTGGCGTAAGGAGCAATGGTGGGGTTGGTTTGCTTGTCTATCAGTTCTTTCAGCATGGATTCGGCCATGCTTTCCCCCACCCCACAAATGCGCAGGGTTCGGGAAAGAAAGATTTCACTGCTTTGTTTGCGTAAATAGGGCAGCACGTAGTTTTCCAGCATGGGCATGGTTTCCCGGGGCGGCCCGGGGAGCAGCGCCATGATTTTGCCGTCTGCTTCAATCAAACAACCGGGGGCTGTGCCGTGGTCGTTGGGCAGCACCATGGCCCCTTCCGGCATGTAGGCTTGCTTGCGGTTGTTTTCCGTCATGGTAAAACCTTGCTTTTCCATGTAGGCGGTCATCCGTTCCAAGCTGGTCTGGTCTAAAACCAGTTGCTTGCCGAAATATTCCGCCGCCATTTCTTTGGTTAAATCGTCCTCTGTGGGGCCAAGGCCACCTGTGGTGATGACAATGTCTGCCCGGTCGAAAGCCAGTTTAAACGCCTGACGTATACGCCCTGGGTTATCTCCCACCACCGTTTGAAAAAAGACACCGATGCCTAAACCGGCCAAGTGTTGCGAAATGGCCTGGGCATTGGTGTTGACAATATCCCCCAGCAAAAGCTCTGTGCCAACGGCAATGATTTCTGCGTTCATACCCATTCTTCTTTCTATTTTTTCGTCAATTTGTATTATCCGAAAAATTCAAATTCCATTCCGGCAAGGCAAACGGTATCCCCGTCTTCTATGCCCAATGCAACCAGTTTATCATGAATGCCTTTTTCTTTCAAATATTTTTGGAAGAAAGCAAAGCCGCTTTCGGTGCTTACGTTGGTTAAAGAAAGCATTTTTTCCACTGCCGGGCCTTCCACCACAAAGTAACCGGGTTTGGACTTGTGCACGGTGTAAGGGCCGTCGTCTTCTTCAATGAGCAGTGCATCGTCAAAATCCGGCTCGAACACCACGTGAACTACCGGGCTTTCTTTTAACAGCTTGGCCACATGCTCCAGCAAGGGGTCAATGCCTTCCCCTGTAGCCGCAGACAGTGCAAACACCTGCACGCCTTTGGGTTCCCATGCTGCCCGAATAGCGGTCACGTTCTCCATGCCCTCTGGAATATCCGTTTTGTTGGCGGCAATCACCTGGGGCAATTCCATCAGCTTAGGGTCGTATGCGGCAAGTTCTGCATTAATTTTATCAATGGCTTCCAAGGGGTCGCCCCCTTCTAAAGCGGCGGCATCCACCATGTGGATGAGCACTCGGGTGCGCTCAATGTGGCGCAAAAAGGAAAAACCCAAGCCCGCCCCTTGCCCGGCGCCTTCAATAAGCCCGGGAATGTCTGCCAGCACAAAGCTTTCCCCCCACCGGCTTTGCACCACCCCTAAGTTGGGGGACAAAGTGGTAAAGTGGTAGTTGGCAATTTTAGGGCTGGCGTTGGTGGCCATGGACAGCAAGGTGGACTTGCCCACGTTGGGAAAGCCAATGATGCCCACGTCCGCAATGAGTTTAAGTTCCAGGGTCACGTCGTATTCCCGGGCCTTTTTACCCGGCTCTGCATACCGGGGGGCTTGGCGTGTGGGGGTGGCAAAATGCTGGTTACCACGTCCGCCACGGCCGCCGGGAATAAGCACCACTTGCTGGCCATGGGCAGACATATCTGCCATTACCCGGCCAGTGGTGCGTTCCTTCACCACAGTGCCCACCGGCACCGTAATGACCACGTCCTCAGCATTTTTGCCAGAACAGTTCAGCTTGCCCCCGTCTTGGCCGGGCATGGCTTTAAAGTGTTTTTTATAGCGAAAGTCCATCAATGTGGCCATGCTTTCATCCGCTTTCAGGATGATGCTGCCGCCTTTACCCCCGTCTCCCCCATCTGGGCCGCCGTGGGTAATGTATTTCGCCCGGTAAAAGGATACACAACCGTTGCCCCCGTTGCCCCCCTTCACATGGATGTCTACACGGTCTACAAACATTTTATCATTCCTTCTTAATATGAAAACAAAAGGCTTTCAAATCCGCATTTGAAAGCCTCGTCAACTTCTTTATTATTCTGCTAATGCTACTGCTTCCACCGGGTAAACGGAAAGCTGTTTTTTGTCCCGGCCTTTGCGTTCATAACGTACTCTGCCGTCTACCAAGGCAAACAGGCTGTCGTTGGATGCACGGCCTACGTTGATGCCGGGGTGAATTTTGGTACCCCGTTGGGTATAAAGAATGTTGCCAGCACGGACGACTTGGCCGTCTGCCCGTTTGCAACCCAGGCGTTTAGACTCGGAGTCACGGCCGTTCTTTGTGGAGCCTACCCCTTTTTTATGCGCAAAAAATTGCAGGTTTAATGTGAGCATACACCCACCTCCTTATTGGTTAATCCGAAATTTCTATGCAAAAACTTCTTTCAACGTTACGTCTTTGGCATGGTCTTTGGCTACGTCCGCCAGCCCTAAGGCCATGGCGTTAAGCAAAAGGGTCACATCGTGGTGACGGCCGCCTTCTTTTAGCATGGGCACTTCAAAGTGCAAATATCCCCCGTCTGGGTCATAATCGCAAAGAAAAGGCACATCGCAGAAAGCTTCAATGCTGTTGACGGTGTTGATGGTTAAAGCGGACACAGCGGCGCAAACGAAGCTGTCCCCGTGGTTTTTCGCCCTAAAACCATAAATGTCATGGTTTTGGTTACGAAAAAGATTAATGGTTATCATACGCTGATTTTTTCAATTTTAAGCTGGGTAAAAGGTTGTCTATGGCCTTTTTTCTTGTGGAAGCCTTTTTTAGACTTGTACTTGTAGATAATCACCTTTTTGGCTTTGCCATCCTTTTGAACGGTAGCAGATACTTTCGCACCAGCTACGTAAGGGGCACCAACGGTGATGTTCTCTCCGTCCCCAAGCAGCAATACATTGGTAAATTCATAAGCGGTTTCGGCTTCAACACCCAGTTTTTCAACACGGATAACGTCGCCTTCTTGTACTTTGTACTGTTTGCCGCCTGTTTCAATAATTGCGTACATGCAAACACCTCCTTAAAATAAAGACTCGCCGGATGCGGCAACCCCAGGGGTTTATGGCCTCTCCGTGCGGTAAAAAACATTTGCACAAGTGGTAGACTACCATATAAACCGGCCAGTGTCAAGGAAAGTGCTTAAATTTTTTAATATAAAGTTGCTTTGTTTTGTACAAGCATGTATAATTAATTGCAAAATTATACAAAAAAAGGAAGTGTGCCATGGAGCAGCGCAAATTAATTACCCCAGAACTGACCACTGCCCTTCGTAAAAACATTGTACGTGTGCCAGAAATCATTCGCAAAGAAGCCAGCGGCATTACCATAGTGGGTAAAACCATACATTCCCTTTTATTCACCACAGACATTGCCATCATTAAGAACACCAATGCAGATTGCGTCATTGCGGTGTACCCCTTCACCCCCCACCCCACCATTACCCAGGCCATCATGACTGTGGCAGACATTCCGGTGCTGTGCGGCGTTGGTGGCGGGCTTACCCAGGGGCTGCGGTCTGTGAATGTGGCATTGCACGCTGAATTTCAGGGTGCCCTTGGGGTGGTTTTAAATGCCCCCACCCCATTATCCACCATTCAGGCAGTGAAGGAAACGGTGGATATTCCTGTTATTTTAACGGTGGTGTCGGAGTTTACACCCATTAAGGAAAGAATTGAAGCCGGGGCAGATATTTTCAATGTAAGCGGTGGGCCAAACACGGCCAATATTGTGCGTAAAATACGGCAGGAATACCCAGACTTCCCCATCATTGCCACCGGGGGCAGCACGGAAGCATCCATTCACGCCACCATTAAAGCCGGGGCCAACGCCATCACCTACACCCCGCCATCAAACGGGGAGCTGTTTAAGGTTAAAATGGAACTTTACCGCCAGCAGGAAATGGAAAATCATTGATGTTGTTGAATTTAAACAAAAAAATAAGCGCCATGCGCTTATTTTTTTACACTGAATTAGCAATCATTGAGCTTGATGGCTAACACAAAATTGTGTATACTATGACC
>CAZCQP010000046.1:0-20293 GCA_964500895.1 uncultured Eubacteriales bacterium | reverse complement strand
AAGGCTTTAAAAAAATGCCCGTAGGGTAAGCATAAAGCCAAAAATCATGAGAGGGATGCCTGCAAAAATGCCAACCACCGTCATGGTTAACAAAATGCCTGCAATCATCAGCACTAGCCCCAGCACAGCAGCCAAAAGCCGCCCGGTGAGCTTCAAGCAGAAGCCTATCAGCGCCCATAAAGCTTGAAACGGCCAAAAAATGATTTTCATGGTGCCCTCCTTCTTGTATGCTTTTAAATGGTTAAATAAAGTATACCACACCACAAGGTGTGGTTTCAATAACTTTCTATGCCACGGGCCAAACTACAACAGGATGCTTGCAAATAGAATTAATATATAGTATTAATAAATTAATGTTTATCGTTAAATTAATATTGACAAACATGAACTGGTTATGCTAAACTCAATGCAAATAATAAAGGAGCGTGAAAGGAAATGGAAAAAATCATTAAGTTTGCCAAAGGCATTGATGTTGTGCTGCTTATTTTGTGGTGGCTGCTGGTGGTGGCCATGGGGGCTACGGTTCTGGGTGCCGTTACAGTTTTCTTCATTCCCAGTAGCTTTATAGACAATATGGTGCACACATTGAGCACCTTTAACCTTAACGTAGGGGAGCTTTCTTTAAGCTTAAACCCAAGCATTTTAACCGGCGTGCATTTTAAAGCCCTGGCCTATAGCCTTATTTTGTTAGTGCTGGTGACCACGGGGCTTACGTTACTGGTGATTCGGCAGCTTCGGAAAATTTTATTAGACATGAAGGAAGGCCGCCCTTTTTCAGACCAAATGCCCAAACACATCCGCATGATGGCCTACATTATTTTTGCTTTTGCCATTGTGCCGGAAACCATTTCTTCCATGGCCACCTTTTTCATCATCCAGTATATGGGGGTAAGCAATGCCATTGCTGCATCCCCTTTCGTGCAGGGGCTGGGGGTGAACCTGTCTGCCAACATTGACATGACGTTGGTTCTGGTGGGTTTTGTGGTGCTGCTGCTGGCCATGGTGTTTGAATACGGTGCCCAGCTGCAAAAACAATCGGATGAAACATTATAGGAAAAAGGTGAGCATATGGCTATTATATTAAGGTTAGACCGGATGATGGCAGACCGAAAAATTTCTTTAAATGAACTGGCGGAAAAAGTGGGCATTGCCAACGTAAATTTATCCAACATAAAGACCGGCAAAATCAGCGCCATCCGCTTTTCCACCCTGGAAGCCATTTGTGATGTGCTGGACTGCCAGCCCGGAGATTTGCTGGAATTTCGCCGGGAAACAACCCCCGAAAAAAATAATGAACAAAGCCATTGACAGCCGATTCAAAACGTGCTATAACGGTGTTAACTGAATAACAAGATAAAGGTGCCGGTAAGTTTTCTGCCGGATAATAGGGAATGCGGTGCAAAACCGCAACAGCCCCCGCTGCTGTAAGGATGACGAGCTCCAAAAGCAACAACCACTGGTGTTTCTCCGGGAAGGTTTGGAGTAAGGATGAATCTAAGTCAGTAAACCTGCCTTTTTCTGGTAATCTATTCTCGGTGGGAGAATTAAGTTACACGGGTAAGTCTTAAACACGATTATCCGTTAAGGGTTTGCTGACAACAGTTGCACGAAACAAGCATGTTGCAGCATCTGCACACTAAATCAACCGCCTAGTCTATTGGGCGGTTTTTTTATTGTATTCCCCGCCAAAACAAAGGAGAGATTGGGATGAAACGAAGAACAGGGTTAAAGAAAGCCATGGCGGCTGCTTTGGCCATGGCCATGTTGCTGTCTGTGTCCCCGCCCCCTGTGTACGCACAAGGCTGGGAACAAGAAGCGAGGATAGAGGAGGAAGCCTCGCCTCCCGGTTCAGACACAGCAGAAGATGGCCAAGAAGTGACAGCAGGCGACCAAGAAGGGGAAAACCCAGAGGAAACACCCGAAACACCTGAAACCCCTGAAACCCCGGAAGACGCAACGGAAGCCCCGAAAGACGAAACCGAAAACCCGGAAGAAACCCCGGATGAGGACTTCTTGTACCCCAACCCGGAAAACAGCGAAGACATCACGTTGGATGCACTGTACGGGGCAGCGCTTCTGGCGCTGCTGCCCACATCAGACCCTATAAGCATAACCCTGCGGGTGGAAGGGGAAGACGTAACCCTTTTGCCGGAAACGGCGCTTACACTGGCCAACCCCATTGACCCAGGGGACTATGGCTTAAACGATGACATCACCAATACCCCCCTTCATGCCCTTATTCAAGGGCTGGATGAGGCAGGGTTGAACAGCAGGGACCCAGACGTGCTGGATTTAACCAGCAGCGGATTAATTACCAGTATGCTGGGGCTTACCAACACCAGCGAAGGGCCCTACTGGATGTACGCTGTGAATGACGGTTTGCCGGAAAACTTGGGCATGGGGGATTACCCTTTGAAACCAGGGGACAAGGTAACCATCTTTTACGCAAATTGGGTATACGGCAATTATAGCTGGTTTAACCAAACGGAAGTGACCACCACCACCGGCCAGCCTGTGCCCCTTACTTTAACCGGGGAAAACATTTACTACGCCATGTTTGGCCAGCCCAAAGGAGAGGAAGCCATCCAGGGGGCTGAACTGCTGGTGAGCGAAGACGGCGCCCAAAGCGCAGAGACACCAACCGGCATCATGACCGATGCAGAAGGCAAGGCCTCCATCACCTTTGACACCCCGGGTACATATTTGGTATCCGCCGTGAGAATAAGCGAATATAACCCCAATGTGATTGATTTGTCCCGGCCGTACTGCAAAGTAATTGTAGCAGAGGGCGGTACCACCCCCTCCAGCATAGAGGTCACTGTGCGTATAGAGGGCAACAACATTACCAAACTGCCCAAAACCGCTGTAACGTTGGATTACTTCGACTTAACCCCCTACGGCATTATACAGCAGAAACCGGAAACAGTGGCTTTCCATGCCTTAATTCAGGCGATGTTGGATGCAGGCCTCGACCCCAAGGATAAAAATGTGATGACAGTTAACGGCTCTAGCTTCGGCTACTATTTAACCAAGCTTGTGGGCTCAGAAACCAGCGGTAATCTTACATGGCTGTATATGGTCAACGATGATAGGCTTTGGGTGGGCATGGATGGCTACAAGCCTTCAGACGGAGACGACCTGGTGTTCTATTTCATGGACTGGACGGGCAAAGGGGTGTTTTTTGACAAACAGGAAGTGTCTGTGAAGCAAAACGAAGCCATCACCCTATCCTTAAAAGGCATCGATGGAGATTCCACTGTACCCATTGAAGGGGCCACCTTGTTGGTAAGTGAACACGGCGGAACCAGCGCCAACACCCCCACCAACTATGTTACCGATGAAAAGGGAAACGCAACTTTTTCTTTCAGTGAAAATGGTGTATATCTGGTATCTGCCCGGCGGATGAGCCCAGATGGCACTTTTATAGACATTTCCCGCCCCTACTGCAAAGTGACCGTTTCCGATAACGATGTGGTGGAAGCAGACAAGACTGCTTTAAACGCTGCCATTGAAGCAGGGAAGGCGCTGTTTGCCACCGGTTACACAGAAGCCAGCTGGAGGGCGTTTTCCGATGCATTGTCTGATGCACAGAAGGTGGCCAAAAACACGAACGCCACCCAACAAGGAGTGGATGCCGCTTTGGCAGCACTGGAACAAGCCATGAAAGGGCTTGTACCTGTGCAACCTTTACCCCCCAACGAACTGACGGGGCTTATTCGGAAAACTTTGGCAGACATTTCAGACATGTATGCAGCCGTGCCCAACAGAAACGGCAGCTATTTAGGAAGCTGGGAAGCCTTTGGTTTACAGGTTTACGGCCAGAAAGAACGGGTGCAAAACCCATCGGATTTTGCGGCGATTAGCGTGAAGGAAGTGCTTCAAAACCCAAACAGCATCACAGACTTGGAACGCCACATCATTGCCCTAACCGCTTTGGGCTTTGATGCTACCCGTGCCCCAGACGGCAACGGTGGGCAAGTGAACCTGATTGAACGCCTTGCAAACTATAAGGAAGATTCTTTGGGCACCACGAACATGTATATTTATGCTTTAACGGCCTACAACTGCGGGGCATACACTTTGCCGGACAAGGCCAAATGGACAAGAGAAGCCATTTTAGATTATTTGCTTTCGGCCCAAAACAGCGACGGTGGCTGGGCGTTAGCCAAGGGTAATGCTTCCCAAGCAGAACTGACGGCCATGGCCATTGCTGCCTTGGCCAACGACCAACACACCAACCCCCGGGTGGCGACGGCCATTAACAAGGCCATCAACTTGCTGTCGGAGAAGCAGCAGGCAAACGGCGGCTTTGGAGACAACTGTGAATACAGTGCCCAAGTGCTGGTGGCCCTGTGCAGCCAAGGGATAGACCCTATGAGCGACCCTCGGTTTGTGAAAGGCACCCAAAACGTGGTGACCAATTTGCTGGCCTATAGAACCAGCGACAACCTGTTTAAGCACGTCATGGACGGCAAGGTGAACGAAAAAGCCACAGAGCAAGCGTTTTATGCTTTGGCGGCCTACGACCGGCTGATGAAAAACGGTGGAAACCCGGTGAACATTTACGCTTTTGGCAACAGCACAGATGGGATGCAAGTGTCTTTGCGGCTAGAAGCAGAAGACAAAGTTTTCATAAACGGTCGCTATACCATGGCCCAAGAAAAGGCAACGGTGCTGGATGCGGTGCAAACGGCCCTGTTGCTGGAAGGGCGGGATTTTACCGCCGACAGCAAAACGCTGTTGACTGTAGAAGGTGTTGATAAAGGCAAGGGCTTCCACTTTACGGTAAACGGAATGCTCTATGACAACAAGGAAATGGCAGACTATGTGCTTTCCCACCAAGATAAGGTGGTGGTGTATCAAGGGGATAAAAGCATCTTCCCTATCGGAATCGAGGAAGTAGACGTAACCTTTGACGCTAACATCGCCAAGCCCATGGTGCAAGTGACTGTGGGCGAGGCCCTCCCTAAAGTGTCTGTTGCTCACCAAAACATGACTTTAGAAATTCAAGCGGACACAGAGATTACCAGCGCTCCGCAAGGCTTTACTGGGGAAATGCTGGTCCCCAAAATACTGCAAGCCCAGCTTCCAGATGGGGTTACGGCCACCACTGCCCTTAAAGTGGGCTCGGACTTAGGCACCATCACATTTTCACAGCCGGTACGCCTGTTTATTCCAGATAAAAAGGCCACAAATGTAGGGTTTGTGAATGATAAAGGCGGTTTTTCATCCATTACCACCCAGCTTTCTGCCGATACCTTTGTTGCGGCTAAAAATGCATTAAAGGACGGCGTGCAGGAAGCCATGATTAAAACCAAAGACGGCATTGCGGTGTATACGTTGCACTTTACCATCTTTGCCGCCTACACCTCGGGCGGTTCCGGGAATGTACCGGGCCAAGGGGAAGAAGTGACCATTAGCGTGAAAGACCCCAACCCCAACGGCACGCCTCATGTATACTTGCCACGGCAAAGCTACCCCTACACCCAGGGGATGACGGTGTACGAGCTGCTGTTGCAAACAGGATTGTCTGTGGAAACCAAAACAGGCGGCTACATTAGCGGCATTGAAGGGCTGCGGGAATTTGACGAAGGGCCTTTAAGCGGCTGGATGTACCGGGTGAACGGGGTGTTTACGGAAGCAGCCGTGACAACCGTCCAGCTGTACCCGGGGGATGTGGTAGAGTTTCTGTACACCAGAAATTTAGGGGAAGATGTGCGTGGTACCAGCAACGCCATTCCCACAACGGCCAACAGCAATAGCATCACCTTGGAAAACAGCAGGCTCACCACCATTCCCCAACCCAAAGTGGCTTTAACCACTGTATCTGCTGCCTTAGACAAAGGGCTGGCATTTGTAAATAAAAAGGAAGAACTTTCTGACTGGGACGCTTTGTGCCTGGTGCTGGCTGGAAACCCCATGCCGGAGGCCAAGCTGAAAGAGTTGCGGGGAAGAATAAAGGAAAACGGGGGCAACTTCCGGGTGCCCACAGACCTGGCCCGTACCGTGCTGCTTTTGCAAGTGGCGGGCATAGATGTGACCAGCTTTGAAAACGTGAATCTTTTGGAGAAGGTGTACCAGTTCGACAACCTGGGCAAGCAAGGCACCAACGGCTACATTTTCGCCCTTATTGTGATGACTAATGCCGGGGAGATTCCCGCCGATGCTAAAAACACGGTGGAAAGCGCCATCAATGCCATTTTGGAGGTGCAAAACACAGACGGGGGATTCCCGCTGGCCAAAGGTTCTCGGTCCAACCCGGACATCACTGCCATGGCGTTGCAAGGGCTGGCCCCTTACACAGACAGAAAAGACGTGACAAGCGCCATCGATCGGGCGCTGGGTTACTTCCAAAACATTCAGCAAGCAGACGGCCGGTTTGACAACGGCGAAGGGGCGGTTTCTTCCGAAACCATGGCTCAGCTCATCATTGCGCTAACCAGTTTGAACATTAACCCAGACCATGAAGTGTTGACCAAAGAAGGGGTGTACCTGCTGGAACGGATGCTGGAATACCAAAGCAGCGATGGTGGCTTTGCCCACATTTTAGGCAAGGGCAACGACGAAATTGCCACAGAACACGGCATGTTGGCCTTAATTGCCTACACCCGTCTCTTTGAAGGCAAAACACCGGTGTATCAAACAACTGCAACCCCGATAAAAGTACAGCCGGAAGCACCGGGGGTAGAAGAAGAACCCCTTGCAGCAGAAGCCACCCCCAAACAGCTACCCAAAGATATGAATGCAGTTTCCGCCTGGGCAAAACCATATGTGGAACAAGCATACGGGCTGGGTTTTGTAACAGGGGATGAACAAGGAAACTTTAACCCCTTAAAGCCAGTGACCCGTGCAGAATTTGTAACCATGTTCTTAAACGCCATTGGTGAAAGCCCAAGCACCACATACGCCGGAATGTTTAAGGATGTGGAGGCGGGTGCCTGGTATGCAGGTTATGTGGAAAAAGCCGTGGCGGTGGGCATGGTGAGTGCCAACGGCGTGGGAGACGGGCTGTTTGCCCCTAACGCCCCCATCACCCGGCAAGACATGGCGGTGATTATCGCCAACTATTTCGGATGGCAGGGTGCTGAACTGCAAACCACCGATGCCCAAGAAGCCGCCGATTACGCCAAAAACAGCATTGCCGCAGTAATGGAAAAGGGTGTCATGAACGGCATGGGTGACAATGCCTTTGCCCCCCGTGCCCACACCACCAGAGAAATGGCGGCAACGGTGCTTTTGAATATGCATAGCTACAAATAATTAGCCACAAAATAAGAAGGGAATGAGTAAGTGTTGAAACCCAAAAACCTCCCCAAGGCTTTGTGCGTTACAATCATTATAAGCTTATTCATGCTCTTGACGGCCTGCGGGGCAAAAGAAGAAAAAGCCCCAGCCGCTACGGAAGAAAGGACTGCTCCTGTGGAGCAGTCTCTTTCTGCTTCCGGCCAAGAGCAAAGTGAACAGGCGGTTGAGGCCGTTGAAACTGTAGAAACCCAAGCACCCCAAGAAACCCCAGAAGCGCCCGAACCTGTAGCCGTGGAAGATGTGCTGACATTGGTTGCGGAAAGTACAGCACCAGTGGCAACCGTTGCCTCGGCAGCAACAGCCGTACCGGCAGCAACGGCAACACCTAAACCAACCGTTGCACCAAGCCCAACACCAACACCGGCGCCAACACTGACACCGGCACCAACGCCAATCCTTACACCGACACCTACGCCAACACTAACACCAACGGCAACACCAACACCAACACCAACACCCAAGCTAACCCCTACCCCTACCCCCCCGGTTGAGAAAGAAGTGGTGCAGGAAACGGTTACCATTAGCATTCAAGGCCCCACCGGCACTGTGCTGTCTGCCACCACCGTGACCTTTCAGGAAGGCCAGACGGTGATGGATGTTTTAAAAGAAGCAACCAAAGCCAATGGCATTGTGATTGACTACCGTGGCAAAGGGGCCACCACTTATGTGATGGGCATTCAAAACATTTACGAGTTTGATTACGGCCCGGAAAGCGGCTGGACATACCGGGTGAACGGAGTGTACGCCGGTGTAAGCTGCGGGGCCTATAAACCCGCCAAAGGGGACAAAATTGAATGGATTTACGCCGAAAAGCTGGAGAAAAGACAGTTCTAAAAACCATCATCGCCCGCAGCCTATACATCCTGCATCCTGGGGCCACATTTCTATATTTGGCCGGGTTTTTAACCCTGCTGTGCTTGTTTAACCACCCGGCCATTATGGTGCTGCTGTTCGCTTTAACCATGGGGCAAGCCTTTTACTTTGCCGGGACAACGCCTGTAGCCAAAGCGGCTAAGGGTTATGCCCTGTTTGCCCCCATTATGGTGGTGGTGACCATGCTGGTGAACCGCCGGGGGTTGCATGTGTTGTTTTACCTTTTCGACAGGCCGGTGACGGCAGAGGCCATGGCCTACGGCATGTACACCCTACTAATGATGGCTGGGATGCTCACAGTTTTTCTCACCTTAAACCAGGTGCTTGGTTCCGGGAAGATATTGTATTTGTTTGCCCGCATTGCCCCCCAAACCGCCTTCATCACCAACATGACCCTGCGGTTTTCCTCGGTGCTTAAAGACAAGGCGGTGGGGTACATGCAGGTGCAAAATACCCGGGAGCAAGACAACCAGGAACTGTCTCGGTTTAAAAAGGCACAAAATTCCGGCAAGCTTTTGGGGGCATTTGCCTTGTGGACGTTGGAAGAAGGCATGATGGTGGCAGAGGTGTTAAAGGCCAAAGCCTACGGCAAGCACCGGCGCACTTTTTACACCACCTACCCCATCACCTTGCGGGATGTGGTGTTTGCCCTGGTCACCGGCCTTTTGCTGGTGACATTAGTGGGTATGAAACTTTCGGGGCTGTGCAGCTACAATTATTTGCGCAATTTAACCCCGGTGGTCTGGGACAATGGGTTGCTGATCACCCTTGGCCTGGTTCTTATTTACGGCCTTCTGCCCTTTCTCTCCGACTGCATACAGCACTTATTTAAAGGAGCCTAACGCCATGATGCGCTTTCAAGACTATTCATTTACATACGCCACGGGGGGAAGCTGCACCCCGGCATTAAACCGGGTGTGCCTCACCGTGCCCCAGGATGGCTTGCTGGTGATTTGCGGCAAGTCCGGCTCTGGGAAAAGCACCCTTTTGCGCTGTATGAAGGCAGAAATTCGTCCGGCGGGGCAGGCGGAGGGGCTGATGGAAACAGACTGGGCCCCAGAGGACATGGCCATTGTTTTTCAAGACCCAGACATGCAGCTGGTGAACCACACCGTGCTTAACGACCTGGTGTTTCACATGGAAAACCTGGGCTTTCCCCAAGAAACCATGGTGAAGAATTTGGCGGAAACGGTGGGCTTTTTTGGGCTGGAACCTTTGCTGCACAAACCCACCCACACCCTTTCCGGGGGGCAACGGCAGCTGGTGGCTTTGTGCGCCGCCCTGATGACCAAGCCCAAGCTGTTGCTCATGGACGAGCCTACCGCCCAGCTGGACCCCATTGCTACCCGGGAATTTTGGGATTTGGTGGGCCGCATTCAAGAGGAACTGCACGTGGCCATGGTAATAACTGAGCACCGGCTGGACCATGTGGCCGCTTTGGCCACCCATGTGGCGCTGATGGAAAACGGGGCCGTTCGTTATGCCAGAAGTACCCGGGAAGCGCTGGCCGCCATATACCAGGCCAATGATGCCCAAGCCGTTGCGTTTATCCCGGACATTCCCCGGCTAAGCCTGGGCATCTCCATGGACATGTGCTTCACCGCTAAAGCCTTTAAACAAGGTGTACCGGAACCAAAAAAGAAACCCGCGGAAACCAACACCCCCTTGCCTGTTGTAAAAGCAACAGAAAAGCCGGTGTTGGCCATGGAGAACGTATTTTTTGCCTATGATGGCAGTTCAGACTTTGTGATTAAAAACGGATACTTTCAGCTTATGAAGGAAGAAAAAGTGTGTGTGTTTGGTGGTAACGGGGCCGGTAAAAGCACGTTTTTAAAGCTTTTGTGCGGCATTTTAAAGCCTTTGTCCGGCAGGGTGAAGAAGGCAAAAGAAGAAGGGGCAGTGGCTTACATGCCCCAAAACATTAAAAGTTTTTTTCGGTATGACAGCGTGGAAAAAGAGCTTTTGTTCAGCACAAAAGGAAATATAGATAAAGCAATTATAGATATGTTTGAGGTTGGGCACTTGATGGAGCGCCACCCCCTGGATTTAAGCGGCGGAGAAGCCCAAAAAGTGGCGCTGGCCTGTTTGTTAAGCCAACGCCCGGCCGTGCTGGTGATGGACGAGCCCACCAAAGGCTTAGACCCTTACGCCAAGGCGGAGCTGGCCCGTATTTTAACCAAGCTTGCAACCACCATGGTGCTGGCCACCCACGACATGGCTTTTGCCGCCCATTTCGCCAGCCGGTGTGCCCTGCTCTTTGACGGGAACATGGCGTTAAGCGCCCCGCCCCGCAGCTTTTTTGCCAACAACCAATACTACACCACCCCCGTGCATTTGGGGGTTCGGCACATTGCACCGGAAGTGATAACCTACGAGGAGGCGGTGGCATTATGGCAAACGTAATAACTGCAGGGGCGTTTTTGGCCATTGTGGCGTGGATGGGCTACTTTGAACGCAAAAGCATTGTGGTGGAAAAAACGGTGCTCATTGCCCTCTTGTCTGCCCTGTCTGCGGTGGGGCGCATCTTGTTTGCGGCCATTCCCAGCGTACAGCCCTCTTCGTTTATTATCATGGCGGCGGGCATGTGCTTTGGGCCTGAAATTGGCACCATGACCGGCATTGTGACGGCGCTGGCTTCTAACCTGGCTTTGGGGCAAGGGCCTTGGACACTGTGGCAAATGCTGGCCTGGGGGCTTATGGGGCTAACCGCCGGGCTTTTTAGAAAAGCACTGTGGCGGATTCCCTTTTTGCCTGTGGTGTTTGGTTTCGGATGGGGGTTTGTGTTCGGCTGGATCATGAATTTGTGGTATTTTGTGGGGCAAGGGAATGTGGCCATTTATTTAACCGCCTGCATCACCTCTGTGTATTTTGACCTGGCTCATGCTTTGGCCAATGGGTTGCTGTTTGTGGCAGCCGGGCCTTCGTTACTGGGCAGGTTAAAACGGATTGGGCAAAAGTACGGGCTGATGACAGATTAAAGGGTGATTGCGTGGCTGATCTGCCAGCCAATGCCGAACTTGTCGTTCACCCATGCGTACAGGGGGCTGAAAAACTGGGGCTCGCAAGGCATTAAAACCTGGCCCCCTTCTTTTAAAGCATCATACACCCGCAAAACTTCCGCTTCACTGTCCAGCTGCAAAGACAGGCTAATCATGCCCCATGGGTTTACGTCTGGCTGGGTGTCGCTAAAGCTTACCTTTGTGCCGGAAATGGTCATTTCCCCAAATAAAACAAAGTGTTTGTTTTCATCCGTTATGGGAATGTCTCCGCCTGGAATGTCTGCAAAGGTAAGCATTTTTTTGTCGGTGCAGTGGAAAACGCTTTCGTAAAAGGCCATGGCTTCTGCGGCCCGGCCTTGGAAATTCAGGTATGGTGTAATCATGGAAGTGCTTCCTCCTTATAAAATTTCAAAGTGGTTGCGCACAAACCGTATCAACCCCTCTTTTTGCATCTTGCCCAGCTCGCTAGACATGGCGCTGCGGTCAACGCACAGGTAGTTGGCCAGCTCGTCCCGGTTGTAGGGGATGGTAAATTTCTTGGCCCCGCCCCGGTGCATGTCAAAAAAGCAGAGCAGTTTTTCCCGGGTGGTGCGCTTGGAAAGTATTTCAATTTTTTGGTTTAATAAAAGGTTTTTCTTTGCAATCAGCCGCAGCATGTTTTCAATGAGCTTGGCATGGAAAGGGCAAGCCCCTGGGCAGGACGTAATGATTTTTTTGTAATTCATACGCAAAATCTCACAGTCCTCGGCGGCCTGTACGGTGACGGGGCTGTGGTCGATGCCTGCACAGGCGAATACTTCCCCAAAAATTTCAGATACCCCAAGGTCTGTTAAAAGGGCGGTTCGTCCATCCGCATCTTCTTTAAAAACTTTCACACTGCCCGCCAAAACCAACCCCACAAAGTTTACCGTATCCCCCGCCAGCAAAATGATGGCGTTTTTTTTATAACTTACGGTTTTGGCAGACAGGCAGCCAAACATTTTTTCAAAATCGCTAAACCCAATGCCCATAAACAAGGGGTTGCTTTGAATGGTGTCAAAAATTTTTTTCATGGCAGTTCCTCCCGTTGCAAAAACAACAGACATATTGCCTGTAGTATAATACAATAGCGTCATAAAAACAAGGAGGTCGATATAAATGGTGAGAAATATTATTAAAATTGATGCAGATAAATGTAACGGTTGTGGGTTGTGTGTGTCCGCTTGCCACGAAGGGGCCATTGGCATGGTGGAAGGCAAAGCGGTGTTGTTGCGGGACGATTACTGCGACGGGCTGGGCAACTGTTTGCCTGTGTGCCCCACCGGTGCCATTACCTTTGAGCAACGGGAAGCGGCTGCCTTTGACGAAGCTGCCGTGCAAGCCAACATGGCCAAAAAGCAGCCCCAAACCTTGGCCTGTGGCTGCCCCGGCACCCATTCCAAAACCATTCAGCGGGAAACTGCAAGCGCTGTACAGCCGGCGGAACAAAGCCCGGTGCAAACCCAGCTGAACCAATGGCCGGTGCAAATTAAGCTTGTTCCTGTAAACGCACCCTACTTTCAGCAGGCGCATTTGCTGGTGGCGGCAGACTGTACCGCTTTTGCTTACGGCAATTTCCACGCTGAATATATGAAAAATAAAATCACCGTCATTGGCTGCCCCAAGCTGGACGCTGGGGACTATGCCGAAAAACTGACGGAGATTTTAAAAGTAAACGATATTAAGTCTGTAACGGTGGCCCGCATGGAAGTGCCATGCTGCGGGGGTATTGAACACGCTGTGAAAACGGCCCTTCAAAACTGCGGCAAGATGATTCCTTGGCAAGTGGTGACCATTTCTACCGACGGCAGAATTTTGGAATAAAGCAGTGCATTACAGTTTGTGGGTTTGCAACCCGTGCTGGTTACAGTAGAAGTACAGGGTGCCCCCTCGCATTTTTGGGAAGCGGGCTTCTGGGTTTTGTTCCGGGTACAGCTTCACAAAAAGCACTTTGTTAAAAGTGACAATGGCCACAAAACTGATGTAGTGTTCCTTGGTCATGTCATGGGTGAAGGTGATGTAAAAATCATCCTCGATCACTTCCACCGCTGGCTGGTGAGCCACCTCTGCGGGGGTTGCAGCCAGGGGTGACAATTTCCGCCCGCAGCATGAAATTTCCGCTTCACCGGTTGCGGTTAACGTATTGCCGCAACCGGAACATACATAAAACTTTAATTTTTTCATATTGCCTCCGTTTGTCTCGTTGGGGTCTAAATAGCCGGACAACAGCTTTTCAATGTGAACGCCCAATACTGTGGAGAGTGCGCCAAGCAAAGATACATCTGGGCAACCAAGGCCACGCTCCCATTTGGAAATGGTACGGTCGCTGATGAAAAGGGCATCGGCCAGCTGCTTTTGGGTCATTGCTTTTTCTTTGCGCAAGTGATAAATGAGTTGCCCTACTTTGATGCAGTCCATGCTGCTCACCTCCATGGGAAGATTATAAACACAAACGGTTTCTGGTGCAACAAACGCTCCGTAGAGTCAATACCCTTTTGTTTAAAGTTCCACAATGTCTGTGGCCACATGTTGAATAAACGCCCGGTCATGCTCCACAAACAGCATGGTGGGCTGGTAATCCAAAATTAAGCTTTCAATTTGCATACGTGAAATCACGTCAATGTAATTTAGGGGCTCATCCCAAATGTACAAGTGTGCGCTTTCGCACAGGCTTTGGGCAATGAGCACCTTTTTCTTTTGCCCGGCACTAAAGCTTTCCATGTCTTTTTCAAACTGCACCCGTGCAAAATCCAGCTTTCTAAGAATGGCTTTAAACAGGCTTTCGTCCAGGTGGTTGGCCTGGGCGTAGTCTTTTAAATTTCCCCGCAGAAACCCCGTGTCTTGGGGCACATAGGAAATTTTAAGGCCGGAACCTACATGCACAACCCCGCTATGGCTGATTGGGGTGCCCATGAGCAGCTTTAAAATGCTGGACTTTCCACAACCATTTTTGCCGGAAAGGGCAATGCGCTGGCCCCGGTCTATGGTGAACGTAACATGCTGACAGGCGGGGTTGCCGTCGTAAGTCACCGTCACGTCTTCAAGGGACACCAGCCGCTCTTTATGGTAATGGGCAGGGGATAGTTTCAGGGTGTCTGCGGTTTCAATGTTTTTTAGCAGCTTGGACTTTTCTTCCAATGCCGATTGCTGCCGGGCCTCAATGGCCTTGGAACGCTTCATCATTTTGGCGGCTTTATGGCCGATGAAGCCCCTGTCTGGCACCTTTTCCCCAAATTTCGATTTTTCCACCTTCTCAGACCAACTGGAGGTGCGGCGGGAAGCTTCTTTCAGCCGCTTCATATCCCCTTGCAGCCGTTTGTTTTCCGCAAGCTCAAAGTTATCTTGGCGGGTTTTGTTTTCCAGCCAAGAGGAGAAGTTACCCTGCTGAATGTCGATGTTGGTTTTGTTGATGGACAGCACGTGGTCGATGCAATTATCCAGAAAGATTCTGTCGTGGGAAACCAGTATGAAACCGCTTTTGGTGTTCAAGTACCGGCTTAAAGCCCCACGGCCCTCCATGTCTAGGTGGTTGGTGGGCTCGTCTATGAGTAAAAAGCTATTTTCCTTTAGAAACAAGGCGCACAGCAAAACCTTGGTGCGCTCCCCTTCAGACAGCGTGGCAAAAGGACGCTGCAAAACAGCAGCATCCACTTTAAGCAGGGAAAGTTCTTTTTCCACCTGCCATTCCAGGCATTGGGGGCAGATGGTTTTGATCATTTCAGATGTTATGACATAGGTGTTTTGCACAGCATAGGGAAAATATTCAAAATGGACATGGGCGGTTATAGAGCCGGAATAGGCATACTTGCCCATCAGCAGGTTTAAAAAGGTGGTTTTGCCCCGGCCGTTGCGGCCGGTGAAACCCAGTTTCCAGTCCGTGTCCAGTTGGAAGGATACGTTTTCAAAAATGTTATCGTAACTGCCATCGTAGGCAAAAGTTAAACTAGAAATGTTAATTTGAGACATGCGCTCAGCTCCTAAAAATTTAGTGGGAATAAAAATAAAACCTCCTGCTGGCACAACAAAAAATCCCTGAGCGGAATGCTTTTGTTATGATTAGCAAGACAGTTTTTTCATCTTCCCAACTCCATTTTTAAGATTAATTCAATTATAAAGGAATCATGGCGCAAAGTCAATGCACTGATTCTATTTCCATTCAGACAGCACGCTTTTATCTGCCGCCACTTTGTTTACAATTTCAACACCGGAGCGGCAGTTGTCAAAAGTGCCTTTTAATATTTCGTTAATGACGGCCTGCAACAATTTTTCATAGTAGGCTTCCGGGGTAAGGTCTGTGGTGGTTTGGTGGAAATGCTGCTGGCTTTCGCTGGAGGCAATGCCGGCATAGGCTTCTTTCACTTCTTGGATTAATGCGTCACGTTTCATAGGGATGCTCCTTTTTGAATGATTTATTGTGGTTAATGTGCGTCAAATGCCTGTCATTTATACAAAAAAAGGGGCGATATGGAATCGCCCCCTACTATGATATATTAACTGGCTGTGTCGAACTGGCTGTTGTAAAGGTTGGTGTAAAAACCGTTGGCCGCCAGCAGTTCATCGTGGGTGCCCTGCTCCACAATGTCCCCGTCCCGCATCACCAGAATCAAGTCTGCATTACGGATGGTGGACAGACGGTGGGCAATAACAAAGCTGGTGCGCCCTTTCATCAAATTGTCCATGGCGGTTTGAATCATGGCCTCTGTGCGGGTGTCCACGCTGGAGGTGGCTTCGTCCAGAATGAGAATGGCCGGGTCTGCCAAAATGGCACGGGCAATGGTAAGCAGCTGTTTTTGACCCTGGGAGATGTTGTCCGCTTCCTCATTAAGCACCATATGGTAGCCATCGGGCATGGTGCGGATGAAGTGGTCCACCTGTGCTGCACGGGCCGCTGCCACAATCTCCTCGTCTGTGGCATCCAGCTTGCCATAGCGGATGTTGTCTGCAATGGTGCCGTTAAAGAGCCAAGTTTCCTGCAACACCATGCCAAATAGTGCACGCAGCTCATCCCGTTTGAACAGGTTGATGTTGTGGCCGTCTATGGTGATGGCTCCGCCGTTTATGTCGTAAAAGCGCATAAGCAGCTTGATGATGGTGGATTTCCCTGCCCCGGTTGGGCCAATAATGGCAATTTTTTGGCCGGGCTGCACTTGGCCGTTAAAATCGTGGATGATGATTTTTTCCGGGTCGTAGCCAAAAGCCACGTGCTCAAAGCCCACTTGCCCTTTTATGCCTTCTGCATTCAGGGCATTCGGTGCATCAGCAGGTTCTTCTGTTTCTTCCAAAAACTCAAACACACGTTCCGCCGCCGCCGCCGTTTGCTGCAACACATTGGAAATGTTGGCAATTTGGGTGATGGGCTGCATAAAAGAGCGAATGTATTGAATGAAAGACTGAATGCCCCCCACCGTCATGGCACCGTTGGCGGCCAACGCCCCCCCTACAATACAAATGACCACATAAGCCAAGTTGCCAATAAAGGACGTCATGGGCATCATTAGGCCGGAGAGAAAATTGGCCTTCCAGGCAGAATCATACAGCTTGCGGTTGTAGCCGTCAAAAGTTTCAGAGGATTCCTTTTCCCCCGAAAAAGCCTTCACCACAATGTGGCTGCCGAACATTTCTTCCACATGGCCGTTCACATGGCCCAGGTATTCCTGCTGCCCCTTAAAATATTTCTGAGACTTTTTCACAATGAAGCCCACAAAAACCATGGTGATGGGCAGCACACACACTGCAACCAGGGTTAATTGCCAGCTGATGGTGAACATCATCACGGTGATGCCGATAACCGCCGTCACGGATGAAATCATCTGTGTAAGGCTTTGGTTTAAGGTATTGCTGATGGTGTCTACATCGTTGGTAATGCGAGACAATACTTCTCCGTGGGTGGTGCTGTCAAAATATTTGAGGGGCAGCTTGTGTATTTTGCTGTTAATGTCATCCCGAAGCTGGTAGGTTACCTTCATGGTTACCCCAGACATCACATGCCCCTGCAAATAGGAAAACAATGCGCTGGCCAAGTACAGCCCCACCAGCCAAAGGATGATGGTGCCAATCTTGCCAAAGTTGATGCCCCCAACGCCGGAAATTTGCAGCATAAACCCGCTGTATATTTCATCGGTCACTTGCCCTAGAATGGCAGGGCCTACAATCATGAAAACGGCAGAGGCAATGGCCAGCACCCAAACAATGAGGATGGTTTTTTTATAGCGGCCCAGGTATCGCATCAGTTTTTGCATGGTGCCGCCGAAGTCTTTGGCTTTTTGCCCGGGCATCATGTTTGGGCCCATAGGGCCGCCCATGGGGCCCTGGCGTCTGTGTTGTGTTGCTTTCCGATTGCCGCTCATGCCAATTCCTCCTTTGAAAGCTGCGACGAGGCAATTTCGTAATATTCCGGGCAGTTTTTAAGCAGTTCTTCATGGGTGCCCCGGCCAACAATGTGCCCTTCGTCTAAAACAAGAATTTGCTGGGCGTGGCGGATGGTGCCCACCCGTTGGGCCACCACAATTTGGGTGGCTTGGGCGGTATGGGCTTTAAGGGCCTTGCGCAGGGTGGCGTCTGTTTTAAAGTCCAGTGCAGAAAAGCTATCGTCAAAAATAAGAATTTCCGGGTTTTTAGCCAAGGCACGGGCAATGGAAAGCCGCTGTTTTTGGCCGCCGGATACATTGCTTCCCCCCTGTGCAATGGAAGATTCAAATTTTTCCGGCTTGGCTTCAATGAAATCTTTGGCTTGGGCAACGTCTGCCGCTTTTTCAATTTCTGCATGGGAAGCGTCTCTTTTGCCGTATTTTAAGTTGGATTCTATGGTACCCGTAAGTAAAATGCCTTTTTGGGGAACAAAGCCAATTTTAGAACGCAAAGCGTCTTGGGTCACCTCCCGCACGTCTACCCCGTCCACCAAAATTTGCCCGGCGGTAACGTCGTAAAACCGCAAAATCAAATTGGCGATGGTGGATTTCCCAGCTCCTGTAGAGCCGATAAGGGCGGTGGTTTCCCCGGGTTTTGCGGTGAAGGAAATGTCTGTTAAAGCGTCTTGTTCTGCCCCTGGGTAGCGGAAAGAAACGTTTTTAAATTCCACAATCCCTTGTTTAGAGGCCTCAAAAGGTTTGGCGTTTTCAGGGTCGTTAATGGAAAGTTTTGTTTCCAACACTTCTGCAATACGCCCCGCCGAAACAGCCGCCCGGGGCACCATAATGAACATGAAGGAAAGCATGAGGAAGGCCATAATAATTTGCATGGCGTATTGCATAAACGCCATCATATCCCCCACTTGCATGGTGGCATTGGCAATGTGGCCTGCCCCCACCCAAACAATGAGCAAGGTGGCGCCGTTCATAATCAAGGTCATGGCGGGCATCATTAAAACCATTAAGCGGTTGACGGCCAGGTTGGTTTGGGTCAGGTCTTGGTTGGCGGCATCGAAGCGCTTTGTTTCATGGGCCTGGGTGCCAAAAGCCCGAATGACCATCAGCCCGCTTAAATTTTCTCTGGACACCAGGTTCAATTTATCTACCAGCTTTTGCACGGCCTTAAACTTGGGCATAGCCAGAGACATTATGCCCAGCACCAGCCCCATCAGTGCAATGACGGCCACAGCAATAATCCAGCTCATGGCCGGGGATTTGGAAATGGCCATGAAAATACCACCAATGCCCATGATGGGGGCATAACACACCATGCGGATGCCCATGGTTAAAAGCATTTGCACCTGTGTAACATCGTTGGTGCAGCGGGTGATGAGGGAGGCGGTGGAAAATTGGTCAAATTCTTTGTTTGAAAAGCTGACCACCTTGTCGAATACATCTTTGCGCAGGTTCCGGGCCACACCGGTGGCAATTTTGGTGGAAATGTAGCTGACCAAAATGGTGGCCACACCGCTACCCAAAGCCACCAACAACATCAATAAACCCATCTTCATTATATAAGTCCGTTGCATGGCGGGAATGTCTGCGCCCAGTTCCGCATAAAAGGCTTTGGTAAACTGGTTGCCCGTTTGGGATAGCAGCATGGAGTTTTCCCCAGCTTTTGCCCGGGCTTCTGTTAACGTTTGCTCTGGCAGTTGTGCAAATGCCGGTTGCAGGGCGTAGATTTGGGCAAGGTTAATGGCGGTTTGGTTGTCTGGGGTGGCTGGGGCTTGAGACTGTGCCGCCCCAATGCCCTCCTGCCACACCGTTACCAGCACAGAGGATGCTCTGGCAAAAGTTTCAAATAACCGCACACTGGTGTCCCCATCCACAGCGTTTTTCACATAAATATCGCCGGTGGCGTTGGGGTAATGTTGACGATAAGCGTTGCCTTGCCCATTTGCATCCGATACAGAAACCAAGGTGTATGCGCCAGATACCGTTTCCCTTTCCTGTGGGGTCATTAACGTTTGAATAAGCCCCATGGCCTCTTGGCTAATGGCCTCCGGCGCTGTGTGGGCAATGCCCCCTTGTTGAATGCCCACGTTTACCATTTCCGACATCAGGTTGGGCAGGTTCAGGTCGAACATGGCCTGGGCAAAAAGCAGCCCAATGGCCAAAACAAGGCCAAACAAAAAAGGCCTTAAATATTTTGCAAGTTTAAGCATGGTGGTCCTCTCCTTTTCCCCATGGTGCTTCCCGCTTCACGTCTTCCACCACGGCACAGAAGCCATCGAATAGCGCTAATAGCTGCTCTGTGTTGGCTTCCCCAAAACGGGTAATAATTTCCGACGTGAAGTGGTCTGCATAGGCTTTCATACATTCCATGGCTGTATGGCCTTTGGGGGTGACGGTGATCACAAAACGCCGCCGGTCTGTCTGGTCTATTTCCCGGTGGATGTAGCCCTTTTTCTCCAGCCCGCTAACAATTTGAGAAATGGCGGGCTTTGTAATGTTTAAATGGCTTTGCATTTCCGCTATAAAACCATGGTTTTCAAGGCCATCTGCCGTTTGGGCAAATTGTTTTAAAACCGTAAGCTCACCCAAGTTCAGGTCTGAACTAGGGGGCAAGCGCAGTTCCACTTTTCTAAATTTGAACATGGTACGCAACAGCCTTTGCGCCAGTTCCTTTTGCATGTTATTCCCCTCCTTGCAATTAGTTGCATGTTTATTAATTAATTATTGAATAGTTTA
>CAZCQP010000045.1:0-21409 GCA_964500895.1 uncultured Eubacteriales bacterium | reverse complement strand
TGACGGTGCTGGCGGCAAGAATTTGGAAGAAAAGCGGGGCGTGATGGCTGAGAAAAATAGCGGCGCAAAAACTTTATAAAATGCCGCTTAGCGGCATTTGTGGTAAAAGCTTTTTGAAGGGTTTGGGAAACTTTTTCTCGAAAAAGTTTCCCAAGGTCTGTTATCAACAGCCTAAGGCATGGGGAATTTCTCTTACCCCATGCCTTTTTTCATGGCCTTCAAAACCCACAGCCCGGCAAAACCCACCGCCAGCCCAGCTCCTTCTCCAGCCAGCAGCAGGAAGGGTAAATAGCCGGCCATATACCAGCTATTGGTGACAAACACTGCTGCCAGCAGCTGGCCTATGTTATGACACACGCCCCCTAAAACACTTACCCCCACAACGGAAAATAAGCCACTTCTTTTGCCTAACCCCATGGCCAGCAGGCTAAAAAGCCCACCGGCCAATGCAAACAAAATGCTAAAGCCGCTGCCAAAGAGAAAGCCACCCAGCGCCAGCCGGATGAGGGACACAGCCACAGCTGCCCGAAAGCCCAACACATACAAGGCCACCACCACCACCAAGTTTGAAAAACCCAGCTTCATGCCCGGCAATAACATGGGCAAGGGCAGTAGCCGTTCAAGCCCCCCCAACACCAATGCCACCCCGGCTAAAATGCCAATAAATGCCACGCTTCGGGCGGTTTTATTTTGTTTAATAGGCAACCGCATCCACCCCCTTGTCTTCCCCGCCCACCACTTTGAGCACCAGCCGGTGGGGCAGGCAGACAATGGTTTCATTTTCGTATTGAATGGCTTTTTGATGCAGGCACAGCCCGTCCGGGCAATTGGCCGCCGTCATTTTCACTTGGCCTTTCCGCACATCAAATCCATTGCGTTTATCTTGAAATTGCATGTTATAGTGGTCGTCCAGGGTTAGGGGAATGGTGTCTACCACCCGGCCCTCCACGGTTACCTGCACCATGGCCCCTTTGGGCCCGGCCACCATTTTTTCCAGCCCAAAAACAATGAAAAAAACCGCCAAACATGTTATAATGGCCATCAACACCATGTCATTGCGATGCATGGGAGCAACACCACCTCATTTCAAAGGAGTATACCATGAAAAATAAAAAATGGCTATGGCTTGGGCTTTTGGTGGCCACGGCTTGTTTGCTTTTTTACAACCGGCCGGTGAAAAACACCCATTTCGCCCTGGATACGGTGATGGTGGTGGACATTTATGGCCAAAGCCCATATGCCACCCGCCGATTATTAAAGGAAAGCTTTGCTCTTTGCGACAGTTACGAGCAGCAGTTAAGTGCCACTATACCGGGCAGCCTGGTGGACAAGCTGAATAACGGAGAAAAGGTAACCTTGCCCCCAGACATTGTGCCCTTGTTTGAGGCTGCCCAGACCTATGCAAAGCTTTCAAACGGAGCTTTTGACCCCACCATCAAGCCCTTGGCAGAGGTGTGGGACATACGCATTACCCAAACCAACATTCCCCAGCCCCAAGCCATCCAGCAAGCCTTGGGGCTGGTGGGTTATGAAAACCTCCATGTGGAAGGGGACCAAGCCTGGCTGGAACCGGGTACCAAAATAGATTTTGGCGGCATTGCCAAGGGCTTTATTGCAGACAAGATGCAGGAGCATTTACAGGGGCAGGGGGTGGAAAGCGCCTTGTTGAACCTGGGGGGCAACGTGGTGGCCTTGGGAGAACGCCCTAAGACTGGCCCCTGGAAAGTGGGGGTGCAAAAGCCTTTTTCAGATTCCGGGGCGTTAAGTGCGGTGGTAAGCGTGGCAGACACCACCGTGGTCACTTCCGGCACATACCAGCGCTTTTTTATGAAGGATGGCAAGACGTACCACCACATTTTAGACCCTAAAACCGGCTTTCCAGCCGAAAGCGGGCTGGCTTCCGTTACCATTGTCACCCCCAGCGCCACCCATGCAGATGCTTTAAGCACCGCATGTTTTGTGCTGGGGCTGGAGAAGGGCATGGCCTTGCTGGCAACACTGGACGATACGGAAGGCATTTTCATCACAGGGAAGGGTGACATAAAAACAACCCCGGGCTTAGCCGGGGCTGTGGAAATTTTAAACGATTAAGCAGCCAGATTCCCGGCTTGGGGCGTATGTTTGCCTTTGGCCAGCTTGCCCAAAAACAGGCAGCCCACAATGGAAACCACGGCCAACCCAAAGAGGCAGCCAAAAATCATGGTGTAGCCGTCGTTGCCGTAATTGTCCAGCATGGAACCGAACATGGTCCAAATGAAAATGTCTGCGGAATAGGCAATGATAGAAGCCATGCCAATGCAGGAGCCGGCCACTTTTCTGTCCAGTTTAATTTCATCAAAGGCGGAAAATTGCACAGAGTAGCTGCCGCCAATAAGGGCAGTGGCCACAATGTCAATGAACACGGCCGCCCACACAGGCAAAGACTGGTTCATCACCAGCAGCACAGACAGGAAAATGATGGTCACCCCCATCACCATTAGAATGGTCTTTATAACCGAGCCTATTTTATCGGCAAAAGTGCCCATGATGATGGGCGCAATGGTGGCTGTGGGGCCAACTGCCATATAAATGCCCCCGGCAACGGCTTCACTTAACCCCAACACATCGGTGAAGAAGGGGGTGAAATAGGTGGTCACTGCCTGGGAGGAATACAAACAAAAAGCCACGATGGAAAACAGCCAAGTTTCCTTCATGGCCAACACTTTAAGCATTTCTTTAAAGCTGGGCTTATCTTGTTCTTCGTCTGCGGAAAGCACTGTGCCTGCCGTTAATTTGGCATTGCCAAAAAGCACCCAAACCGCAACGGCAGAAAGCAGGTTCATCACGCCGTAAAAAATAACCACATACTTAAATCCGGTAACGATGGCAGCCCCCGCTGAAGCCAAAAGGGCCACGCCCATTGCCCCAAACAAATATGTTGAAACACCATTGAAGGCATAGGAATAGCCGTAAGCCTTTCCCTGTTCTTCCGGGGAAGCAATGATACGGGCCAGTTTCATGCCGGCAGACCAGTACAGCAGATTGGAAATGACCGCCATGCACCCCCAGGCAAAGCAATAATAACCGTAGCTGGGGAAAAAGGCCAGGCTAATGCCGATAATCCCGGTTAAAGCCAAAGAAGCGCTCACCAGTTTCCGGGTGTCGAACCGGTCGGCTACCCAGCCGCCAGGTAGTACGGTAAACATCATTACAATGCCCATTACAGACATGAGGAACCCCAGCTGTGCATCGGTGCATTGCAGTGTTTCCAGCATGGGCTTGTAGTACGGCCCCATCATGTAGGGCAGCAGAAAAATAACCCCTTGCGCAAAACCAAGCGTTGCCAGTAGTACAATTTTCTTTGCACTTAGAACGATCTTACCGGAACTTTCCATATGCCTTCCCCCTTGATAAAATAAGTTAATTAGCTTATTTTATTACATTTCGGGATTTATGTAAAGAAAATGCTAAATTTTAAAGTTTATAATAAGGGCTAAAATGATTGTGTAGAAAGCCAAAAGAAAGGACTGAGCCCTCATCAGAGGGTTCAGTCCTGTATGCTTAAAATAACGGGTGTTAATTAAGCAATTCTAAAGATAGCAACGGTGCCAATAGGGCCAGGAGCAGCTGTGGTAAGGATATCAATTGGTCCGTCGGAACCATTGATGAAGCCGAACGTATCCCCAGCGGTAGCAGCAAACACCGTGGTGGTGCCCACAAGCATATCGATGGCAGAGGTAACTGCAATGCCTTCTACGAAGATAGCACCTGGGAACAGGTTCATATCCACTTCCAGTGCTGTGGTTCCAGGCTCTGGCGTGCAGGAGAACTTCCAGTTGATTACATACGTGCCGGAGGTAAGGATTGTAAATAAGCCAGTGCCGGAATCGTAGGCAATGTCTGGGCCTGTAATGCTTACCGTGTCCAGCGTAATGACATCACCAACAGGAATCGGTGCTTGGTCAGTGGTTTTGAATGCATTGGCAAAAGAGTTAAAGGCCGGGCCGGTAGCACCGGTATCGCCAGTGGCACCAGTAGCACCGGTATCGCCGGTAGCGCCAGTAGCGCCCGTAGCACCGGTAGCGCCAGCTGCGCCTGCGGGGCCAATGGCACCTGTTGTGCCAGTAACACCAGTAGCACCGGTAGGGCCTACAGCGCCAGCTGCGCCAGTAGCACCAGTGGCACCAGTAGCGCCGGTAGCACCAGCTGCACCAGTAGCGCCGGTAGCACCGGTAGCGCCAGCTGCGCCTGCTGCACCGGTAGCGCCGGTTGTACCCGTAGCACCTGTAGCACCTGTTGTGCCGGTAGCGCCAGTAGCGCCGGTAGCGCCAGTGGTACCAGTGGCACCAGATACGCCGGTAGCACCGGTAGTGCCGGTAGGGCCGGTAGCGCCGGTAGCGCCTCTTGCACCCGTAGCACCGGTAGCACCCGTGGCACCCGTTCTACCCGTAGCACCGGTAGCACCTGTAGTACCCGTAGCACCCGTAGCACCGGTAGTGCCGGTAGCGCCGGTTACCCCGCTTGCACCCGTAGCGCCAGTAGCACCGGTAGCGCCGGTAGCACCAACAGCGCCGGTAGCGCCAGTAGCACCCGTAGCGCCGGTAGCACCTGCAACACCAGTAGCACCGGTTGCGCCGGTAGTACCCGTAGCGCCGGTAGCACCAGTAGTGCCAGTGGGGCCAGTTGGGCCGGTAGCGCCAAGGTCATCCTGGAACACCATAAGGCTGGCTTGTACCGGAACATTTGTAGCATAAGCAATGGTATCTGCGGTTGCATTCACCAATTGAGCAGTTGTACCTGGTGTGGTAATGTTAACAAGGGCAATACCGGAAACTTCGCCTGTTAAAATGGGGGAATCGCCCAGTATAAAGTCGCCCTGGGAAGTAGAAATGGCGAAATTGATACCGGTGGTGGAAGTAGAGGTTTGTGTATCTACCCACCAATTGAAAGCATACTGCCCTGGAACGTTAAAGGTGATAACACCTGTTCCAGTATTGTACCCGATGTTACCGGACGATAAAATTATATTGTTAAAGAGCACATTGGCTCCGGATGCAACAGTGGTAGCGCCGGTAAGAGATACCTGTAAAGAATTGTTGCTCATTTAAAAATCACTCCTTATTAAAATTGTTATTTATCATACAGCTGGCTTACTTTTAGATGAAAAGTGAACCGTCTGGTTTAAACCTAATTATCCTTTTTCTCTTATACTACTTTCTTGAACATGCAAAGCATGTACAATTTATTTTATGATTCAAATGCAATTGTGTTACTAATATCTGTACAAACCTATTTTTTGAACAACAAAAAAGGGCACCGACATGGTAGTCGATACCCTTCCTATCTTTATTCCACCACAAACCGCCACAGTTTATCCCTGTACTCTGGGGTGGCGTAGTCTATGCCCACCCGTTTTGTGGCGTTGTAACCCACGGGACTATCTCCATCCTCCAGCCACAACTGCTGGGAGGTTAACAAGTTTTCCCAGTTCAGGCTGCGGTTAATGGCCAGCGCCTTGGTCAGTTTTCCCGGCCCGTTATAGCCCGCCACCCCACGAATGAGCACTGCCTCTGGGGAACCTTCCACCCCGGCCACTACATTGAGCAGGTTGTGGATGCCATAACACAGGTATACGTATGCCAGCCCCCCTTGTTCATATAAAACAGCGGTGCGGTTGGTTTTTCCTTTGTGGGCGTGGCAGGCTGTGTCTTCTTCCCCCATGTAGCATTCCGTTTCGGTGATGGGCAGTTTGATGATTTGCCCACCCTCCAGTTGCCGGCACAGCAGCTTGCCCAAAAGCAAGGGGGCCAGGTCTAAAGCACGCTGGCTGACAAATGCCGGGGTTAAACGTTTCCCATCTTGTTTCATTTTAAACTCCTAAATATAAAGCCAGAAGCTTCATTGTATTTTCCACCCCGTCAAAGTGGCTGCGTTCCATGCCGTGGCTGGCATGAACGCCTGCCCCAATTAACGCCCCCCGCACATCGTTGCCCCCACGCCAAGCGGCGCTTACGTCCGAGGAATAGTAGGGGTAAATGTCTACAGCGTAGGACAGGTTGTTGTCTTTGGCCAGCTGAATCAGCCGACCAGTCAGCGCGTAGTCGTATGGGCCAGAGGAATCTTTGGCACAGATGGACACATCATATTCGGTGCAGGTTAAGTCCGACCCGATACAGCCCATGTCTACCCCCACCAGTTCGCTTACCGGCTCCGGCAGAAACGCCAGGCCGTTGCCCACTTCCTCGTAAGAGGAGAAAAAGATTTTCACCGTACATGCAGGCTGAATGTTTTGGCTGTGCATCCAGTGCAGCACCCCAAACACAATGGCCACAGACAGTTTGTCGTCTAAAAACCGGGATTTGATAAACCCAGATTCCGTCAGCACCGTTTTGGTTTCAATGCACACATAATCTCCGGCGCAAATGCCTAAATCCCGCACGTCTTGCTTGCTTTTCACCTTTTCGTCCAGCCGGATGTGCATGTTGGCCTCGTCCCGCTCTTTGGTGGTGGATTCCCTAAACACATGGCCCGCCGGGTAGTTGGAAAGCACTGTTCCTGTGTACACTTTCCCGTCTCTGGTGTACACCCGCACATACTCCCCGTCCAGGGTGGGCAATAACGGACCGCCCACGGGGGTGAAGGTGAGGGTGCCGTCTTCCCGAACCCCCCGTACCATCAGCCCCAATGTATCTACATGGGCGCAAAGGCCCACGGTTTTTGCGCTTTTGCCGGGTATAGTTAAAATGCCCACCCCACGGTTGGAATATGCCATGGTTAAACCCAACCCACGGGCATGGCCCTCAATCTTTTGCATCACGGCCTTTGTAAAGCCGGAGGGGCTATCTGTGGCTAAAATATCTTGCAGTATCTGGGATACATATTGTTTGTCCATTTTAAAGTTCACAAAATTAGTCACCTTTCGTTTTAAAGAGTTGGTCAAACTTCGTTAGAAGCACAAAGTTTCCCCGTACCTTTAGCTGCCCTACCATGAATGCTTTTTGGGCGGTTACTTTGCCTTTTAAAACGTCCGTCCACACCTGGGTATCTGCCAGAATGGTAATGTCTGGGGCATCTGCTGTGCCGTCTTGATAGACACATTCCCCTTGTTCAATGGTGTAATAACCCGTTACCGTTTCCTCACCGGTGATGAAAAGCTGAATCACTTCCTCCAGCCCGGTTGCCAACTGGGGCTGGAAATAGTGGGGCAGGTTTTTGGTGAGCTGGTGGCAGGTTTTGGTGCGGGGGGCTGCCTCCTTGGCTTTTGGCTTAGGGGCAGGGGCGGTTACCGTGCTGGCTTGGGCCACCCAATCGGTGTCTTCTTGGGCAGCTTCATATTTACCGGCAAAAAACCGGGCAATTTCGTTAATGTCTTCTTCCTGTTTTTCGTTAAATTCATCCAGTTTCAGCTTTTTGTACACGTCACTCACGGGCACCTTGGGTTTTTCCGGCACCGGGAAGGACAAAGCCTCTGCCGAAAGGGCTTGCTCAAATGCGATAGGTGAAACATCAACGGCCATGGGGGCAACGTGGGCCACAGGCAGCACAAACGGGCGGCTCTGGCGCACCATGCGGTAATAATCCTCCACCAGCCGTTCCGTCATTTCTTGAGCAGTTTCTGTCAGCCCTTCCCCCGCCACATGCTCCTTAGACAAAGCCAGCCGCACAGCATCGTTAGCCCCAAAGCTGTGGAGCATGGCGGCGTAATAGGCCATGGCAGCTTGAGGTTGGCCGTCGGTAGACAACAGCACCAGCATACAGTTTTTGCCGGTTAATGCCCCGGCGTTGCCGTTGTAGGCCAAGTGCTCTATAAACCCTTGCAACGCTGCGCCGTAAGAATGCTGGGACACGGTGGTGGCAAAAATGATGCCCTCTGCTTGTTTAAGCAAGCTGGCCACCTCTGTGGCGGCTTCCGACCGTATGCCGTCGTAAAAAGGAATTTGCTTTAAGGGCAGGTTCACTTCCGAAACGTTAACCTCCAGCTCTTGCAAAGTTTCCGTAATGACCCGGTTCACCTTGCCCAGGCCAAAGTTATATTGGGGCAGCGCCCCGTTTAAAAGGACGATATGCATAGCGATTCCTCCTGTGTGTGCAATAATACTTCCATATTATAGCACATTTAGAAGGGTTTTAAAGCCTTAAAGCAAAAAAAGGTACTGACTATCATATGCCAGTACCTTCCCTGTTGACAAAAACCCTTGGGGTTTGCCGTTTTTAATTTTATAAATGGTTACTGCACATCGACTACAGTACCTTGGTGTCTTGCCTGTTCTGCTAAAAAGCACAATTTGTGCCCCAAAAACGCTTCTTCTCCCGTAATCACTTGATGGGTGTTGGCCCCGGAGAAATAGGCACATACCGCTTGCATAAAGTTAAAATCCCCGCCGCTGTGCAGTTCCGAATTTTCCCCACGGGGGACTTCAATTTCCTCCGTTTGGTCGTTCAGATAGGTCTTTTTAGTGAATTTAAAGTCTTCTAGCCGCCCGGAAATTTCACCTTTTGTGCCAAAAATGGTGGTCACGCGGCTAATGCTGCTGGACAATGCATTCATGGAAAAGCTAACGGTTTCCCCATGTTCAAACTCCATGCTCACCACTTGCCGGTCTACCACATCATTGTCGCAGGTATACACGCACCGGCCGTATGGGCCTTCTTTCAGCGCCTTCAACCGGCCTTCTTGGGACACATCCGTGGTGATCACAGACACGGGCCACCCTGTAACTTCCGGCTTTAAATAAATGCGTTGGGCATCAAAGGGGCAGGTATCCGCCGCCTTGCAGCCTTCGATACAGCGTGCCGTTGCGCCTTCTGGTGCGTTTTCTTTTGTAAAGTACCGCAAGCTGCCAAAGGAGCTTAGTTTCGTGCATTTACTACCCATCAGGTGTAAAATCATGTCCAAGTCGTGGCAAGACTTGGCAAGGAGCATGGGGCTGGAAGTGGATTCGCTGCGCCAGTTTCCCCGCACGTAGCTATGGGCGGCGTGCCAGTAGCCCACATTTTCGTTATGGGTGATGGACACAATGTCCCCAATGTCCCCACGGTCAAGCATTTCTTTTATTTTTATATAAAAGTTGGTATAACGCATCACATGGCAAACAAGCAAAGGCAACTGCTTTTCCTTGGCCGTTTGAACAATTTCCTCGCATTGTGCCAGGGTGTTGGCAATGGGCTTTTCCAGTACCACCGGGTAGCCAGCATTTAAGGCAGCCAAGGCATGGGCATGATGCTGGTCGTCCTGGTTGCAGATCATGACAAAATCGGCATCAATGCCTTTATGATACAGTTCAAAGCCATCTTCAAAAGTGTTGGCATCCGGGATTTGATGCTCCTTTTGAAAGCTTTGGCGCACATCTGCTCTGGGTTCTGCAACGGCCACCACTTTAAAAGCTTCCGGGTGCTTGATGGCATAGGAACCGTAGACCGTTCCACGGTTTCCGGCACCAACAATGATTGCTTTCACAGGGTTCATGGTTATCGCTCCTCGTCTATTGTGCCTTGAAATTACCGTATTCTCTTTTCGGTGTCTAAATCAAAAAACATCACTTTGGAAGGGTCAACGCTGACGGCAATTTGTTCCCCCACGGTGAACTTGTGGTTGGAGAAGTCTGTCATCTTCCAAAGCTTTTCATTCACCTTTACCACAATGATGGTGTGGGAGCCTTGGGGTTCCATCACTTCCACCTGGGATTGGGTAAATGGACTTTGCCCGTGTAACACCATAGATTCCGGGCGAATGGCCATGTACACTTCTTTGCCCACATAATCTGCTTGTAACCGGGTTGCAACGGCATCTTCCACCTTTAACCGTATTTGCCCGGAAACAGCAAAGATACCGCCTTCATTTTGCTCGATGGTTACCTTTTCAATGTTGGCCGGGGGCATACCCATAAAGTTGGCCACAAACAAGGTTTCGCAGTCGAAGTAAATTTCTTCGCTGGTGCCTACCTGTTCAATGAGCCCTTTGTTAATGACCACAATACGGTCTGCCAGTGCCATGGCCTCGGATTGGTCATGGGTAACGAAAATGGTGGTGGCGTTGTATTCGTTATGAATTTGTTTTAAAAACGTACGCACAGACACCCGCAGCTTGGCATCCAAGTTGGAAAGGGGTTCGTCCATTAAAAACAGCTTAGACTTCATGGCAATGGCCCGGGCCACTGCAATACGCTGCCGTTGCCCGCCGGATAACTGGGTGGGGTAACGTTTTAAATAGTCTTTAATGTCGCAAATTTCGGCCACCTTTTCGATGGTCTTTGCAATTTCCGCTTTGGGTACTTTTTTAAGTTTTAATGGGTACGCAATGTTGCCCTCTACAGTCATATGGGGCCAAACCGCATAAGACTGAAAAATCATTGAAACATCCCGGTCTTTAGGCTCCAGGTTGTTCAGTTCTGTGCCATCCAGTACAATTTGCCCGCCGGTAATTTGTTCAAGCCCGGCAATCATACGCAGTGTTGTTGTTTTGCCGCAGCCAGAGGGGCCTAAAAATACAACAAACTCTCCCTTACCAATGGCAAGACTAATGCCCTTTACGGCTTGAAAACCATTAGGATATGTTTTTTCCACATTGTTTAATGCTAAATATGCCATTTTAAGCCTCCTAAACCTTCACATTACCCCACAAATTGTTAATATAGTTCTTAATGATAAATGTAAACACCAACGATGGTATGAACAATATAATGGCCCCCGCCGCCGGAATGTTGGGAATGTTAGACGAACCCACCGTGCGGTAAACCACAAGGGCCAACGTTGGGTTTTCGTTGGTCATAATAAGCGCAGAAATAGAGTCGTTCCATGCGGCCAAAAAAGCGTATAAGCTGGATGCAACCAACGCCGGCAAGGCCAGGGGCAAGGTGATTTTAGCAAAAGTTTGCAGCCTTGTTGCGCCAAATACCAGCGATGCTTCCTCTAGCTCTACACTAATGCCCTGAAAAATGGAATTGGTAATCCATGCGGTTAATGCAATGTTGGGGATGGAATACACAAGGGCCAGGGAAAAGGGCGTATCGAACAAGTTCATTTTAATGACGTAAATAACCATGGGCAGCGAAATGGCCACAATGGGAAACATACGTACCATAAGCAAAGACATGTTTAATGTCTTTTTAAACTTAAACTGATACCGGGCCAGTGCATACCCAGACGTTCCACCAATTAAAATGGAAATGAGGATGGTGTAGCCTGCTGCTTGTAAAGAGTTAAAAAATGCATTCACAGAGCCCTCTGCCAATAGAAAGAAGATGGCGTAGTTGCGTAACATGCTTTTCTTTAAGGTAATGGGCAGCTCGCCCATTTCTTTTGCCTGTGCCAAATATTGTTCCAGTTCTTCAGTGTCTAATTTTACGTTAAGCTGGTTCAGCAAGTATGTGCGAATTTTACGGACATTGCTCTCACGTATAACCGATACATATGCGTCGTCTTCAAGAAGCTGTATGGAATATTTATTGTCTGTATACACAATCTTTGCATTGTAAGATACCGTTGGCAAAAACTTAGAGGGAAACCTGTAGCTTTCGTAGTTCGAGGCAAAGGATAGCGTGATGAAGTACATAAGGGGTATTAAAACCGTTAAAATCAGTGTTGCAAGAGCCAAATAAAACATCATTTTTGTAGTAGCCTTTTTAAACAAAGGAACGCCTCCTTTCTATTTATGCATTTTTCTTCTCGCTCACCCGGATATACACGGTGGAAGCAATAAGCACAATAACCGCCACAAATACAGAAGTGGCATACGCATTTTTGCTGGAATCGCTGGCCATTGTAATGACGTCCACATAATAAGCAATACGTTCCACTAAGAATGGGGTGGTGTTGTAGCCTAAAATCATAACGGCAATTAACCAAACTTGAATAGAAGCAATCAACCGCAAAATCATGGCGGTAATGATGGTGGGCTTCATAATGGGAATGACAATGTCTTTAATGGTTTGCAGCTTGTTTGCCCCAAACACCCAACCGGCTTCTTCATATTCTTTGTTTAAGTTTTGCAAGCCTGCTAAAATGATGATAACCATAGAAGGCACAACCGTCCATGTATCCACCACCACAAGCATCAATACTGCTTTAAGGCCGGAAAAAGAAATCCAGTCAATCAGGTTGGTTTCGTTTAAAACACCAATGGTGTATAAAAAAGAGTTTAACCAGCCTGTTTTATAAAGCCCACTTTTCCATAAAATGCCCACTGCTGTGGGTGGCAGTGCCATGGGAATAAGGGAAATAAATAAAATAAGGTTGGCAAATTTAAACTTTTTATTTAACAATAACGCAATGCCAATGGATAAGAAAAACTGCACAACCATGGAACACAACACAAAAACAAAAGTATTAATCAGTGCCTTTTTCATGTCTGGGTTTGAGAAAAGGCGGATGTAGGTGTCCAGAGAAAAATTGCCGGAAACATCGGTGAATGCTTCAATAATGGCCGAATAAACAGGTCGAATCCAAAATACTGAATAATAAATAATGGCTGGTAAAACAAGGGCTAATGCCGCTATGCTTTCGTTGAACATACGCTTGGTTTTCACATGTATCGACCTCCTTCTGCATAAAATGTACCCATAAACTGCTTATACAGGCCATGTGCAAGCGCACATGGCCTATTGTTCTGCTTCTTGGTGCTTAGTGCTTCATGCTTTCAAGTTCTGCTTGTTTGGCATCCAGGTATGCTTGGTCCATAGCCTTGCCGCCCATAATGTCTACAAAAGTTTCTTCGTACAATTTTTTCACAAGGCCCCAGTCTTCGTATTCGCCGGAACGCACTCTTTCGGTTGCCACGTCGGAGTCTAACGTTTCAATACCCATTTTCATAATAACGTCGGAGGATTCTTCACCCAGCATTGTTAAAACTTCTTTTTTAGATGGAATCCATGGGCCTGTTTCGCTCATTACTTCGTACAGTATTTCGTCTTCAAGTAAAAATTCAATAAATGCTTTGGCTGCTTCTTGGTTTTTAGATTCCTTCACAATACCAATGCCGTGACCGCCAGCAATGGTACCTCTTTTGCCTGTATCACCTTTTGGCACAGGGGCAACCACAAATTTATCTGGGGCCTGGCTGTAGATGGTGCCGGCATAGGCTTGGTGGAACACAGAAAGCCATGCTTCCTCAGAGGAAAGGGAAACGGTTGGGAAGTCGATGGTTGCGGAAGAAGGTAAAATGGAATCCTTCATGCTGGCCACCAGGTTAAATGCTTTTTGGGAAGCTTCTGTGTTAAACACAGGCACATAAGTATCCCCGTATGCCAATTGGATGGCATTAAATTCATAGGCCGCAAACTTGCCGGGTAACGCCGGGAACACGTAACGTGCATTGCCGTCTTTGGCTTTAATGTTATTGGACCATTCGGCCAGTTGTTCCCAGGTTAAATCATTGATGTCATAATTTAATTCTTCCAGGTATGGCAGTGCTTTTTTGTTTGCAATTAAGAAGTAAATATCTGCTTGCAACGGCACAAAGTAGCGGTTGCCGTCTACCACAAAGTTGTCGTCAAATTGGCTGATGAAGGTGCCTTCTGGTTCCCAATCATAAGGTTTCAATGCATCATATTCGTTAATTAAAATGGGGCCAGAGGAGTCGTGGGCAATTAACACGTCTGTGGTCCAGTTGCCGGTGGATTTCTGCGCTTCAATGGTTTTGGTAAGCTCTGAAAGGTTTGCAACCACCTGCAATTCAACATCAATACCGGTTTCCTCTTTAAAAATAGGAAGGATGTTTTCCTTAATGTACTGCTGTTGAATGGGGTCGTAAAACATTTGGCTAACCACTTTAATTTTCTTGGTGTCTGTGGCTTGCTCTGGTGCGCTGGGCTCCTCAGATGCTGCCGGTTGTGCCGCAGGTTGGTTGGTAGTGGATGCTCCGCAGCCTGCAAGTAATGTAAGGCCTAACAAAGATGCTGTTGCAATTTGAATCAATCTTTTCATAAAAATACTCCCTTCTAGTTTTTATATCTTAGCTTCAACAGCGTATACACTGCCGAAGTCCAAGTGTAGCCAATGTCGTCGTTGCCTTCACCGGTTAAAGCATCATAATTTTCGTAAAAGGCGTTGCCAACCCCTTCAATCATGCCCGTAAACCGCTGGGCAATGGTATCAGACAGCGCTGTTTCCTGCAAGTCGTCCAGCCCGTGAAGGATTAAATAAATGACTGGCGGCCAGATGGGCCCCCGCCAATAAGCATTGGGTTTGTTCACATCTCCTTTGCGGTGGTCGTACAAGGCGCTTTTTAAAGATTCTGTGGCCACCCCATGCTTGGTTAAATAATGGTTTTCTTCTTTTAAAGCTTCCACCAAGCATTGGCTAATGGGTTGTGGAAGCCGTTTGCCCAGCACAACGGGCATCATTTTAATGAGGCTTAATGTTTTAAAAGTTTCCCCACCCACATATTGGCACAAAAATTCTTGGCCGTTCCAAAGCTTGGCTATCATGGTGTCTAACAAGGTGTTGGCCTGTTGCTGCCAACGCTGGGCATCTTCTTTTAACCCCAACGCTGTGGCCAGGTTTGCTAAAAAGTCTTGCTGCATCACCAAATAGGCGTTTAACTCTGGGGTGATGATGTGGCTGCCGCTGTCGTAATGGGTGGCGTTGTCCCAGCCGGAATCAAAGGGGTGGCTATAGTAAAACAGCCCTTGATGGCAGTTGTTGGCATACCACCAGTTTGTCCAAGCCGAAAACTTTTCATAAATAAATTGCTTTTCGTCTTCGGATAGTTCCAACCCCATATCCAGCATTTTTTGAATGGTAAACCCTTGCACTGGGGGCTTGGTGTACCAATTGACAATAATATCCGGGTTAAGGGCATCAGGCATCATGCCGTTGGGTTTCAAATGGTCGAAAAACACCAGCACATTATCCAAGGCCAGCTTTTTATCGGCCAAAAAGACGGCCAGCCCGTTGAAGCAGTTGTCCCAAGACCACACCAAGTTCATCAGCCCTTTGGATATGGCATTGCACCGCCGGGTAACATAACCATTGGCATCATAAATGGTGCTCCATAACGTGTAGCAACTTAACTGTTCTGTGTAGCAAGCCGGACGATAAGGCTGTTCAAAAGCCTCATATTCCGCCTGAATGGCTGCAATGTCTTCCACCGGTTTTGGCTGGGGCAGGCTTTCTTTTTCACGGTAGACCGTGATGGTAAACAACAAAGACGCCGCCGGTTTGATGAAAATGCGGTTGGTGGCTGGGTTGTAGGAAAGTTCCCCTTCCAGCACATGAATGTCTACAAAACGGTTAATCACTGGGAAAAAGGCGCAAAAGCTGTTGTCGGTGCACTGTATGCTCACTGCACGTAAATCCCCGTGGTTATGCTCCAGCACCAAGCCGCTGTTTTGGGAAAAGCCCACCAGCTGGGTGCCGTGGCTAAAATACAACCCCATGTTGTTTTCCCCGGAATGAAACTGCACATCCCAAGGGGTGCAGGCTGTTTCAAAGGGCAAAAAGCCGTTGTGGGCATCTGTGGGCAAAAAACGCAACAACCGGTCCGAAATTTTAGGGCGCCCTGTGCCCCATTCGGGGCGAATTAAATTTCTAAGCCAAATGCCGCCCCCCAAATGCTTGGGGTCTTTGGACAGGGCCAAGTAGGCACCGGCACGGCTAAAGGGGGATTTTTCAATATCAATGTTCAAGGTGATCACCTGCGTTATCATTTATTTCACTGCTTTTAACCATAGTGTTTCAAAAGGACTCAAAGTCATACATAAGCGGTTGTTGGTGCTGGTGTATCCTTTGTGGGTGAGCACATCTTCAAAGACATTTGCCGAAACGTGAATGTCTGCCAAGTCAACTTCCACCGAAACTTGTGCCTTTGAAACGTTCTGTAAAACAATAATCTTTTCGTTTGTCTTTTCATTTTCCCGTACAAAGGAAAGCACTTGTGGTTTTGTTGTAAACACAAGCTGTTTGGCTACCGGGTGGAAAGCACTTTCTTTCTGGCGCACTTTAAGCAGCTGGCATAACCCTTGGTACACCTGGTGCCGTTGGCTAACCGTATCGTTCAGTTGTTCTTCCAGTGCATCGAAAGCCAGTTTTTCACGGTTAATGCTGCGGTTCATGCCGGTTTGTTCCACGCCGGCGTGGTCGTTTTCAGAGCCAATAAGGCTATGGATGTAAACACCAGGCACACCCATTAACGAAAAGGCAATGGCGTATGCGGCACAAAAACGTTTAATTTTAGTGTCTGTATCATCGGACGGGGCATTCACCGCATTAAAGTAGGAAATGTTCAGCTCATACACGCTTTGTGTGCCGTCTGGGTTGTTTTTATAAGAAACAAGCCCCCCACGTGCTTGCACGGTTTCAATCAGCTTGTCTACCCCATCGTCCCCAAGAATGCTTCTGGCTGGGTTTACCCCAATGCCATCGTGGGAAGCCAAAAAGTTAAAATACGTGGCACTGTCTGAAATTTGCTCCAGTTCCGATGCCCATTGAGACAGCACCGTGGCATCTTCGTTTAACATGGTGTGCAGGGTAAGGGGAGGTAACGCAAACTGATACACCATGCCCGCCTCATTAGTGCCGTCCCCTAAATAGGCAATGTTGTCTTTGTGGGGCACGTTGGTTTCCGTAACCAGCACCACTTCTTTGGCCGTAGCATCCATCAGGCTTTTCAAAAGCTGGATGATGGCGTGGGTTTGAGGCAAATGGATGCAGCTGGTGCCCAGTTCTTTCCACAAATAGCCCACAGCGTCCAAACGCACCAGGTCTGCGCCTTTCTCTACATAAAATAACAAAATATCAATGCATTCCAACAGCACATCTTCGTTTTTAAAGTTAAGGTCTATTTGGTCTGTGCTAAAGGTTGTCCACACATGTTTTTCCCCTTGGCTGGTTTCAAACTTTGTTAAAAGGGGCAATGCCCGTGGACGGGTGACCATGTGGTAGTCTGCATGGGGGTCTGCTTCAATGAAATAGTTTGCATAAGCCGGGTTGCCAGCCAAATATTGTTGAAACCATTCACTTTTTGCGCTGATATGGTTGCAAACAAAATCAAACATGAGCCGGAAGGCTTCAAAAGCCTCTAAATCTTCCCATTTGCCAAACTGTTCGCCTATTTGGTAATAGTCCACAACAGAAAAGCCATCGTCGGAGGTATAGGGGAAAAAGGGCAGAAAATGGATGCTGTTCATGTTGCCCTTTAAATACTTTTCTGCAAACCGGGCAATGGTTTGTAACGGTCTTTCTCCCTCCTTATGAAATTGGTCCCCATAGGTAATTAAGATGGCATCTTCTTCATTAAAAAATTCCTTGCGTTTTCTTTGAGGCTTTGCATAAAAAGCCTGTATTTTTTCCTCAATTTTTTCATAACAGGCATTGCCCCTTGTTTCACCATAAATAAAAATTAATTTTTCAAGTATTGGATTCATTTAAACCTCCGATAACATTTGCATTTTATTGATGAGGAATAGTCTAAGCACATCGCAAACCGTTTCTTCATAGTATTTTTTGCTATTTTCTATATTTTCTGCCAGTGTGCCGGTTTTGCGTATAATGGGGAAAATGGCAGTAAGCCCGTTTGCATACACCATGTGGGACGGCACGGCCATTTCGCCTACAAGGGCCACCACCGGTTTGTGGTGTTTACTGGCCGCTTTGGCAATGGAAACAGGCACCTTGCCGGATAAAGATTGTTCATCTAACCGGCCTTCCCCTGTAATCACCAGGTCTGCATCTGCCACCAAGGTGTCAAAGTTTACCGCTTGCAGCAGCAACGTTAACCCGGAACAAATGGAAGCCTTTGCAAACGCCAGTGGAATGACACACATGCCGCCGGCGGCTCCTGTGCCCGCAATGCGCTGCACATCAACGCCGGTGTGCTTTAAAATAGCCTGTGCAAAATGTTCCAGGTTTTTATCTAACAACTGCACTTGCTCTGGGGTGCCGCCCTTTTGTGGCGCAAACACATGGGCTGCACCTTTAGGGCCATACATGGGGTTTGTAACATCGCAGGCAAAAATAACTTCTGCTTCTAACAATTCCGGCATGACGGCATCTGTTTGAATGGACTCCACCATGCCCATGCCGTAACCGTTTAATGGCACAGGGGCATTGTTTTTGTCGTAAAATTTAAAACCCAGCGCAGCGGCCATACCAATGCCGCCGTCTGTGGTACAACTGCCTCCTAAGCCGATGATGATTTTTTTGCACCCATTGTGGAGGGCATGGCTTACAAGCTGCCCTACGCCGTAGGAATTGGCTTCCACAGGCTTGCTATAATGCCTGTATGCAGGCAGTCCAATAACCGAAGCCACCTCTATCACGGCGGTGTGATTATCCAGCAGGGCATAGGCGGCTTGGATGGTTTCCCCAAAGGGATTACACACCGAAACGTTCACTTTTGTTCCTTTATTCGCATATAAAAAGGCGTCTACCGTACCTTCGCCTCCGTCTGCAATATGCACTTTCATAACATCAATTGCACTGTTGATGTTATGGGCAACGTGTTCAACCAAATCTGCAATTTCGCCAGAAGTTAAAGAGCCTTTAAACGAGTCACTAGCAACAATAATTTTCATTGCCCTATCCTCCATGTGTTGTATTTATCGGAAAGGCAGCATCCAAACCAATGTGATGTTGGAAAAACTTACATAAATCCAAAAATGTTCGGCGTTTTTATGTTCACATTGTACCACCTATTGCATGTGCCGTATATATTCCTTATAATAGACTTAATAGGGCTTTTTTATTACCCGTACTAAAATTAGGTAAAGATGGAGATGGCAGGGAAGTGTTATTAACAAACGAAACAGCACAAATGCTTATAGTAGAATGCAGCAAGGTTATACCGTACCCCATGAACATTATGAATAAAAATGGCATTATCATTGCCAGCAGTGACAAGACAAGAATTGGTACCTATCACGAAGGGGCCGCAATCTTAATACAAGAGCATAAAGAGGAGCTTATCATTAACGACCATGATGCGCTGGAAGGCACACGCCAAGGGGTGAATTTGCCCATTAGAATAAAAGAAAATTTAGAAGGGGTCATTGGCATCACTGGTGATGCCCATATTGTGATTAATTTTGGAAAGGTTATTCAGAAATTAACAGAAGTGTTTTTATTAAATTTGGAATTGCAAAAACTAGAAAATGAGATTGAAAACCAAAAGATAAAATTTACAGAGGACTTGCTTAACGGGAAACTGAACATGGCCGCCAATGAGGTGAAAGACCTTTTAAATAAATTTGGCATTGTGAACAACGGTACAGCCGCCATTGTGGGTTGTTCGGCAGATGTTTTTACAGACATGGGTTACAACGCCAGCAAAATACAGCATGTTTTAAACATCTTTAAAAAACAATTAAACAGCAGCAAATGGATTGTGGTGTATAAAAACTCCATTGTTCTGTGCATTGGTTTTGAAAAAAGCGTTGACGATATTTATAAAACAATGGCCCAGTTGCAGCAGCGGGTAGGGGACATGCTTCAAATGAAGATTTCCATTGGCATTGGCACACTACACCGCAGTTTTAACCACATGGACCAGTCTTATAGAAATGCAAGCAAAGCCTTGCGGTTATCGCAAAAAACAGGGGAGGTAACGGTATACGAGCAAAACCTCATAGACGTTATTTTGGAGGATGCTGTGCCTCAGTTGGCGCAAATTAAAAATCACCACATCATTAAACGGTGTACCCCCCAGGAAATCGCAGACATATACCACTTTTTATGCGCTTATATTGCCTGTGACGGTTCCATTGGGGTGCTTTCGGATAATATGTTTGTACATAAAAATACCATTCAATACCGCATTCAAAAAATAAACAAGCTGGTGGAAGCGGATATTCGACAGCTTAAAAACCTGATGGAAGTTTACCTGGTATGTAAGTTTTACCTGTTCGCCACAGCTGATGGGGGCGATGAAAAGGAATGAAAAGCCTTGGGAAACTTTTTCGAGAAAAAGTTTCCCCCAAGCTTCTTCAAAAAGCTTTTGTTTAGAAATGCCGCAAATGCGGCCTTTCTGGGGTTCGGGGCAAAGCCCCGAGGTTTTATCTTTAGATATTTTCTGGCAGTACCTTGTTCATCACCACACCCACCAGAGCGGCCAGCGCCAGGCCGGAAACGGTAACAGACGGTGAGATGGCAATGTCTGAGATGCCAATGCCCAGCACAAGGATTAACGAAGCAATCACCAGGTTTCTGGAGTGTGCGAAATCCAGCTCCGATTCCACCAGTGTGCGCACACCAATGGAGGAAATCATACCAAAGAGAATGATGGAAACCCCACCCATAACCGGCATGGGAATGTTTTGCACAATGGCGCCAAACTTTCCAATTAAGCTTAACACAATGGCGTAAACCGCTGCAATTCTTAAAACTTTAGGGTCGTACACTTTGGTTACGGCCAAAACCCCTGTGTTTTCGCCGTAAGTGGTGTTGGCTGGGCCGCCTAAGAAACCGGCCACCAGTGTGGCCACACCGTCCCCTAAAAGGGTTCTGTGGATGCCCGGGTTTTCAAAGAAGTTTTTGCCTACCACTGCGCCGTTGGTGGTGATGTCGCCAATATGCTCCATGAACACCACAATGGCGATGGGGGCAATGGCAATGATGGCGGAAAGGCTCCATTCCGGCATGGTGGTCAGTGCGGTGAAGGCATTGCTGGAAAGGCCGAACCATTTGGCTTCCGCAATGGCTTGCATGTTCACCAGGCTTGTTCCCATGGTCATGTCCATCACCAGGCACGCCACAAACCCTACCGCGATGGAGATGAGAATGGGCACCAGCTTAAAGAAGGATTTACTAAAAATGGTAATGGCCACCATGGTTAAAACCACCAGCACAGCTACAAAAAAATAAGTAAAGTTAATTTTTCCTCCATCATAGCCCGACATAAACAGTGCCACAGGACTTAACCGAAGCCCGATAACAACAATAATGGGACCATTGACGATAGGTGGAAAAAATGACTTTACTTTTTCAACGCCAAAATATTTAACAATGAGTGATAAAAAGATATAGATGAAACCGGCTGCCATAATGCCTGTTTTCACTGCGCCAAGACCCTGTTGCTCCAAGACCAGCTTAATGGCACTAATAAATGCAAAGCTTGAACCAAGGAACACAGGAACAATGCCGCCTGTTACCAAATGGAACAATAATGTGCCTACCCCGGCGCAGAAGATTGCCAATGACGGGTCTAGCCCTGTCTGTGCCGGAACTAAAACGGTTGCGCCGAACATGGCCAACACGTGCTGGATACCCAGTATATACCGAGTACGTGAACTGATTGTCTTCATAATACCCTCCTATGTGCAAAACTTCAAGCATTATACACGAATTCGGATGGTTTGGCAAGAGTAAATTTTTAATGTGCAGGGGCGGCCTAAGGTCTTCAAAAAGCTTTTACTTAGAAATGCCGCAAATGCAGCATTTCTAAGTAAAATTCTTTGCTTCTTTCTTATTAAGAAAGAAGTGGGGTTCGGGGCAAAGCCCC
>CAZCQP010000044.1:0-21642 GCA_964500895.1 uncultured Eubacteriales bacterium | reverse complement strand
AACGACTATTCTAAAAATATTTTTGTAAAATTATAGACAATATGGTACTTATATGCTTATTGTGCCAAAAATTAAATTTTCGCTTAATATTTCCGCTGTATTGTGATACAATGTCTGGAAGGTTTTGCCTTACGCACCAAAACCGTTGGTGCGCTTCAATAACATCACTTTGTTAAGGGGGTGAAAATTTGGCAAAAGAAGCAATCATCAAAATCAAGCAGGCAGAGGACGCCGGTAACGAAGTGGTGCAAAAAGCCACGGAACAAGCCAAGCAAATTTTGAAAAACGCAGAAGCCCAGGGGGAAACGCAACACAAAGAAATTTTAAACCAAGCCAACGCTGCCAGGGCGCAAATGCTTCAAAAAGCCCAGGACGAAGCGCAACAAGCTTGCGAGCCGCTTATGGCAGAGGGTGAAGCTGTGCTCTCGCAAATTGCAAATCCAGATAAGCAAAAGCTGGATAAAACAATTCAATTAATTGTGGAAAGGATTGTGAATGGCTATGGCTGTTGTTAAGATGAACAAGTTCACTATCTTGACCTTTGAATCGTTTAAAAATCAGTTGCTTAAAGCGCTGCAAATATTTGAAGGCGTCCATTTCAAAGATTTGCAAGACAGTGATCTGGAGGCATTAGAGTTTTTACGGCGGGATTCATCCAGGGAAATGGTGTCCGCCCATGAAAGCGAAGTTTCCAAAATTAAGTTTTTGCAAGAAAAAATCCGCCCGTTTGTGGAAATGCCCACCGGGTTAAAGGCGCTGACCACTCCCCCCACCCAGCTGTCCTTTGCAGAGTTCGACAATTTTACAGCCAAATACGACTACAACACCACCTATGGCAAGGTGAAAGAGCAGGACGAGCAGCTTAAGGCTGTTAAGGCAGAGAAAAACAAGCTGAAGGCAGACAACGAAAACCTGAAAAACTGGCTGGGCTTGGATACCTCTACCAAAGAGCTGGATCAACTGAAGCACATTGCTGCCTTTGTGGGCACGGTGAACAAAACAGACCCGCAAGTGGTGAAAGAAGCTGTAGTAGCCGCCTTCCCTGAAAGTTACGTGGAATTGGTGGGCAAAAACAAAGATGAAAGCGCCATCTTATGCCTGGTTGGTGCCGAAGCTGCGGATGATGCTTTTACATTATTGAAAAACAATGGTTTTTCAAAAGCATCTGTTAATTTAACCCAGGTGCCTGCACTGCAAATTGCAGAAAACGAAAGCCGCATCCGGGCATTGGACGAGCAAGAAGAGGCCATTAAAAGCCAAGTGGCGCAGTTTGCCGGGGAATACCCTAAGCTTTTAATTGCACTGGATTATTACAAAACATTGTTGGAACGGGCCAAAGTTTGTGAAAACTTTTTAACCATTTCCAACGTAGTCATCATTGAAGGTTGGGTCGCTTGTGAAGAATTTAACCAACTTGACCAAATTTTGGCTACATGCTGCGGCAAAGAGTATGTGCTGGAAAAAGAAGAAGTGGCCAAAGATTCCCTGGAAGTGCCCATCAAGCTTAAAAACAACAAGCTGGTGTCCATTTTCGAGGGCATTACCAACATGTATGCCCTGCCCCGGTACAATGAATTAGACCCAACACCCCTTTTAACGCCGTTCTACATCTTATTTTTCGGCATTATGGTGGGAGACATGGGTTACGGGTTGATTTTGCTTCTTGCATCTTTCATTGCAACCCGGTTTTTGCACCTGCCCCAGGGCACCCATAACTTCATGAAGTTTTTGTTTGTCCTAAGCTTTTCGGTGATTTTTGCCGGGCTGTTGTTCGGCTCTGCCTTTGGCGTATCGGTCTTTACACCCATTGCCTCACCGGACAGCGAAACGGGTTATAAAGCCATTTTAGATTCCCGTTTAGACATTGTAACCATGATTGTCCTTTCCTTGGTTATCGGCGTTTTCCAAATCATTGCCGGTGTGGCCATTAAAGGGTATATGCTCATTAAGGAAGGCCAATTCTTGGCAGCAATCTTTGATTCACTGTTTTGGATGCTTTGCGTATTATCCGGCATCGGCTTTATTGTAGGCATGTCTGGCATGTTAAGCCCTGGTTTAACTGCCGCTTGCAAATGGACGTTTTGGGCCATGATCATCGGCTTAACCTTAACCCAAGGCCGGGAAAACGGCTCTTTGGGCACAAAGCTTGCCGGTGGGCTCTTTGGAGTATATGGCTTAACCAGCTACGTGGGGGACATTGTGTCCTACACCCGTCTGGTGGCGCTGGCATTATCCGGCGCATACATCGCCATGTCCTTTAACATTATGGCCAGCCTAATGCCCAACCCAATCACCAAAGTGATTTTTGGCACACTCATCTTTGTGTTTGGCCAAACCTTGAACCTGGGGCTAGGTGTTTTAGGTGCATACGTGCATACCTGCCGTTTGCAATACGTAGAGTATTTCGGCAAGTTCTATGAAGGGGGCGGCAAGCCGTTTAAGCCCTTCAAGCTGATGAATCAATCAATTAATATTAAATAAAAACTTATTATTTAATTAGGAGGAATTGTTCATGAAGGATCTTTTAAGCGTTACAACCGGCGGCTATGTATTCGCAGTAATGGGTGCAGCTTTCGCGGTATTTTTGGCTGGTATCGGCTCTGCAAAAGGTTGCGGTATTGTAGGTAAAACAGCAGCCGGCATTGTTACCGCCGAACCAGAAAAATTTGGTAAAGCCCTTATTCTTCAACTTCTGCCCGGTACACAAGGCCTTTACGGCTTCATCATTGGTTTCCTTATTGCCCTGCAATTGGCTGCTGGTGACATCAGTATGTCCCAAGGTATGTACCTGTTTGCTGCCGGTCTGCCTGTAGGCTTCGCTGGCTTGTTCTCTGGCATTGCTCAAGGCCAAGTGTCTGCTGCCGGTCTTCAAATTTTAGCAAAAAACCCAGACCAAACAACCAAAGGCATCATCTTTGCCGCTATCGTTGAAACCTACGCCATCCTGGGCTTCGTTGCCTCGATTATTCTGTTGTTTGTTACCTATCCGAAATAAGAAGGACGTGTGTATATGTCTAATTTAGAAGCTTTGATTGATAAGATCACCCAGGACTGTAACACAAAGGCACAGTCCATATTAGACGCCGCCAACGCAAACGCCCAAAAGCTTATTCAGGAAAAGGTAGACGCTGCCAACGCCAAAAAAGAGCAGATTTTAAACGCTGCCCAAACGGAAGCAGCCCGGGAAAAAGAGCAAATCATTGCCGGGCAAAAACTTTCCATCCGGGATAAAAAGCTGAAAGCCAAGCAAGATGTAATTGACCAGGCTTTTGCTATGGCTGTGGCCAAGCTGAAAGAACTGCCGGAAGCTGAATATGCCAAGTTTTTGGAAGGCTATTTGCTTTACCTGGGCATTAGCGGCGATGAAACTTTAATATTGCCCAAACGCTATGGTTCCGTGAACATTGCAGCCATTAATGACAAGCTAAAAGCCAAAGGCTTAAAAGGCGAACTGACCGTGGACAAAGACGGGCGGGACATTGAAGGTGGCTTTATTCTAACCAAAGGCGGCATTGAAAACAACAACACCTACGAAGCCCTTCTGGATTATTACCGGGAAGAGCTGGAGGTTCTAGTGGTTGAAAACTTGTTCTAAGGAGGGAGGCGTGCCTTTGAAAGAGACAGATTTTGCGGAAGCAACCGGCTATTTGCGGGCCGTGGAAAAACGCATACTCACCACACAAGGCTTCGACCGGGTTATCGACACCCCTTCCTTTGATGAGGCGCTTAAAATGCTCTCTCAAAACAGCGAGCTGGACTTTTCGTCGTTGGAGCGCATGGACGACTATGAAACCGTGTTGAAGGCAGAGCTGAAACGGGTGTACGACATGCTCTACAACCTGTGTCCAGAGCCTATGCTGGTGGATGTGTTAAGCGCAAAGTATGATTACCACAACATGAAGGTAGCCATAAAAGCTTATTATTTGGGCAAAAGCGATGATGCGTTGTACATGCCCATAACCGAAATTGCACCCAAGCTGTTGGTGGACTATGTGGCCGGGGCAGATTCCAAGTCTTTGCCGGAATACATGGCCGAAGCCATAGACCAAGCCAAGGCTGCTTTCGAGGAAACCAAAGACCCTCAACTGGTGGATGTGGTGTTGGACAAAGCCATGTTTGCCCATATGCTGGAATTGTGCCAGGAAATGGACAACACCTTCATTACAGACTATGTGAAGGCCCAGGTGGATTTTTACAACGCCAAAACGCTTTTGCGTGTGAAGAACATGCAAAAAGGGTCTAAGTTCCTGGAAAACACCCTGATAGACGGGGGCAACGCCGATGAAGATTTATTTGCAGACAGCTACGACAAGCCTGTAGAATCTTTAAGCGAAGTGTTTGCCTACAGCCCCTTTGGCCCCATCATTCGGGAAACCATTGAACACTACGACAAAACCGGAGACTTTTCCGCCATGGAAAAGCTTGCGGACAACGCCCTGTTAAACGCCATAAAGGAGGCGAAGCTCATTGCCTTTGGCCCCGAGCCCCTCTTTGCCTACATTGTTGCAAAAGAAAACGAAATTAAGCAAATCCGGCTTTTGTTAACCTGCAAGCAAAACAACATCCAAACGGAAATCTTAAAGGAAAGGCTGCGTGATAACTATGCCTAGTGATAACACACCCGCACGCTCCGCCCGTATCGGCGTGGTTGGCGACAAGGACTCTGTCCTGTGTTTCAAAGCCTTTGGGTTTTCCGTGTTCCCCGTGGTTGAAAGCGAGGCCGAAGAAAACCGCAAAATTGTGGACAAACTGGCCCGGGATAACTACGGCATCATCTTCATTACAGAGCAGGTAGCCGAAACCATGCCGGAAACCATAGACCGGTACAACCGGGAAATGTTGCCCGCCATTATTTTAATTCCGGGCAGCAAGGGCAGCCTGGGCATAGGCAAAGCCCGCATTAGCAGCAATGTGGAAAAAGCGGTGGGTATTAATATTTTAGATGAAGGAAGGTAAGATAACTTGGAGATTGGTAGAATTGTAAAAGTGTCCGGGCCTTTGGTCATTGCCGAAGGGATGGGTCACGCCAGAATATACGACGTGGTGCGGGTGTCTGACAAGCATTTGATTGGCGAAATCATTGAAATGCGTGGCTCCACCGCCTCCATCCAGGTTTATGAAGAGACCTCCATGCTTGGGCCGGGTGAACCTGTGTACACCACCGGGGAACCCCTTAGCGTAGAGCTGGGCCCTGGTTTGGCAGAAGCGATGTTTGACGGTATCCAACGGCCTTTGGACGTTATTAAAGAAAGCGTTGGAGACTTTATTGAAAGAGGCGTAAACGTCTCCTCTTTGGACAGAAATAAAAAGTGGATTTTTGAACCCACCGCCAAAGTTGGAGACATGGTGAAAGCTGGGGACATCATTGGTACTGTGCAGGAAAACATTCTTGTGGTGCAAAAAATTATGATTCCTCCTAATGTGTCCGGTAAAATTAAAAGCATTGAATCCGGCGCTTTCACCATTGAAGAAACCGTTGCCGTTCTGGAAACAGACAAAGGCGACGTGAACGTCATCATGATGCAAAAATGGCCGGTGCGCCGTGGCCGCCCGGTGAAACAAAAATTAAACCCGGAAGCCCCTATGTTAACAGGCCAACGGATTATTGATACCCTCTTCCCTGTAACCAAAGGCGGCACCGCTTGTGTGCCCGGCCCCTTCGGCAGCGGCAAGACCGTGGTGCAGCATCAGTTCGCCAAGTGGTCCGACGTGGAAATTGTGGTTTACGTTGGCTGTGGCGAACGTGGCAACGAAATGACCGACGTTTTGAATGAGTTCCCAGAGCTTTTAGACCCCCGTTCCGGCGAACCTTTGATGAAACGTACGGTGCTCATTGCCAACACCTCCAACATGCCTGTGGCCGCCCGTGAAGCTTCCATCTACACCGGCATCACCATTGCGGAATATTTCCGTGACATGGGTTACTCCGTGGCCCTTATGGCCGACTCCTCTTCCCGTTGGGCAGAAGCTTTGCGTGAAATGTCCGGCCGTTTGGAAGAAATGCCTGGTGAAGAAGGTTACCCCGCTTACCTGGGTTCCCGTTTGGCCGAGTTCTATGAACGTGCAGGCAAAGTGGAATGCCTGGGCTCGGATGGCAGAATCGGTACATTAACGGCTATCGGCGCTGTGTCCCCTCCGGGCGGCGACTTGTCCGAGCCGGTTACCCAAGCCACCCTGCGTATTGTTAAGGTGTTCTGGGGCTTGGATGCCAACCTGGCGTACCGCCGCCACTTCCCGGCCATTAACTGGCTGAACTCCTACAGCTTGTACTTAGACAAAATAACAGGCTGGATTGATAAAAACATTGCCGAGGACTGGAGCGCACTGGTGCAGGAAACCATGTCCATTTTGCAGGAAGAGTCTGAATTGGAGGAAATTGTGCGTCTGGTTGGTTACGATGCCCTTTCCGAAAAAGACCAGCTGAAGCTGGAACTGGCCAAGTCTATCCGTGAGGACTACTTGCAGCAAAATGCTTTCCATGAAATCGACTCCTTTGCTTCCTTGCACAAGCAACACAAAATGCTCTCCCTTATTTTAAGCTTTGGCACCGAAGCCAGAAAAGCGCTGGAGGCCGGAGTTTATTTGAAGAAAGTGATGGATTTGCCGGTGCGTGACCGTATCGCCCGTTCTAAATACATTACCGAAGAAAACCTGCAAGACATGGACACCATCAAGCAAGAGCTGGTGGATGCCATCGAAAGACTCATCAGCGAGGAGGTGACCGTCAATGCTTAAAGAGTATAAAACCGTATCCGAGGTTGTTGGCCCGCTGATGGTGGTGGAGCAAGTGGAGGGGGTTAAGTTCGACGAAATTGTTGAAATTGAAACCCAGTCCGGTGAAATCCGCCGGGGCAAAGTGCTTGAAATTAACAAAGACAAGGCCGTGGTACAGCTCTTTGAATCTGCCCAAGGCATTAACATTGAAAAAAGTAAGGCCAAGTTTTTAGGCCGTCCCCTTGAGCTTGGTGTTTCCGCAGACATGCTGGGCCGTATTTTCAACGGCCTAGGTCAGGAAAAAGACGGCGGCCCCAAAATCATTCCAGACAAACGTTCAGACATTAACGGCGCACCCATTAACCCTGTGTCTCGGGACTACCCTTCCGAGTTCATTCAAACAGGTATTTCCGCTATCGACGGCTTGAACACCTTGGTACGTGGACAAAAGCTGCCGGTGTTCTCCGCTTCCGGCTTGCCCCATGCAGAGCTGGCGGCTCAAATTGCCCGTCAAGCCCGGGTGCTGAACACAGATGCAAACTTCGCTGTGGTTTTCGCCGCCATCGGTATCACCTTTGAAGAATCTCAATTCTTCATTGACGATTTCACCAAAACCGGCGCTATCCACCGTGCGGCCCTGTTCATCAACCTGGCCAACGACCCTGCGGTGGAACGTATTTCCACCCCCCGTATGGCGCTGACCTGTGCGGAATATTTGGCTTATGAAAAAGATATGCACGTGCTGGTTATCATCACAGACATTACCAACTACTGTGAAGCCCTTCGTGAAGTTTCCGCCGCCCGGAAAGAAGTGCCCGGCCGCCGTGGTTACCCCGGTTACTTGTATACCGACCTTGCGGGTCTGTATGAACGTGCAGGCCGTATTAAAGGCAGAAGCGGCTCCATTACCCAAATTCCTATCCTCACCATGCCCGAGGATGACAAGACCCACCCCATTCCCGACTTAACCGGGTACATCACCGAAGGGCAAATTATTTTGAGCCGTGAACTCCACAAAAAAGGGTTGGTTCCCCCCATTGACGTGCTGCCTTCCCTGTCCCGTTTGAAGGACAAAGGTATTGGTAAAGGCAAGACCAGAGAAGACCATGCCGACACCATGAACCAGTTGTTCTCTGCCTACGCACAAGGGAAGTCTGCCAAGGAACTGGCCGTTATTTTGGGCGAATCCGCCCTGTCCGACGTAGACAAAATCTACGCCCGGTTTGCGGACGCTTTTGAAAAACAATATGTGTCTCAAGGCTTTAACTCCAACCGTTCCATTGAAGAAACATTGGCACTGGGCTGGGATTTGTTGGCCATGCTGCCCAAGACCGAACTTAAACGTATCCGTGACGAATACCTTGAACGCTACATGCCGAAGACCAGTAAAGAAGGTGTTTAACCATGAGGCTAAACGTCAACCCCAACCGCATGGAGCTGTCCAAGCTGAAACGTCGGCTGGTCACGGCTACCAGAGGCCACAAGCTGCTCAAGGATAAGCAGGACGAATTGATGCGCCAGTTTATAGACCTGGTGAAGCTTAATAATAAGCTGCGCAAAGAAGTGGAAGAGGAACTGATTCAGGCGTACAAAAGCTTTGTGCTTTCCGCCGCCATCACTTCCCCAGAGTTTATGTCTGAAGCCGTCATGTTTCCGAAAGAAACGGTGGAACTGGAAATTACCACCAAGAACATCATGAGCGTTATTGTGCCGAAAATGCAGTTTATCCGGGCTTCCCAAGCTGGCGGTGAAGATAACCCAGAAGCAGAAGGCAGCATTTATCCTTACGGCTTTTTCTCCACCAGCGACGAGCTGGACCGTTCCATTGCCAAGCTGTTTAACATTTTGCCCAAGCTTTTGGAGCTTTCAGAGGTGGAAAAAACCTGTAACCTGATGACGGAGGAAATTGAAAAAACCCGCCGCCGGGTGAACGCTTTGGAGTACATGACCATTCCGCAGCTGAACGAAACCATCAAGTACATTAAAATGAAACTGGACGAAAATGAACGTGGCAACATCACCCGCCTCATGAAGGTGAAGAGCATGATTGAGGTGCAGATGCAGGAAGCCATGGCCAAGCAGGCCAAGGCATCTTCCTAAAAACACAAAAACCCCGTTGTAAAGGCGGGGTTTTGTTGTATTCAAAGCACAAACCATCGGGGCTTTTCCCCAAACCCTAACCGCTTTTTGAAAAAAGCTTTTTGAAGGGTTTGGGAAACTTTTTCTCGAAAAAGTTTCCCAAGGTTTTGATGTTGTAACAAACATATGTTTGCATATTTTTGGCCACTGTGTTATAATATATAAAAAGCTGAAAGGAGATGCACCCATGATAGACCAACCCCAAACCACCATGGACAAGCTGGCCATTTTATCCGACGCCGCCAAGTACGATGTGGCCTGCACGTCCAGCGGGGTAGACCGCAAAGGTACCCCCGGCAAGCTGGGCAGTGCAGTAGCCGCCGGCATTTGCCATAGCTTTGCGTCTGACGGCCGGTGCATCGCCTTATTGAAAATATTGCAATCCAACGCCTGCATGTACGATTGCAACTATTGTGTGAACCGGCGCTCCAACGATGTGCCCCGGGCCACCTTCACCCCCAACGAAATTGCAGACTTAACCTTTGAGTTCTATAAGCGCAACTACATCGAAGGGCTTTTTCTAAGCTCTGCCATTATGAAAAGCCCAGACTACACCATGGAGCAAATGTATACCACCCTGGACTTGGTGCGCAACCACCGTGGCTTTAACGGCTATATCCACGTAAAGGCCATTCCTGGGGCAGACCCGGAACTGATTCGCCGCACCGGCCTTTTGGCAGACCGGATGAGCGTCAACATTGAGCTGCCCTCTGAAAAAAGCCTGAACACCTTTGCCCCCGATAAAACCAAGCAAGCCATTTTAGCCCCCATGAAAATGCTGCAAAACACCATCACCCAGGCTAAAAACGAAGTGGCTTTGTTTCGCCACGCCCCTCAGTTTGTGCCCGCCGGGCAAAGCACTCAAATGATTATTGGGGCCACACCGGAAAAAGACGGCCGGATTGTGAAGTTGGCTGAAGGGCTATACAAGGGCTATTCATTAAAACGGGTATTTTATTCCGCATACATACCCGTAGGTAGCAACAATGGTTTATTGCCCAGCACCGCTCCACCTTTGCTGCGGGAACACCGGCTGTATCAGGCAGACTGGCTGATGCGCTTTTACGGCTTTTCCGCCGGGGAAATTTTGCCTGGTGAAGACGAAAATCTAGATTTAAACATGGACCCCAAGTGCCAGTGGGCACTACGTAATCTTCACATGTTTCCTGTGGAAATTAACAAGGCGGATTACAGCCTGCTGCTTCGGGTGCCCGGCATTGGTGTGTTATCTGCCCGAAAAATTGTGGCTGCCCGGCGTGTATGCAGCTTGGATTTTGATAACCTTAAAAAGCTGGGCATTGTGTTAAAGCGGGCCAAATATTTCATTACCTGCAAGGGAAAAATGATGGAAGGGCTCTCCGCTTTTACAGAAGAAACCCTTCATGGCCGGCTGGCTGAAAACAAAATTGGAGAAGCCTGGCAGCAAATAACCTTAACAGACAACCCACCGCCCCTTTTAACAGACAGGAAGGAAGAACAAAAATGGCTGAACGCCCCACCTCCAGCCCACAAAACCCTACTGCCTACGTCTTCGACGGCACCTACCCTGGCTTTTTAACCATCATTCACGGCCACTACTACAAAGGCTGGCGGCCCGCAGACATTGGCACCTTTGAAGGCCACCAGCAGCAGTTGGGCATGGATACAGTGTTGGTGGATACGGATGAGGGGCTGGCAGACCGGGTACAGGAGGCGTTACACAAAAAAATTTCTTTAAGCGCAGCAGAAACGGTGTATGCCGCTTTTTTGTCCGTGCTGGAAGAAGACAAGTACATGCCTTTGTATCATTACATTGTGTTGGGTTTTCAGGTTGGGCGGCAAGTGGATGCCCATTCCCACAACCCCTATGTACTTCGTGTGCAAAAACTGGCCCGGCTGGTGCATGTTGAAGCCCATCGGTACGTGCAGTTTTGCCGATTTAAAGAAACAAAGTCTGGGGTGTTTTATTCGGACATTACCCCTCAAAACGATGTTTTGCCATTGCTTGCTTCCCACTTTACAGACCGGTTCATCAGCCATAGCTGGATTATCCACGATGTTGGCCGGGGTCGGGCGTTGATTTATAACGGCCGTGAATGCCTGTTGACGGACGTACCCAAGGAAGCCAACGTGGTCTACACCGAAAACGAAGGCCAAATGCAAGATTTGTGGCACTGTTTTTATGAAACCATTGCCATTAAAGAGCGGAAAAACCTTAAAGTTCAAGGGCAGTTTATGCCTAAAAAATATCGCAGGCGCATGACGGAACACCAGCACCCATTAAAGCAAGCCAACAAGCATAACAACGCCATACAAGTCACTGAATAAAAAAGCTGTCCAAAGGATTTTTTCCCCTGGACAGCTTTCTTATTTTTTACGGCCTTGGCATTGAAGCGTTCATAATGTATTTATACGCCCAGTGTTGGCTAGGCACGTCTGTAAACTGCACAGTACCCAGCGGCACCAGGGTGCGCTTTTCTGAATTTGAGAAAATGGTGCAAATCTCTGCACGGGTGGTGGTGTTGGCTGGCTTAAATGAGCCGTCTGGATAGCCATACAGCATGGCATTGTTGTACGCCATGGCCACATAGCTATAAAACCAGTCGTTGGGCTTCACATCTGAAAAGGCGTTGGTGGCAGCCTGGCTAGAGTTGCTTTGCAAGCCGTACACCATAGACAACACCACACAAATTTCCGCACGGGTTATGGTGTTGTTAGGTTTAAAGCTACCGTCCGGGTAACCCCGCATGTAACCTTTGGAGGACACATAGTCGATGGCCACTTTCGCCGAATGGTTCACTGGCACATCGGTAAAGACCATGCCAGCGGTCACTGCATCTCTGCTGGTGGCCAGGTTATAAATAATCTGGGCCACTTCTGCCCGGGTGGTGGCCCGGTCTGGGGCAAACATGAAGCTGCCTACCCCCTCCATGAACACGCCTTCCGTTGTTTTGGTTGCATCTTTTTCCACCAGCACCGTTATGCTGCTTGAATCTTGCACCTTTCGGCTCCAATCTCTTTCATACAGCTTGTAGCCCTGGGGGATGGTCAAGTCACTGGCCGTCAGCGTTGTGCCTTCGTCTACCCGAATGACTTCGCTGCCCACTTCTGTGGCCCCTGTGGTTCTGTATGAAATAGCCACCGGCACTTTAATGCCGTTGGTTGTAAAGGATACCGTTTCACCATAGCTGATGCTGTCGTCCGTGTAGGCATAGGCCCGCACGTAATAGGTGGTGGATACGTTAAGGCCGGTGAGTTCCATGGCGTAAGCGCCGGATTTCAAGCTGGAAGTGGTATACACCTTCCGGTCTTTCACCGTTGGGTTTTTGTTGTCTTCGGAGAACACAAACCCTTTTTCCTCCAACACAAAGGACGAAACCCCGGAAATATTCCCGTTGGCTATGGCCGTAGATGAGGTAATGTCACTCACCTTCAAGGTGGTAATGTCTACATCATTGCCGGTGACAAATTTCTTTGTTTCCCCGTAGTACACCCCATCGGCGTTGCGGGCATAAGCACGGACATAATAGGTTTCGCCGGAATCCAGCTCCGTTAAGACTACCGTTGCAGTGCCCGTGTTACCCGACACCGATTTGTACTGGGACTTGCTGGAGTACAGTTCCGGGGTGGTTTGTTTGTTGGAATACACCACGCCCCGTTCCACAATGGTAGGGCCGCCCGCCACCACTTCAATTTTAATGTCTGCCCCCGTTGCGTTGACACTGTTCACCGAGTCTGTATACACCCGGGGTTCTCCGCTTTGGGAGGTTGTGAATGTAGCAGTTGAAGAATACACATCGGTATAGTCTCTGCTGGTACCTACGGTGATGTACGCCCGAACGTAATACGTGGTATTGCGTTCAAGGTTGCTCAACTTTTTGGAAAATGACGTGTCGGATGAATCCACTTGGTCATAAATATCCGTGGCGTTGCTGCGGGTTGGCGTTTCCTTGGTAGAGGAATAGACAAACCCGGCATAACGCACCGTGTTGCCATTGGCCACAAAGCTGCTTTCCAGGGTGGCTTCGGAATTGCTATTCACCGAAACCCGTGGTATGTTTACAACACTTTCCCCAGGGCTTGGGGTAGGTGAAGATGACGTGCGTTCATCATCTGTTGTAAAGTTTTTTTCTGTTCCATATTCAATCTGTTGCCTTCTGTTTCTGTCGTAGTACCGGATGAACGTGCGGTAATAGTACACCCGCCCGGAACGCAGCCCGGTTAGTTCAATGGTAAAATCTTCGCTGGAAGCAATGCGGAATGTGGGCGAGCTATCTTCCGATCTGGTGGAATACGCCACCCCCCACTCTATGCCGCTGCTTTCCGGCACCACATAAGCTGTGCCGGATATAGAAGCAGAACTTTCCGTTACATAACGGGCAACACCCGTATACACATAGGGCTCTGGGTTATTGCTGGTGGCATACACACTGTTTATAGACATACCCACCATCAAAAGGGTAAACATAAACAGCATCATCAGTTTTTTCATTGGTAACTCTCTTCCTTCCATCACTGTCTTTACTCAAATGTTTTTTCTTTATTCCTGGGAAACCACACGGTCTAAATCCATTAATAGCACCACACGGTCCCCCACACGGCCAATGTTTTTAATAAACTGATTATAGAAATTCAGTTTTGCGCTGGGGGGAGGCAATATATTTTCTTCGCTAATGTACATCACCTCTTGCACGTTATCCACCACCAAGCCCAGGGAATACGCCCCAAACTCAATAACCACAATGCAGGTTAAGGCATCGTATACCTTTTGTTCCTTCATGAAACGCAGGCGCACATCAATAACGGGAATAATATCCCCCCGCAGGTTGATAATACCCTTCACATATTCGGGCGTTTCCGGCACTTGGGTGATGCTGCAAATGCTGATAATTTCTTTTATATTGGCAATTTCTACCCCATACTCTTCATCATCAATCACAAACGTTAAAAACTTATCTTTGGTGGTATCTTCTTCCACAACTTGAATCAGGTCTTGTTCTTGTTCATTTTGGGTGGACATGACCAAACCTCCTCCGTTATCATTTATCAAAGAACCCGGCAACGTCAATAATCAAGCTGATTTCACCGTTCCCTAAAAGGGTGCAGCCGCTTAAACCACGCACTTTTTTAATGTACTTGGGCATGGTTTTCACCACCACTTGGTGCTCGCCAATCAGTTCATCCACCAGCACGCAAATGGTTTGGTCGCCGTTTTCCAACATCACCACAATGCCTTCTTCCGGGTCGTGCACAGAAGAACCCACATTGAAAAATTCATACATGCGGATAAAGTTGTACACTTCGCCCCGAACCGTAATCATTTCATTGCCGCTGGGGTCTCTGAAAATGGCTTCTTTCTTGGCTTTAAAAGATTGCTTAATGGAAATGATGGGGATGGTGTATTTAGCCCCGCCCATTTTAATGGTCATGCCTTCAATAATCGCCAGCGTTAACGGTATTTTAAGGGTGAAGGTGCTGCCCTGGCCTGGGATGGAATCTACCAGCACAGAACCGCCCACCACTTCCAGGTTGGTGCACACCACGTCCATGCCTACCCCACGGCCCGAAAAATTGGTGACCTTTTCGTTGGTGGAGAAACCGGGCAAGAAAATAAACTGGTGAATTTCCTTGTCTGAATATTCGCTTTCGGCTTTCTTTAACAAGCCGTTGGCTTTGGCCTTGGCCATAATTCTATCTTTGTTCAGCCCTGCGCCGTCGTCTTTAATAATGATTAAAACATCGCCGCCAGCATTTTTGGCCTCTAGCTGCACGGTGCCTTTTTCCGGCTTACCCGCTTGTCGGCGTTCTTCCGGCATCTCAATACCATGGTCTACAGAGTTTCTAATAATATGCATCAGCGGGTCGGAGATATGTTCAATGATGTTCTTGTCCACTTCTGTTTCTTCGCCCAAAATTTCAAGCCCTACGTCTTTGGACAATTGCTTGCACATATCCCGCACAATGCGGTGCATTTTAAAGAATGTGGTGGACAGAGGCACCATCCGCATAGACATAACGGTATCTTGCACATCATTAATGATTTTGCGCAGCTGAATGGCTTCTTTGTGGAAACTTTCCAGCTCTAGCTCTTCCAGTTCCGGGTTTTGGGTTACCATGGCCTCGGCAATCACCAGCTCGCCCATCAGGTTTAGCAGCTGATCCAGCTTACTTACATTCACGCTAATCATGTGCTGGGTCACCTGTTTTTTGGCCGCTTGCCCGTCGCTTTGGTTGTCTCCCGCAGCTTTAGGCGCAGGAGGGGCCGCAGGTGCTTCCGCTGGTTTTGGCGCTTCCACAGGCAAAGCAGCTTCCGGTTGCTCTACCGGCTGGGGTTGGCTTTCTTCGGGCTGTTCCGGCTGAGCAGCCGTTTCTTCTTTAAGCTCTAAGTCTTTTAAATAAATGGTGCTTAACAGTTTTTCTTCAATCATGTTATAAGGCATTTCACTTTTGAACCGAATGAAAAAACCTTTTTCCCGAATAAGCGGGATGGCATCTTCGGAAATAATATCTTGAGGCATATGGGAAACGTCTGAAATGGCATCCCCAAGGTTGTGAATCAATGTAAAAGCCCGGATGTTTTCCATTTCACATCCGTTTTCAAAATAAATGGTGCAGCTATACTGGTGCATTCCGGGTGCTAGGGCCGCTTGGTCCGCCACCGGGGCTGGTGCTGCCGCTGGTGTGGAAACAGGTGCTGGGGCAGGGCTTTCCTGCTTGGTGTCGCCACCTTTAATTTTTTGCAAGTACGCCTTAATGCGTGAAATAATTTCGGTGCCGTCACCGTCTACCGCAAGGCCACCTTCTACCTTTTCCAGTTCTGCCTTGATAAAGTCCATCCCGGCCAACACATGGTCTGTAAGCTCGGAATAGTCTATCCCTTGGGGGTTTTCTTCACGCAGGTAGAAAAAAAGGTCTTCAATGGCGTGGGCGGTGGTTGAAATGTTGTCGAAGAGCATCATAGCAGCAGAGCCTTTAATGGTGTGCATGATACGGAAAATCTCGTTCACCTGGCTCATGGAATAGTCCGATTCCGCCTGGATCAATATCTGCTCCAGTTGCTCTACAAGCTGAGACATCTCAAAACTAAACATTTCCAGCATGGATTCTCTATCAAAGTCAGCCAAAACATCATCACCTTTTCTTTCTTTGAATTATATAAACATCATAAAATTATTATATGATATAAACATTATGATAAAGGTTTGCGGTAGACTGCGGGCTTAACAAATACAAACGGCGTATTATGATGGCTTAAAGATTCTGAGTGCCCGATAAAAAGGTACCCGCCCTTTTCCAGATGGTCGTAATACTTGTTCACCAGCTCGCCCCTGGTGTCGTTGTCAAAGTAAATCATTACGTTTCTGCAAAAGATGGTGTGGAAAGGCTTTTTAAAAGGAAACCGCTCCATCATCAGGTTAAACTTGCGAAAAACAATGTCTTTTTTCAAGCTGTCTTTCACCTGGTACACATCTTTCACTTTATCTTTTGTGAAGTAAGCATCCCGCCAGGATTGGGGCAAAGTTTTAATCCCTTCCCCAGGGTATTGCCCCGCCACAGCTTTGTCTAAAACGCTGGTGGAAATGTCTGTGGCTAAAAGCTGGGTGTTCCAGTTGGCAGGCTTACCCTTGAAATAGTCTTGCATCAGCATTTGTAAGGTGTAGGCTTCTTCCCCGGAAGAACAGCCTGCACACCATACACGGGCATCATGGGTGGCTGCTGCGCTCTGCTCAATGTAGGGCAACACATTTTCCTTGAAAAAATCAAAATGGTCTGTTTCCCGCATAAAATACGTTTGGTTGGTGGTAATTCTGTTAATAAACTGAGTCATAGCCTGGCCGGAACGGTCGTTGGTTAAATATTTAAAATATTCCGTAAAGTCGTTAAACCCTTTTTCCTCTACCACGTTTTTAAGCCGGGAATACACCAGCGATTTTTTTTCTTCCCCTAGGTTTATACCCATTGTTTTTTTTATATACTCTTGAAACATGCTAAATTCTTGATCTTGTAATTCTCGCAAAGTCATCACCTATTTTAACCTAAGCTTCATGGCATTGCCTTTCGGATATTTTCTGCATCTTAATGAACTGCCCCTTTACAACCTAACGTAAAAACCATACAATAAATTCTATTAATTATCAAGGAGAACTTACATGGGTGTTTTGGGTATTATTGCGGAATACAATCCTTTTCATAACGGCCACGCCTTGCACTTACAAAAATCCAAACAGCAAACCGGCTGCGAGGATGTGTGCGTGGTGATGAGCGGTAACTTTGTGCAACGGGGTGAACCTGCCTTGGTGGACAAGCTGTGCCGTACCCGTATGGCCCTTTTGGCCGGTGCAGATATTGTCATAGAACTGCCGGTGTATTATGCTACTGCCAGCGCTGAATATTTTGCCAGGGGGGCGGTGAAGCTTCTGCACGCTTCCGGCATTGTAAGCCATTTGTGCTTTGGTTCGGAAACCGGGCAGCTTGCAGAACTTTCAACCCTTGCCCAATTACTATTGTTGCACCAAGAAGAAACAAATATCGGCTTTTCTTCATTATTAAAACAAGAATTGGGAACGGGGCTTGGTTTTATCGTAGCCCGCCAGCAACTGCTTGAAAAGGGGTACCCCCATGCTCCAGTGGAACTGTTGAAAACCCCCAACAACCTGTTGGCGGTGGCTTATTTAAAAGCCTTGCTCCAGCTCGATAGCCCCATCATTGCCCACACCATTAAACGGGAAGGTGCCGGGTACCACGATGCACTGCTAAACCAGCCCCTGGCATCGGCCACTGCCATTCGCAAAGCCATTGATGAAGGCCAGCTTCAGTCTGTGGCCAGTGCCATGCCCCCATACGCCTACGGCTTGCTGTGCACCGCCCTTTCAGAAGGGCCGGGAGCCGCCCAGCTTGACCGGTTAAGCCTTTTATTTCAGTATATCATAAAGCAAAATGATGTACAATGGCTAAAAGGCATTCAAGATGTGACAGAAGGGCTGGAAAACCGCATGGCTTCCTATGCTGCACAATATTTCCATCTAAGCGATATTATAACACAGACAAAGACAAAGCGCTATACTTTTACAAAAATTCGCCGCATTGTGCTCCACGCACTGCTGGGGCTTCAACAAAAGGATTTTGATGCCTATGAAGCGCTGGGTGGGCCTTTGTATTTGCGGGTTTTGGGCTTTCGCCGGGAGAAGGCGTATTTGCTGCGGCAAATGGAGGAAAAAGCCACGTTGCCCATGGTGCTGAACTTAAAGCACGCCCACAAACAGCTTTCCCCCACAGCCATGGCCTTGGCCATGCTGGAAAAAGAAATTGAAACCACAGACATTTACCGCTTGTCCACCAGTCACGCCGCCCAAAACCCAGCTCCCCAGCACATTGAATATACCCAGCCGCTGGTTATATTGTAGTTACTTAGAAGCTGTATTCAATAATGGGTTGACTGAATTTGTGAAAGCGATTTTTCGCCAGTCTAGGCGTGGCGGCGCGGGCATAATAGAAGAATTATGGCAAGCCGCCACAACAAAGAATGGCGGAATAATCGCTCACAAAGTCAGGTGACAGCTTATTGAATACAGGTTCTTAAATCAATCGGGTAGCGTCAGCCAGCCAGGCTCTTTCATCTTCATCCAAGCCCGGGGCCAGTTTGTCGTACACCAGCTGGTGGTAGTTATTCAGCCATGCCCGGGCTTTTTCTGAAAGCAAAGACACATCCACTGCTTCCAAATCAATGGGGCAATAGGTAAGTGTTTGAAAGGCCATAAACTCCCCGAATGCTGTGGTACGGTGAGGCACCACGGTCATCAGGTTTTCTGTGCGAATGCCGTATGCGTCTTGGCGGTAAATGCCCGGCTCGTTGGACATCACCATGCCTGCTTCCAACCGAACGCCGGTAGGGGCCATACGAATGGTATGAGGCCCTTCATGGACATTTAAGAAAAAGCCAATGCCATGGCCGGTGCCACATTTATAATCCAACCCTTTTTCCCACATCACCCCTCGGGCAATCACATCAAGGCTGGGGCCCGTTGCGCCGTATAAAAACACGGTGTCTGCCAAAGCAATGTGGGATTGCAGCACCAAAGTGAAGTCCTCAACCATTTGGGGTGTTAGGGGGCCTAATGCAATGGTTCGGGTTATGTCTGTAGTGCCCCGCAAATATTGCCCGCCGGAATCCACCAGTAAAAAGCCTTCTGGCTTTAAAGTGGCGCAGTTTTCTTTCTTAGGCGCATAATGCATCATGGCGGCGTTGTCCATGTAGGCGGCAATGGTGGTGAAGCATGGGAACACAAAGTCCTCGTTGCGGGCACGTAAAGATAACAGCATATCGGCTACATCCACCTCCGACACCGCCTTTTCTTTCACCGCTTCCTTCACCCATTTGATAAAGCGCACCATGGCAATGCCGTCTGCTACCAAGGCTTTGTCCAGGTTTTCCAGCTCGGTTTCATTTTTAACCGCCTTCATGTGGGTGGTCCAGTCTATGGCCAGTTCTTTTGCAGCCATGCCTTCCATCCCTACAAAAACCGAATAAGCCGTGGTGCTTGGGTTAAATGCGCACAAAGCATGGGCGGGTGTTTCTTCTTTTAAATTTTGCAAATAGGGGGTAATATCCCCATATGGGCGCACGGAAACCCCATCTGCCGCCAACAATTCCACCACGTCTTTTGCCTTTTCGTCATGCACAAACAGTGTGGCGGCTTCCTTTTCAATCACGGCAAAAGAAGCAAAGCAGGTGGAATGGTCCATGTCGTTGCCCCGTAAATTGAGCAACCATGCAATGTCGTCGGTAGAAGAAATCACATAGGCACAAACCCCTTCCTCTGCCATTTTTTCCCGCACAAGTTTTAATTTTTCCTGCCGGGAGCAACCGCAGTAGTCCACAGCAAAATCATACACCGGGGACATTGAAATGGCTGGGCGGTCTGTCCACAATCCTTCAAGAAAATCAATATCTTTAAAAGTGACGGCCTTACCCAGCACTTTTGCCTGCAATGCACGCACTTGCCGCACAGACAGGGTACGGCCGTCAAAAGCGATGCAGCCCTTTTCCGGTGTATGTGCCGCAGCATAGGCCATTTCATCCTGCACAGCCCCTGCTCCGCCGCTTTCCACCGTAATGCCATTGCCCGCAACTTCTCTAGGTGCTTGTATGGCGTAACGCCCATCTGTAAAGAGCCGTGCTGTATCTGTAGTTACCACCAGCACCCCGGCGGAACCTGAAAACCCCGATAAAAACTGCACCCCGTTCCAAAAAGCAGGGCTATACTCGCTCTGGTGGGGGTCAAACTTGGTTACCACCACCGTGTCTACGCCTTCCTCTTTCATTTTTTGGCGTAAAGCGGCCAGCCTTTCTTTTAATTCCATTTCAAAACCCTCCAAATTTATACACACGATTAGATGTGTGCAGTTTTCATAAATATATGCTTATTTCCCGATAATTGCAAGATATATTGACAAAGAAATTTAAGAGGATTATGATTGGTACAAGAAAGTGTTTGAAACAACGCCACCATGCCCAAACCTGTTAAACACACCCAACCTAATTTAATATCGGAGGATTTTATGCGCACATACAGCCCGGCCCAAGCCATTGCAGACATGTTCAAACTGATTTACGACAACGACTTAACCACCATGTCCGGCGGCAACATATCCATTAAAGAACCCCAAGGCGATTACATATGGATAAGCCCCAGCGGCACGGACAAAGGTGCACTCACCGGGGAGCAAGTGGTGCGGGTGCATATGGACGGCACCGCAGAAGGAGACTTTCTGCCGTCTATGGAGTTGCCTTTCCATTTAAGCATTTACAAAACTGCCCCCCATGTGGGCGCTGTTATCCATGTACACGCCCCCTATCTTTTGGCCGCCAGTCTTTTGCACACCATGCCTTTGGTGCAAATGATTCCCGCACTGGCGGAAGTGACGGGAAAAATTAGCATGGTGCCTTATGAAACCCCAGGCAGCACCGCCCTTAGTGACGCCATTGCCCACGCTTTCGCACTGGGAAGCGATTGTGCCATTTTAAAGAACCATGGGGTGGTGGTTACAGGTAAAGACTTGGCCGAGGCATTTTTGCGCCTGGAAGCATTAAACATTGCTTTTCAAATTGAAGAAATGGCCGCTGTATTAGGGCCGGTGCGCATTCCTTTGCAAGAACAGATGCCCGCAGCTTTGTGGCACCCGGAAGAGCCCCCTTTAAGCCCAGCCGCTTCCATTCCTGCCCAGCTTCCTGAAAACATGTTCTCCATCATCCGGCGTATGATTCAAAAAAAGCTGGCACTGTTTAACCCTGCCATATTCTGCATGTCTTACCGGCTGGAAGATGGCTGGATGCTCACCAACCCCGCCCACCTGCCTTTATTCCTTCTGGAAGAAGCAGACTTGTTGCCTGTAGCCGAAACCACTGTGCATACATACCACCAAAAAATACATTTAGACCTATACAAGCGCAACCCCAAACTGCAATGCCTGGTCACTTCCATGCCCCCAGGCATCATGGCCTATGCAGTGACTGGTATGCCCTTTTCCTTGTCCTACATTCCCGAAAGCGCCACCGTGCTTCGGAGTGTGGTGCATTTGCCCTACAACGCTTTTGCAAAACCCCAACAGCTGGCAGAAGCTTTCACCCCCGCAACCGGTGCATTGATGATTGAAAACGGGTGCTGCATTTGCGGCGGCAGCACATTTTTGCAAGCCTACGACCGGCTTGAAGTGCTCACCTACAGCGCCAAAGCCTTGATAGATGCCCAGCGCATGGGTGTGTCCCACCCCATCACCGAACAGCAGATGCATGTTCTGCAAGGGGATGCT
>CAZCQP010000043.1:0-23811 GCA_964500895.1 uncultured Eubacteriales bacterium | reverse complement strand
TTTTGAAGGGTTTGGGAAACTTTTTCTCGAAAAAGTTTCCCAAGGTCTTTTTTTACTTACAGCTCAATCATCAGTTCCATTAAAGGCGCATGTTGTTGGGCGCCGTACACATCTGTGTCACCGGTGGTGCCGGAGGACACTTTTCTGGCCAGGGTGATTTTAAAACCCAGCGCCGGGTCGAAAAACACAATCTCCACAATCATGCTTTCCGGGACGTGGTATAGCTGGGATACAAGGCTTTTGTTAATGATGCCGCTGTCTTTTACTTTGCGGTAAATGGTTTCGTCATCAAAGAGGCAGTCCAAAGTCAGCTCGAAAGGGCCGCTGTTTTTACTGCGTAATACTTTTGCAACGTCGTACAACCGGGTTTTCAAAGCCCAACCCTCCCCGCAAAATACTGTATGGGGAACAGTTCTTCCCCGTTGGCCACCTGCATTAAATGGTAGACGGAAAATTCATACACTGGCCCAAAAGGAATGTCGCTGGGGGCAAAAGGAAAAGCCAAGTTGCCTGCTGTAGACTTGCGGCCTTCGTACCCATAATGGAGGAAAGTGGAACGCAAACTGGCGCATACCGTGTTGGCCAGTTCCTGGGTTTTGGCCACTACCTCAAACACAACCCCCACTTCACGAGGCGTTTCTGTCCGTGGCTCCATGTCACCCATCACCCCATTTAACCCGTAATTAATAAAATGAATTTCATAATCTTCCGGGCTAATGTCTGCATAATAGGTCCGCACCTGGTTTTCCACTTCTGCCTGCACATCTTGAAGCTGGCCAATGAGCAGCGGGTCCCGCACGCCAGCCACCACAAAGGTGCGGTAGGCCACCTGCAAAGCCCCTTCCAGCTTAATATAATAAGGGTCTGTGGTTTCTATTTTGCTGCCGGTCACCTTCACGCTTCGGCCGTCTTCCAGCTGGGTAAAGCTGCACCCTTCCAGGTTCAGCACAGTACCTGGCCCGTGGAGGATATAGGGGTGTGTTTTCTCGTAAAAGGTGTGTGCCGCCACAGAGGTTTTGGTGCACCGCCGTTGGGGGGACAGAGGGGTGATGGTGAAGCCATCCCGCAAAATGGTGCCCAACATGCAATCTTTTGTAGTGCCCGGCTCTGCACATAAAGCGGCGCACTCTAAAATTTTCCCCGCATGGTAGCCATAGGCTAGGTCAAAGCCATAAAAGGCCGCCACCGCCGCAAAGGGGGAAGGGTCATAGGCACGGCCGCAAACGATGATTTCCGCGCCGTTTTGCAACGCCCGCACAATAGGTTCGTGGCCCATTTGGGCAACGATGGCGGTGGTGTCTTCCAGCCGCTTTGGGGTAAGGTCTTTTACCGTCAGACCAAGGGGCTGCACTTTGCCTTCTGCTAAACGATGTGCTACCACTTCTTTATTAATGTCGCCCCAGATGATGGCGATTTTTTTATTGGTAATGCCCTGTTCTTCCAAAATCTCATCAATGATGGAAGCCGTCCACTCCACGTGTACCCGGCCCCCAGCACCACCGGCAGACCCAATGATCACCGGGATGCCCGCTTCATGGCCGTGCACCAACATGGGCAAAATGTCTTTCTTGCAGGCACGGCGGCTGACAATGGCCACCCCAGCCCCTAGTTTGTGGGGACCGGCGTCGGTGCTACCTGCATCCACCACAATGGCGTGGGGCTTCATCTCCATACCTTTTATAAATGAACTTTCAGGGTAACCGTACCCCAAAATACCGCAAGGGGAAAGAATTCTTAATTCGTCCATTAAATCTCCTCGATTTCAAAATCGCCATAGGATGTGCGGCCCATGTCTAACCCGCCGCAGCCGTACATGCCATAAGCAAAGGTGGAATCTTGCACGGATAACACTTCTTGGCCGTTGATGCACAGGGACAAGGTGTTGTCCTCCTTAGCGGTGAAGGCCACTTGGTAGGCCTTATTGTGTTGCCAAGCAAAGTCTGCAACCGCCAGTTCAGTATAACCAAAATCGTTCTTCAAAATGGCCACTTTACCCTTGCCGTTAAAACCGGCGGCATAGCCACGCATAGCTCCCTGTGCCCGCAGCAGCAGCAAGTGGGATTCCCCGTTTTCAGCAACCAAATCTGTCTGCACGGTATAGTTGCGGCTATAATAGTTGCCGGCGTAGGCAAACGCAGGTTCGCAGCGCATCAGGTTCAGCCACCCGCCTTCGGTGTTCCATGCACCGTGGTCCATGGCAAAGGGGGTAATACAGCCAAAATCCTTCCGCATTTTAGGAATGGCAATGGCGTATTTGCTTTTACCGGTGATGGAGAAGTCGTCCAGGTACACATTGCCCAAGGCTTTGGCTTTGGAAATGGAGTACCCTTCAATGAGAATACCCACTTCGTCAATCAAGTCCCCGTTGGTGTCGGGAATGGTAAATTCAACATCAATCCATGCATCTTGCACCAGCTTGATGTAGCCTTGCAATTGGTTCTTTTTATCGCTCATGGTGCGCACGTAGGGCGCAAAACCAAGGGTTTCCCAGCCGTTCCACTGTTCCCAGTACAGCTTCATCCGCACAGTTTGGCCGGAGTAAGCGGTTGGGGAAAACACCGGCTGATACCGTTCATCGGAAAAGTCTTCCCGGGTGTAGAAAGGTTTATAAAACACTTTGCACTGTTCCCCACGGGTCATTCTGTCCACCAGAATTTTAAGGGAACCGGTTCCGCTGGCTGCCTTTTCTGTGGTATGCACCGCCCTGCAGAAGAAGGGGTCTGAAATGCGCATGTTGTGGGTGGAGCCTGGAAGTTCAAAGTCGAAGTGCACTTCCCCGTCGGTAAAGCTTTCCACAATGCTGGCTGGGGCTTCCTCTCCTGCCAGTTTATAGCCCAGCAACGCCACTTCTTTGGCGTAGGTGGGAATGTCTAAAATATTTAAATAGCCGGAAATGCCGCTTAATACAATGCTGTCGTTCATGGGCTTGCGGTATTTGTCTGGCAAACCTTCTAGCCCGCAAGCAACCCCCAGAACGGTGGCCACGTTGCCTGCGTTGCAGTCTGTGTCCCAGCCGCACATGGTGGCAATTTCAATGGTGCGGGCAAAATTGCCGCCGCCGTAAACCATAGACAGCACGCAAACCCCGGCATTGGGGATGATGTGGCAAACCCCACGGTATTTGTCATAACCCCATTCATCCACCAGCATTTGCATACACGCCCGCCAGTCTTCTGGGTTTTTGCTGTGGAAATCCAGAACTGCTTCGGCCACTTTATGGTAAGTGGATTCTGCGGGGATTTGAGCCAGACCGGTGGCAATAATGTCTTTAATGTCGCTGGTTTCAAAAGCACGGGCAATGGCGGCGCAGAAGAACCGTGCCCCATAAACCCCGTTTCCATCGTGGGAAACACTAGCGGCAGCTTCGCCGTAGTCTGCGGCTTTTTTAGGGTTGCCCGGATTCACAAGGCCCCAGGTGTCAATGAAAATTTGCCCGCCGATTTGTTCGGCCATGAGCTGCCCGTTTTGTTCCATGCTGCCGGAACGAGGGGCTTGAATGCCGTTTTTCAAATTTAAGTAAGCGGTGTGTTCGGTGCTGGTGCCATAGCCCCCCCACCAAAACATGCCAACCCCTTCACGTGTATAGTTTAGCCATGCTCTGGCCACGTCCTGGGACCGCAACGCTCGGTCTGCGGCGTCGTCCCGCAGGGCACGCAAAAAGTATACGGGGCCGTTGGCATCGTCATCTGCGGCAAAGTTTTTATATTCCTTGACATAATCTGTAATTTCTCCGTAGGTGCTTTTAATTCTGTCGTATGTCCAGATGGTGGGTTCCACCGGCGCACCCAATCGAATGCCCATGTTCATACCCAAGAAACCGGCATAAACTTTTTCTAAATAATTTTGTACCATTGTTTCCTCCTGTCCAGTATGCATTGTGCGTAACCGGTTTAGTAACTGGCATTATAACTTTTTTTTAAGGCGGGCACAAGTGGCGTATTATCTAAATAACCACCTGCTGTTTTGTAGCAAACTGACAAAATGCCCCCAAGGTTATCTTTTCCAGTTTGGGTTCCATGCAATAAATGCCCTTGCTATTCTTGCCAAAATGATTATAATGGCCTCATACAAGGTTGCAAACGGTTATAGGAGGTTTGGCTGTGCAGAAATATAGCATTGCGGATATTGCAAAAATTTGCGGCGTTTCCAAGGCGACGGTTTCACGGGTGATTAACAATAAATCCGCAGGGGTAGGGGAAGAAACCAAACAGCGTGTACTTAAAATCATTAACGAACTGAATTACCGGCCCAATACACTGGCCCGCAGCATTGCCACTTCGGCCTCTAACATGATTGGCCTGGTGGTGCCGGATGTGTGCAACGTGTTTTTTCCCGTACAAATTCGCAGCATTTGCGACTTTTTCTCTGAACGGGGTTATTCGGTGTTTTTGTGCAATTCAGACTTTGACCCCCAAAAGGAAAAAGCCCATTTGTTAAGCATGGTGGACAAGCGGGTAGAGGGGGTTATCCTGTGCTCTGGGGTGGCCAATAACAGCTACCTTTCAGAATTTAAAAAGTTTAACATTCCCATTGTGCTGATGGGGCGTACTTTTGACCGCCACCTGTGTGATGCCAGCATTTCCAGCGACAACAAAACCGGGGCAACGGAAGCGGTTTCTCACCTAATTGCCACCGGCAACCGGCGCATTGCCTATATTGACGGTACCCCGGGGGTTTCCGGGGCCATTCAGCGGCACAGCGGGTACAAGGCGGCCTTAAAAAATGCAGGTATTCCCTACGATGCCTCTATTGTATTTAACGGCACATTCACCATTGAATATGGGGCTTTTGTGACCAGAGAACTGCTGGAAAACCACCCGGATGTAACGGCGGTGTTTACCGGCAGCGACTTGATTGGCATTGGGGTTTTAAAAAGCTTGGAAAAGGCAGGAAAAAGCATTCCAGAAAGCTTTGAAGTGATTGGTTTTGACGGCATTGAGATTTCTGAAGTATACAGCCCGAAGTTAAGCACGGTGAGCAAACCTCGGCACGAAATGGCTGCACAAGCCGCCGCCATGCTCTTAAACATCATTACAGGGGACATTGGCAGCATCCGCCACATTACGGTGCAACCCAATTTGCTGCTGCGTGAGACAACCAAATGAACAACATGAAGAACCTATCCGTAAATTAAAAATCTTGCCACTTTTCTGTATTTTCAGCCGCTTCTTTGTCGGTGGCGCTAGACATAATCGCCTATTATGCCGTCGCGCCACCTTCGCGAATCGACTGAAAATCGTATAGGCTCTTGGGCGTTTTTACTAAAAAACCGGTTACAGGATTGTGGTTAATGTTGCATTGAAATAAAAAAATTTATCATGTATAATAAGGCCAGCGCAGATAAACCGGTTTCTTTAATGGGCGCCGGCCTTGCTTATTTTGCATTGATCAAGGAGGAAGATTTGTTTTATGAATCATACAACGTGGGCAAGCACATGGCGCCGCATGAAAGCAGACCTGGTGTTATACATACTCATTGCCCCAACCATCCTGTACTTTATCATTTTTCGTGTGTGGCCCATTTTGTATATGCGCATGGCGTTTTACAACTACAAGGCCCGGGGACCTTGGGAATGGGTTGGCTTGAAGTATTTCAAGCTCATTTTCAGCACTTCTGCTTTTGGGGACATTTTACGCAACACCATCATCATTAGCTTTATGAAGTATGTGCTGCTGTTTCCTTTTTTTGTGCTGTTTGCCATTTTGCTTAGCGAAATGCGCAACCGCCGTGCCCGAAACTTTGTGCAGGCCATCAGCTACCTGCCCCACTTTTTATCTTGGGTGGTTATTGCGGGTATATGGATTGCGCTGCTGAACCCTTCCACAGGTGCCGTCAACCAAGTAACCGGTTGGTTTGGCGCAAACCCGGTGGATTTTATGACCAACAAAGGGGCCATTCGCTGGGTGCTGTTCTTTTCGGAAGGCTGGCGCAGTTTGGGGTGGGATTCCATCATCTTCTTCACCGCCATTTTGGGCATTAGCCCGGATTTGTACGAAGCGGCCTCCATTGACGGGGCAAACCGGATGAACATTGTGCGGCGCATCATTTTGCCTGCACTGGTCACCCCTATGATTACCGTGTTTATTTTGAACCTGGGCTTCTTTATGTCTGCCGGGTTTGACCAAGTGTTTAACTTCTCGAACCCTTCCGTTATCAGTGTCATTGACATTTTGGACACGTACATCTACCGGTTGGGCTTAGACAACGGCCAATATTCTCTTGCCAGTGCGGTAAGCATTGTAAAAGGGGTGGTGGGGCTGGTGCTTGTGTTTATCACCCACATCGTCTCGAAGCGCATTACCGGCAAGGGCGTTTGGTAAGGAGGAAAATATGATGCATAAAAAACGTTTTAAAATACAACCAGGGCAACTGATTTTAACGGTTGTCATGTTAGGTTTCATCCTTACCATTTTGGTGCCGTTGTTAAGCATTTTGGCCCGGTCTTTGTCTAGCCCGGAATTTTCCAAAACCATGACTGGCCTGGATATTTTGCCCAAGGGCTTTACGTTTATGAATTACCAGGTCATTTTAAGTAACGCTGCCATTATGCCGGCGCTGATCAACTCGGTGTTCATCACCGTGGTGGGCACGGCCATTAACATTATTTTAACCATTACGGCGGCTTATGTGTTAACCCGGCCTCGTTTGGTGGGCAAACGCCCGCTGATGGTGTTCTTCATCATTATGATGCTTTTTGACCCAGGGCTTGTGCCTGAATATTTTGTGGTGAAGCGGCTGGGCTTAATGGGCAGCCAATGGTCTGTTATTTTGGCCTTGGCGGTGAATGTGTACTACCTCATCATTATGATGCGCTATTTTGAAGAAGTGCCTCCCTCTTTGTACGAGGCGGCCACCATTGACGGCGCTGGCCATTTGCGCACGTTGTGGAGCATTACCCTGCCGCTGTGTAAAGCGGGTATTGCCACACTAACCATGTTTTATGCGGTGTTGCGCTGGAATGAATATTTGCGGGCGGGCATTTACATTAGCAAGCTTAGCAAAACAACGTTACAGGTGATTTTGCGGCAGTTCTTGGTGGAGGGTGACACCACGGCATTGGTCGGTGCCCAAAACCTTTTAAACTACAACGAGCTTGCCAAAATTGACTATACCGCCCTGCAATATGCGGTTATCGTGGTGGCCATTGTGCCCATTTTGATGCTGTACCCCTTTGTGCTTAAATTCTATGCCAAAGATGTGATGGCGGGCGGCGTAAAGGAATAAAAACAAAAGCCCTTGGGAAACTTTTTCGAGAAAACGTTCCCAAAGCACCAAGGTTAAAAAAGATTCTTTTGCCTGCATTTTTACAGGTTAGAATAAAATTTAAAATTAATGGAGGTTAATCTATGAAAAAAATGCTTGCACGGCTGGTTGCCCTGGGCTCAGTCATTACAATGCTGGCAGGTTGCAGCGGTTCATCTGCACCGGCAGAATCCCCAGCACCAGAAAATAACACCCCTGCGGCTTCCGGCGAAGCTGTGGACGGCTGGTTGCCCATCGGTACACCAGAAAGCCCTGTCACCGTTAAAATTATGGTGAAAGATGTGCTGCCAACGGAAGAAAACGTCATTGCCATGTGTGCAGCCATCGAAGAAAAAATGGCCAGCCACGGCCAATACGTGAAGCTTGAATACCAAGAACCCCCATCAGGTTCTTACGCCACCGCCCTGCCTTTGGCTGTGCGCACCGGTGAAGTAGATGCCGACCTTATTTATTTCCAAGGCGGCGGCGACCTGGCCATTTCCCAAGAAGGCCTTCTGGAAGATTTGACGCCTTACATAGAGGCTTCCACTTATGTGAAAAGCGCTATGTTCCCCTTAAACCAAGCAAGAATGGAAAACTATCCTTATTTGCTGTGGCTGTCCCCTCCACGCACCGCCTCCCCGGTTATGCGTAAAGACTGGGCAGAGCAACTGGAAAACTACCCCAAAGTGTTGGAAGACCCCACTGTGGAAAACTACACCGCTTTGTTTACAGAAATGAAGGACAAGGGCCTTGTGCAATACGCTTGGACGCTGGACGATTCCACCAACTTGGGTGAAGGCAACCTGCGCCGCATTAACAGCATGTTTAACCAAGCTTTTGGTGTAGAAACCACCCTGGTGAAACAAGACGGCAAATGGGTATTTGCACGCACCACAGAAGCAGAGAAAAACAAGCTGGCCTACTATGCAGAACTGTATGCTGCTGGGCTTTTAGATCCAGAATATTTAACCAACACTTGGGATGTTATGGAACAAAAGTTTTATGAAGGCAACGCAGGCATCGCTGCTGGTACAGCCGGTGGGGTTATTCAAATTTACAACGACAAAATGAGCGCTGTGAACAATACAGAGCTGGTGGTGCTGCCCCCAGCCAAAGGTGTGGCTCAAGGCTACTCCGCAACAGATGTAAACAAAGAAGACCGTGGCATCGCTATTCACGTGGATTCTGAAGTAAAAGATGCTGCATTTGCCATTTTGGAATTTATGGCCAGCCCAGAAGGCCGTGTCATCGACCTGTGCGGCATTGAAGGCATTCACCACAACATTGAAGACGGCCAACTTGTGTTCACAGACAAACGCCCTGAATGGTGGCCTCGGTTCTGGGAAACAGCCAACAACTTCCCAACTGAACCTGCTTTGGCACAGCCTTTGTTCTCTGAAGCTGCTCAAACTTCTTTGGATTTCGCCAACCAATACTTTAAAGAAGACGTGATGGTGATTATTCCAGAAGAGCTTGCCCCTCAATGGGATGCCATGAAAGTGCTGTATGACGAATATTCTGCGGACATTGTGCGTGGCATTAAGCCTATTGACGCTTTTGATGAATTTGTTCAAAAGTGGAATGCTGCCGGCGGCGATGCATTTGCAGAATACCTGGCAACACAACTGGATTAATCATAACCACGGGGCTTTGCCCCGAACCCCACTTCTTTCTTATAAGAACGAAGCAAAGAATTTTTACAGAAATGCCGCCATGCGGCATTTCTAAGAGAATGCTTTTTGAAGGGTTTGGGAAACTTTTTCCTGAAAAAGTTTCCCAAGGTTTTTGTTAATACGCAATGGGGCACGCAGGGCAACCAATCTGTGTGCCCCATATTTGAAAGATACATAAACATGCTAGAGGAGCGTAACGGTATGATGACACGTAAAGAACTGGCTGCAAACCCAGAGAAAGCCTTTGAAAAAGCCTATGGCGCATTAAGCGGCCTGGCCATTGGCGACTCTTTAGGCGATGCTGCCCGCAAACAAGAAAACCGTGCCAATTACGGCATTACCACAGATTTTAACAAGGGTGCTTCCTGGAGCACCGACGACACCGAATTTGCCCTTTTAACAGCCAAAACCCTTATTGATTGCGGCGGTGCGCTAACCAGCGATATTGTTGTTCAAGCTTGGCTTGAAAACGTAGCCATTCAAGATGAGTTCAAACGGGGAGGCGCCAGCGAAATTGAAGCTTCTGCCAACTTGCGCAAAGGCTTGCGTCCGCCGCTGTCCGGCAAGCATAACGCCTTCCACATGAGCGACGGTTCTGCCATGCGCATTGGCCCTGTAGGCATTATTTGCGCCGGTGACCCGGAACGTGCCGCCGCCATGGCGGAAATTGATGCCACCGTCAGCCATTACAGAGACGGGGTTTGGGGCGCACAAGCAGTCGCTGTGGCCGTTTCCTTGGCCATGGTGGATGCCACCATGGAAGAAATATTTGAAGGTGCTATGTCTGTTATTCCTGAAGATTCCTGGCTGTTTTACGCCATGAACCGTGCCTTTGAAATTGTGGACAACGCAAACGGCAACATGCTGGATGCCTGGATGCCTTTGCACGATGAACTGTACACCAGCACCTGGGCCACCACCGCAGAAGCCATTCCTTCCACCTTTGGCTGCTTGCGTTTAAGCAACAAAACTTTCCGTGAAGGGGTCATTCTGGCGGCGAACTTTGCCCGGGACGCAGACACCATCGGCGCAGTGGCGGGTGCCATTTTGGGCGCTAAATACGGCGTAAGTGCCATTCCGGCCCATTGGGTGGAAAAAACCCGTTTCCCAACCGGCACTTGCTTGAACTTTACAGCCGGGCTAGATATTAAAGACATGGCCACCAAGCTTGCAAAACTGATTCAATAAAGTGGGGATGCGAACATGATTTACAATTATGGCTCCTTAAACATTGACTATGTGTATACCGTGAACGATTTTGTGCGGCAGGGGGAAACGATTGCTTCCTTAGATATGCAAACTTTTGCCGGGGGGAAGGGGTTGAACCAGTCCATTGCCTTGGCAAAGGCTGGGGCGGCTGTGCGCCACTGCGGTTTTGTGTCCAAGGAATCGCCGTTTCTGCTGGATACACTGCAAGATGCCGGGGTGGATGTTTCCCTTATCCAGAAGGTGGAAAGCGTCAACGGCCATGCCATCATTCAGGTGAACCACAAAGGGCAAAACTGCATTCTGCTGTATGGGGGCACCAACCAAATGTTGGATGAAACCTATGCCCAGCAGGTGTCGGATCACATGGCACCCGGGGATGTGGTGTTGTTTCAAAACGAAACGTCATGTACGGGAACCATGATGGCGCTGGCAAAGGAAAAGGGAGCCGTCATTGCACTTAACCCTTCCCCCATGAATGAAGCTTGCCTTCAGCTTCCCTTGCACCTTGTGGACATTTTCATTTTAAATGAGCATGAAGGGGCGGCTTTAACGCAACAAGAAGCCCCTCAGGACATTGTGGCGCACATGCAGCAGCTGTACCCCCAGGTCAAAATTGTTTTAACATTGGGGGAAGCCGGGGCACTGTTTGCCCAGGGCGGGGAATGTTTCGCCCAAAAGGCGGTAACGGTAGCCCCACATCAGGTGGTGGATACCACCGCCGCCGGGGACACCTTCACCGGCTATTATCTGGCCGGGCTGTGCAGCGGTTTAAGCGATAAGCAAGCCTTGCAAAGAGCCGCCGCTGCTGCGGCATTAACCGTTACAAAAGCCGGTGCGGCGCAGTCCATTCCACTTTCGCAAGAGGTGGATGCAGCTTGTGGGTAAAATAGGTGGGCTTTCATATCCGACCGATTAACAAGAAGGCCCGTCCGAAAGGACGGGCCTTCTGCTCATACGGCCAATAGCCTTGATGTGTACTGGCATTCGAGAAAACTTGGTAAAATATATTTTGCCACTTCTTGACATCACATTGGCGCTGTACTATACTGCAAGGAAGCATTTATAAATTATAAGGAAGTAGGTGTACGAATGAAGCAAAAGATTGTTTTTTTAATGATGGCTGTTGTTTTGGGTGCAACAATGCTCACGGCTACGGGGTGCCGTAGGGATAACAGTGGTACGGCACAGGGGGAAAGTGATACCATTATCATTGGCGGTGCAATGTCTATCACAGGCATTCAAGCTCCCCTAGACGCTCCGGCTATGGAAGGTGTCAAGGTGGCGGTGGAGGAAGTTAATAAAAACGGCGGCATCAACGGAAAGATGCTGGAATTCCGCAACATGGACTCTAAGTCCGACCCAGCAACAGCCGCAGAAGTGGCCAAACAACTCATAGACCAAGGTGCAGTTGCCATTATTCCATCATCGGACTATGACTTCGGAGGTCCGGCATGTCGTGCAGCACAAGAAGCGGGGATTGTTGGCATTAGCAATAGCGCGTCTTCGCCGCTGTTCGGCAGCACCATGCTTGGCGACAAGCAGTTTACGTTGTCTATGTGGAACACCACCATGGGTTCTGTAATCGCTGAAAAGGCTTATGTGAAAGATGGCTTTAAAACCTGTTTTGTCATCACAGATGACTTTATAGATTATACCAAAAGCCTTTCACGTTACTTTGTAGAGTCTTTTGAACATTTTGGCGGCACCGTATTGCGTGAGGATATTTTCAGCCAAGGAAAGGTTGACACCGCTGCGCTGATTGCCCACTACAAAGCACTGCCTGAAACGCCGGATTTCATATACATAAGCTCCTACATGCCCGACCTGGGCACAATCATCAAGGAATTCCGCACCGCCGGTATTGACTTGCCTATCTATGGCGGGGATGCTTATGATGACCCTGCCATGTTCGATCTGTTGGGAGAGCAATTTGGCAACAACATTGTTTGGGACTCTCACAGCTATAACAGTGAAGAAGCCGTGCCTGGGTTTAACAAATACAACGAGGCATATAAAGCCATGTTTGGCAGAGACGTGGATGCTCCTTGGTCCATGGCAGGCTATGACGTGATCATGGTGCTCGCTGAAGCCATGCGTGAGACCAATAGCACCGATGGCGAAAAAATGGCTAAATACATGGAAGACACCACATTCTCCACCCTGCTAACAGGGGAACTGGATTGGTCCGATGCGGCCAGTGGCCATGAGCCCAACAAGGCAGCCGCAGTGATTGAGCTTGTGGACGGCAAGCCTGTCTTCGTTGAATGGTCGATACCCAGTTATCTGCCTCGTCCTTAAGCGCTTTTAAGAATACAGGTTCTAAGACAAGATGAAAGATAAGCGTGCTTTATTCGTGTGCTACTAATAGGGCACGCTTCCTTGCGTTGGAGTGTGACATTATGGAAAATAAATCTACTCTCACCGTTAAAGCACTAGGCAAGCGCTTTGGTAGCCTTAAAGCCGTTGACGATGTGAGCTTACACCTGGAAACCGGCGAGATACTTGGATTGATTGGCCCTAACGGTTCAGGGAAGACAACAATGATAAACATTATGACAGGAATGCTGGCCAAAGACAGCGGACATGTAACCATTGACAGCCATAACATTAGCGAAATGCAAGGGTATCAGGTTCCCCGCTATGGATTGGTGCGCACATATCAAACCATAAGGCTTTTCAAAAATTTAACCTGCCTGGAAAATGCGGTGGTTGGTGCCATTGGTGTGGGCACTCACCGGCGTAAAGCCACACACCTTGCTGCCGGGCTTTTAGAAGAACTGGGTTTAGGTGATAAAATGGATATGCCTGCCCAGGGCTTAACTTTTCGTGACCAGCGTTTGCTGGAGATTGCCCGGGCATTGTCGGCACAGCCCAAATTCCTGCTTTTGGATGAGCCGGCCGCCGGCTTAAATGAACAGGAAACAGATGAGATGCTGTCCCTTTTAAAACCCATGCCGGCAAAGAAAAACATCGGCATACTCATCGTTGATCATGACATGCGGCTGATTATGAATCTCTGCAACCGTCTGCATGTGTTGAGTTACGGCAAAACCATTGCCGAAGGTCTTCCAGAGGATGTGCGCAAGGAACCTGAGGTAATTAGGGCATATTTGGGGAGTGCTGCGTCATGAGTAACTACAGAAACACCTCCGAAAAAGCTTTGGAACAGTCGGCGGATAAGCCGATTCTGCAAGTCTCGGACCTCTACGTTGGTTACGGTTCCGTACTGGCCTTGCATGGGGTTTCCCTAGAGGTTCATAAAGGGGAGCTGGTGAGCATCTGTGGTGTCAATGGCGCCGGAAAATCAACTGTCTTGAAAGCTATTTCGGGTGTGCTGAAGCCACAATCCGGGAGCATTCGCTTCAAAGACAAGGATGTTACGGGCAAGAAGCCCGAACAGCTTCATAAGCTTGGCATGGCGCTGGTGCCGGAAGGGCGTGACATATTCCCATCCCTTACGGTGGCGGAAAACCTGCGCATCGGTGCCTTTGGGCGCTATAATGCCCAGCGTTTTGCCGCAGATTTGGAAGATTTTTTCACCCTCTTTCCCATTCTTAAAGATCGCTATAACCAGCCTGGCGGTTTGCTCTCCGGCGGCGAGCAGCAGATGCTTGCAATTGCTCGGGGGCTGATTTCTCATCCCGACCTGCTGATGATGGACGAGCCCTCACTGGGTCTTTCACCTGCCCGTGTTGATCAGATATTTGAGCTTATCATAGAGCTCAAATCCCGAGGCATAACAATCCTGCTTGTGGAACAAAATGCTGAGCGGGCACTTGAGATTGCCGACCGTGCCTATCTGTTCTCAACCGGAACAGTGGAATTCGCAGGCCGGCCCCAGGATATGGCGGATACTGTGGATATCACAGCGGTATATCTTGGCGGACAAAAAGGAGGCGATAAATAAATGAATGCACATGTTTTCTTTGAGTTTGTCATCAATGTGTTAAGCATGGGCAGCTTGTATGCGCTAATCGCCTTAGGCTTGCTATTTGTCTTCGGTATTTGTAAATTAGTAAACTTTGCCTACGGTGAATTCATTACCGTTAGCGCCTATGTTCTGTATTTTTTGGGCAGCTTCACTTCCGTGCCTTGGCCATTGGTTTTTTTAATTGGCATTATCACTGGCATAGCCATCGGCTTTTTAAGCGAATATATTGCTTTTAGGCCATTTCGTGGGCGCTCACTTGAGGCATTGCTTGTCACCTCTTTTGCAATTAGCGTTATATTGCAGCGTATATTTCAATTGGGCATCAGTCCACGGTCAAAAGCCGTACCTGTACCCGCCTTTTTCCATACGAACATTGAGTTATTTGGAATTAACACACCGCTGCGTAATTATTTGATGATTGTCACCACGATTGTGTTGCTGGCCATCTTGGTCATTATCATGCGATATACCACACTGGGCGTGGCCATGCGTGCTGCCTCTGAAAACTTTGTCACCGCCAGGCTAATGGGCGTTCCGGCAAACCTTGTCATTTCGTCAGCCTTCATCATTAGCGGCTTTCTGGCTGGTGTGGTGGCAATATTCTGGTCTGCCCGTACAGGGTCTGTTGAGCCTTTAATGGGTTCGTCGCCATTATTAATCGGCTTTATTGCGGTGGTAATCGGCGGAATGCATTCGTTGCCCGGGTCTGTGGCTGGCGGGTTTGTCTATGCGCTTATCGCAAACATTCTCTCGCTGACACTGCCCACCCAGTTGCTTTCATACCGTGATGCGTTCATGTTCCTTATTGTTATCGCATTTTTGGTGCTTAAACCTGAGGGGCTGATACGTGGTAACTATCAAGAGGAGCGTGTAGGATGAGTTCATCAAATCATATTTTACCCCAGCAAGGGGGCAATAAGCAGTCTGCCGCAGCAGGCCTCATCCAACGCCTTGACTTTTCACGCAAGTCTTCGACGGTGGTTTTTCTGGTTACCATACTCGTTGTGATAGGCCTCTTTATCTGGTGGCTGAATATTCCATTTATTGAGGACATATTCACATCAGGCACCATTATGTTAATTATGGCCCTTGGCTTTCAACTTTACATGGGCAACTCCGGAATACTGAATTGGAGCTATGTGGGCTATGTTGGCATTGGCGCTTTTGCCTCGGCCATATTTTCCATGACGCCAACACTAAAAGCCATACAGATACCCATGATGTATCCTTTTCTGGTGAATCTGCATCTGCCATTCCCCTTAGCACTGCTGGCCGGTGCGTTGCTCGCAATGCTTGTGGCCGCCATTGTCGCTTGGCCATTGATGCGTCTTTCAGATTCGGTTGGAGCAATCACCCAGTTTGCACTGCTCATTGTCATCAATGTGCTGCTGTCTCAGTGGGCGCAAGTTACCAATGGACCCAGAACCTTTACCCTTGGCGGCACACGTCTGACCACCCTCTGGGTAGCCCTTGGGGTAGCAGTGCTTGTAATCATTGGGGTTTTTTATTTCAAGGAATCCTCGCTTGGCCTAAAGTTGCGGGCAAGCCGGGATGACCGCCATGCCGCCCGTTCCAGCGGCATCAACTTCATTGCAGTGCGTTATTACGGATATGTGACGAGTGCATTTATTGGTGGCCTTGCCGGCGGCCTGTATTCACACTACATCCTGTCCATTTCCGCCTCCTCATTTTATATGAGTGAACTCTTTATGTTGCTTTCCATGCTCGTAATCGGCGGTTCCATGTCTGTCTCCGGCGCTTTCTTTGGGACATTCTTGGTGACACTTGTCCGGCAGGCGCTGCGACAGGTTGAGCTGCTCCTTACCAGGGGCGGGCTTGAGGTATCGGGTGCGACAGAAATAGTGGTTGCGGTTATGATGATTGTATTTTTGATTTGGCGGGCAGACGGAATTACCGGGGGCAGAGAGCTGTCCTGGATAAGTATCAAGAACAAATTGGGACTATTTAAAAAAATCAGGGAGAAGGAGTAAAAGATATGAAAGCGTTAAACGACAATCAGGTATTCTACGCCTTTGCGCCAACCCTAACGCCGCTCTTGAGCGTGGCTCAGAATGAGCAGTTTTGCTTAGATACCCGTGACTGCTTTGCCAATCAGCTGCATTCCGACGATGACACCCTGGATGATTTGGATTGGGATAATATCAACCCTGCAACTGGGCCGGTGGCAATAGAAGGGGTGAAGCCTGGAGATGTGGTTCGTATCGACATCAAGAAGCTGGAGATGACTGGCCAATCAGTCATGACCACGATTTCCGGTGCCGGTGTGGTAAGCGGCGTCACCGAGGCTTCAACCCGTGTGATGGATAATGACAATGGCGTCCTCTCTATATCCACGGTTAAAGGAGATTTGAAATTGCCGTTGAAGCCCATGATTGGCGTGATAGGCCTGGCACCGGCAGAAGGCAGCGTACCCAATGGCACTCCAGGCAAGCATGGTGGCAATATGGATTGCAACTTGATTGGTGAGGGCGCCTCGCTCTACTTGCACGCTGCCGTAGAGGGCGGGCTTTTTGGATGCGGTGACGCCCATGCCTTGATGGGTGATGGCGAAGTTTTGGTCTGCGGAGCCGAAACTCCGGCACGGGTTACACTCACAGCCGCTGTGGTCGATGTGCCCCAGCTGCCCACCCCATTTGTTGAGACCGATGAACTATACGCCGCTATTGCCTCTGCAAAAACCTCTGATGCCGCATTCAAGCAGGCTGTGGATAATATGTTTGACTTCTTAACGGGGATTGTTGGCTTAAGCCAAGGCGACGCCGGCCGCTTAATGAGCCTTGTGGGCAACTTGAAATTTTGCCAGGTGGTTGACCCGGAAATCACTGTACGCTTTGAGTTTCCTAAATCTGTGCTTGCAAAGCTGGGGTTTAAGGGAATCGGCTGTAGATCCTAATAATAAAAGATAATACCGCAGTATCTGACAGACAACTGGTGAACATTACGCTCGCCAGTTTTTTGTTTCCGTTATTAGGCTTCCTGCACAACCTCCAAACGCACCATTGCCAGTAATTTTCTATTAGACGAATCAGGGAGATTTATTCAAGCCTACTGAAATTTTCCACTGGCAAGATGGGACAATAAGTGGTAAGCTATCACAATGAAGATACACAAGAACAATACGAAAAAATTTACACATTGATTACCTATTCATCGAGGTAATGTAACAATAGACAACCTGACGTTTATAAACGCACTGCTATATATATGTGAGAATGGCTGCAAATGGAGGGGGCTACCCAGAGAATATGGAAAATGGCATGTGATATTCATATTTGATACTTGATAAATGCAAGTTTTATATGTACAATAAATGACAGAGTGAAACAAAAACTTTTAGGGGGATTGAGAAAATGAAAAAGAAACTATTTACTTTACTTGCACTGACACTAGGCGCAGTTTTTGTGTTGGGATTGTCGGCTTGCTCAAATGCTAACAAGGGGTTGACAATAGCCGTTCCAAACGACACCACGAATGAGGCTAGAGCGTTACTTTTACTGGAGCAGCAGGGGTATATTACACTAAAACCTAATGCTGGAATAACTGCTACGATAATGGACATAGAAAAAAACCCGCATAACATTACATTTAAGGAAGTAGAAGCCGCACAAATCCCAAACATCTTAAAAGATGTTGATTACGCCATCATCAATTCCAATTTTGCAATTGGTGCTAAACTTAACCCTGTGAAAGATTCCCTTGTGATTGAAGGTTCATCTTCCGCATACAGCAATATACTTGCGGTAAAACAAGGCAATGAAAATACAGACAAAATCAAAGCGCTTGTAGCGGCACTTGAAAGCAAAGACGTTGCCGAATATATAGCCAATACATACGACGGCGGTGTTGTCAGCGTTACCCAAAACCCGGGGGATGGCTATGACAGTACAGTGGATTATGATAGCTTAAAAGGCACAACAATCACCATTGCCGCATCACCAACGCCTCACGCTGAAATACTTGCAGTGGCTAAGGAAATTCTTGCAAACAAGGAGATTAACCTGGATATTAAAGAGTTTACCGACTACATTCAGCCGAATAATGTGGTTGAAAGTGGTGAGATTGATGCCAATTACTTCCAGCATCAACCGTATCTTGACGATTTCAACGTTCAGAATAAGACAAGCATTGTATCGGTTGGGGCAATTCACGTTGAGCCCATGGGTCTTTACGGCGGCAAGCAAACCAATCTTGATGCGCTGAAATAAAAGTTATAGATTAAAGGGGATTAGCTGTTGCATATTTGCAATAGCTAATCTTCGTGTATTGGAGTTGATGTTATGATAGAAATAAGAAATTTAACAAAGACGTTTTCTGTCAAAGATAATAACGTGGAAGCGCTGAAGAATATCAACCTGACAATTAACGACGGTGATATTTATGGCATAATCGGTATGAGTGGTGCAGGAAAAAGCACCCTTGTGCGTTGTATCAATATGCTTGAGCGGCCAACACTGGGAACAGTGCTTATTGATGATATAGATATCGGTCAGTTGCCGGCAGAGAAACTTCGTGAAATACGCAGAAATATAACAATGATATTTCAAAGTTTTAACTTGTTGGCACAACGCTCTTGCCTAAAAAACATCTGCTTTCCCCTTGAGATTTCGGGTGTGAAAAAATCCGAGGCAAAAAAGCGTGCGCTTGAACTGCTTGAAGTGGTAGGCTTATCGGATAAAGCGTACGCATATCCATCACAATTGTCTGGCGGGCAACAACAACGCATTGCAATTGCCCGAGCCATTGCTACAAATCCAAAGGTGCTTTTGTGTGATGAAGCTACCAGTGCGCTAGACCCTAAAACAACAGGGGATATTTTAACCCTTTTACGCAGCATCAACCAACAATTCGGCATAACCATCATCGTCATTACACATCAAATGCATGTCATTGAAGAAATATGCAATCGTGTTGCAATACTGGATAACGGCTCGGTTGTTGAGGAAGGGCCCGTCACGGATATATTTACAAAACCCCAGTCAAGTACGGCAAAGCAGCTTGTTTTTCTTGACGATGCCAAAACAATTGTTGCAGGAGATAATGAACGGCTTGTTCGTGTTGTGTTTGATGGAAATGTATCGGCTGATATTCCGCTCATTGCCACAATGGCCACTGAGGAAAATATTATTGCAAGCATCAAATACGCATCCACCAAAACCATTTCAAGCAAGGCATATGGTAATATGATTCTCAGCTTGCCTAATGATGATGCAACAGTAAAACGTGCAATAGGTTTTATGAATAAAGCAAATGTTTTTGCCAAGGAGTTGTAAATATGTTAGAAAATCTTTTTCAAGCCGAAGTTATAGATGAAGCTGTACAAATACTGTTTAATGAAATGCCTTTAGCACTGTGGGAAACGTTTTATGTCACCATTGCATCAACTTTATTTGCTTTTATTATCGGTATGCCGTTGGGTGTTCTTATAGTGATTGGCGATAAAGACGGTATACTTCCCATACCAAAAAGCTTGATGAGCCTGCTGAATATTATCACAAACATTCTACGCTCTATACCGTTTTTAATATTGATGATTATGGTTTTCCCTCTTACACGCCTTATTGTCGGTACAACGATTGGGACTACTGCATCCATCGTGCCTTTGGTTATTGCCGCATTTCCTTTTGTTGCAAGGCTGGTAGAAAGCAGCCTGCGTGAGGTTAATCCAAACATTATTGAAGCGGCGCAAAGCATGGGCGCATCACCGTGGCAAATCATTGTTAAAGTTCTAATTCCCGAAAGTATTCCATCACTTGTTTCAAATGCTACGATAGCGATAACCACGATTCTTGGCTTTACAGCTATGAGCGGCATTCTGGGCGGAGGCGGCCTTGGCAAGATTGCAATAAATTATGGGTACTATCGATATAAATATATCGTAATGCTTTTCGCCGTAATTATTTTAATCTTGCTTGTGCAAATATTCCAAAGCCTTGGTAGATATATTGCATATAAGCAGGACAAACGGAAGCTTTCATAATGGCATTATCTCTGACTTGATGTATGGTATTATGAAAAAACCACTGAGTATAGGCAAAGCATTTTTTATGCTCACCCTTATGGAAAACCCCGCTCTCAGAATGCGTTGTTTCTAGCGGCTGACCGTGTACACCCGGTCAGCCGCTATCTTTTTTTGAATTTCTTCCACGTAGTGACGCACTGATTCGGGGCTTTGCCCCGAACCCTAACCGCTTTTCAAAAGATTCTAAGGTTTTCGACAGATCATAAAGCCGTTTTCATGTTTTTAAAGCCTAAATCTAGCTACCATTTGGGCAAGAACTTCTGATTGTGAATTCAATTCCTCGGCCGCAGCGGCGGCTTCCTCAGAGGTTGATACATTATTTTGAACCACCTCTGAAATTTTGTTAATGCCGTATGTAATTTTTGAAATACCTTCAGTTTGTCCGTCTGTGGCAACATAAATTTGATTTATAATGTCCGCAACCGTGTTAATGCCAGATATAATCTTTTGCAAGGCATCGGCCGTAATTTTAGCCGTTTCAGTGCCGCCATTAATTTTGGATATGGTGTCTTCAATTAAAAGAGAAGTATCCCTTGCGGCGTTTTGGCTTCTTGCAGCTAATGAACGCACTTCTTGCGCAACAACTGCAAAGCCCTTTCCGTGCTCGCCTGCACGGGCGGCCTCCACAGCGGCGTTAAGTGCTAGCAAATTCGTCTGGAAGGCAATGTCATCAATCACCTTAATGATTTTAGAAATATTTTTTGACGCTTCCTTAACTTCGTCCATTGAATGAAGCATCCGCAAAATATCGTCATTACCTACTTTTGCACTCTTAATAGATTCGTGTGAAAAATCATTGGCCAATTTAGCTTTACTTACGGTTTGCAGTGTTTGCTGGTTAACGGTTGTAATCAGTGCGTTTAATTCCTGCACCGAGCAAGATTGCGTACTTGCACCGTTCGCTAAATCCATAGAAGTTTCAGAAATTTGCCCTGCCCCCATAAGCACACTGTCGGCAGAAGTTTTTATTTCCGAAATTGTACCTTTTAGTGTTTTTGCAATATGGTTTATGGAGTCTTTGATAAGGTCAAATTGCCCTACATATTGCCTTGAAATCGTGCGTGTTAAATCACCGGAGGCTAAGTTGCCCAATATATCTGTAATTTCATTGATATACGAGCCTACGGATTCAACCATTTTATCAAAGGAATGCATCATATCGGCAAAGCTGCCATTAAGATTCTTGTTAACCGCAACATTAAAATTGCCTTCAGAAAGCTGCTTCAAAATAGCGTTTGCTTCTTCAATAGGGGTATTTACCGCCTGCAATAAATTATTTAAACCTGTTGTAAGCTTATACCAGTCTCCAGAATATTGATCTGTGCTAACACGCATTTCCAAATTACCTTTAATTGCAGCGTTAATAAGCTTTGAAACATCTTCATTTACCGATTGAAGATTGGACTGTAATGCGTTAAATTTTATGTTAGCCAAAGCTTTTTTACCGGGAAATTGGTCAAGCTTGCCATTAAAGTTTCCGTTACCAAATTCACCATATGCATCAAGAATAGTAAGAATTTCTTTAATATAGGCATCTACAATGGCATTTATAGCATGAACGGTTTCCTTATATTCTCCGTTAAAATTGTCATCCGGTATTCTTGCATCTATATCCCCTTGTTCTAAACTTGTGGTTACTCCATGTATTTCATTGGTCAACTGCAAAATGGTATCCCTAACCTTTGCAAAGGATGTAATAAGCATACCAATTTCATCTTCACTTTTTGCTCTAAGGTTGACGTTTAGGTTACCGTTTGCTATTTCCCTGGCAGTTTTCTCAAGCTCTACAATAGGTTTTGTTTTGCGGCTTACAATAATAAAAATGGTTATGCTCACAGCCAGGACCAATAAAACAGCAACAATAATGGTTGTTGTAACGGTGTTAATCACAGGGGCAGCTACGGTTTCTTGAGGGATAATGGCACAAATAATCCATCTGTCACCAGAATCACCAATGGCTACACTTTCAGCGGAAAGTGTAACTTTTTTATTCAGCTCTCCAGAGAGGGCAACCTCCGAAAATTCTCCCCATTCTTTTTGCAGCGCTTTAAATTTGCCATCAAATTGCTTAAGCCATAAATCATTATAGCTTTTAAGTAAATAGTTTTTGTTGGGATGGGTTGTAATTAAGCCGGAAGGGCTTAATACAAATAAATAACCATCTTCCAATATGTCTGCGGCACCCATTGTTTCGCTCAGCGATGTCATATCAATGTCTGCACCTACAACACCAATCACCTTGTTGTTTTTGTCCAACACAGGTATGGCAATAGAGTACATCATAATATCTCGCCCATCAATATTATAAAAGAAAGGGTCTGTTATGGTTAGCTTGCCAGAGTTTAAAGCATCAAGATAATATTTGCCCTCAATAGCATCTGTATAGCCCCTTAATGCTTCAATTCTAGTTTCGGTGCCCGTTTGGTATACATAGGGTATAAACCGGCCTGTTTCGTCATGATATTGTTTGTTTACATAATTGGCATCTTCGCCGTCAAAAGCATTAGGTTCCCAACAAGTCCACATACCAAAAATGTCTTTATTAGAGTGCAGTGCTTCGGATAAAATATCAATAACTTGTTCTCGAGTGCCGGCACCATTTGAAAAGCTTGCAATGACAGGTTGAATGGCCATAACTGCACCAAACGAGTTTTCTCCTGTGGACTTAAACTGGAATACATAATGGCTGACTGTTTCAAGAACCAGCTCATCGGATAAATGGGTTACGGTTTTTGAGGATTTAAATGCAATAACAGATATTTCTACTGCAATGCCTATTAATAAAACAATTATTGATGGAATTAAAATAGCTAACTTAATACTCTTTCTCATCATACGCCTCCCCAAAAATTTGGTCAAATTTTCTGCGCTTTTGCATGTTTTAGCAACATTTTACAAGAGTATGTCTTTGACATTAGGAATATTATTCCAATTGTCAAGTGTATTTTATCACATAAAAAAGCGATGTGCAATATAATTCCGGGTACTGCCACTGAATTCAATTTTCATTTGAATTTCTGTATTTGTGAGCCATAATGGACAGGATAATGAAAATAAAGGAACATTTTTAAGACGTTGAAACCAAGGAGGAACATAACGGTTATTTCTTTAGCGCTTGTTTTACTTAAGCTCCGGAGTCATTAAATTGGTGCTTTACAGCTTGGGTTTAATCTTTTCTGGAATGTAAAAGAATTAATCAGAAGTTTCTATTGTTTTCAACTTTTTTAAAGATTAATGTTTTGCTTCAAGTGGTGTAGATGTTGTAAAAGGAAATCCTGTTTATGAAATCAAAGGTATCGTTATGGGGGGCACGGAAGTGTTTTTCCTTATCCCTTAATCGGTACATACACTATTTCACGCAGTAATTCTGACTATTTTACTGAACCGAGCTAATCACAAGTGAATTCGTAAAAAAGCAGTTTGATTTTTATTGACAGGGAGATAAGGCATGCTATAATATAATTATTACACATGTAATAATATGTCTGGTCGTGGTGCAAATACAGCACCACTTCTCGACCGAGCATCCCGGGAGGTATATTTATGGATAAGTTGCCATCTATTTCAGAAGCGGAATATAAGGTAATGAAAATCGTTTGGAAAGAGGCGCCCATTAGCACAAACCAAGTTGTTGAAAAGCTATTGAAAACAAGCTCATGGACTGAAAAGACAATTCAAACAATGCTTGCCCGGCTCGTTAAAAAGGGCGTTT
>CAZCQP010000042.1:0-26189 GCA_964500895.1 uncultured Eubacteriales bacterium | reverse complement strand
GAACGGTCTACAAAGCCAATGTTTTGAGGACTGGCTTCGTTAAAGAGGATGCGGCCCACGGTGGTGTCTATAATGCGGGAATGCAATTCTCCGTCTATCTCTAATGTTCGTCTTAATTTAATTTTGGCATGGAGAGAAGTTTCGCCGTTTTCATAGGCCATAATGGCTTCTTCCGTGTCTTTAAAGCATTTACCTTCCCCTTTTTGGTTGTCTCTGCAAAGGGTGAGGTAGTAAATGCCCAAAACCATATCCTGAGAAGGCACCGTTACAGGCGCACCGTCGGAAGGTTTTAACAAGTTGTTTGGGGCAAGCAGCAGGAACCGGCATTCCGCTTGGGCTTCCACAGACAAAGGCACGTGAACAGCCATTTGGTCGCCGTCAAAGTCCGCATTGTAGGCAGTACACACCAGGGGGTGCAGCTTTAAGGCACGGCCTTCCACCAGCACCGGCTCGAAAGCCTGAATGCCCAAACGGTGAAGGGTTGGTGCACGGTTCAGCATGACAGGATGCTCTTTGATAACATCTTCCAGCACATCCCACACTTCAGGTTGAAGCCGTTCCACCATGCGTTTGGCGCTTTTAATGTTGTGAGAAAGCCCGTTTTGCACCAGCTTTTTCATAACAAAGGGCTTAAACAGCTCTACAGCCATTTCTTTGGGCAGCCCGCATTGGTAAATTTTCAGTTCCGGCCCAACCACGATAACGGAACGGCCGGAGTAGTCCACACGTTTTCCCAGCAAGTTCTGGCGGAAACGGCCTTGCTTACCTTTGAGCAAGTCGGACAAGGATTTCAGCGCACGGTTGCCTGGGCCGGTAACTGGGCGGCCTCTGCGGCCGTTGTCAATCAAAGCGTCCACTGCTTCTTGCAGCATCCGCTTTTCGTTGCGGACGATGATGTCTGGGGCGCCTAAGTCTAACAACCGTTTTAAACGGTTGTTCCGGTTAATGACCCGGCGGTACAGGTCGTTTAAGTCACTGGTGGCAAAGCGCCCGCCGTCCAGCTGCACCATGGGGCGCAAATCTGGGGGGATGACTGGGATAGCATCCAGAATCATCCAGTCTGGCCGGTTGCCAGACATACGGAAGGACTCAATCACTTCCAGCTTTTTAATGTAGCGGATGCGCTTCTGGCCAGTGGTGTCTTTCAAGGCTCTTTTCAGCTCTTCCGCTTCTTTTTCCAAGTCGATGGCGCACAGCAGTTCTTTTACAGACTCTGCGCCCATCCCCACCCGGAAGGTGTTGCCGTATTTATCGTAAGCGTCTCTGTATTCTTTTTCTGTCAGCAGCTGTTTCACCTGCATCCCGGTGTCGCCGGGATCCAGCACCACGTAAGAAGCAAAATACAGTATTTTTTCCAAAGACCGGGGAGACATGGCCAATATAAGGCCCATCCGGCTGGGGATGCCTCTAAAATACCATACGTGGGAAACAGGGGTGGCCAGTTCAATGTGGCCCATCCGTTCCCGGCGTACTTTAGACTTGGTCACTTCCACGCCGCAACGGTCACACACCACGCCTTTATAGCGGATGCGCTTATACTTGCCGCAATGGCATTCCCAATCTTTATTTGGCCCGAAAATGCGTTCACAAAACAAACCATCCCGCTCCGGCTTCAAGGTGCGGTAGTTGATGGTCTCGGGCTTTTTCACTTCCCCCCGGGACCATTCCCGGATTTTCTCCGGGGAAGCCAGCCCTATTTTAATGGAATCGAAGGCAATGGATTGCTCGTTACCTTGTGTTTGGGTGGACATATGGTTACTCCCTTCCTTCCTCATCCTCGTCGAATAAATCTAAGTCTGCCTCGTCGTCGTCCAAGGCGGTGTCGAATAAGTCGTCGTCCTCGTCTTCAAACAAGGGGGCTTCAAAATCGTCAGACAAATCGTCCAACCGTTCCAGCACTTCTTGCGGGCTTTTGGCCGGCTTGCCTTTTCCGCTTATAGGCGCTAACTCCACGTCGTCTTCGTCGCCTTCGTCCCCTTCAGCGCCGTCAAATTCATAATCATCTGTGTCGGTGTCTTCGCTGCTTTGGAACGTATCAAAAAGCAAAGGCATATCCATAAAGGAGTTGCTGCGCATGTAAGGAGGTGTTTTGCCGTCTTCTTCCCCTTCTGCGCCTTCAATGTTCACGTTCAGGTCGTCGATGTCGTCGATGGATTCACGAATTTCCACTTCGGAGTGGTCTTCCGTGAGCACACGCACATCCAGCGCCAGTGCTTGTAATTCTTTCAACAACACTTTAAAGGATTCTGGCACGCCTGGTTCTGGAATGTTCTCACCTTTAACGATGGACTCGTACGTTTTCACACGGCCCACAATATCGTCGGACTTCACGGTAAGAATTTCTTGCAGGGCGTATGCGGCACCGTAAGCTTCCAGTGCCCAAACTTCCATCTCCCCGAAACGCTGCCCACCAAACTGGGCTTTACCGCCCAAAGGCTGCTGGGTAACCAGAGAGTAAGGGCCGGTGGAACGGGCATGGATTTTATCGTCAACCAAATGGTGCAGCTTCAAGTAGTGCATGTAACCCACGGTAACGCTGTTGTCGAAATATTCACCGGTGCGGCCGTCCCGCAGGCGAATTTTGCCGTCTCGGCTTAAATGCACGCCTTTCCATTCATCACGGCGTTTGTGGCGGTTGGCTTTTAAATCTTCAAAGATGTAGCCTTCAACAATGTCTTCCCATTTAGCGGCAAATTCTTCCCACTCCATGTTCACGTAGTCGTTGGCCAAATCCAGGGTGTCCATAATGTCAATTTCGTTTGCGCCGTCAAATACCGGGGTGGCTATTTTAAAGCCCAATGCTTTGGCGGCAAGGCCAAGGTGAACTTCCAGCACCTGGCCGATGTTCATACGGGAAGGCACGCCCAGGGGGTTCAGCACAATGTCCAACGGCCGTCCGTTAGGCAGGAAAGGCATGTCCTCCACAGGCAGCACACGGGAGATAACGCCCTTGTTACCATGGCGTCCAGCCATTTTATCCCCTACGGAAATCTTCCGTTTTTGGGCAATGTAAACACGCACCAGCTGGTTCACACCTGGGGGCAGCTCGTCTCCGTTTTCACGGGTAAATATTTTCACGTCTACAATGATGCCGTTTTCACCGTGAGGCACCCGCAGAGAAGTATCCCGCACTTCACGGGCTTTTTCGCCAAAGATGGCCCGTAACAGCCGTTCTTCTGCGGTCAGCTCTGTTTCGCCCTTAGGGGTCACTTTGCCTACCAATATATCGTTAGGGGACACTTCCGCACCAATGCGGATGATGCCGTTTTCGTCTAAATCTTTCAGGGCATCTTCGCCCACGTTGGGGATGTCCCTGGTTATTTCTTCCGGCCCAAGCTTGGTGTCCCGTGCTTCGGCTTCGTATTCTTCAATGTGGATGGAGGTGTACACGTCGTCCTCCACCAGCTTTTCAGAAAGCAAAATGGCATCCTCGTAGTTAAAACCTTCCCAGGTCATAAACCCAATGAGGGGGTTTTTGCCCAGTGCCAGTTCCCCTTCGTTGGTGGAAGGGCCGTCTGCAATGATGTCTCTGGTTTTAACCGTTTGCCCTTTTTGCACAATAGGCCGTTGGTTAATGCAGGTGCCTTGGTTGGAACGCAAAAACTTAATCAGCTTGTAAACGTCTTTGCTGCCGTTGTCTTTGCGAATGACAATTTCGTCTGCTGTCACCCGTTCTACCACGCCATCGGCTTTGGCCACAACGGTTACCCCGGAATCCCGGGCGGTTTTATATTCCATACCGGTACCTACAATGGGGGCATCGGTGCTTAAAAGGGGCACAGCCTGCCGTTGCATGTTAGAACCCATCAGCGCCCGGGTAACGTCGTCATTTTCCAGGAACGGAATGAGGGCGGTAGCCACAGATACAATCTGCTTGGGGGAAACGTCCATCAAGTCGATTTTAGAGCTGTCGACCTCTACGATGTCTTCACGGTAACGGCCGGACACTTTCTTATGAATGAAGTGACCTTCTTCATCCAAAGGTTCATTAGCCTGTGCCACCATAAAGTTTTCTTCTTCGTCTGCGGTGACATAAATAAAGTCCGTGGTCACCCGAGAGGTAACGCCGGTGTGGTCTACCAAACGGTAGGGGGCTTCAATGAAACCATATTCGTTAATCCGGGCAAAGGTTGCCAGGGAGTTAATCAAACCGATGTTGGGGCCTTCAGGGGTTTCAATGGGACACATCCGGCCGTAGTGGGAGAAGTGAACGTCACGCACTTCAAAGCCCGCACGGTCACGGGAAAGGCCGCCAGGGCCCAATGCCGACAAACGACGTTTGTGGGTCAGTTCGCCCAATGGGTTGGTTTGATCCATAAATTGAGAAAGCTGAGAGCTTCCGAAAAATTCTTTAATGGCGGCGGTTACCGGGCGAATGTTAATCAGGGCTTGGGGTGTGATCACGTCCATGTCCTGGGTGGTCATACGCTCTTTCACCACACGCTCCATACGGGCAAGACCGATTCTAAACTGGTTTTGCAGTAGTTCGCCCACCGCACGGATGCGGCGGTTGCCCAAGTGGTCGATGTCGTCCTTGTGGCCGATGTCGTAGTCCAGATGAATAATATAGTTGATGGAAGCCATAATATCTTCAAGGGTAATGTGCTTGGGCACCAACCGGGTCATGTTGTTGCGCAGGGCAATCTCCAGCTCTTTTGGCTCGTCATACTGCTCCAAAAGTTCCATCAACACGGGAAAATAGACCTTCTCTTTTATTCCCAGAGAAAGGCCGTCCAGACCAAAAGGTTTAATGTATCCATCAATGGTAACCGTCATGTTACTTAAAATCTTAACCGGCCGTTCTTCGGTTTGTACCCATACAAAGCCTACGCCGGAATCTTGAATGGCATCGGCCAAGTCTGTGGTGACCACGGTGCCGGCTTCTGCCACCACTTCACCGGCTAAGGGGTCAATGACATGTTCGGCCAGTGTGAGCCCTTTAATGCGGTTTTTAAAATGAAGCTTTTTATTGTACTTGTACCGGCCTACCTTGGCCAGGTCGTAACGTTTAGGGTCGAAGAACATGCTGCGCAGCAGTGTTTCCGCACTTTCCACCGTTGGCGGTTCACCGGGGCGCACCCGTTTGTAAATTTCCAGCAAACCTTCTTCATAGTTTTTGCTGATGTCTTTTTCAATGGTGTTCAGAATTTTAGGTTCTTCACCGAACAGTTCAATAATTTCTGCGTCACTGCTTACGCCTAAAGAGCGGATGAGCACGGTGACAGGCACTTTTCTTGTACGGTCCACACGAATGGAGAACACGTCGTTGGAATCTGTTTCATATTCCAGCCAAGCGCCCCGGTTTGGAATAACCGTGGTGGATAACAACTGCTTGCCCATTTTGTCGTAGTCCATGGAATAGTAAATGCCTGGGGAACGCACCAACTGGCTGACGATAACACGTTCAGCGCCATTGATGATAAATGTACCGTTATCGGTCATTAAAGGGAAGTCCCCCATAAAAATTTCTTGTTCTTTAATTTCATCCAGTTCTTTGTTGCGCAAACGGCACTTCACCCGCAGAGGTGCAGCGTAGGTTGCGTCCCGCTCTTTGCATTCTTCAATGGAGTATTTTGGCCGTTCATCTAATGTAAAATCTACAAATTCCAAAACTAAATTGCCGCTATAGTCGGTAATTGGGGAAATATCCTGAAAAACTTCTCTTAAACCTTCACTTAAAAACCACCTATAGCTATCTTTCTGTACCTCGATTAAATTGGGCATTTCCAAAACTTCATCAATTTTGGAATAGGACATGCGAACCTGATTGCCCAACTTTATCGGCCGTATCCGATTTTTTTCCATGCACAACACTCCTTCAAAAAGTATGGTGAAGAACGGTCAATAAGGCAAGAACGTAAACGCCCTTGCCGGTAAAATTTTAAAAAGTTTATAAAAAAAGGTTGAACTGTGTATAAAAATATGATATAATTTTTGTAACCACCTTAATGGCACGATTTTTGCGATACAGTTAATCACTTTAACACAAAACCTATAATATGTCAAGTTTTTCTTAGGCATATTTTTTTTGCTTTTTTGGCTATTTTTTGACAAAAATGTGGGCTTGTAGATAACCAGGTATATTCATAGCATAAAGTTAATAAAATGGTGTATGAATGGTAAACAAGGAGTGTTTAGCGTGAATAGTAACCCGGATACTAAACCTTTTTTAAAGGGCATGGCCGTGGGGATGGCCATTTTGTTATGCTGTAATTTTTTATTCACCGGCATCACTAAGGCGTACCGCCGATACAATGAGCAAGGGCTGGTGTCTCAAGACAAAATTGCCGACATTATGTCTGTGCTGGACACGTATTATGTAGACAGCTACGACATGGATGCGTTGCGGGAAGGCATTTACACCGGGCTGGTTTACGGCGTGGGGGACCCCTACACCTCTTACATGGATAAAGACACCATGACAGCCTTTAAAGAGCAAACAGACGGCAAATATGCTGGCATTGGGGTGAAGGTGGGGGTAGACAGCAAAGACAACCGCATTAAAATTGTGTCTGTGTTTGACGGTTCCCCCGGCGACGATGCCGGCCTTTTAATAGAAGATAAAATTACGAAGGTGAACGGCTTTAATGTTTATGGAGACACCTACGAAGAAGCGGTGGCCATGATGAAAGGCGAACCGGGCACCAGCGTAAACGTGACCATTTACCGAGAGCTGGACAATTCCACCTTTGATGTGGACATTACCCGCAAAAACATTAACGTGCCCACTGTGGCCCATCGCATGCTGGAAGATAACATTGGCTACATTGCCATTTCCGGCTTTGAACGTGTCACCTATACCCAGTTTTTAGAAGCTTATAAAAACTTGCAAAGCCAGGGCATGGCAGGGCTTATTATAGACGTGCGCAACAACCCCGGCGGCCTTTTAGACATTGTGGTGAAAATTACAGATGTGCTGGTGCCCAAGGGTTACATTGTTTATACCGAAGATAAAAATGGTAAAAAGGAATATGCTTACTCAGACCCTACCCGCATTGATATTCCGCTGGTTATGCTGGTGAACGGCAACTCTGCCAGTGCTTCAGAGGTGATGGCCGGGGCTGTAAAAGACATGCACGTAGGGGTTTTGGTAGGCACTCAAACTTATGGCAAAGGGCTTGTGCAAAACTTGTTCGACTTGCCGGACGGCAGCGGTGTGAAGGTGACCATTGCCAAATACTACACCCCTAGCGGTGTGTGCATTAACGGGGAAGGTTTGGCCCCGGACTATGTGGTGGATTTAGACAAGGAAAAAACCATTAACCTGGCCACCTTAAAACAGGAGGATGACGACCAGTTGTTGAAGGCCATAGACGTGGTGAAAAGCCAAATTCTGCCGGTGCAGCAATAGAACCTGGCATTGACAAAATGCGGCTCCCTGCGCTATACTTATTATGAAGAAACCGGTTATTTTTAACACTGATATGCATGAAAGTGTGGCTCGTTTTGAAGGGTGTGGGAAACTTTTTTACGAAAAAGTTTCCCACCGTCTTATGCGCCAGGCACGGCATGCATTTATCAGTGTTTTTCTACAGAGAAGGGGCAAAGCATGTCGAAGCACAAGGGCACGTTGGAAAAGGCTTGGTATTTTTTTATTGGCAACCTGATGTACGCCATCGCATTAGACCAATTTTTAGTGGGCAACAATATCATTGGCGGTGGGTTTGCCGGGATTGCAACGGTCATTAACTATTTTGTCCCTATCCCTGTAGGAACTTTTGTGTTTATCCTTACGTTACCCTTTTTGTTTCTTAGCGTAAAAATGAAGGGCAAAGCCTATACCATTAAAACATTGGTGGCTACTTTCATCTATGCCCTGTTTGTGGACGTACTGGCCCAGTTCCCCTTGCTTACCACCAATAAACTGGTGGCCTCTGTTTTTGGGGGCTTGCTGTACGGTTTAGGTGCCGTGGCTTTTTTAAAGGCCCAGGCTTCAGCTGGCGGTACAGACTTGGTGGCACGCCTTTTGCACCAGCGGTTTAAAACCATTTCTTTGGGCAAAGTATTTTTAACGGTGGACGGCGCCATTGTTGTGCTGGCCATGGTGGTGTTTAAAGACTTTGAAACCGGCTTGTATGCCCTTATCACCATGTACATATGCGCGGCAGTTTGTGACAAAATTATAAACGGCTTTGACTATGCCAACATTTGTTATATCATTAGCGAACACCATACAGATGCCATTGCGGAAGCCTTGATGTCCCGGATGCTTCGGGGTGTAACGTGCATGAAAGGCCAGGGCATGTACTCGGGGGTAGAACGCCGGATGTTGTGGGTGGTGGTTCGCCCGAAAGAAACCTTTTTATTGAAAGACATTGTGTCGGACATTGATGATACCGCCTTTGTGGTGGTGGCCCATGCCAATGAAGTGCTGGGTGACGGCTTTAAATTACTAAAGGAAAAGAAATAAGCGCAGCTTTAAAGCGCTAAAACGGAGCGGGTTTTATGGAAGCAACAACATCAAATACCTTAACAGAAGCAGGGTTATTATCTTTTAAAGAGGACTTTTTAGCCATTGAAGCCCAGGTGGCCAAAGCCATTATCGGGCAAAAAGAAGTGGTGCGGGGGGTGCTTACGGCCATGGTGGCCGGGGGCAACGTGCTTTTAGAAGGGCTGCCCGGCTTGGGCAAAACCCAGATGGTGAAAGCATTTGGACAGGCTTTGGCCTTGCCTTTTTCCCGCATACAGTTTACGCCGGACTTAATGCCCGCAGACATTACGGGCACAGACATTTATTTAAAAACAGAAGCCGGGGGCAGCTTTCAGTTTCAGAAAGGGCCGCTTTTTGCAAGCCTGGTGCTGGCAGATGAAATTAACCGTGCCACCCCCAAAACCCAAAGCGCCCTGTTAGAGGCTATGCAAGAAAAAACTGTAACGGTTGGGGGAAACACATACCAATTACCCAGCCCCTTTTTTGTGCTTGCAACCCAAAACCCCTTGGAACTGGAAGGCACGTATCCTTTGCCAGAGGCCCAGCTGGACCGATTTATTATGAAAATATTGGTGGACTTCCCAACCAAAGAAGAATTGGGGCAAATTGTGTCCTTAACCACGGGGGATCAAGAGGAAACCCCTGTGCAAGTGGCCGATGCCCAAAAGTTGTTGGAATTAAACCGGCTGGCTAAAACAGCCCCCATTGCCAAGGCGGTGTACGACTACGCCATGGAACTGGTGCTGAAAGCCCACCCGGAAAGCCCAGACGCTTTAACCATGACCAAGCAATATGTTCGCTTTGGCCCAAGCCCCAGAGGTGCCCAGGCCCTCATTAACGTGGCCAGAATTTATGCCTTGCTGGACGGCCGGTTTAATGTGGCCTTTGAGGACATTAAAAAAGCCGCACTGCCCACGTTACGCCACCGTTTATTTTTAAATTTCGAGGCTGTGGCAGATGGCATCACCGCCGATGCCATCATTGCCTCACTTTTATAGGAAAATTGTGATGAAACCAATTCAACCGTTGCTTACAAAAGAATATTTAGCCCGGCTGGAAACGTTAAGCCTGAAAATGGCCAACAAAGCCTCTGTGGGCTTTACCGGGGCCAGAAAGTCCAGCGGCAAAGGGCAGTCCTTGGAGTTTGCAGATTTTAGGGATTACACCCCCGGGGACGATTTGCGCCGTATAGACTGGAACAGCTATGGCCGGTTGGACAAGCTGTTTTTAAAGCTGTTTACAGAGGAGAAGCAGGCTGAGGTTAATGTGTTTATAGATGCCAGCACCTCTATGGACGACGGGGAACCGAACAAGTTGACCACCGCCAAGCTACTGGGTGCCACTTTGGCATACTTGGCTGTGAAAAACGGAGACCGGGTGAATGTTTACACTTGTGGGGATGGCCGCATTCTTGCCCGCAAAACAGGTTTGGCGGGCAAAAACCAGTTCCCTGAGCTGGTGCGCTTTTTAGACGGCCAGCAACCACAGGGGCAAACCCGGCTGAATCAGTCCATTGAAGAATTAAAGCACAACCCTATGGGTGCTGGCATAAGCTTTATTATTTCCGATTTTTTTTCTATGGACGGTTATGAAGAAAGCGTGAAGATGCTGCAAAATAAAAGGCAACAGGTTTGCCTTTTTCATATTTTGGACAAAACTGAACTAAACCCGGAACTTTCCGGTGCGCTGCAACTGACCGATGCCGAAACCCAAGAAACGCTGGATGTGTACATCACCGGTGATGTATTGACCATGTATGCAGAAGCATTGAAGCAATTCCAAAACGCAATGAAAGGGTTTTGTGAAGCACGGAATGCCGCCTATGCCACGGTGCCTACAGATTGCAACATCATCAAGCTTTTAACTGCCGTTATAGGCTAATCATATTGAGAGAGGTGATTGCATGAACAATCCCCGCCAAGATTATAAAATTAAGTTGCTGCTGATGCTGGAAGTCATTGCCATTATCTTTCTGTATGCGTTTACCCATGCATTTTTAACCGTGGATGCAGTGATGATTACCATTATCAGCGGATTATCCGGTGCGGTGATTACCTATTCCATCTGCCAGTATAAACATATGAAACGGCTTTCGGACTATCATCAAAACTTTCAAGAATATCTGGATTACCTGGACAAAGACACCACGGACAACATTTCCCCGGAAATGAAGCCTTTGCGGTTTGCAGACATGGAAGACGTGGCCAAGCGGGTGATTCATATTAAAGAAAGCCAGCGGCTGAAGGACCAAAACCGGCAGCGTATTCTGAACATTGTGAATTCCATTGCGGCCAGCATAGACCTGGAAAAGCTGCTGGATGATTTGATGCCCAAGCTCATAGATGTAACCCAGTCTAATTGCGGGGTGTTTTATTTAACCAACCACGCCACCAATAAGCTGGAAATTAAAAAGTCTTCCGGGTTCAGCAAAAACATTTATTCGGAATTTGACTTAACCCTGGGGGAAGGCTTCATTGGCATTCCCGCTCAAAACAAGGAAACCAAAATCATTACGGAAATCCCCAATGACACCATTTACCTGATGCGCACTTTTTTAGGCAAAGTGAAGCCCAAAAGCATTATGGTGGTGCCTTTGGTAAACCAAGAGCAAGTGGTGGGGGTTTTTGCTTTTGCCAGCATTCATGCCTATTCAGCGGTTCAGCTGGAAATGGTGGACCTTATTAAATATTATGTGGGTGCGGCAGTGGGCAACTGTATTGTTTACGACAAAACGAAGCGGCTGACCAACGAGCTGAAATTCCAAAACAGGCTCATTCAAAACTTAAATGATGAGCTGGAAAAGAAGGTGGAAGACCGCACCAGCTTCTTAAACGACATTATAGATAGTGTGCGGGATTACGCCATTTACGCCATGGACCGCAACGGCATTGTGACGGTGTGGAACAAAGGTGCGGAGTATTTATTTGGCTACACGGCCAAAGAAACCATTGGAAAGCATATCGACAATGTGTACCCGGCAGATGAAGTTCGGGCGGGGTATGTGCAGAAATGGATTGAGGCAGTGGCCCGGGATGGGCGGTATACCGAAAGTGGGTGGCGGTTCCGGAAAGACGGCACCAGCTATTATGCAGACATGATGCTGTTTGCACGGTATAACCAAAACGGGGAAATTGTTAGCTTCACTAACGTAACCAAAGACATTACGGAATTGAAAACTACCGAGGGCAATTTGTGGTTTGAAAAAGAGTTTTCCAACAAGCTGATTGAAAGCAGTGCAAAGGCCATGGTGTTCACGGATGAAGAAGGGTATGTGAAGCATTACAACACCCGGGCGGTTCTGCTTTTGGGCAGTGATTTATACGAAGGGCGCTTGTTTTACGACTTTTTTGATGATGTGCACAAGATGCGTGAATGTGCAGATTTGATGATGGAGTCCGGTTATGATGCGCAGTGGGAATTTAAGCTTGCCCAAACAGGGGAGGCGGTGCACATTAAAGCCAGCGCACTGTTGAATGAAGTGAACTACTCTAAAACACTGTTTTTAACCATCGAAGTGATTCCGTCGGAGTTGCAGGAAGAAAGATAAGACCTCGAGGCTTTGCCCCGGGTTTGGGAAACTTTTTCTCGAAAAAGTTTCCCAAGGTCTTTTGTCAGCAATCTGAGGGGGCTGCTCAGTGAGCAGCCCCCTCATTGCTTTTCCTATGTGGTATAATTAATGTATCAATTAATATTCGGCAGATATGGGTATTTAACGAATTTATATTTGCTACTTGTTTTAACGATAAGGAGATTTGTTATGGAAAAAATAACTCAAAAGAAACCTATGGAGCCCATGTGGAAATATGTGATTATTACTTACCTTTTGTTTTGGGTAATGGTGCTTGGAATCTGTGGCACCGCCTCGATTGTATTTCATGCATCCCCATTAACCATGCGGATTTTGTCTAATGTGACAGCATGGTCTCCAACTCTTGCGCTGCTGTTTATGTTTAGAAAAATACGACCAGAGATGACCATAAAAGAATTCTACAAAGACGCTTTCAGTGGCAAACTAAAAGCTGGATTGTTAATCCTAATCCCTATTGTAATCAGTGGTGCCATCCTGATTTCAATAATGATTATATCGGTTATAGAACATCGCACATTTTCCTCGTACTTTAGCCTTGGCATCTACTCGCTACCGCTTTCTGTTATATTATCTTTATTGTCCGGCCCTACTGGCGAAGAATCCGGCTGGCGGGGCTATCTTCGGGTGGAGTTAAATAACAGATATGGCTTTTTGAAAGGGTCTCTGATTCAAGGTTTAGTTTGGACGTTCTGGCATACTGTATTGTGGTTTGTAGACTCAGATTTTATGGACTGGCGGATGCCTATTTATATTCTTTCCAATATAATCGTTATGATCAGTCTCTCTATAATCATGAATATTATATTGGAAAAGTACAATAACTTGATTTATGCCATCTTGATTCACTTTTGCTTTAATCTGCCCTACAGTTTTTTACAGGTTGATATTCTGTTTTATATTACGATATCAGTTGTATTTTCTATCATCGTTATTTTGTTTTGGCAAACGCGGAAAAAGAAATTGGTACTATGAGTCTCACATGCGTAGAAATTAAGCATTTTCTACATTGTACTATATAATAACTATGCTCTTAACTTTTTAATAAGACAATTGAATATTTATGCTGTCGACAACTGACAACTCCCTCGGGGCTTTGCCCCGAACCCCGCTTCTTTCTTATAAGAAAGAAGCAAAGAATTTTATAGAAATGCCGCATTTGCGGCATTTCTAAACAAAAGCTTTTTGAAGGGTTTGGGAAACTTTTTCTCGAAAAAGTTTCCCAAGGTTTTTGTCAATACCAAAAAAGGGGGTTGCTCAGTGAGCAGCTCCCTTTTTTGTGCTTATTGTATTGAAGCCTTAAATTCATGGGCTAAAATGTCCATAAAAATTTCGTCGTGGTATTGCCCACCGATAAAGTAGGATTGCCGTCTGCGCCCAATCTCTTTAAAACCGAGCTTTTCATAACAACGGTATGCATCTTGGTTAAAGGCATACAGCTTCAGCATCACGTTGTTTAAATTTAAGGTGTTAAAAGCAAAATCCAAGAGCAGGGCAAGGCTTTCCGAACCATACCCTTTGGAACGGTTGTGGGCATCCCCGATAAACAGCCCGCACTGGGCGTTCCGGCTGGTTAGGTTTAAGTCGTGTAAATCGGCAAAGCCCAATAAACCCTCGCCGTTTTTACAGACGATGGCAAAGCCATAGCCGTTTCGAGTCATTTCTTCCAGCGCTTCCTTTTCCTTTTCGGGGGTATACGCCAGCCAAGAAATGCCTAAATTATCGGAAACTGCAGCATCGTTCAGCCACCGGGTATAGGTTTCCATCAGTTCGGTATTGTCCAGGCAAATGGGGGAAAGATAAACCCGCTTGCCCATAAGTTTTGGATAAAATGTTGGCATTGGTAGTGGTCACACCTAACTAACCTGAATTCATAAACGAAACGCCGCCTTTTCGGCAAATTTTATGCCATGCTGCGTTAAATTTTCTTGAAATACCTCCAGGGGTATTCCTGCGAAAATTTGCCTTGCCTGGCAAAAAATTTGCTCTAAAATCCAACATTCCTTATTATGAATACAGGTTCAATCCTCTGGGCTCATTTTAGCAAACTTATTTTTGGGCACACCGCAAATGGGGCAGCGATAATCGTCCGGCAAGTCTTCAAAATCTTTGTTGGTGCCCGGATATTCGTAGCCGCAAACAGAGCAAATGTAAACGTCTCCGTCTTCATCTTTGGGCGCTTGGTAGGTGGAGGCGTTTTTAGGGGTTTTCCCCTTCATCACGTTGCGGTAATAATCATACGTCATGGGTTTTTCGTTGGAAACTGTTTTAACGTCCAGCACATCGGCCAAGATGATGGTGTGGGTGTGGCAATCTGTGTGGCCAGTGACCCGGCATTCTAAGTATGCACATACGCCTTCGGCCAGAATGGGCAAGTCTGAATCCAACAAAGAAAATTTCACATGGTCAAATTTGTCTTTGTCTTTAGACGAGCTAAAACCAAAGGTGCCGATGGTTTCTTGAGGTATATTTTCCGAGAGCACAGACACGGTAAAGTAGCCGTTTTCTAAAATTGCACCGGTGGTGTAGTTATTTTTGTGCAGGCTAAGCGCAATGGAAATGGGGTTGGCGGTAACTTGGGTTACGGTGTTCACCACGCAGCCTACATTTTTTTCATCGTCGTAAGTGGCCACCACATAGACGCCATAAGACAGGCGACGCATGGCAGATTCGTCCATAAACTAATCTCCTCTTTCTCTTTTAACACCTCTGGCATTGAAGAAGCTTCGGTGTATGATGCACTGATAAAAGATGCATCTTACAAACAGCACAGCCTTTATACACGTGCTGTTATAAGTGTATAAAGTTTACCATTAAATGTGTTTCATTTCAAGGGAAATCGCATGATTTTTATATATTTTTAATCATCTATTCCGGCAAAATATCAACAAATATGACGGGCAGTGCTTCTTTAAAGGCATTAAGCAGCATAAGGGCCACTTCACGCATTTGGGGGTGGGAAGCCGGTGCCGTGCGTAGCCTAAAGAAGTGCCGCCATTCCCGCAAGTTCATGGTTACCACAATCTCTGTTTTCAGGCTGTTGGGCAACACAGCACGTGCTTCCTGAGCCGTTGCGCCGCTTTCAATAAGGGCCATGTACGCCCCTTCTGTATGGGCCATGGTTGCTTCCCACAGCTTGTACTGGGGGCTGTCTTCCAGCCAAAAGCAGGGCTTAATGACCGTAATTTCATTGGAAAACTTATCTTTGGCGTAGTTGCAGTACCGGGTGCTTTCCTGGCTGTAGCTGGCAATGCGGTGACGCACCAGCTCGTGGGTGACCCCTCTATCACAAACAATTTTCACTGTTATTTTTTCATGCTCTATCACCGATTCGTGCCCGTGCTTTAAAAGTCCGCCAATAAACCCGGCTGCAGAATGGTCGGATACATTGGCTTCACTTTTATAACACACACGCCCGGCGGTTTCCAGTCTTTTCAGCATGGCTTCTCCGTCTGGTTTATCCAGCCATTCAAAGCTTGGTTCAATAATCTTCATAAAAACGTCCCTTCATTGTTGCTTTTGGTGCTTATTATACCATATCAGGTGACCGTATAACAAATGAATTTTACGTTTTGGCAGCATTTGCAAAGCACTTGCTGGCAACCAGTTCCCCACGCAATAAAAAAACAGCGGTTAGGCTGTTTTTTTATGGTTCTAGCTTGTTTTGGCGGCAATCTTGGTTTGCTTCATCTTTTGCTGCTGCCACCACTCTACAATTTTAAATTTTATCTTTACATCCAGGTTATTCTTTTCTTCCGAGGTGTGGCTTAACGCCACCAGCTCGTATTCTTCCGGGGGCAAATTTTCCTTTAATTGTGCCTTGGTTTCCTCGGTCACTTCTTTTTGGGTAACATCCACATAACATAGGGGCGGGTATACCACGCACCACCAGTTTTGCCCACTGCCGTTGCCAATGTCTACCGCCAGCGTTTCATAGGCCCCTGGGGGGAATTGCAGTTCCCCGTATTGCCGTGTGGGAAAATAGTCTGTTTTAAGGCTGACGGTTACCGGGTAGTCATACCCTTGGCGGCGAATTTCTTCCCGCGCCACCTGCTCAATGTCGTCCAGCCGCAGAAACATCACTTCTTTGGCTTCTTCAATGCTGTCTATTTGTTGCAGTTCGCTTTCAAACCGCATCAGAATTTTATCTTTTACGGCCAGTTTTAATCGCTGGTCTTGCGGTAAATTGCTGTTGGCCCGTACATGAAACCGAATTAAACCCTGGGCAATATGCTTTTGGGTTGTTTCCGCATAGGCTTTTGTGGCTGCCAGTACACCCGTGGTGCACACCCCCGCCAGCAGTGCAGCTAACAAAAAATACCGCTCTTTTTTCACCCATTGTTGCATGGTCATGGCATACTTTTTGAACATTTTATCATCCCTTTCCCTTATATTCCTATTGTTTCCAGCAGGGTTTTTTTTATACCAAAAATTAATTAATTTACAGACCCAGCACCGGTAATGGTTACCTTTACCTCTGGCCTAAAAACAAGCATTTTCAGGGTGGTTTCCCGGTCATTTTCCACCTGTTTATAAAGTTGGGGCGCATGTTTGCGTAGCATTTCCCACAGCCCCAGGCCATCCACCCCTTTGCTTTGTAGCATGTCAAAGGCCATGGTCATGTCTTGGGTAATGGCTTGGGCAGCTGCATTGCCCAGCAGCGCCAGCCCTTCTTCATCCTGCTGTAACGCCTGGTTGCCGTAGCTGAAGCCTTCTACCGCCGCTGATGCCTTCACGGTGGCATGACAGAGGACCCGCCCATTTTCTTCCGAAAAAGAAAGCTTACATTTAAATTTGTTAATGCGCACAGGCATGATGATTTCCTCTGCTTCCCGTGCATAAGGCAAACTTAATTGGGCCCCCTTCCCCTGGCTTTTTAACATAAGCATTCCCCTGGTTTGCCGGTCGTTCAGCCAGCCCACCAGCTTAAAGTTTTTCATAATGGCCGCCCCTGCAAGGCTTAGCTGTTCTTCTTGTAGGCCAATTTTGGGGATTAGCGCATCCCCTTCGCTGCCCAAAGTGCCAATGAGGCTTTGCAAGTCCAGCTTATAGCTTAGGGAGGAACGTTCCGCTTCGTCTTTGTAATAATCGGCCAAAAACATGCCTACGATGGGTTCGCCGGGGCTTTCAGAAGAAAGTATTTTTTCCGCCTGGCCATCGGTGGCAAACACCATGATTTTCCGGCCAACTTCCCGGTTTCGTTCAAGGGCATCTATGGTTTCCCGAAACAAGCCTTCCTGCTCCAGTAACCCTGTCCCAAACACAGCCGCTTTGGTATGGCCGAAGTAAGGTTTTTGGCTGGTGCTTAAATCAATTAAGCCCATGGCCTGGGGCAACGTGGCGGCAGCTGCGGTTTTCACAGACTGCTTTTCTTCCGCCCCGCCTTTGGAAAACGCCTCTAAGTTGGGCAACGATAAATGCAGCAACAGTCGGGGTGTTTCCTCCATTTGCGCCCCTTTTAAGGTGACGGCATCTTTGGGCTTTTCTGTATAGGCATCAATGGCCATGGCGTTAACAAAGCCCCGGTTTTCCAGCTCAATTTTATCCCAGCAGCCCGTTAACAGGCACGTGACTAGCCATACACAAACACATACACTTCGCTTTGTCATCTCCGGTCCACCCCCCTTATTTTTGCCATCAGCACCAGCAGCACAGGCAACCCCACCATGTACACAGCTCCAAAAGTGATGTATACCACGTCCATAATGCGCCAAACTTGCCCCATGTTTTGGGGCAAGGCGGTAAGCAAAAGCACCAGTGGAATGCAAATGATGATGTACATGGAATGCCGGCCTTTATTAAAAACGTCCTTTAGTAATAAGGAAGAAAAAAATAAACCGGCGTTCACCATGGCGAAAACAGAGACAATCCAAAAGCTGATGATGAGGGCATCTTGCCGTTCGATAAAGGAGCCGGGAAAATCGGTCACGTCCATCATTTCCAGCACCGGCCACATTTGCCGTTGCACTTCAAGCGGGCCAAATTTGGCAATCGTCACCAGTGTAATGAGCGTCATGACTGCACCGATAATGCCCACCGCCACAACGGCGGAGTTTCTGGCGTGTTTGGGCCGCTGTAAATAGGGGTAAACCAACAGCACGTATTCAATGCCCGTGAAAGACAGGCCGGAAAACAAAGCCCCCCACCCCAAGGTTTTGGCAGGGGTGGAAAAAACGGGCATCAGGTTTGTAAAGTCCACGTCCATGGCGGCAAAGGCAAACACAATGCCCAGAGGAATAAACACAATGGGCAGCAACACTTCTGCCATACGGGCACGGGTTTCATAACCTTTGGCCGCCGCATAAGCCGAAAGCAGCAAGATGGTTGTGTAAATAATAAAAAACGGGGTGTTGGGCAGCATGGTTTGCTTGATGATTTCCGTAAAAAAGCGAATTTCCATGGCAATGCCAATGAGTATTTTAACCACAAAACCCAGGGCGAAAAGCACAGCCACTGGCTTTGACAACAACCGAGCGCAAAGTTCCACAAAGCTTTTGTCCGGGCATTGTCTTCCTACGGATGCAATGAGGAACATGGCCACCATGGCCAACCCTGTGGCAGCCACAATGATCAGCCAGCCGTCCTGCCCGGCAAACATAGCTGCCCGGCGGGGCAGCACAATGACCCCTGCCCCTAAAATGTCCAGCACCAGCAGGGCTTGCAATTGCCTTAGCGAAATCTTATCGTTTAATGAAAGCATTCTGTTTACTCCCTTTTATGCGAATTTCCCGTCTTGGGCATATTCATGCGGGTTTGCTGGCTTGGGTTTGCAAATACCGGTCTTTTCTTCATTAGGAACAGTGGCAGGCGAATGAGAGAATCTTTAAAGTCTGTGTAGCCGTTTAAGTCCCCTGCCGCATAGGGAAACATGTAGGGAATGCCAAAGCTTTTCAGGCTGACCAGGTGGATAAGAATAGCCAGGAGCCCCAGCCAGAAACCAAGCAACCCTAAAACCGCTGTGGTAAAAATAAGCACATATTTTAAAAGGCGGCTGGCGTTGGTGAAGGTGATGCTGGGAATGGCAAAACCACAAATGCCGGTTAATGCCACGATGATGACCACAATAGGGCTAACCAATCCGGCTTCCACTGCCGCCTGGCCAATGATTAAGCCCCCTACAATGCCGATGGTGTTGCCAATGGCACCGGGCAACCGAATGCCTGCCTCTCGAAGCAGCTCAAAGGCCACGTCCATTAACACAATCTCAACCACCGCTGGGAAAGGCACCGATTGCCGTGCGCTTGCCATTTTTAAGGTGAGCAGCGTGGGCAGCATAGAGGGATGGTACACCGCCATGGCCATGTACAAAGCCGGCAGAGCAAGGGCCAGAAAGCCTGCCCCGTACCGCAACAGCCGAATGAGGGACATGATTTCCCACCGCTGGTAATAATCTTCCGAAGCCTGAAGCATGGCGTTCAGGGTTACCGGCACAATGAGCACAAAGGGGGAATTGTCCACAATAATCACAATGCGCCCTTCCAAAATGGCGGCGGCGGCACGGTCTGGCCGTTCCGTCACCTGCACTTGGGGAAAAGGTGAAATCCAGTCATCTTCAATAAACTGCTCAATGTTGCCGCTGTCTAAAATGGCATCAATGTCAATGTTTTTAATGCGGAACAAAGTTTCTTCTAAAATCTGTGGCCGCACCACATCTTTTAAATACATTACACCCACGTTTGTGCGGCTTCTCCGCCCCACTTCTAGCTGGATAAGCTTTAAGTTGGTGTCCCTAATTCTGCGCCGAATGAGGGCGCTGCTCATGCGGAACACTTCGTTGAAGGATTCCTTTGAACCTTGCACCACCACCTCGGTTTCTGCTGTGGGGATGCCTCTGTTGGGGAACCCCTTTGTTGAAACAACCAGCGCTTTGGTGCAATCGTTTATAAAAAGCACCGTGTCCCCGGTCATAATGGCCAGGCTTATGGCATCGGTGTCTGCCGTTTCCTGCACTTCTGCCATGGTGAGGGCGCAATCTTTCACAGCGGTTTGCAGTTCTTCCGGTGGCAGTTTTAGCATACTGGCGGTGTCGAAACGCAGCATTAGGCTGTGCATAATGGTTTCTTCAACGTCCTGCCTGCTGGCCAGCATGTCTATATACAGAATGCCCAGCCATAGGCTTTTGTCGTTGCCCACGGGAAATGTGCGTGCAACAAAGTCTCCACAGTCTGAAAAGATGGCTTGCATGGCTTCCATGTTGGTATTTAAATTGGGGCTGATGTCCAAAACGTTCTCACCACTTTCCAATCTTTGCTCATCACTCTTTTATAGGAATGGTTTATTTTGGCTTGATTGGGGAAAGTTTATACATAAAGACATATACGTAGAGTTGAACACCACAAACAGGACAAGCTGTAGCGTTTGCATAGAGTTAAACACAACGATTGCGCAACATAATTGTTGGGACATAGTGTGCCGCTCTACGCAACAATGGCCGTGGACAAGGCTTGCATTCTGCACTTGTTGTGATATAATGATGCAAATGCATTTATTTAAAGGAGATGTGGACATGCTGGACGTAAAAGAGCTGCGCAGTAATTTTGAAGATGTGAAGCAGCGGCTTTCCAGACGCAACAAAGACTTTGAGCTGCATAAGTTTTTGGAGATGGATAAAACCCGCCGGGCGCTCATTAAACAACTGGAAGAACTGCAAAGCGAGCAGAACGCCGTTTCTAAAAAAGTGCCGGAAATGAAGAAGAACGGGCAAGATGTAACGGCAGTGTTTGAAGAAATGAAGGTGCTTTCTGGCCGCATCAAGGCGATGGAGCCGGAATTGAAAGAAATAGATGACGCCATTGAAGTTTTTTTGCTGGGCGTGCCCAATGCGCCTAACCCCAGCGTGCCCTCTGGTGCAAGCGATGCAGACAACCAGGAAATGCGCAAATGGGGCGAACCCACCACCTTCTCTTTTGAACCCAAACCCCACTGGGAGCTGGGTGAAAGCCTGGATATTTTAGATGCAGCCACAGCCGGAAAAACCACCGGGGCACGGTTCACTTTTTACAAAGGTTTAGGGGCCAGGCTTGAACGGGCCATCATGTTTTTCATGCTGGACACCCATGTGGACAAGCACGGCTACACCGAAGTGTTCCCTCCTATTATGGTGCACCGCCGCAGCATGATTGGTACCGGCCAGCTGCCTAAATTTGAAGAAGATGCTTTCAAAGTGCAAGGCACTGAATACTTCTTGGTGCCCACAGCGGAAGTGCCTGTGACCAACATGTACCGGGAAGAAATTTTGGACGGCACCAAGCTGCCCATTAGCCATTGTGCTTACACCCCCTGCTTCCGTGCCGAAGCCGGTTCTGCCGGGCGGGACACCCGTGGGCTTATTCGTCAGCACCAGTTTAACAAGGTAGAGCTGGTGAAGTTCACAAAGCCGGAACAGTCTTATGAAGCGCTGGAAGAACTGACTGCCAATGCGGAAAACATTTTAAAGCTGCTTGGCCTACCCTACCGTGTGGTGAAGCTGTGCGCCGGGGACTTGGGCTTCTCCTCTGCCATGACTTATGACCTGGAAGTGTGGATGCCTAGTTACAACCGGTATGTGGAAATTTCCAGCTGTAGTAACTTTGAAAGCTACCAAGCACGCCGGGCGGGTATTCGTTACAAAGACGGTGCCAAAGATAAAGCCCAGTATGTACACACTTTAAATGGCAGCGGATTGGCTGTAGGCCGTACCACCGCCGCCATTATGGAAAACTTCCAACAGGCAGACGGGTCTGTAAAAATCCCAGAAGTGCTGGTGCCTTATATGCAAGGCATTACTGAAATTCGCTAAACAAAAAAACCGTGATGGCATGTAACTTGAACCATCACGGTTTCTTGTTTTGTCAATAGATTAAAACCTCGGGGCTTTGCCCCGAACCCCAACCGCTTTTTGAAAAAAGCGGTGCAAAAACTTAGCTAAATGCCGCTAAGCGGCATTTAAAGAAAAAGCTTTTTAAGGGGGTTTGGGGGAACTTTTTCTCGAAAAAGTTCCCCCAAATTATTAACCAAAAAATTCTCTGCAAATTTGATAAAACTTCCCTGGGCTTTCCGAATGGGGCAACAACTTGGCCCCCTGGAAAATGCTTAGCTGGGTATTGGGTCGGCAATCCATAAAAGCTTGTGCATTGCGGATGGGATTGATTTCATTTTCATCCCCCCACACCAAATGGACGGGAATGTCAATATGGGGCAACACATGCTCGATGGGCACGTTGAGGAAGTTGGTCATAAACGCCGCAATGGGCAGACGGGCATTGGGGCCGCCAACATGGGCCATGTTGTAAATCACCCCATCGTTAAGCTTGGCGTTTTGGGGTTCTTGGAAGCAAAACTTCCGCAAAAACCAGTGGATATACGCCTTAGAAGCCAACAGGTTGTACATGGCCGTCCCTACAATGGGGGATTCCCACACCCAGCGCTGCCACACGTTCTGATGGGTAGGCATGGGCGTAACCCCTACCCCTGTGGGGCTCACCAACAAAAGCTTGTTAAAGTTGGAGGGCTCGAAGTCGTAGGCCATCACCGCATAGGCCCCCGCATTCGAGCTGGCAATGATGTGGGTGCGCCGGCCAATAATGTCCCGTATAAAGTTATTGATGAGGGTAATGTATAAATATGCGCTGTAGGAAATGTTGGGCTTATCGGAATGGCCAAAACCCAGCAGGTCTATGGCATACACCTTGTACTTGGCCGAAAGCCGGCCCAGGTTCTTTTCCCATTCCATTAAACTGGAACCCACCCCAATGCCGTGGATTAAAAGCACAGGGTCTCCTGTTCCGGCCACCACATAGCGCACGTTCCCATACCGCCACTTATACACCCCTTCTTTATACGGGGTCTTTTCTTTTTTATCTGCCAGTTTAAAAATTAAGTGGTTCAGTGCCGCCGGAATGGCAAGCATACCGGCACAAAACACAAGCCCTTTTAAAAAACGCTTCATCATTCACACAACTCCTTTAAATGAAAGGGATTCCACTATTATTTGTATTATTGTATTTATTATAACATATACATAGTCATAATACAAATATACCCAATAAAGGGGGGGCGGAAAGATGCGGGATTTTATGATTTTAATTGGGCAAATTTTTATTATTTCCTGCATTCAGATTCTGGCGGAAATGTTTATAAACCCCGACGACAAGCCGTACCAGGCTCGGATATTAAACATTGCCTGCTTCACTGGGTGCTTGCTGCTGCTTGTGCAGTTTGTTTTTTCCAAATTATTAAATGAATTGGCCATGGTGATGAAATTTCCCTTTTAACCCTTGAATAAGCCCGTGGGTTATGCTATTGTAATGGAAACATATTGCGGCAAACCCTTTTTTGCTGCGCAAGGATGAAAGTGATGAAAAAGCTGAAACTCCTCTACAACCCCCTGGCCGGGGATAGAACTTTTCCCGGTAACCTGGACGCCTGCATTGGCGCATTGCAGTCCGGGGGTTATGAAGTGCATGTGTTCCGCAGCCAACAACCCGGGGACATTGAAAACCACATTGCCAAAATGCACAGCAAGCATTATGATGCTGTGGTCATTTGCGGCGGTGATGGTTCCATTAGCCGTGGGGTAAACGCCATGCTTGCAAACGGTGTGCACGTTCCCTTGGGCATTATTCCTTCGGGAACAGCCAACGACTTTGCCACCCACTTCGCCATTCCCCAAGACCACGCCAAAGCGGCGGCGCTCATTGCCCGTGGCCGGGTGATGCCTATAGACATTGGTCAGGTGAACGACCATTATTTCATAAACGTCTGTGCTGCCGGGCTGTTTTCTGGCATATCTCAAAGCACGGATTTATGGGCTAAAAACACCTTTGGAAAGCTGGCCTACTATCTAAAAGGGGTGGAACAGCTGCCCAATTTTGTGCCTGTGGGGCTAAAGATTCAAACGGCCCAACGCACCATTGAAGACAAATTTACCTTTTTTTGTGTGTTGAATTCTTCCGGTGCAGGTGGCTTTGATAAACTGGCCCCCGGTGCCTCTGTGGTAGACGGCTACCTGGACTTTGTGGCGTTTCGTGGAATGCCCTTGTTAGAGCTGCCTTTGGTGTTTGTAAAAGTGCTGTCGGGGGAACACTTAGAAGATGACCGGGTGGTTTACATTCGGGACAAGCAGTTTCAGGTGGAACCTTTAGAGGACACCCCCTGCATGTTTCTGGGCACGGATTTGGATGGCGAAGCCGGACCTAACCTGCCGGTGAACATCCAGTGTCTGCCAGGTGCCATTCAGTTGTTTATACCTTAAAAAATAACCAAACGAAAGATAAGAATAGGAAGGAAATGAAAACATGGATATTAAAACAGAACTGTCTAACGCTGTCTTAAAGGCGTTACAGGCTACGGAAGGAGAAGCCGCCTTTGACGTAACGGTGGAAGTTCCCCCTAGCCCAGACAAAGGTGACTATGCCGTGCCCTGCTTTCGGCTTTCTAAAGCATTGCGCAAAGCCCCGCCGGTCATTGCCCAAATGCTTTTAGAAACCGTGGAAAAGCCGGACTTTGTGTCTGAGATGAAAATTGAAGGCGGGTATTTAAACTTTTATTTAGATAAAGGGGCTTTTGTGAAGTCTGTGCTGTCTGACGTGCTGGTGGAAAAAGAAAACTTTGGCCGCCGGGACATTGGCCAAAACCAGGCAGTGACCATTGACTACTCCTCCCCCAACATCGCCAAGCCCTTCCACATCGGCCACCTGCGCACCACCGTGATTGGACAGGCTTTATATAACATTTACAACTTCTTGGGTTACAACAGCATCGGCATCAACCATTTGGGCGACTGGGGCACCCAGTTTGGCAAAATGATTGTAGCCTACAAAAACTGGGGCAACAAGCAGGACATCGAGGAAAAAGGCATTCCTGAGCTGAACCGGCTGTACGTGCGCTTTCATACAGAGGCGGAAACGAACCCTTCCCTTGAAGATGATGCCCGGGCCTGGCTGGTGAAAATGCAGGAGGGCGATGAAGAAGCCCTTTCCCTGTGGAAATGGTTTGTAGACATTAGCCTTGTGGAATTTAACCGGGTTTACAAGATGCTGAACATTAAATTTGACCACTACACCGGGGAAAGCTTTTACAACGATAAAATGGATGCTGTGGTGGAAGAATTAAAGGAAAAAGACATCATGGTGGAAAGCGAAGGGGCCATGATTGTGGACCTGGAGCCTTACAACATGCCCCCTTGCCTTATTTTGCGCCGGGATGGCGGCACCCTTTACCCCACCCGGGACATTGCCGCTGCCTTTTACCGCAAACGCACCTACAATTTTGTGAAATCTTTGTACGTGGTGGGCTTTGAGCAGTCCATGCATTTTACCCAATGGTTTAAAGTGGTGGAATTGATGGGCTATGACTGGGCCAAAGACATGGTACACATCCCCTTTGGGTTGGTGAATTTGGAAGGCGGCAAGTTATCCACAAGAAAAGGCAACGTTATCCTTCTGGAAGACTTGCTGAACGAAGCCATTAGCCGCACCTTGGACATCATCAATGAAAAGAACCCCAACTTGGAAAACAAAGAAGCCGTGGCCAAACAAGTGGGCGTTGGGGCCATTATTTTTAATGACCTGTACAACAACCGCATCAAAGATGTCACCTTCTCTTTCCAACGGGTGTTAAGCTTTGACGGCGAAACCGGGCCTTACGTGCAATATACCCATGCCCGGGCTGCCAGTGTGTTGGCCAAAGCGGGTGTGACAGACTTTTCCGATGTGGATTATACCCAGCTCACAGACGAAGCTTCCTTTGAAGTGGCCAAACTGTTGAACATTTTTGGGGATAAAGTGCAGGAAGCTGCGGATAAGTATGAGCCGTCTGTGGTCACCCGGTTTGTGATGCAGCTGGCCCAAGCTTTTAATAAGTTCTACCACGACAACACCGTACTTTGCAGCGATGAAAACACCAAAAAAGCCCGTTTGGCGCTGGTGTTTGCAGTGAAGCACGTGTTGGCCACCGGCCTTGGCCTTTTGGGCATTGGAGCGCCGGATAAAATGTAAGCAACATATAAAGAAAAAATTTGAAGGTGTTGGCGTAAAAGCCAGCACCTCTTTTTATGACATTGTACATTTGCTATAAATTTAACAATATGTCAATTAGAAATATATACAAATTGCATATTGTTAAAATAATAATTTAACAATGTTTGCTTAAATTTTGATAAAATATTAACAACAATTTGAGCCAAATAATAAA